>NZ_JBBMQI010000001.1:0-576693 GCF_038899935.1 Pacificibacter sp. AS14
CTGGTACGGTACTTCATTTAAAACACTCCATCTCTTCCTAAAGATTAAAGTGTTGCGCCGACCAGTTGAGGCCACCGCCCATAGTGGCAGATGCTGCAACCTGCGCGAAGAACCGCTGTTACGATGAGGCGACGTGCGGTGAATACCCGTTAGCAAGGTGTGCCTTGATGAAAGCGCAGTTGCCAGCAACCGCCATTTTTGACCCACAGTGACGAGCGGCGTCCGACTTGGATTTCATCGCCGTATCTTACCTCACTCGTGTAAGTCGCAAGGGCTACATCAGCAGCGACCAGCTCCACTGAGTAGTCTGGTAGAGGTAATAATGCTCTAATTTCAGCCTTTTGGTCGGGATCGAATAGCATTTCCGCCCGCTCATATCTGCGCCCTGACCTGCCAAACTCCACGAAGTCCGAAGAAAATGTTTGATCCATTAAAACCGGATCAAAGCGTGTTTCGGCCCGCCAAAGCGCTTCTTCCAACGTTATCAGAGCGGCTCTATCTTTTGATGTTAAAGTCACTAGTTCTCACCTCCTCGAATGTTGTAAACGCGAGGATTCCAGATGAATGCAGACATATCAAGCCAAAAGTTGAACGGCAGAAAAGTCCACATAGCAGACTTTTCTGCCGCGGTATTTTAGGGGCCTCAAGTTTCACTTGACTGGGAAAACACAGCTCTGTTCATGCAAAAAGGGCGCCTCGCATGAGACGCCCTTTTCGTAAATTTGACCAATCCAGCGATTAGCAGGAGTAGTACATTTTGTATTCCATTGGGTGTGGTGTGTGCTCGTATGCGTACACTTCTTCCCATTTCAGATCCATGTAGCCCTGAAGTTGGTCTTTTGTGAACACGTCGCCTTCGAGCAAGAAGTCCATGTCCGCTTCAAGAGCGTCCAGAGCTTCGCGCAAGGAGCCACATACTGTTGGGATTTCTGCGAGTTCTTCTGGTGGAAGGTCGTAGAGATCTTTGTCAGACGCGGGGCCCGGATCGATTTTGTTTTTGATGCCGTCAAGGCCAGCCATCAACAATGCCGCGAAGCACAGGTATGGGTTGGCTGCTGGATCAGGGAAGCGCGCTTCAACGCGTTTCGCTTTAGGGTTCTCAGCAAACGGGATCCGTACACAACCAGAGCGGTTAGACGCGGAATAAGCACGCAAAACGGGTGCTTCAAACCCTGGGATAAGGCGCTTGTAAGAGTTTGTGGATGGGTTTGTGATCGCGTTCAAAGCTTTCGCGTGCTTCAAAACACCGCCGATGAAGTACAAAGCTTCGTCGGACAGATCAGCGTATTTGTCGCCTGCAAACAATGGCTTGCCATCTTTCCAGATGGACATATTCACGTGCATACCCGTGCCGTTGTCGCCAGCGATTGGCTTAGGCATAAATGTCGCGGATTTGCCGTAAGCTTGCGCCACGTTGTGCACAACGTATTTGTACTTTTGGATCTCATCAGCTTGCTTTGTAAGCGTGCCGAAGATCAAGCCAAGTTCGTGCTGACAAGACGCAACCTCGTGGTGATGCTTGTCAACTTTCATGCCCATGTTGGCCATAGTTGTCAGCATTTCGCCGCGAATGTCTTGCGCGTCATCAATTGGGTTTACAGGAAAGTAACCGCCTTTGATGCCAGGACGGTGGCCTGTGTTGCCCATTTCGTACTCTGTGTCAGAGTTCCAAGCACCGTCAAGCGCGTCAACTTGGTAAGACACTTTGTTCATGGACACTTGGAAGCGCACGTCGTCGAACAAGAAAAACTCAGCTTCTGGACCAAAGTAAGCTGTGTCGCCGATACCTGATGAGATCAAGTAAGCTTCTGCTTTCTCAGCTACAGAACGTGGATCACGCTCGTATGGCTCGCGTGTGTCTGGCTCTACAACGGAACAGTGAATACACAATGTTTTTTCTGCGTAGAACGGATCGATGTAAATGGATTCCGTGTCAGGGATCAGTTTCATGTCGGATTCGTCAATAGATTTCCAACCTGCGATGGAAGAACCGTCAAACATGAAGCCTTCTTCAAGAAAATCAGCGTCTACTTCAGTGTAACGCAATGTCACGTGCTGCAACTTGCCGCGCGGATCGGTGAAACGAACGTCCACGTACTGAACTTCTTCGTCTTTCATGGTCTTGAGAACGTTTTCGATGCTCATGGTGACCTTATCCCCTTAAATTGTGTATTGAATGGAAAAACGACCCTCAAGGGTCGCTTTATGCTTACAGCGCGTCTTCGCCAAACTCGCCTGTACGGATCCGGATGGCCTGTTCAACAGGCGAAACGAAAATCTTACCGTCGCCAATTTTGTCTGTTTTTGCCGCAGCAACGATCGCTTCAATTGCGCCGTCAACTTGGTCATCAGACAAAACGACTTCAATTTTTACCTTCGGCAGGAAGTCCACAACATATTCCGCACCACGGTACAGTTCAGTATGGCCTTTTTGACGGCCAAAACCTTTGACTTCAACAACAGAAAGACCCTGCACGCCGATGTCCTGCAGTGCTTCTTTCACTTCGTCGAGCTTGAAAGGCTTGATGATCGCTTCGATCTTTTTCATGGACCTTGGACTCCCTTATATTCGTTCACATATGTCAGATCACTTCTCACATGGGGCCACAATCGGCTACACTGAGCCAGATCAAACCGCCTGCAGGATTCCCGCTTTGTTGCATAATATTTAGTCGATGTGGATTAAAAAGGGGCGGTTTAAGAACATTTTGAGCATTTTATGACCGAACCTTTTAAGTCTGCCCAAATGCGCGCCATTCTAGCGGCTGCTTTTGCTGCAGTGACACCGATAGACGTGGAGACTCAACAGATGACCGAACTTTTAACATCTGCGCAAATGTGCGCCATTTCCTTTGCGGCGTGCGCCGCAGATGAACGGATTATACCGCGGATTATACCGGAGACCGACAGATGACCGAACTCCTAACATCTGCGCAAATGCGCGCCATTGAGCAGGCCGCCATTGCCTCAGACGCTGTCACGGGTCTTGAACTGATGGAGCGCGCGGGCCAAGGCGTTGTTGACGCCGTGTTTGAAGAATGGCCCGCCTTGGCCAAGACGTCCCACCGCGCTGTGGTTCTGTGCGGTCCCGGAAATAACGGCGGCGACGGCTTCGTTGTGGCGCGGCTGTTGAAGCAACACGGCTGGGATGTAGATGTCTTTCTTTACGGCGATCCAGATAGGCTGCCCGTAGATGCACGCACCAACTATGACCGCTGGTGTGCGCTGGGGCCTGTACAAAATCTCACTTTGAAAACACTTCACGACTTACAAAATGAGCATTTTAGTGTGGTTTGTGATGCCCTTTTCGGAACAGGATTAACGCGGCCTGTTCAGGGCGATCTTGTACCTATTTTGAAAACAATACGCTTGGGGCTGTGGCCATATGAACGCGCGCGTCTGCCCCTTGAGCACTATGTGGCAATTGATGTTCCCACGTCGATTTGCGCAGATAGCGGCGAACTGATCGTAAAGGAAGGTGACACTCTTGCGCATTTTAGAGCGGACCTAACTGTTACCTTTCATGCTCCTAAATTGGGGCACTATTTATGTGACGGTCCTGATGTCGTCGGGAAATTGGCTGTTAAAGACATCGGCCTGACCTATTCATGTGACCATACTGTCCGTCTGACGGGTGCAGGCGACGATCTTGATAAAGAAGCGTCGCGCCACAAATTCTCCCACGGTCATGCCATTGTTCTTTCTGGCGCCGCTGGTCACACAGGCGCTGCGCGTCTGTCCGCGAGAGGCGCGTTGCGTGTTGGGGCAGGGATGGTCACTGTGGCGTCCCCGAAATCTGCCATGTTGGAAAACGCATTGCAGCTCACCGCCATTATGGTTTTGGAAGCTGACGGCCCGCAGGCGCTCAAGCGTGTTTTGGACGACGAACGCATCAATGCGCTCTGCCTTGGTCCTGCGCTGGGTGTTGATACGCGCGCCGCCAAACTGGTCGCTGTGGCGCTAGAGGCAAAGCGCAAAACAGTGTGTGATGCCGATGCGTTGACATTGCTATCCCAAGACGCGGGATTATTTGCCAAACTCCATGAGTCCTGCGTGCTCACACCGCATGCGGGCGAATTCAAACGCCTGTTTCCAGACATCGCCGAAAAGCTAGATGCCCCCGCCATCACAGGCCCTGCCTATTCCAAAGTCGACGCCACACGGGACGCAGCCAAACGCGCAGGCTGTGTCGTGCTGTTCAAAGGCGCTGACACTGTCATCGCCTCGCCCGACGGCAAGGCCTCCATTAATGCGTCCCTATACGAAAGGTCCGCGCCGTGGCTGGCAACGGCCGGATCGGGTGATGTTTTGGCTGGCTTTATCACGGGGCTTTTGGCGCGGGGGTATGCACCTCATGCGGCGGCAGAGGTCGGCGCCTATTTGCACACAGAGTGTGGCTTAAGCTTTGGTGCGGGATTGGTTGCCGAAGACCTGCCCGAAGAGCTGCCAAAGGTGTTCAAAATGCTTGGGATTTAGGCGGTGTTTGGGCGGAAGATAGGTGTCTAGAAATGTTGTAAAACATGTCAAACTTATAGGTAAAAACATGTAAAGCGGGCAAAGCTTAAACCTTTAAACAGTTTAAACCCCGTGCCACAAAGTCTTTAAAACAAGAGCGCGAGGGACTTCAGGCAGCAAAGGCCTTGCCGGTTTTGGAATCGAACTGGAACCCGTCCGCATAGGCGATTTCCGCGCGATCAAACGTCAGTTTGAACATTTGCGGGGCAGGGGTATCAAGCCCGCGCAATGTGCGCATCCCTGAGCGTGTCACGATGCGATCACCGGCTTGCAGATACTCGACAGGCAGGGAGCCATCCGCTGTCAGCACATGGGTGCCAAGCGCAATTCCGTCTTCATAGCTTGGAAGAATATCCTTGATATTCAACTGCTTACGCGACGTATTGTGAATTTTTGGATTCATATTACCATCGGACTTGCGATCGAAATCACGCCATTTGTCATCACTGCTCTCTTTTCTAAAACTGCCTCGGTCGTGGCGATATTTTCCGCCATCTTCTCGCAGCCTACGGTAAGATTTGAGAACCGCAAAGTGCTAAATTTTGGTAAATCTGGCATTTTGCGCCCCAAAGATGCATTTTGTCTCTGGTATAGCGCTTTTGCCTTTGCTATGAGGCACGCAATGCGGGTGTGGCGGAACTGGTAGACGCACCAGATTTAGGTTCTGGCGCCTATGGCGTGGGGGTTCGAGTCCCTTCACCCGCACCACTTTGATTTCATTGTATACTTAGACTGTGCATCGCGTGATCGCAGGTTGAGACCGGCCAGTTGCTTGGGGCTTATTTATTGCGACCATGCGTGATGCCAATGTCCGCGCACATCTTTTAAACGTGGTTTGAATCTGCGTTTCCCAATTGGACGCACGACGCACTTGGCGAAAATATTCTGACCTTTTCTAGAAAAGTTTTAAGTTAGCACTGTGGGCGAAATAGGCTTGCGTGGTTTCGATATTTGCAAAAAGCGCGAACATCAAAGCAGTGAAAACGCGTCGACCTTTGTCATTTCGTACGCAATGAGGCCAATCGTGAGACGCGAGCGCGTCCTTGCCAATGGCGACAAAATCGCAATCACCTTCGGATATCATCTTTTCGGCAATTTCCGGCGCCAAATGCGGGCGCATTGGCCTTGAAACCGGTTGTATGGATATAGTCGCGCCCCACCGCATGCCGTGCGCATTCGATGACTTCGCATGTCAGGCGAAGTTGATTTGTGACATCATTACCGTATGTATCCGTGCGTTGATTTGAATAATCTGTCAAAAATTGATCGAGAAGATATCCGTTGGCGCCCTTGTCACTTTGCCCAAATCCTTTCGTAATGAACGCTGAAAAACTTTCAGATCTTCTTATGGTCTTTCGCTTTGCCGATGATGGCGGCAGTTTTTTGCGAAAAATCTGAAAACTATGCAGAGCGTCGAAGGCTAAGCGACTTTTTTTCCGATGCAGCAATGAGCATCAGTACCCCAGTTGAGACCAAAGCAGCAATAAGCCCGATCGCAAGTGCCCGATATCCCGATACGGCTGAAAGGGCGGCGGTGAACCCAAGGCAAAACATGGCAAGGCTCGTTGCGCCGCGAAGGGCGGAATAGGCAAAATCGATCAGCGTTGCAGGGCCATATTGTTCGTGGGTTGTGAGGCAAATCAAAGCAAATCCAATGGGAAATGCAAGCAGTATACCTGATAGCTCTCCGCCAAGTTTTGGCGCGCAGACAGTGACAACCGCAACAAGGATACCACCAAAGCAGGCGCGCGCAATCAAAAGCACATAGCTTTCACTTCGGTCTGTGACCACATCGTTTTGGCGCAGACCTTTGCCGAGTTTTCGTGTTGCAAAAGTCGTCATTGTGAACAGCGCAAATGTTGCCGGTAAGCCAAGAGATAACATGTTGAGCGCATATATTGCCAACAGCCATATGCCAATGGAATAGCACAATGAGGCCATTGGTGCGCTGAACCGACAGGTCAACATATAGGAAAGTAAAAACGCTTGGGTGGCACACAGCGCCAGTAAGGCGTGTGAGCCAGCCGCATGCAGTGCAGGCGTGCTTTGCGTCTTAATCAAGAAATAGAACCCAGGCGCAAATCCCATCGGCAAACCTGCCATGAGCCCGCCGATCATAGGCCCCAATTTCCCGACAATCAGAGCCACCAAAAGCACAACCAGTGCTGTCATAAAGGCGCGTGCCCCAATTTCACTCCATGGCAGATCAGCTGTAAACACGATAAGCCCGCTGGCGATCATCGATATGTGCTCTCAATAGAATTGCGCAGTGAGGATAGGTTTAAGTCTGGGACAATGCCTCTGCCGATAATGACGAGAGTGTTTTCGACGTTGCTTTCACTCGAGAATTCATCGGGGATGCGCTCCGGCGATTGCATGACTTTGCGGACCGACTGCAACAGTAACCTGCCGCTGGGCGTCCGAACGACGCCTTTCACCCGCACAAGCTGGTTCCCGTGGACGTAAAGCATGGCAGACAGCCATACGGACAGTCCAACCCAAATATCGGCATTTGCGCCGAACTGATTTAGGTCGATGGACTGGGACAACAACGGGGGACTGCTGTCCAGTTCTGGTAACGGTGCGGGGCGGGCCGCAGGTAATTCTGGCAGCGATGCTTCGGTCCCGAAATGAGAAATATGAACCTCAGCGGCAGTACTTATCGTGCGCAATGTCGCGATAAGTTCGGCCAAATGCGCCACCGAACAGCTGTCGGTTTTGCTGATCAATATGCGGTCTGCTGCCTCAATCTGCGCTCTGGCTAAGGTTTCGGACTGCAACTGATCTTGCCCATGAATCGCGTCGACGACGACGACAATTTCCTTGAGCACGATATGCCTTGCTAGGACTGGATCGGCCTGTATCGCCGCAAGGATGGCGCTGGGATCCGCGACACCGCTCATTTCAAAGACCAGATGACGCACTTGAGGGCGCGCTTGCTTGCGGCTTCGTTGGTTGCAAATTCTGCGCAGCAACAAAAGCGCCTCGTCACGTCTGTCACAACACACACATCCGCCAGACAGAACATCGATATGGGCTGCCCCTTGAAGCAAAGTGTCATCCACGGCATGAGACGCGACTTCATTGACGATTACATGTGGTGCCTCATAGGTTCCGGCAAAAAGGTGATGGCGCAACCACGTGCTTTTGCCCGCGCCAAGGAACCCCCCAAGAATGGTCAGTTGCAATCGGTTGTCACCTGTCATCTTAAGCGCCTAAACTCGTATTAAGAGGATCAAATGGCGTGCCGGTCAGGGTCTCGATTTGCGCCCATACGTCTTCTAAGGTGTCACAAATAACTGTTTTCCCCGTGCCATTTGAAAGTTGCAAGCCTGGTTGCAAGCCCAGATCAGTGACCTTGACCCCAAGGGGCTGGACAAGTTTGGTCACCAGCGCTGCGCGGGAAAACCTGATACGCAAACGGTCGTGTGCGGTTTCTCCTCCGGCATCTGTCCAATGGCCCAAAGCGGGTGGAAATCCACAGGCGGAACACATATTTTCGATCCTTTCCAAATGACCCGCACCCGCATTATATATGCGGATGCGGCTAGAAACTTGCTTGCAGCTAGATTGTTTCGGGGCGCTGATCGCTTTCAAACGGGAAGCGTTTGCGGAAGTCATCGGCGATGTTTTCAAATGTAGTCCATTCGACGCCTTCTTTGGTGTTGATGTATTCAATCAACCTTTCCAGCATCAACAAGACCTGCGGACGACCAGCAACATCTGGGTGGATGGTGAAGCAAAACGTGCCGTAATCCATTTCGCGGTACACCCAGTCAAACTGGTCACGCCACATGATCTCGATGTCGCGTGGGCTAACAAAGCCGTGGCTGTTTGGGGCGGCCTTCATAAACATCATTGGCGGCAAATCGTCGACGTACCAATTGGCAGCAATATCAACCAAATCGATCTCGGTGCCGTGTTTCATGGGTTTCATCCAAGTGCTGGCATCCTTGGAATAATCGATTTTGGACCATTCGTCACCAACCCGCGCATAAAACGGAAGGAAGTCGCGATACATTTGACTGTGATCGTAGGTGAAACCGTATTTTTGCAACAGGGCGGCGGTGTTCGCGGACATTTCCCACCAAGGGGCAACGTAACCCTTTGGCCTTTTTCCTGTCAGCGCTTTGATGAGATCGACAGATTTTGCCAAAACATCTTCTTCTTGTTGCAGCGTCATCGCCACGGGATTTTCATGTGAATATCCGTGGGCGCCGATTTCATGCCCTGCTTTTTGGATCATTTCCATTTCTTTGGGAAAGGACTCAAGCGTGTGACCCGGAATGAAAAAGGTGCTGGGCAACTCGTATCGTTCAAACAAACGTAGAAGACGCGGCACACCGACCTCTGTCGCGAACACACCGCGTTGGATATCAGAGGGGCTGTCTTGACCACCGTATGATCCAAGCCAACCTGCGACGGAGTCGATATCGACACCAAATGAGCATTTAATGTTTTTCATAACTTTCCGATTTCCTTTTTTAAGTTTCGTGAGTGTTAGGCTGAGAGCAGCTCGTTCCAGCGCCGGACAAGGTAATTTTGCTCGTCCATCAGGGTGTTCCACATGATAATTCTGCTCATGCGATCTTTGTGTGATCCACCTTCTCTGACAGCGTTCTGGGGAATTATTTTATAGCCTTGCGGATCGCAAAGCTCTTCTGAGGCTGCTTTGCCTGCGTACCAATAATCCCATTCGGCCTGCGTTAGGTATTTGCGGGTTTGCGCAGGTGTTGAGGAGTAATACCCTTGTCTTGCTAGGATTGCGCCAGGGCGACCTGACAACCACCAATTCAAATACGCGTATGCTTGGTCTTCTTTTTCCGAATTCAGTTTCGACGACAGGCATAAGCCTGAGTGCCAGGCGCGATACCCTTCCTTTGGGGCCGCAATGCGTACAGGTTGGCCGTTTGCGCGCAGGTTCGTCGCAGCAGGGGACCAAATCCCGCCAATGCGGCCCTTGCGTTGTGACATGTAGGAAATAGACTCGGATACGTTTGCCCAAAACTTGCCGAAATGCCCTTCCTTTTTGAATTGAACGAGCTTGTCGAGCAATTCATCGATTTCGTTGATCTTGAGGTTCCCGATATCCTTAAAGTCGATCAGATTAGTCGCGCGTGCGGCCAAGATCATGTCCGCGATACCTATAGACGGGTCGGTATTCATCCCGACTTTTCCGTGCCAATCGTCACAGAGAAGCCAGCCCCAACTTTCGTCACCAAGCGTTTGTGATTTAGGGGTATGGCGAGGGTCATAAGAAAAGGAATCCGCGTTGTGTACGGTCGGGACCGCACTTAGGTGTCGTGACTGCTGGCTGCCCAACTTTCCGTCTTCTTGGATGAACTGTACATCAATTGGACGTCGCCCTGCACCAAGGTCTGCGCCGTCTGTGAAGCGACCTGTTTTGGTGAGAGGGCCCACGTCGTTCCAAAGCGCGAGACGCTGTGAATCCGTACTTTGGATCGCACCCGCGGTCCAAAGAAGTTCGATGCTGTGATACCACTGATCATAGATGTCATAGGTGTCTGGGCGCAAAATTCCATTTTGCATTACTTCGACGCCGCTTTGCACATTGAACTCGATCGCAAAGCCAAGATCATCGCGCGCAAGTTTTTGAACTTCATCCAAAAGGGTTACGCTTGTTCCCAGCACCCGTAGGGGAGCGTTTTTCATCAGCCTGTCCTTAATGAATGTTTATCAGGTACGGTGCGGTGATCGGTTTCGGCAAAATTGACAGAACACGTAGCTTTGCCATTGTATTTTGCTCCGCCGTTTCGAGGTGCACTTCCAACATTTTTTTCGCTACATCTATCTGATTTTTAATGGTAAAATCTAGAATTTGAAGATGGTCTTCCAAAGCAGGTTGATCCGGAGTTAACCCAAAATTGCGTCGAAAAATTCTATTCACGATGAAGGGGAACTGGCTTCTTCCAATCGCGTGTAAAAGCCTCTTGTTTTCACAGTTTTCCAACAATATGCGATGGAGGTCTTCTTCGATGTCTTCAATTTTCGATGGATCGTGTGCCTCAAGATCCTTGAGTAGATCTGCGACCCTTTCTCTCATCGATTGAATGGCAGTCCGATCAAAATTCGGAACAGACTGTTGAAAGGCGACGGGTTCCAAAAGTCTGCGAATTTCAAAGGCCTCGTGGATATCGTTTGCTGTCAACGGACCTGCTATCCAGTGCGATCCATTCGACTTTTCTAAAAAGCCATTGTCTAAGAGTTTGCCCAAGGCATCGCGTAAAGCCGTTCTTCCGACGGAAAAGTGTGTGCAAGCAGCCGTTTCGCTTATGCGGAACGTGCCAAACGGTAAGCAGTTTGTGACATCCAAAAGCATGTCATCATAGATGTTTTCCCATGTCGCAGTCCTTTCCATTTCTGGCGCCGAATTCTGACTAAAGGCCGATTTTAGGTCTACGGCATTCTTAACGGTAGTTTCTGGTCCTAAGCCAATGACAAAGCCTTGGCCTAAGGCGGGTCTTAGCTTTCCGTCCTGTTTCATTTGGTGAAGTGCACGTCGAACTGGAGCCCTGCTGACGCCAAAAACCGATGCGAGCGGGCCTTCTTTGATGACCGAACCTTTCGGCAACGTGCCGTCGGCTATCTTTTCAAGAATTCGAGCGCGGATCGACAAATAGAGTGGCTGTGGCTTTTGCGGATGGCCCGTTTTTTTGGGAACCACAGGGGACGCCTTCTGTGGAGCTTCCTCGATGGCTTGGTCATTCACGTGGTTCATTCGGGGATCCTGTTGTGATTGCTTATAATTTTTAAGGTTTTTTGCAGCCAATAAAAGTAAAAATATTTTATTTAAGGTGGTTTTATATCTATTTTTTCAATATAAAATGTATTTTGCATTAAAAATACTCTTTGTATCGCGTTTGCCAGTACGTGAGATTCGAATTGAGATCACTCGGCGCTTTGCTGAGAGCTTTAAGATGAAACCGTTCACTGGGAGACAAGAAATGACATCGCGGATGACGCACCGCTTTTGTTTGAAAAAACGATCGATTGGATGGGTCCAAAGGTGACAGGCTATCTATTTGGGCCGCACCCAGACTCCCTACAGCTTGGCACTCACATCGGTGCTGAGCGAAATGGTAGCGCGGACAACGCAAATTGATGCCTGTAGAAATTAGGACCGCAGCTCGTGATTTTGGCGGCGCATGTTTGGAGTTTCTCAATTGGCCTAAATGGTGCGCGTTGATGCCAAAACTCACTTACCCCTTGTTCCCGCAAGCCAATATCAATATTTGTGATCAACGGTTTCAGGTGCAATTTTTGCTATCCTTCAAGGTCTTCGCAGTCTCAAGTCTCTGTGTAGATCTTGCGATTTATCAACAGCGCGCTGAGCTCATTCGGCAAATCTATATCGCTGAAAGACATAGATGCACTTGGGGCCATTGCGTCATGACCTTTAAGCCGTTCAACGTTGCCGCTCATTTCGCAAAAGGAATGAGCGATTTTATGTCCGAGTTCTTTGCGGTTGTACGGTGACATATCAACGATCAGGTTTTGCAAAAAGGACTTTGGAGGACGTGCTTTCGGAACATGAAGCCTAAGATCAAACGGCGCGTCAACTGTGACTTTGTACTCATGCGAAAGTCTTGAAGCGTCGCAAGGTGCCGTTTGAAGTTGTGGCGCGTTCTAACCAATTGTCAGATGCTGCATTAACATCAACAGCTTTATCAATTGGCACGGGGGGTGCAGACAGAAAAAAGGCGCAGCGGTTATATGACCGACCTGCGCCCCTGTGTTCAAATGCGTCAAATTTGGTATTTTTCGCTTAACATACCCGTCGGCCCGCGCTCCACGTTTCATTTAAAACGGGCGTGCCGTCAAAGGTGGAAAACCGAATGAGGTCTGCACGCTGATCAACACAAAGCGATCCTCGGTCAGTTAGCCCCACAGCTTTGGCAGGATGCGCTGTTACGGTTCTGATCCCGCGGGCCAAGTCACCCCAAAGATCGCCAAGTTGAACCGCAGCCATCAGCAAGCCGGAGGGCACATAGTCAGACGACAGGATGTCCAAGCGGTCCAGCTGCGCCAGTTCAGAGGCTGCCACATTGCCCGAATGTGACCCGCCGCGAATGAGGTTAGGTGCCCCCATGATGGTTGCGATCCCTGCATCTCGACAGGCATTCGCAGCTTCCAGCGTGGTTGGGAATTCTGCCAATCGTACACCATAGGCAAGGCTCTGCGCCACCTGTTCCGCTGTCGTGTCATCATGACTTGCAAGTGTCGCCCCAAGGCGTTGGGCCGCATGAGCTGTGGCGCGTTCGTGCTGTGGGCCGAGTTTCGTTTGCAAGCCACATAAAAATGCGGCGTACGTGTCAAACTCGGCGTCATTGAGTCCCTGTTTGCCACAGATGTAATCTTTGAATTTTTGCACATCAACAAATTGGCGCTGGCCCGGCGTGTGATCCATCATCGAGACCAAGCCGATGCGATCTTCAGGCGTAAATTCATCCAGCTCCTCTTGCAGCGTTTCCGAACAGATCTCTGCGCGTAGGTGGATATGATGACTGATACGTAGGGTGCCTGCCGCGCGCATCTCTAAGATCTCGGTCGCCATAGATCGCGCGTATTTGATGTAACGGCCTTTTTGGGTCGAAATGATGGATCCGACGCGCAGCGCATCAAACACGGTGGTGATACCTGTGCCTGCAAGCTCTCGGTCATGGGCCAAAATTGCGGCGCGATGCGGCCAATCTACTTTGGGGCGGGGGGCAAGATGGCGTTCTAAGTTGTCGGTGTGCAATTCGACCATACCAGGGGCAAGATAATCGCCCTCAAGATCAATCGCGCCCGAGGGCACAGTTGATCCGGTGTCGATATCGGTGATGATCCCGTCTTTGATCCGCAAGGACCCTCGCACGACTTCATCGTTCAAAATAAGGTTGGCATTGGCGAAAATGGTATGGTTTGTCATAGTAATGTCACACGTTTTTGGCAGATGGTTAGCTCTGCGGAGGAAAGCAAATGTTTGAACGGTATGCAATTTTTTACACCCCGAACGATGAGTTCGCCGCCTTTGGTGCGGCTTGGTTGGGTTGGGACAGTGCGCAAGGGTGTCGCGTGTCCCATTGTGATGTGGCGAGCGTCGATGTTGCGCATATTACGGCAACGCCGCGTAAATACGGTCTGCACGCCACGCTGAAGGCCCCGTTTCGATTGGCGGATGGGGCAAGTTTGGATCAGCTGCACAGCGCTGCCGAAGCCTTTGCCAAAAGGCAGGCTGCCTTTGACATCGGCACGCTTGAGCTGCGCGATGATCGCGGCTTTGTCGCCCTGCGTCCCAGAGACGCCAGCACGCTTTTGCAAGATTTTGCCAGCGCCGTGGTCAAAGACTTCGACCATTTGCGCGCGCCCTTGACCGATGCTGACATTGCGCGGCGTCGCAAAGCTGCGTTGAATGCGCGCCAAGACCAGCAGATGCTGGACTGGGGATATCCCTTTATCTTTGAAGACTTTCATTTTCACCTGACCTTGAGCGGTGCTTTGTCCAAAGAGGTCGCAGCAACGGTCATGGCCAAGCTCGCACCGCAGGTGACGCCTGTCGTGCCTGATCCGTTCATAATCAATGCGATTACAGTGATGGGTCAGGATGCAGACGGCATGTTTCATCAAATCCACCGCTACGCTTTGACTGGATAAAGGCTGGCCATCACGGCCTGAACGGTGTCTGTCAGCGCACCGCTGTTGTCGATCTCATGGGCTTGAATGCCAGCGGGCAAAGTGGCGACGCGATCAAGGCGTAGGGCTATCTGTTCTGCCGTTTCGCGGCCCCTTTCGGCCAAGCGTTTGGCCAGAACCTCGCGTTTGGTTGTCAGATTGATCACATCAAACCGTTCAAAACGAGTGTTGGCTTGAACGAGAACTGAGCGTGACAGATTGGCCAACACATCATATCCGTCTTGCAACAGGGCATCGACGTCGACAGGAATGGCATAGTGCAATCCATGCGCAGGCCAGCTTAGGGCAAAGTCACCCTCGGCTTCGCGCGCCAGAAACTCAAGCTCGCTCACGCCGTCAAAGTCTTCTCCGCCCGCATCGCTGGGGCGGGTGATGACACGCCGCGCCAGTTTGAAACGCGGATCATGGGCAGCTAAAGCCGACATCACGCTGTCTTTGCCAACGCCGGATGGGCCGACGATGGCGATAAGGCGCCCGCTCATGCTGCTAATCCTGGAGTGAACTGGGTGACATCCAACTGGCGGTCACAGATCGCATCACGCGCTGCATGATCGTGGAAAATTCCGATGATTGCGGCACCACGCGCCTTGGCCTCGGAGACCATGTCCAACACCGTTGCGCGATTGGTGGGATCTAAGCTTGCGGTCGGCTCGTCCAGTAAAAGCGCAGGGTATTGATAGGCAAAACCGCGCGCGATGTTGACACGTTGCTGTTCGCCGCCCGAAAAGGTCGTCGGGCTAAGCGCCCATAGACGCTCAGGAATATTCAAGCGCTCCAACAGGCCTTGCGCGTGTTTGATCGCGACATCGCGGTCTGTGCCCGTGGACCACAGTGGCTCTGCCACAACATCCAGCGTCGACACCCTTGGCACCACCCGCAAAAATTGACTGACATAGCCCAGCGTGCGGCGGCGCAGTTGAATGATATCGCGTGGGGCGGCTTTCGCCACATCTACATCACCGATCATGATCCGGCCCGAAGCGGTCAGATAATTGCCGTAGATCATCCGCATCAAAGTGGATTTGCCTGCGCCCGATTGCCCGATCAAGGCCACGCATTCGCCCGCGGCCACGTGCAAAGAGGCCTCGTGCATCACCGGAATTTCAGCGGCACCTTGATTGTGCAGCACGAAGGATTTTGAAACATTTTCAACAGAAATCATAGCTTTAAACCTGCAAAACAGAGGAGACAAGAAGTTGCGTATAGGCGTGCTGCGGATCGTCCAGCACTTGATCGGTCAGGCCCGTTTCGATCACATGGCCGTCTTTCATCACCATCAGCCGGTCCGCCAAAAGGCGCACAACGGCCAAATCGTGTGTGACGATAATCGCGCTGAGGTTCATCTCGCGGACTAAGCCACGCAGCAAATCAAGCAGCCGCGCCTGTACCGAGACATCCAAGCCGCCAGTGGGTTCATCCATAAACACCAACCGCGGGCCTGTCACCAGATTGCGCGCGATTTGAAGGCGTTGCTGCATGCCGCCAGAGAAGGCCGTGGGGCGATCGTCGATGCGATCTTCGGTGATTTCCACGCGCCCGAGCCAGTCGATGGCCTCGGAGCGAATGTCGCCATAATGGCGGGCATCCACTGCCATCAAGCGCTCGCCCACATTGCCGCCAGCGCTGACATTCATGCGCAGCCCGTCGCGGGCATGTTGGTGTACAAAAGCCCAATCGGTGCGGCTGAGCATCCGACGTTCGGGTTCAGACATGGTGATCGTGTCGCGCAGGCCACCTGCGCGGGTGTCAAAGCGCACAGCGCCTTGGTCGGGCGTTAAATGCCCTGCGAGGCAGTTCAAGAGCGTGGATTTGCCCGAGCCGCTTTCGCCGACGATGCCCATGACTTCACCGGGGTAAAGGTCAAAGGACACATCGGTGCAGCCGATGCGCGCCCCATAGAATTTCGCGATGTTTTCGACCTGTAGGAGGGGGTTAACGTGGGTCATAACTGATCTCCAATCGGGTTCCGCCGGGTTCCCTTATAATGAAATGTTCTTTGGGCCCTTTGCCTGACAATTCGGGCGAAAACTCAACAGTCACGCCGGGCCAGTTCTCGACCCGAGCGTAGAGCTCAGCCAATTCAGCAGCATTCGCAACTTTGAGGGCCGCATGGTGCAGACCCAGATTATTGTGCCTGTCAAAATCTTGGGGTCTGTCGCCGGTGCGCTGCCAAAGTGTGATTTTCCCATAGCCATCCGTGATATAGGCCGCAGGATAATCGGGGTTTTCCCCAAACTTTTCCCATCCAAGCGCATCGGTAAAAAAGGCAAGGCTTGCGCTGAGGTCGCTGACTGTTAATCCAAGATGATCAATACCTTGGGTCATACCGGATCCCCCGTATAGGCGATGCCCTTCGCGCCGACGTGGCCGGCTTTGCGGCGGCAGGCGCAGTAGTCCGTGTCCGAACACATGAACATCCGCCCACCTTTGTCGTCGACAATCAGCTCGTCTAGATAGCTGTCCGTCGCCCCGCACAGATCACAGGCGTGATCGGCTTTGGTGGGCTGGAAAGGGTAGTCGTCAAAATCGAGGCTCACCACTTTTGTGTAAGGCGGAATGGCATAGATGCGCTGCTCGCGGCCTGCGCCAAACAGTTGAATGCCTGCCATTTCAAGCTTTGGATTGTCGAACTTCGGAATAGGGGAAGGATCCATCTCATAGCGATCTTCGACCTTCACCGGATAGGCATAGGCCGTGGCGATGTCGCCATGCTGGCTGATGTCTTCATAAAGTTTCACATGCATGAGGCCGTATTCCTCAAGGGCATGCATCTTGCGGGTCTCGACCTCGGAAGGTTCAAGAAAACGCAAAGGCTCAGGGATCGGCACTTGATAGACCAAGATCTGATCGTCGCGCAGATCATGCTCAGGAATACGGTGACGCGTTTGGATCACACTGGCCTGTGCTGTGGCCTCCGTGACAGCCACCCCAGCGGTTTTTTGAAAAAACCTGCGGATCGACACGGCATTGGTCGTGTCATCCGCGCCTTGGTCGATCACCTTGAAGGTGTCATCGGGCGTCAGCACGGCGGCTGACACTTGCACGCCGCCGGTGCCCCAGCCATAAGGCATCGGCATTTCGCGGCTGGCAAACGGCACCTGATAGCCGGGGATCGCCAAGCCTTTCAAAATCGCGCGGCGGATCATCCGCTTGGTTTGCTCGTCAAGGTAGGCGAAGTTATATTCGCTTGCAGGAAGGGCGCTCATAGCAGGCCTCGCGTTGTTAAAGCTGTACGTAAAGCCTCAGGCGATGTGAAGTGGATTGCATCCCATCCTGCCGCCTTGGCGCTGTCTACGTTTTTGGGACTGTCGTCGATGAAAACGCAGTCGGATGGTGCCACACCAGCGCGCTCGCACAGTATCGCGAAGATACGTGGATCAGGTTTGATCACGCCTTCAACACCTGAAATAACCAAGGTGCCAAAGACCTCTGCCAAACGCGGATGCGCTTTGAGTCCTTCTGGCCAGGTTTCCGCAGACCAATTGGTGATCCCATGCACGGGCACAGACTTGGCTTTCAGCTCATCCAGAATATCCCATGTGCCTTGCAAAGAGTGCTGCACGGTTTTGGCATAGTTTGAAACATACGCGGCCAAGCGGCGTTGATCTTCTGGATCTTCCAACTCGAGCGCCATGTCTGCAAAGCGCTCTCCATTGTCGCCGCGCAGATTGCGGGCTGAAAACGCGATACGGTCCATGAAGGCGCGCGCTTCAGCTTCTGTGGCAAATTCATCAGCCCAAGCGAGATGCGGTTGCCAATCGACGAGCACGCCGCCGATATCAAATACAACGATTGAAGGGCTCATTGTGCAGCCTCCTGCGTGATGTTCGCTTCTGCGTCGCGGCGCAGTTTTCGGATCAGTTCCAGCTCGGATTGAAAATCCACGTAATGCGGCAGTTTGATGTGTTCCAAGAACCCAGTCGCTTGAATGTTGTCTGAGTGATAGAGCACGAATTCTTCGTCTTGCGCGGGCGCGCCAAGATTGTCTTCGCCCAGTTCTTTCCAGCGCAAAGCACGATCGACCAAAGCCATCGAAATGGCTTTGCGTTCGGTCATGCCATAGACCAACCCATAGCCGCGTGTGAACTGTGGCGGCTGTGTTTTTGAACCTTGAAACTGGTTGACAGTTTCGCATTCCGTCACTGTAATCTCGCCAATCTCAATGGCAAACCCAAGCTCAGGTATATCCATTTCGACTGCCACTGCACCGATGCGCAGCTCTGCCACAAAAGCGTGGTTGCGCGCATAACCACGTTGGGTTGAATAGGCCATCCCAAGGATAAACCCTTCGTCAGCGCGGGCCAATGATTGCAACCGCAGCGCACGGCTGGCCGGCAATTCTAAAGGCTTGCGTGTCAAATCGTCGGGCGTGGCGTCGCTGGTTTTCTCAGGCTGGATCAGGTTTTCACGATCCAAAAACGACATGATATGCGGGGTTGCCTCTGTGGGGGCCGTTGCCGACGCGGCCTCGGGCACCTCGCCATCAGCGGCCAGTTTGAAATCCAATAGACGGTGGGTGTAGTCAAAAGTTGGCCCTAAAACTTGTCCCCCCGGTGCATCTTTGAACGTCGCGGATACGCGCCGATCACATTGCATATCTTCGGTCTCGATCGGATTTGAGCTGCCAAACCGTGGCAGCGTGGTGCGGTAGGCACGGATCAGGAAAATCGCCTCGATTAAATCGCCGCGCGATTGTTTGATCGCGAGGGCCGCCAGATCGGGATCATAAAGCGACCCTTCGGCCATCACGCGATTGACCGCCAAGGCCATTTGTTCACGAATTTGCGCGACGCTCAGCTCGGCAATTTTTGCGTCGCCACGGCGTTCTTCTGCAAGCCATGCGTGGGCATTATCGATGGCGCGCTCGCCACCTTTGACAGCGACATACATTAGCTGACCCTCGTTGTGCGGGGCAGCGCCGCAAGGCGGTCGCCGCAGGTGAAAATGAAATCTAGGCCCAGTGGGAACAGGGCTGCATTGGACTGGAACACGTCCGAGTCAGGCAAAGATAGTGTGATTTGATCCTTGATGCCGGGGCCGCGCAAAACCGCGCCGGTGTTAGACAGGCTTTCACATTCGACAACCAAAGTGGCAGATCGATCTGGGTACTCTGCGGTGCCGATAGGGAAGGCGGTCAAAGGCAGGTCATGCCAAGTGCCAACTGCAAACATGGCCGCCTCAGCCGCCACAAAAGGCGCGCCGGTGTGAAAGGTAATCCAGTCTCGCAGCTCTGGTGTGTCAAAACTGGGGGCCAGATAGATAGGTGTTTCAGGGTCGCAAAGCGTGAGCAAAACCACACCAGCGGCCACCGACAAAGGGGCTGGCGGCAAAGCGCCTGTAAGGGACGCGATATTGCCGGGGCGGGCCATCGCGGTCATGACAGCACGAAAGGCGTGAGACGAGTCAACAGGATGGTCGTCAAAACCGCCTTCTAAAACATGGGCTTGCATTAATCTTCTCCTCTCACCATGGTGAAAAAATCGACCTTGGTCGCGGCAGCTTTGGCTGCGCGGGTCGCTTTCTTTTTGCTCATTGACGCGTTGAGTGGGGTCAGAACACCTTCACGTACACGCTCAGCGGCATCTGTCTGCATCAGCGCATCGATCAAGGCGGCTTGCAGCGCATGGGCTTTGTCGCGGCCTTGCACATAGCCATGTCCAACAGTGCCATCGTCAAGCTTGACTGAGGCGCGGGTGACGGTCATTTCGCCCAAATTGAAGGCTTCGCCAATCGCACCGGCACGGCCACGCACCATGACGCCGCCGATTTCAGGGGCGCGCAAAATTT
This sequence comes from Pacificibacter sp. AS14, assembly GCF_038899935.1. Classification (NCBI taxonomy): domain Bacteria; kingdom Pseudomonadati; phylum Pseudomonadota; class Alphaproteobacteria; order Rhodobacterales; family Roseobacteraceae; genus Pacificibacter; species Pacificibacter sp. AS14. The sequence goes on from NZ_JBBMQI010000001.1 coordinate 19,999, forward strand.
GGTGCGGTGCCTGCAAATCAAGGGCCTCCAAGTATTGGGCGAGGTCAGAGGCGGGCGCTTTGGCGAGCAGTCCAAGCCAATTTTTACGGGCGGCGTTTGGGTCGGTCATGACATTCATCTAGACACCTTTTGAGATATGCTATACAACTATACAAATACTACCGAAGTACGCCATCCATTCCAATCCCCTTTACTGTGAAGTTTTTGTGACATGCCGCCTCGCACCCCGATCTGGAAAGCCATCGCAGCTTCGCTGCGCAACGACATCGCCGAAGGGCTTTATGCGAAGGGGCACAAGCTTCCGACGGAGACGGCATTGGCCGCGCGTTTCGGCGTCAATCGCCACACGGTGCGCCACGCTTTGTCTGCAATGGCGGACGAGGGGCTGGTTTACACGCGGCGCGGGTCGGGGGTGTTTGTGCAAACAACGCCCACAGACTATCCCATCGGGCCAAGGGTGCGGTATCACCAAAACCTCAAAGCCGCAGGGCGGACGCCCGCCAAGACAGTTTTGTCCCGAGAAACGCGCCCCGCCAATGCAGCCGAGCGTGCAGCGCTTGAATTGGACGAGGGGGCTTTGGTACATGTTTACGAGGGGCTGTCTTTGTCCGATAACCAAGCCATCGCTTTGTTTCGCAGTGTGTTTCCGGCCGAGCGTTTCCCTGAGTTGTTGAACTATTTGGCGGATAACTCTTCTGTCACAGCCGCCCTCGCGCAGTTTGGCGTGACGGATTACACGCGTGCCTCAACGCGGGTGAATGCCAAGCTTGCGACGGCGACACAGGCCTTGCATCTGCAAATCTCGGAACACGCGCCGATCTTGCGCACCATCAGCGTCAATGTGGACTCAAACGGCGTGCCGATTGAGGTGGGGCGCACGTGGTTTGCGGGTGATAAGGTGACCTTAACCTTGGCTGATACCTAGCCGTCGAGGCTGAACGTGTCGTTATTCGTAGCGCTCTAAAAACGCTTCAGCGCTGAGGGTGCGAAAATCTTCGAGGGCGCGCCGCAAGGCGTCATGCGGCCAATCCCACCACGCCAAGCTCATCATCCGATCTGCAATGCCAGGGGCATACCGCGGCCGAAGCGGAACGGCTGGCAGGCCCGCGACGATCATATAGGGGGGCACGTCTTTGGTGACGATGGCGCCGCCTGCGATAACCGCGCCATGGCCGATGGTGACACCGGGGCGCACTTGCGCGCCGTGCCCCAGCCATGTGTCGTGGCCGATCACTGTGCGGCGCGACTTCCGATGGTCGAACCACGCTTCGTCGTGTTTTGCATCATCAAAATAATCCGCAGAGCGGTAGTGAAAATGATGCAGACTGGCCTTTTCCATCGGGTGATCCGTTGCACCGATGCGCACGAAAGCAGCGATGTTGGAAAACTTGCCGACAGAGGTGTTGGCGATGTCCGCAAAGCGGTCGCAATAGGAATAATCATCCAAGCTTGAATGCGCCAAACGGCTGCCGCGCCCGATTTCAACGAAAGCACCGAAGGTGGTGTCAACAACATCACAATCGGTGTGGATGAAAGGTTTGTCTGTGCTTAAGCGTGCCATGCTAAAAGGCTCTCTCTTCGCCGGTCCATTTAAAGAATTTTCCGGTCTGCTCTAGGGTAAAACTCTGCGCCAACGCGATGATGCCTTGCGCCACTTCTGCGGGGCTGAATTCGGCAGCTTTACCGCCCATTTGCGTGCGCACCCAGCCCGGATCAATGAGGCCAACGGCGATGCCTTCACCATATAAATCCGTCGCCAACCCTTGCATCACTTTGTTCACTGCCGCTTTGGAGGCGCGGTAGGCGATGCGGTCGGATTTGGCATAGCCCATCCATGCCATTTGGCTGGATATGGTGAGAATACGGGGGTTAGGGCTTTGGCGCAGAAGGTCGAGGCAGGCGGTGCTTACGGCCAGTGGGCCAGCCACATTCACCGCGAAGGTCTCAGCCATGCCTGCGAAATCCATGTCTGTTGTCGATTGCCGCTCTGGCCCGATGATGCCTGCGTTGTTGATCAGCAAATCTATCGGTTGCTCGAGCGTGGCAATCGCCGTTCGCACAGCCTCGGGATCGCGCAGATCAAAGCAGATATCTCCACCTTGACCTGCGCGTGTGGCTCGAATGACGGTTATGCCTTTGGCCTGAGCTGCCGCTGCAAGAGCTGCGCCAATGCCGCGATTTGCCCCTGTGATTAAGGCCGTCGTCATCAATGACCGCCGCCCTCATCACCTTTGATCAACTTACGGCGCAGCCAACCAGACAAGGTGTCCATAGCCATGACCAATAGGACGATCAAGATGATGTAGTAGGTGACTTCTTCCCAATCCTTTTGGGTGATCATCGCCTGCGTCAGCAAAAGCCCGATCCCCCCGCCGGTGATCGCCCCGATGATGGTGGCCGAGCGGGTGTTGGATTCCAGCATGTATAGCACTTGTGACAGCAGTACGGGGACGATTTGCGGGATCACCCCAAAGCGATAGCGCTGCATCGGTTTGGCGCCTGTGGACGCGACGCCTTCGATCTGCTTGCTGTCGACATTTTCTAAGGCTTCAGAAAAGAGTTTGCCGAAGGTTCCTGTGTCCGTAAACAACATCGCCAAAGCGCCTGTCATGGGGCCTGGGCCGAAAGCACGTGACAAAAGGATGGTCCAAATCAGCCCGTCCACGCCGCGCAAGAAATCGAACAGGCGCCGCGCAAGCAAACGCACCGCAATGAAAGGCGCAAAGTTTTTGGCCGCTATAAAGGCCAGAGGCAAGGCCACAATCGCCGCACCAAAGGTGCCAAGGAAGGCCATCAAAATCGTCTCGAACAGCGCCCAAGCGGTCTCGCCATGTCGCCAAATGCCGTTGTTCCAAAAATCACTCCAGGCCCCAGCCAAATTCGAGCGGGCGGGATCAAGACGCGGACCAAAAGCGATTTCAGATAAGGAATGCCCAGCATAGGGGCTATCAAGGGTGAAGAAGAAAAGCTCCCAGCCGAAATCATAAACAAAGACCTCAGTGCGCGCTTTCGTCAGGGAGACGCGTGCCACATCGGTCGAAATCGTCACACGGGTTTTGGAATAGGAAATCCAGTCCGGCAAATCCGTCGTGTCAAGGTTGAGTGTCACCCCGTCAGTCCGGTTTTGCGTTGCCTCGATCATCCCAAATTCGGGCACGTCATAGCGCACGATGTCGCCGATGATTTCGACCGTGCCGCCATCATCGAGGGTGATCGACGCCGTATCGTCGCCGACATTGACCCAAGCCGGGTAGTTGCTGGCGTCATAAGTGCCTTTGCGTTCGCCTTCGACGGCGACGGAGATGGCTTTCCTGCGGTTGTTGCGTTCGACCACGGTTTTATAGCTATAGCTGTCGGAGACCAAAGTTGCCGCATTTTCAAGGCGGATGCTTTGCGCCAATCCCATGATGTCAAAGGAGAAGAAAATATAGACGAAATACGCGAGCACTATAAGCGGCGCGATAAAGGTCAGGATGCGTTTTCGCGCGATCAGGATTTTTGCGCTTTGGTGAAGATCTTCGGTGGGCAGGTTTGCGGTCACAAAACTCATTTTCCGGCTCCATAGGTCAGACGGTTACGGACATAAGAGGACAGTTGGTCAAAGAAAACGATGGTCAGGAACAAGAGGATGAACACGGCCGCAGCTTCGTCGAATTTGCCTTGCCCCCAAGAGATTGCGTTTTTCAATTCATAGCCAATGCCGCCAGCGCCGACGAACCCCAAAATCGCTGAGGCGCGAATGTTGATCTCAAAGCGTAAGAGCGCATAGGACAACCAGTTTGGCGCAACCTGTGGCACAAGGCCAAAAAGGATGCGCTGCGACCATGTGGCTCCGACCGAAGCAAGGCCTTCGATTGGTTTCAAATCGGCGTTCTCATTCACTTCTGCAAACAGTTTTCCCAGCGCCCCAACGGTGTGAAAGGCGATGGCGATGGCGGCCGGAAGCGGCCCCCCGCCCAGCACAAAGATCAACACCAAGGCTGTGACAATTTCGGGGATCGCGCGCATCAAATCCATGATCCGGCGAAACACCGGGATCAGACGCGGAAATGGCGCAAGGCCGCGGGTCGAAAGGGTCGAAAATAAGATGGCAAAGAGCCCCCCGAAGAGGGTCGAAACGGCTGCGATATTGATGGTCTCAATCAGCGCCGGAAAAGCATCTCTCAAATGACCCGGCAGATTGGCGCGTTTGGTCCAAGCCTCGGCAATCAGATCAGATGGAAAGTCCAGAATATGTGGCAGGCCGGGCAAAAATCCCCCAGCGTTGCGATCATTTGCGATGGCAAAGCCAGACGCCATAAGAAGTATAAAGACCAACAGCATGATCCCGCCATACAGGCGGCGCTGACGGGTCAGCGCAAGATAATGGTCGCGGGTCGCGTCCAAGGACGCAGCAGAGATATCGGCCATGTGGGGAGGTCCTTGTAAAAGACCCCGCACCGAAGCGCGAGGTCTAGATCAGATCAAATTGATCTTAGTTGGCTTTTGAAAGACGTGCAGCAACGATAGATTCGTAGGCCGCATGTGTGATCGGTTGGAAACCGAGAGTTTCGCCTGCAGCCATGCCGTAGGTGCAATCTGGGTCGGTGTCGATCATTGCTTCAACAAGCGCAGTCATTGTCGCTTTGACGTCGTCTGGCAAAGATGTGCGCAACACAACAGGGCCCTCAGGGATCGGCTTGGAGCGCCAGATTTCTACGAGGTTGTTCATGTCGATCAAGCCTGCGTCAACAGCCTTGCGGAAGGCGCCGGAGTTGAAGCCATCTTCCCATGCGCCTTGGCCGTCAGCCCAAGAAACGCCGCCATCGATGTCGCCGTTGTTCACAGCAACGATTGTTTGCTCGTGACCGCCAGTGAATTTAACTTCAGAAAAGTAATCACCTGATTCCATAGTGATTTCGTCTGATTCTTGTGGGATCTCGATGGAAGGGATCAGGTAACCGGACGTAGAGTTCGGATCACCGAAACCAAACGTTTTGCCTTTCATGTCCGCCAGGGACGTGATGCCGGAGTCTTTGCGCGCAAAACCGATGGAGTGGTAGCCGTATGTGCCATCCATGTTGATTTTGATCAAAACTGGCTCAACAGCTTCTGGGTCTTGGATGTAGATGCCAGCGTAGGAAGATGCGCCGAGCCAAGCCATGTCGATTGTGCCGCCCAAAAGGCCCTGCATTACGCCGTTGTAGTCAGCTGGTGCAAAGAGTTTTGTTGGAACGCCGAGCGCGTCTTCAGCATAAGCACGAAGACATTCGTTGCTGTTCATACGGTCTTGAGCGTTTTCGCCACCCAAGATGCCGATGCGGAATTCAGTGATTTCTGAGTCAGCAAACGCTGCGCCAGAGATAGCTGTGGTCATCAGTGCAAGTGCGATGATCTTTTTCATGGTCTTCGTCTTTCCAAAGTTGAAATGCACCCAATATGGGGCGCAGAGGGGGGAATTTTTGTGCGCTAAAGCGCTTGGATGTCGGCCATCAATTTGTCAGCCGCATCGGTTGTCTCAATTTGCGTGGATGTTGTGGCCTCAGAAAAGCTGGCATCCGCGCCATAAATGTCGCGGGCGACATTTGTGGTCAGTTGGTCTGGCGTGCCGTCAAAAACGATACGACCAGCGCGCATCCCGATCACGCGGTCACAGTAACGACGCGCAGTATCGAGGGTGTGAAGGTTGGCGATAACCATCCGTCCGTCTTGTTCGTGAATGTCGCGCAAAGCTTGCATCACAACTTGTGCGTTCATCGGATCAAGCGAGGCGATGGGTTCGTCGGCCAGAATAATCTTAGGGTCTTGCATCAAAGCGCGGGCAATGGCGACGCGCTGTTGCTGTCCACCTGACAAGGCTTCGGCGCGTTTTGGCGCGTGTTCTGCAATCCCCAAACGATCCAGAATGGAAATGGCCTGATGGATGTCTGCATCAGGGTACAGGTTGAACATCGTCGCCAGTGTGGACCGACGATTCAATGTGCCGTGCAAGACGTTGGACACAACATCCATTCGAGGCACAAGATTGAACTGCTGAAAGATCATCGCGCATTGTGATTGCCAGTTGCGCTTAGCTGTGCCGCGCAAGGCTGTCACATTCATACCTTCAAAGGTAATCTCGCCCGATGTCGCATCATTGAGACGATTCAGGATGCGCAACAATGTGGATTTGCCCGCGCCAGAGCGCCCAATGATGCCAATCATCATCGGTTTTTCGACAACAAAACTTGCCGCATGAACGGCGGTATTCGCGCCAAAAGATTTCGTTACAGATTTAAAACGCAGCATCATGTACTCCCGTGTTAGGGGGATCGATACGCATGGTGTGTTTAACAAATGTGTTGGTTTGGCGAAGCTTTTGTAACAGTTGGCGGCGACATGACTGCGTCTATTGTAACAACTGCCTGACAAGGGGCTTTAGTCGTACAACAGCGTCATCCATTCTTGGGCTGTTTAAAGTCAGCGTCAGAAATCGAACTGAAGTGTCAGTGAGCAATCAACAGACGTATAGTCATAAAGGGCGACGTTTGATGTGTTGGTCAGCGTAGAACACGAAAGGCGCGGGACCTTGCCTGCGATTTGAATGTCACGGTGAGAAACGCTTGCCGTGACTGTTTTGGTCGAGTCGGCGCGTGCATACGAGAGGCCCGTAAAAATATCGTCATAGTCTTGCTTTGATGCCTTGTACCCGAGGGCCCAAGATAAGCCGTTTTGGTGCGAAAAGCTGTAACTCGCGCCAAGATTATACCCCTTATAGGAATAGTGTTCAGCCTGTAAGTTGGCTGTAGCTAAACCTCCCAAAAAGGTCAGCCTGCTGCGGGGGCTTGTTGGCAAACTGTAGCTTGCAGACAGGGTGGTGGTGAGCCCGTCTAAGTAATCGCGCTCACTATATACGCGATCACTGAGCGACAGTTTCAGCGACACTTGATGTCCACTGTTACGTATATGTGTCGTGCCAAATGCCAAACCGCGTGCCCAGCTGTTCGGGGATGTGCCTGTGTCGAGATCTGGATAAATGGCGCGATCTAACGATGTGGACAGCGTGTATTGCGCCCCTGGCTCGCGCCATCGGTGCGCCAAAGTGAGCTTTTGCGTGGTGTTGCGTAAACTTTCGGTCTTATACAATGCGCTGCTAAAGCTTAGATTGGCTGAGACTTCGCGCCCTAACGCGTAGGTGTGCGTGTAGGCCCCGTTGGCCTGAAGACGCAAACCAACACCGCTTGTGTCATCCTCAGAGTCACCAATAACAAAATCCCCGATCTCCGTATGGAAAATCGTTTCAGAGCTGCTGCGTGTCACATTTGAAGAGGGCAAAACAGCTGCGGACATCCCAAAGGATAAAGGGCGTTCGGCTGTCAGTTGCCGTAGCGCGTCTTGGTAGAATTTTGAGCGCTTGACGCTGTCGGTATCATTGAACAAAAGCCACTCAAACCGGCGCAATGCGCGCCCTATATCTCCAGCTTTCACATCTGCTTGCGCCAAACGAACCTGTGCTAAAGCTTGCCGAGCGTCGAGGGCCTGTGCTGATAGCGGCGCAGACGCATAAGCGCATACAATCAAACCACCTAATATAAGTGGTTTGATTGAAAGGCGCTGAGCCTTGTCTTTGAGTGCGCGAAGCATAGGCAGCACAAGCAATATGTGCCCCTAGTCCTCGAGCTCATAGACTAGGAAGCCGCTGGAATCACCGTCCTCATCATAAAGTTCGGAATTGGTGATGTCGTAAATAACTGTGTCGCCATCTGTGGTCACATCGACATTGCCTTCAATGAGGCCACCCGCTGCAACATCGCCAATGGTACCAACACCATCAACGTCACCGACACCCGTGGTGTCATAAAAATTACCGTAGAGATCAAAATCTAGACGGTATTGTGTGCTGCTTACCGTCTCCGTTGCACTGTCGGTCAATGTGCCTTTGCCAGAGGCTTCAAGTTGCCATGCTTCTGTATTGGTGCTGTCGTAGAAATCACCATTTGGGTCCAAATCAAGTGAACCCGTAAACGATACTTTGCCATCCAGTTCGGTGACTTCGCTTTCGGCGGTGTTATCGCGATCCAAAAAGTTGTTTGTCAAAGAACCGGAAACTGTCTCGGCACCGAAATCGACATTCATCGTCATGTCGCCAACCAACGCAGTTCCGAACGATTCTGTTGAATTAATCGCATAGGTGCCCTCAAGGCGCGCCGTGTCGTTTGCAGGTGCGTCAGCCAACACTGCTGTGGTGTCTAACTCATCGAGTACTGAGATAGCGTCGTTGCGGTTTGCGACGTACACATTGTAACTTGCTTGGCCTGAAGGCGTACTGCCTGTGTAGCCATCAGCAGTATCTTCGTCATCGGTTGGAAGGCCGCAGGCGCTTAAAAAGGACACAGTTAGGGCCAGAGTATATAAAATGCTTTTGTTCATAATTCGCCTCATGAAATATTCGAAAAATAGGGATGCCAAAATAATAGGGATGCCAAAATAAAAGTGAAAAACCGGAAATTTAAGGCCGCCAAGACTTTAGTAATAATTTTTTAATGTTCTGGTTTCAGCCCCTAACAGTTTTGAAAATATGATGGGACTCAATTCGTAGAGTGATTTCGACTGAAACGAGACTGTGCCCTGCTTTCAACACTCGGTAAATTGCCCTCAGGCGTCGCGTTCAGCGTTGATCCTATGGAATCGTCTTGCAAGCATGCAGCTGACCCCCTAGAAGAACCCCTGATTTATAGGGCTGCCTGCGGGCGGTCTAACGATGACGTAAAGTCTAGACGTATAATAAAGGACGCCAACATGCAGGTCACCGAGACCCTCAACGAAGGTCTGAAGCGCGGCTATCAGATCACTATCACTGCAGCTCAGCTTGACGAAAAAGTAAACGCCAAGCTCAAAGAAGCGCAGCCAGAAATCGAAATGAAGGGTTTCCGCAAAGGCAAAGTGCCTATGGCGATGCTCAAAAAGAACTTTGGTCCAAAAGTTCTTGGCGAAGCGATGCAGGAAACTGTTGATGGCGCAATGACATCCCACTTCGAAACATCTGGTGATCGTCCTGCGGGCCAGCCTGATGTGAAAATGGATGGCGGCGAAGACTGGAAAGAGGGCGACGATGTTGTCGTCAACGTGACTTACGAAGCGCTTCCGACCATTCCAGACGCTGACCTGTCCGACGTGAAGCTCGAAAAACTCGTTGTGAAAGCTTCTGAAGCGGAAGTGACTGAAGCTCTTGAGAACCTCGCGAAAACAGCTCAAAACTTTGAAACCAAAGACGGCGTTGCTGCTGATGGCGACCAAGTTGTATTTGATTTCTTGGGCAAAGTTGATAATGAGCCCTTCGACGGCGGCGCAGCTGAAGACTACCCACTTGTGCTCGGTTCAGGGTCTTTCATCCCTGGCTTTGAAGAGCAGCTTATTGGCGTCAAAACTGGCGAAGAGAAAAATGTTGAAGTCACATTCCCTGCGGAATATGGCGCAGAAAACCTTGCTGGCAAGGCTGCTGTTTTTGAATGCAAAATCAAAGACGTAAAAGCACCTGCTGATGCGGCAATCGACGACGAATTGGCTAAAAAATTCGGTGCCGAAGATCTGGCTGCTTTGACAGCTCAGGTGACTGAGCGCCTTGAAGGCGAATACGCAGGCGCGTCTCGTGCGATCATGAAACGTTCGCTTCTTGACCAACTCGACGGCAAAGTATCCTTCGAGTTGCCACCTTCACTCGTTGAAGCTGAAGCCAATCAAATCGCGCACCAGCTGTGGCACGAAGAAAACCCAGAAGTTGAAGGTCACGATCACCCAGAGATCGAAACAACTGAAGAGCACACTTCTTTGGCTGAACGCCGCGTGCGCCTTGGTCTGTTGTTGGCTGACATGGGTCAAAAGCAAAAGATCGAAGTTACCGATGCTGAGCTGACCCAAGCGGTTATGACCCAAGCGCGTCAGTACCCAGGTCAAGAGCGTCAGTTCTTTGAATTCGTTCAACAAAACCCACAAATGCGCCAGCAACTCCAAGCGCCAATCTTTGAAGACAAAGTTGTCGACTGGATCGCTGAAAACGCAGAAGTGACCGAGAAAGAAGTCTCTAAAGACGATCTCGAAAAAGCCGTCGAAGCCCTCGACGACGCATAACTGCCTGAGGCAGTGCAACCCGAGGCGCGGCAGCCATTTTGGGTGCCATGCTGATAGGTTAGAAATTGAGGCCGCTCCTAGAGATAGGGGCGGCTTTTTTCGTGCGTTTGTTTTGAATTTGGTGAGTTAGCCGACTGTGATGCAGGTGTCTTGCTGGTATACCGTCAACGCCTTGACCCAATCGAAAATATAGTCGTCGCGATCAAGGTCCTGCATGAGTGCGCCGCCACGTGTACGCGCAGCGATGACATAGCTATGTCCCCCTAATGTAGGTCCATCGCGTAGGATCGGCGGTTTGGGGGCTTTATAAAGCGGCACGGTGCGTTCAACCACAAAAGGTGCGCGCATTTTATAGCTGAAATACCCCGAAAACTTTGTCGCAGAACCATCAAGATTATACGTCATATCAGTCGCTTTGGCGTTCATCATGCCGCGTAAATCTATGCGATCGACCCACAGAATTTCTATGCCGTGATCTTCGTGATATCCTTCGTGGGTAATTATCAGTGTGCAGGTGTCGACAATTTCTGTGGTGATGATGCGCTCATTTTTGGTGCCCGGAAAATCCACATGCTGGCCGGTGAAGTCTACATATGGTGTCGTCTCTTGGGCATGAGCCGCGCCAAACGCAGTCCCGAGAGCGAGAGATGTAAAGAAAATCGCAGAAACCTTCATTTATGATCTCAACCCGGTCTCTACCAGTAATCCCAGACGCTTGGCCTCATAGTAAAAGCCGCGTGCGTACCATTTCATGGCATCGTCAATGTCACCGCCAGCCACCAAGTAAGCGCCTTTAAGATACTTGCCTGCGTATTTCAGGTTCACATCTGCATCGAGCAAGGTCTCAGGCGCGCCGCGGTGGCCCATGGTGCGGGCTGTCTGCGGTAGGATCTGTAACAAGCCATAGTAAGGCCCGTTGCGCACCCAGGGGCGGTGCGTGCTTTCTCGTACGGCTTGACGATGGACCAGCTCGCGCGGGATTTCGTAAAAGTCAGCCCATTTATTGATAAGCGCGCGCAGCTCCGGCGTCTCATTTGGAAATAGAGGCGGATTGTAATTGCGACGCGACGCCCTACGTTCTCTTTTGCGTCCGCAAGCGGTTAAAAAAAAGGCTGCGGTCGACAGAACAAATGTGCGGCGGGATATACGCATTGAAGGCTCCTGATGAATTGTCTTGAGTGTGGACCACCAACGCACAAGGCAAAAGCAAAGACTTCGCCAAAAGCAAAAGCCCGCTCACGGCGGGCACGGCGGCAAGTCAAAACGGCGAACACTAGGACAGGGCACGAAAAAAAGGCCCCGCAAAATGCGAGGCCTTTCTAAAACAGTCATACTGTCGAAGATTACTCTTCTTCAGCAGGTGCTTCTTCAGCGGCAGGTGCTTCTTCGTCATCACCAAAGTCTTCAGAAGCGGCAGCGCCCATTTCGTCGAACAATTCAGAGATTTCAAATTCTGCTTCTGCTTCTGCTTCGGCTGCGAGTTGCTGAATGGATTTACCTTCAGCTTGCAGTTCGGCTTCTTCAACAGAGCGCGCAACGTTGAGAACGATTGTCGCTTCAACTTCAGCGTGAAGAACAACAGATACTTCGTGAAGGCCAAGATCTTTGATCGGGGCTTTCAAAGCAACCTGTTTGCGATCCACTGTGAAGCCATCGGCCTCAGCAGCTTCAGCCGCGTCACGTGGTGTAACGGAACCGTAGAGCGCACCAGAATCAGACGCAGAGCGGATGATGATGAACTGTTGCCCATCAAGTTTCGCTGCAGCAGCTTCTGCTTCTTTTTTGGTTTCCAAGTTACGTGCTTCAAGTTGAACTTTTTGTGCTTCGAAAGATGCAATGTTTGCATCGTTCGCACGAAGAGCTTTGGCTTGTGGCAACAAGAAGTTGCGTGCGTAACCGTCTTTTACTGCAACAACATCGCCCATTTGGCCGAGTTTTGCGACGCGTTCAAGAAGGATAACTTTCATTGTCTAAGCTCCCTTACTTAACAGCGTATGGCAGAAGTGCGAGGAAACGAGCGCGTTTGATGGCACGAGCCAATTCACGCTGTTTTTTCGCAGATACTGCAGTGATACGGGATGGAACGATTTTGCCACGTTCGGAAACGTAGCGCTGCAAAAGACGTGTGTCTTTGTAATCGATCGCAGGTGCATTGTCGCCAGAGAATGGGCAGACTTTGCGGCGGCGGAAGAATGGTTTAGCGGCCATGATATGGTCCTTTCCTGATCTGACGATTAACGACGTTCACGGCGCGGTTCGCGCTCGTCACGTTTTTGCATCTGAACGGAAGGGCCGTCCGCGTGCTCGTCGACTTTGATGGTCAAAATACGCATCACGTCGTCATGCAGGCGCATAAGGCGTTCCATTTCAAGAATACCAGCAGAAGGCGAATCTGTACGCATGTACGCGTAGTGACCTTTGCGGTTCTTGTTGATTTTGTAGGCCATCGTTTTGACGCCCCAGTACTCAGAGAAAACGACTTTGCCGCCGTTGTCTGCAAGAACAGCTGAGAAGTGCTCAACGAGACCCTCGGCTTGTGCGTTGGACAAGTCCTGACGCGAAATGAAGACATGCTCGTATAGTGGCATGAAAGCTCCAGTGCTATTTTCGAGCGCATTTCATAGGTCGGGGCAAAATCCTTTTCCGCGAGCCCGACCACGAGAGACTGCGCTGGTTCATATCCATGCGGAAAGGATGTGCCCTTATACGGACCAGAGCCAAGAGCGCAAGGGGTTTGCGGGCAGGTTTGGCGTTTAGTGCACTCTATAAATGTACCCTGTGCATATGGGGTGGGATCTGACCGCATTTACTTTCGCTTGTCTGCTTGTAAATAGCAAAGCTGGGGCGCGTTTGTTTTTGGCGCGCGGCTTTGGTGATCGCAAAGACAATTCTAAAAACTCCAATCAGCCTTGTTCACTTGAGCTTGCCGCGCCGCGTGCAGATCGTTAGACCCCTAAAAACGGTCTTTTGACCTAAGATGTAACAAACAAGGGGGCGTATATGACGCGCGCATTGGTTTTTCCGGGGCAGGGTGCCCAAGCGATTGGGATGGGCAAGGCTCTTGCTGAGACATACCCAGAGGCAAAAGCCGTCTTTGATGAAGTTGATGACGCGCTGGGTGAAAAGCTCTCTGCAATGATTTGGGAGGGCGACGCGGAAACGCTGACCCTGACGCAAAACGCACAGCCTGCCTTGATGGCAACTTCATTGGCCGCGATGCGCGCGCTTGAGGTCGAAGGCTTTGGTCTTGATCAGGCGGCTTTCGTGGCCGGACATTCGCTTGGAGAATACTCGGCTTTGGCCGCTGCTGGCGCTTTGACGGTCGCGGACACTGCGCGCCTTTTGCGGACCCGTGGCTTAGCGATGCAACAGGCCGTGCCTGTCGGCGTTGGCGCGATGGCGGCTTTGCTTGGACTTGATTTCGAAACCGTCAAAGAGGTGGCGCTTGAAGCTGCGGCCGAGGGCGAAGTCGTGCAAGCGGCCAATGACAATGATCCCGGCCAAGTGGTGGTTTCTGGTCATAAAGCGGCCGTTGAGCGTGCCTGCGAGATTGCCAAAGCCAAGGGTGCAAAACGTGCAGTTTTGCTGCCAGTATCCGCTCCTTTCCATTGTGTTTTGATGGAGCCTGCAGCGAAGGTTATGGCAGAAGCTCTTGAAGCCGTTGAAATTTTGACCCCTAAAGTGCCTTTGGTAGCAAACGTGCGCGCTGCTGCCGTCACAGACTCCGCTGAAATACGTGCCTTGCTGGTTGAGCAGGTGATGGGATCTGTGCGTTGGCGCGAAAGTGTGACTTACATGGCCGCGAATGGCGTGACTGAGATCTTTGAAGTGGGCGCTGGTAAAGCTCTTTCGGGCATGATCCGCCGGATTGAAAAGTCAATCACCTGCAGTGCTGTTGGCGCGCCGGCTGACATTGAAAAACTCAAAAGCTAATCCCAACTCTTGGATAAGGGCTTTGTGCTCTTTATGAATAAGGAACAATATATGTTTGATCTTACTGGTAAAAATGCACTTATCACTGGCGCGTCCGGTGGTATCGGCGGCGAGATCGCCAAGGCTCTTCACGCAGCCGGCGCCACTGTTGGCTTGTCAGGCACACGGGTTGAGCCGCTCGAAGCCTTGGCGGCTGAGCTGGGAGAGCGCGCATTCGTGTTGCCGTGTAACTTGAGCGACAAAGACAGTGTCGTGGCTTTGCCAAAAGCGGCGGCTGAAGCCATGGGGTCCGTTGATATCTTGGTCAACAACGCGGGCATCACCCGTGACAACCTGTTTATGCGCATGTCTGATGACGAATGGGACAGCGTTTTGAATGTGAACCTGACCTCGACCATGCGCCTGTGTAAAGGCGTTTTGCGTCCAATGATGAAAGCGCGTTGGGGTCGGATCATCAATATCTCAAGTATCGTTGGTGCCACGGGAAACCCTGGTCAGGGCAACTATGCCGCGTCCAAAGCGGGCGTTGTTGGTATGTCGAAATCCTTGGCCTATGAAGTGGCGTCGCGTGGCATCACTGTGAACTGCGTCGCACCTGGGTTTATCGCGACGGCTATGACCGACAAATTGACCGACGATCAAAAAGAGAAAATCAACACCCAAATTCCTGCAGCGCGTATGGGGACACCAGCAGAAATCGCAGCGTCGGTTCTATATCTCGCCTCAAACGAAGCAGGTTATACTACAGGTGCCACGATTCACGTCAATGGCGGCATGGCGATGCTCTAAGCAAGCTATAGTTTATCTCGGCTGTTTACTGTGCAAATGCGACGCCAAATGGTTATTGTTTTAGAGCTTGCGGTTGAACACGGCAGGTGAAATGCACAAATAGGGACAAATCGTTTGCCACTGGTAAAGATTGTGCTATTAGCAGCCAAGAATTCGCAGCGGGGACAATTTGTCGTCGCGATAGAATACCGTTATGTCCTTAGGGGCGTTGCGGTATTTTGAAAGGCCCGAGGGCCACTTTAATTGGGCATCGGGCCCATATAACTATGAGGAAATAACATGAGCGACATTTCAGATCGTGTGAAAAAGATCGTTGTTGAGCATCTCGACGTTGAAGAAGACAAAGTGACAGAGACAGCGTCTTTCATCGACGATCTCGGCGCAGATAGCCTTGACACTGTTGAGCTGGTTATGGCGTTCGAAGAAGAATTCGGTATCGAGATTCCTGACGATGCAGCTGAAACCATCCAAACATTCGGCGATGCAGTTAAATTCATCACCGAAGCGTCCTAAGGTTTACACTGAGTACAATTGTTACAACGGCGCCCCTAAGAGGCGCCGTTTTTTTTATGCAGCAATGTTGGGGTCTTTGACCTGCGGGGACAGATTTTCCAAATCGTCGTGACTGGCGGTATCTGTCTGAAATGTCTGAACAGCGTCGGACAAAACGTCATTTAATTTAGCGTCAGCGATTTTTTCGCTGCGCAAGTCGCTGATATCGTCAAGGGGCTCGTCGCTTGGTTTCTCGCCGCCAAGGCGCATTGTGTCATGTGGCGCGTAGACATTTTTGATGGCTATCCCATCGATTTCAGTGTCATCGGCAAAGTTTCCTTTTTCAGAACCGTTTTGATTTAATTGAACAAGGTCGTCCGTAAGGGTCGTGGCTGATGACCCGTAGACCTCATCAACAAGGGCATCAAAGCCCCCTGGCGCGTCGTAAGAGGCAACAACTTGAGCAGAAAACCCATCTAGAATGTTTGTCATTTCCGTTTCAGACAGCGATTTTTCAAATTTGATTCCGACAAAGTGTTGGTTGGTCCATGTTACACGGGCCCGTCGTTTGGTTTTGTTAATTGTAACAAGTAGTTTGGATTTGGCTTTCACTTTCAGGCGAGTTTCAAGTTTGGCTCCGAGTTGGCTGAGGTCGCGCAATTCGCCTAGGATGGGCACGCTGCCATCGAAAATTACGATGGGAAGGTTGCACGGGTAACGAACTGCGCGTCGCTGGGCGAGGCCGATGCGCATCCAAACCCAAATCGAGGCTGACACGAAGAATGTGAACAGACCCAAGTACACGGGCGCATTTTGCGATGGGGACAATGGGACAACAATAGTATCAGTTTTTGGTTGATACCGCGGCGCTCTGTAGTCGTCGAAGTTATTGGGATCAAACATGAGGGGCGACGGTGCCGTTTTAACTTCTACAGGGGGCTTTGATACACTGGCCAAGTTTGAAACCGCGTTTTGGATGCGTTCTAAAGCAGACGGTTTGGCAACGGTGCCGTTCAGAAAGTCTTCAGCAAAAGGATCACATTCGGTGGCTTGCAAAAAATTGTTCATGGCTTGGCTTTGCGACGTAAACCTTGGATCGCTACCAAAGCGCGCGGCCATTGGGCCCCAATCATCCCGCGACAGATCGTAAAGGTGTCGTCGCGCAACAATAAATGATTCTAAAGCGGCTTTGTTCGCACCCAGCCCTGCTTCGTTGATTTGACGAACCAATTGATCACGCGAGTAGCGCTCCATTTGCTGGCGAAAGACGCGTTCGGCTGAAACTTGGTTCGGGGTTCCCTGCGCTCTGACATATGAATTTGCCGCCGCGTTGAGATTCGTTAGCCATTTTTCAAGGCCGCAAGAGGGGGCCGCACGCGCGGGCAAAAGTCCGAAAATACCAAAAACAAGCACCCACGCGGTTAGTTTAGCTGGAAACGTCAATGAAAACGGCAAAACGATCATGCTTGCCAAGTGAAAACTCACTCGGAGACATAGCTGTAGCGCAAATCGGAAAATGGCGTGCGTTGCACCGGTGCGCTGTCGGGGCAAATCGATCTCTCCAGTTTGAAAATGCGTGACGTGACTTGATAATATGGGGTGACAGTCAATATCTGGTTTACAACGATGCGCCGAAACGGTGTTTGACGTGCGGCGGGGTCTTTCATCACTTGCCAAGGGCGTGTATTGAGAAAGAGATCAAAAATGAGGGGGCCGAAATGCGCCGAGTAGTTGTCACAGGACTTGGAATGGTATCACCACTTGCATGTGGTGTTGAGGAAACATGGACGCGTCTGTTGGCGGGAGAATCCGCGGCGGGCACGATTCAACGGTTTGATGCGAGTCATTTGGGCACGGATTACGCCTGCGAAGTGAAACGTGGAGACGGCACCAACGGGACATTCAATCCCAACGATTGGTTGGCCCCTAAAGAGCAAAAGAAAGTCGATGACTTTATTTTGTTCGGTATTGCGGCTGCGACCATGGCGTTGACAGACGCCAATTGGGAACCCGAGGACGAAGAAAGCCGTTTGCGCACAGGCGTTTTGCTTGGCTCAGGCATTGGTGGCTTGTCGTCTATTGCTGACACCGCGATTTTGCTGAAAGAAAAAGGCCCGCGTCGCGTGTCTCCTTTCTTTATCCCAAGCGCGTTGATCAATCTGATCTCTGGCCAAGTGTCGATCAAATACGGGTTTAAAGGCCCGAACCATTCGGTTGTGACCGCCTGTTCAACGGGCGCACATGCCATTGGCGATGCGGCGCGTCTTATCCAATGGGGCGATGCAGAAGTTATGGTTGCAGGTGGCGCAGAAGCTGCGATTTGCGAATTGGGCATGGCGGGTTTCAACGCTTGTAAAGCGCTGTCCACCAAACGTCGCGATGACCCCAAAACGGCGTCACGTCCTTATGACGATGACCGTGATGGTTTCGTGATGGGCGAGGGGGCTGGTGTTGTTGTGCTTGAAGAGTACGAGCACGCCAAAGCCCGTGGTGCCAAGATTTATGCCGAAGTTGTGGGCTACGGCCTGTCTGGCGATGCGTATCACATTACTGCGCCTGCCTCTGATGGTGATGGCGGTTTCCGCGCGATGAAAGCTGCTTTGGATCGTGCTGGTATCGCGCCATCTGAAGTGGATTACATCAACGCCCACGGCACGTCTACAATGGCGGATACGATCGAATTGGCAGCCGTTGAGCGTCTTTTGGGCGATGCTGCCGGACAGGCGACCATGTCGTCGACCAAATCATCCATCGGTCACCTTTTGGGCGCTGCAGGCGCTGTTGAGGCGATCTTCTCGATCTTGGCCATTCGTGACCAAGTCGCCCCCCCTACGATCAACCTCGATAACCCTGCTGTAGAGACTCCGATTGATCTTGCCCCGAACAAAAAGGTGGAACGCGAAATCAATGTGGTTTTGTCGAATTCCTTTGGCTTTGGCGGCACAAACGCATCTTTGGTGCTTAAGAAAGTGACCGACTAATGTGGCGATCCATCGCTTCTAACGCCATGACTTTGCTCATTGTTGCCCTTGTTATCGTGGCAGGGGCAATTGCTTGGGGCAAAGGTCAATACACCGCCGAAGGACCATTGTCGTCTGCGATTTGTTTGCGGGTGGCGCCTGGGTCGACCATGACGCGGGTGTCCCAGCAATTGGAAGATCAAGGCGCGGTCTCCAGCGGGTCTATTTTTCGAATTGGTGCGGATTATACCGATAAGGTAAGCCTGCTTAAAGCGGGGGCATTTTTGGTGCCTGAAAACGCATCGATGGAAGAGATCGTCGATATCGTCACCCGCGGAGGGGCCTCTTCTTGTGGCACTGAGGTCGTGTACCGGATCGGTGTGAACCGCACGGATGTTTTGGTGCGCGAACTTGATCCGAGCACGCAAAGCTATGTGCGGGTAGCTGAATTTTTCCCTGATGTGACCGGCAATGAGCCCACAGAAGTTCCTGAAAAATACACCGAAGTACGTGGCGCGGCTGACACTCGGTTCCGTATTTCTGTGGCAGAGGGTACGACTGTTTGGCGCGTTTTGGAAAGCCTTAAGGGCGTTGATTTTATCACGGGCTCTGTCGACACAGATGAGGTGCCTGATGAGGGTTCCCTTGCCCCTGACAGCTATGAGGTGCAAGTCGCCTCGGATGTGGACGATTTGATTGCGCGGATGATTGAAGCCCAAGACATACGTGTTGCAGACGTTTGGGCCTCGCGCTCAGATGATTTGCCTATTTCCACGCCGGAAGAGGCGCTTATCTTGGCGTCGATCATCGAAAAGGAAACGGGCATTCCAACAGAACGTCGCCAAGTGGCCAGTGTTTTTGTGAACCGTTTGAACAAAGGCATGCGCCTTCAAACGGATCCGACGGTGGTTTACGGTGTGACAAATGGCAACGGTGTGTTGGGACGCGGATTGCGCCAGTCTGAGCTGCAATCAGATAGCCCTTACAACACTTATAAAATTGAAGGCCTGCCTCCAGGTCCCATCGCGAACCCTGGGCTTGCCTCGCTCGAGGCTGCAGTGAACCCTGACGATACGCCTTATGTGTTCTTTGTGGCGGATGGCACAGGCGGTCACGCCTTTGCGGTCACATTGGCAGAACACAACGCCAATGTCGCCAAATGGCGCGAGATCGAAAGCGCGAACTGAGTGTTTGAATTCAGGTGAAAATTTAAAAAAAGGGCGCGGGGGAATTCGCGCCCTTTACCTGTTAAAGGGCTCTTGCCCACTGCGTTTAGGAACGACCATGCAGACCATCGGCATTCTCATGATGACAGCACTTGTGGGGGCCATTCTCGCATGGCCACGGGTGGCTAAAGCCAAACTGTGGCGCGCTTCTGTGACCCCATTGGCTTCAATTATCGGCAGTGGTTTTCTTGTGTTGGGACCAATCCTTGCGCAGGCCTATGGTGTATGGGCCCCGCTTGCGATGGCGGCGCTTTGTGTGATGGCTTACGCAATTGGCGCGACCATTCGGTTCAATATCGTGGCGTTGGGACAGCAAGATCACGGGGGGATCACCAAACATATTGAGACATTGGCCTCATGGGCTTTGTCCTTTGCCTATATCATTTCCGTTGCCTACTATCTCAATTTACTTGGGTCCTTTGCTGTCAATCTAACGCCATGGGACTCTGCTTTTGCCGCGCGTATCGTAACTTCAGTTGTTTTTGCGGTGATTTTGATCGTTGGATGGACCAAAGGCTTTTCCGCGCTTGAGCGGATGGAGCAGTTTTCGGTTGGCGTGAAACTCGCGATCATCGGTGGACTTCTGTTCGGTTTGGGGTGGTTTTTTGCTGACACCACGCAGCAAGAAGCTTTGGTCTTTAGTCCCGCGACAACGACGGGTTGGGCAGGCGTCTGCCTGTTGTTTGGACTTTTGGTCACCGTCCAAGGGTTCGAAACCTCGCGCTATTTGGGTCAAGAATATGACGCTAGAGTTCGGGTCAGATCAATGCGTATCGCGCAGGGCGTCTCGACCGCGATCTATATGATTTATGTGGTGTTCATCGCCTATGTGTTCGAGGCAAATCAGATCCAAGCCTCAGAAACCGCGATCATCGATATGATGGTCTTGGTCGCTCCAATTTTGCCGATTCTTCTGGTTTTTGCTGCTTTGGCAGCACAATTTTCAGCCGCTGTGGCCGATACTTCAGGTGCTGGCGGATTGATTTATGAGCTTACGAAAGGGCGCGTTTCGGTCAAGCGTGGCTATGTCATTTTAGTGGGCTTTGGCATCGCCATCACTTGGGGCACGGATGTGTTTGTGATCATCTCTTGGGCGTCAAAAGCCTTTGCCGTTTACTACGCATTGCAAGCGCTCATTGCGGTTTTCTTGGCCAAACGCGATGGCGTTGGGGGTGGAAAAGTCGCCTTTTTCGGCTTGATCGCAGCGCTTTGCGCCATCATAGCGATTTTTGGCGCAGCTGTGGAATAACGCCTGTTAGGGACGCTGTTAGTGCATCCCTTCGGTCCCAATGCGCACCGTCGTTCCGCAATGTTTGCAATGGATCGCGTCCGCATCATGAAGCGTCAGCCCGCAAGTCGTGCATTCAAAGCGCACTTTTGAGGGGCGAAACAGCACCTGCGCCAGTCGCAAAAACAAGGTGACACCAAAGAACATCACCGCAATAGACACCATGCGCCCCGATGTGCCCTCTAACGTGATATCGCCAAAACCAGTGGTGGTCAGCGTTGTGATGGTGAAATACAGCGCGTCGGCATAGTTACGTATATGCGGGTTGTGACCGTTTTCCAGCGCGTAAATCAGACCGGTGGTGACGAAAATAAACACCAAAAGATTGATCATCGCGATGATGACCTCTTCATGTTTTCGAAACAGTTCGAAATCTTTGCGCAGCCGGTTCATCAACTGATAGGTGTGCAACAGCCGAAGGGTGCGCAAAATCCGCAAGAACCCAAGCCCTTCGCCCGCAAGCGGTGCCAAAAACGAAATCAACGCGGCGATATCCGCCAAGGTTGACAAGCGTGTGAGATACCACATCCGTTTGTCAGCTGTGTACACACGCGCTGAGAAGTCGAGCAAAATTAACGCGCCAAAAACCATATCGGTGGCTTCGATAAATGGTGTGTGGGTGATGAAGGACGTGACGATCACAAAACAAATGGTGATCAAGTCAAAAGCCAAAATCCCATAACGAAACCGGTGCGCGCGATCTGTGTCGCCCTCGTAGAGTTCATTCAACGCAGTTGTAAACCGTCCCGCCATGTCGAATGGGTCCTTTTGTCAATATCTGTACCAGTCATGAAAGGTTTTTCCTTGGTTTTCAAGGGGCAAGAAGGACTTCCTTATGTGGTGTTAAAGTTTTGTAAATCAGACCGAACTTTTCGTTAAGTTATTGAAAACATTAAAAAACTTGACTTTTTCGTCACCTCGTGGCATTGCTTGTTAATGCTAGAAGGCGTGGGTAAGCGAATTGGCGTGGCCTGAGGGGGCCGCATTTAACTGATCGTTTTTCACGGGGTGAGCCCGTCTCACGTTTCTCGTGCGGAGAAAGCATGAGAGGCAGGTAACACATGACTTTGCATTCATCTGTGGGGGATGAGTTTGATCCGAAATCTATTCTCGGGTCTGCAAATAGAAACCTCGAACGCACCATAGGCGCGCTTGAAACGGCTATGCGTCGTTTGGAAAGCGGGGATGTGGGCACAGGGACCGATGTGCAAAAGGCGATCGCAGAGATGCGCAAAGCCCAAGACACGGCTCTCAGAGAAAGGCAGAAAGTTGATGACGACAGACGAAAACTTGAACTTGCGACCACTGACGGAGCCATCGACTTTGACGCCGCTCGAACTTCGATCCTTGATAGCTTGGATCGCGTCCGAAGATCTCGCGGTGCAGACCCAGTTCTTGAATGATCTGGAAAGCAACGATCAGGGAGCGCTTCTGGCGCTCCCTTTTTTGTTCGAAGCTTGGGCCTTGGATCATCAATTGCCACCCTTGGGCGATTGGCGCACATGGGTGATCATGGGCGGGCGCGGCGCGGGCAAGACCCGTGCTGGCTCTGAATGGGTACGCTCGATGGTCGAAGGATCGCGGGCTCTTGCGCCAGGCAAAGCCAAACGCGTGGCTCTGGTGGGTGAGACTTACGATCAAGCACGTGAAGTGATGGTTTTTGGCGATTCTGGCATTTTGGCCTGTTCGCC
Source organism: Pacificibacter sp. AS14 (assembly GCF_038899935.1). NCBI lineage: Bacteria > Pseudomonadati > Pseudomonadota > Alphaproteobacteria > Rhodobacterales > Roseobacteraceae > Pacificibacter > Pacificibacter sp. AS14. The sequence goes on from NZ_JBBMQI010000001.1 coordinate 42,464, forward strand.
CCCTGATCGCCGCCCCAAATGGATTGCCACACGCCGTGCGCTGGTTTGGCCCAACGGGGCCGAGGCTATGGTGTTTTCTGGCAATGATCCCGAGGCTTTGCGTGGTCCGCAGTTCGACGCCGCTTGGGTGGATGAATTGGCAAAGTGGAAAAAACCGCGTGAGGCTTGGGACATGTTGCAGTTTGGTCTGCGCTTGGGCGATGATCCGCGTCAAGTGGTCACGACCACGCCACGCAATGTGAATATTCTCAAAGAGATTTTGGATTTGAAATCCAGCACGGTGACACGCGCGCCGACCGAAGCCAACGCGGCCAATTTGGCGCCATCGTTTTTAGAAGAAGTGCGCACGCGTTACGCAGGCACACGGCTTGGGCGTCAGGAACTGGATGGCGTTTTGCTTGAAGAAGAAGAGGGCGCTTTGTGGACGTTGAACAAGTTGGAGGCCAACCGTGTCGATGAAACACCTGTGTTTGACCGCATCGTTGTCGCCGTCGATCCGCCTGTGACTGGCCATAAAGGATCTGACGATTGCGGGATCGTTGTCGTTGGTGCCGTCACCAAAGGTGCACCGCAAGATTGGCGTGCTTATGTATTAGAGGATGCAACCGTGTCGGCCTCGTCGCCAACGGTTTGGGCGAAAGCCGCATTGGCTGCGATGGAACGCTGGGAGGCAGACAAAATGGTCGCCGAGGTCAACCAAGGCGGAGATCTTGTCGAAGAGGTCGTGCGCCAGATTGATCCTATGGTGTCCTATAAATCTGTCCGTGCCACGCGGGGCAAGGCAGCACGGGCCGAACCTGTGGCGGCTTTATATGATCAAGGTCGCGTGTTTCACACCCGTGGTTTAGGCGCGCTTGAAGACCAGATGGTCAAAATGACGTCGCAAGGTTTTCAAGCCTCAGGATCACCGGACCGTTTGGACGCGCTTGTCTGGGCCATCTTTGAGGTGATGATCGCGCCTGCGGCAGGTCACACACGTCCGCGTATTCGCACGCTGGGTTAGCGCAAGATCAGGGTGTTGCGCCGCGTGCGCAGCACCGTACGCGCTGCTAGGAAGATGTTTTAACATATCCCCTAAAACTGTTTCTACCGAAGGCGAGCAGATGCAAACGATGATTTGTACAGACCGCCAGTTGAGACGAGTTTTGGGAAGGCGCGGACACCGCGTTTGGGCTTTGATGCGCGACAGTGCGGATCATGTCCCCTTTCCAGGTCCTCGTGGTGCAGCCCTTGTGGTGGCCCCCGAGGGCCAAAGTTTGAATTGAGAGATGAGCCATGAGGGCGTGGGGCACGAAGTGTTCAAGCGCCGTCATATAGCGGGGTGTCGGTTTGGCATCTGCAAGACGTTTGAGGAGAGACACGGATATGGTGTTTGACTTTATGAAGCGAGGCGCACAAGCGCAGCCTGAGGTGAAAGCCTCAGCCACGGGTCCCGCGATCGCTTATTCAAGCGCAGGCCGTGTGGCATGGAGCCCGCGCGATACGACGACGCTGACTCGGGTCGGTTTTACAGGCAATCCGGTTGGGTTTCGGTCGGTGAAACTGATCGCCGAAGCCGCCGCTGCATTGCCGATGATCTTGCAAAATCGCGATGCACGTTTCGACGAGCACCCTTTGCTGTCGGTCATTTCGCGCCCCAATCCGGTACAAGGTCGTGCGGACTTGTTTGAAGCGCTTTACGCGCAGATCCTGCTGTCCGGCAACGGCTATTTGGAAGCTGTCGGCGAATGGGGGCAGGTGCCCGTTGAGCTGCATGTCCTGCGCTCTGATCGTATGGGCTTGGTGCCCGGATCAGATGGTTGGCCTGTGGCGTATGAATATGCCGTGGGCAATCGCAAACACCGTTTTGATGTGATCGACGGTCAATCGCCTGTGTGTCATATCAAGTCGTTTCACCCTGCGGATGATCATTACGGATTGTCCCCGATCCAAGCGGCGGCCACAGCGATTGATGTGCATAACTCTGCGTCTCGTTGGTCAAAAGGCCTACTGGATAACGCGGCGCGTCCTTCTGGTGCGATTGTTTATGGCGGCTCTGATGGGCAATCCTCGATGAATTCGGATCAATATGATCGCCTGCTGACAGAGATGGAAAGCCATCATCAAGGCGCGCGCAACGCAGGGCGCCCGATGTTGCTAGAAGGTGGTTTGGATTGGAAGCCGATGGGCTTTAGCCCGTCTGATATGGAATTCCAAAAGACCAAAGAGGCCGCAGCTCGTGAAATCGCGCTCGCCTTTGGGGTGCCGCCGATGCTTTTGGGCATTCCTGGGGATGCGACCTACGGCAATTACCAAGAGGCCAATCGCGCCTTTTACCGCCTGACGGTGCTGCCGCTTGTGCATAAGGTTACGGGTTCAATCGGGCATTGGCTGTCTGAAATGACGGGCGAGGCGGTCGAGCTGAAACCAGACTTGGATCAGGTGTCCGCATTGGCGCCAGAACGTGATGCGCAGTGGAACCGTGTGGCCAAGGCCGATTTCCTGACGGCAGATGAAAAGCGCGCGATGTTGGGGTTGCCCCCGTTGAGCGTGGAGGCGCAGGCCGAAGTGTTTGACGAGGTTTATGTTGACGAGGCGTCCGATGTGCCAAGCGAGAATGACGCAGCACTGGACCCAGAACAAACTGAGGAGCAACCAGATGTATAAGCAAATCGATAACGGGCTTGAGCATAAATTCATGCGCCTTGGCGAAGATATCAAAGTCACCGACGGCTTTGAGATTGAAGGCTATGCGTCCTTGTTTGGCTGCACCGATCAAGGTGGCGATGTGGTGCAAACCGGCGCTTATAAAAAATCATTGGCGGGTCTGAAAGCCAAAGGGCGGTCTGTAAAGATGCTCTGGCAACATGATCCCGCGCAGCCTATCGGCATTTGGGACGAGGTGCGAGAAGACGCACGTGGTCTCTATGTCAAAGGTCGGCTGCTCAAAGATGTCGAAAAAGGTCGTGAAGCCGCGGCGTTGATCGAGGCAGGGGCGATTGACGGATTGTCGATTGGCTACCGCACGGTGCGCGCACAAAAATTGCGCGACCAAAAGGATGGCAAAGCCGCACGGCTTTTGTCTGAACTGGAACTTTGGGAGGTGTCTTTGGTCACCTTTCCGATGCTTCCTGAGGCGCGATTGGTGACAGAGGAAAAGGGCGATGATCTCTTTGGTGCTGAGACCATGATGCGTGAACTCGCGGACGCCTTAACCGGCGCACGCAAGCTGCTGGCCCGCCTTTAAGGCCAGCGCTCTCACCCTCTAACCAACAAAACACAAAGGATTGTTTGGATGAGCAAAACCGAGACAAAGGCTCGGGCCGGTACCGGTGTGTCCGATATGTCGGCCAAAACGGCGCTGACCACGCGCGGTCCTGCCACTGAGGTGAAGACCGCGCTGGCCGGTTTCATGAGTGATCTCAAAGACTTTCAAACCGATATCAAATCAAAGTTTCAAGAACAGGAAGAGCGACTGAACATGCTTGATCGTAAATCACACAATTTCGGCCGTCCGGCCCTTTCCGTATCTCAAGAGGTTGATATGTCACACAAATCTGCATTTGGCGCTTATGTGCGCATTGGCGATGACGACGCGTTGCGTGGTCTGGCCCTTGAAGGCAAATCCATGTCCACAGCCGTGAATGGCGATGGTGGCTATTTGGTGGATCCGCAAACAGCGGAGACGATCAAATCTGTGCTTAAATCCACAGCCTCCATTCGCTCTATCGCCAATGTGGTGAACGTTGAGGCGACCTCTTACGATGTGCTGATCGACACGACAGATGTGGGCACGGGCTGGGTTTCTGAGGCGGGGTCTGTTTCTGAAACAGGTACGCCGACCATTGACCGCATCTCTATTCCGTTGTTCGAACTCTCTGCTTTGCCAAAAGCGTCACAGCGTCTTCTTGACGATGCGGCTTTTGATATCGAAGCATGGCTTGCTGGTCGTATCGCAGACAAGTTTGCCGCCTCTGAGGCCTCAGCCTTTATCAACGGTGACGGCATCGACAAACCAACGGGCATCTTGGCGCATGCTCAAATCGATAACGATGTTTGGGCTTGGGGCTCATTGGGCTATGTTGCGACTGGCACCGATGGTGGCTTTGACGTGACAAATCCGGCGGATGCGATCGTGGAACTCGTGTACGCTTTGGGGGCTCAGTACCGTGCCAACGGGACCTTCGTGATGAACTCCAAAACAGCTGGTCAAGTGCGCAAGCTCAAAGACGCAGATGGTCGTTTCTTGTGGTCTGACGGTCTTGCCTCAGGTGAGCCGGCACGTCTCATGGGTTACCCTGTGTTGATCGCGGAAGACATGCCAGACATCGCGTCAGACGCGGCTGCCATCGCCTTTGGTGATTTCGCAGCAGGCTACACTGTGGCTGAGCGTCCTGATTTGCGCATCTTGCGTGATCCGTTCTCAGCAAAACCACACGTGCTGTTCTACGCTACAAAACGCGTTGGTGGTGATGTGAGCGATTTTGCAGCGATCAAGCTGCTCAAGTTCTCAACATCCTAAGACCGTAACTGAACGAGTTCGTGTCTGATCTGTAAAGGCCAGGCACGAGCGGTGGGTGCGCGTCTCGTTTGACGTGTTGTCTAGCTGCTCCCCCTCCGTCCGAGCAACACGGGGGCGTGCATCCATCATCACAAGTGGCAGGGGGACCCGGAAATCGGAGATGTACCATGATGTTAATGGAGCAAAGCCAAGTACCCCTAGCGGTACTCCCGGTGGCACAGTTCAAAGAGCATTTGAGACTGGGCACGGGCTTTGGCGACGACGGGGTTCAGGACGGGGTTCTTGAGACATACTTGCGCGCCGCGCTCGCAGCTGTTGAAGCGCGCACGGACAAAGTATTGATCGAACGAGACTTTGCTTGGACCGTCACAGCGTGGCGTGATCTTGATGCGCAAACGCTGCCAGTGGCCCCTGTGAGCACCATCACCGCCTTGGTGATTGTGGATCGCCTGAGCGCTGAGACTGTGATTGATGCGGCTAAGTATCTGCTCGATAAAGACACGCACCGTCCGCGGATTGTCTCCAGCAGTTTTGTTCTGCCGTCTGTGCCCGTTGCAGGGCAGGCGCGTATTGAATTTACGGCTGGGTTTGGCGCCGAATGGGGCGATCTACCCGCAGATTTAGCGCATGCTGTGATGCTTTTGGCCGCTCATTTTTATGAGCATCGCCATGAGACAGCTGTCAGCGCTGGCGCGATGCCCTTTGGCGTAAATGCACTGTTGGATCGCTACCGCAATGTGCGGTTGTTTGGAGGGCGCGGCTGATGTCAGCAGTGGTTCACCTCAATCGTAAACTGGTGCTGGAGGAGGCCTTGCGGATCTCTGACGGGGCTGGCGGCTATGTGGAAACATGGACGCAACTTGGGACCCTTTGGGCCTCTATTCAAGCTGGCACAGGGACGGAGCGCTCTGAGGATTTTCTGACCGTCTCGCGTGTTCCGATGAAAGTTATTGTGCGTGGCGCACCTGTAGGATCGCCGCGACGCCCCAAACCAGATCAGCGTTTCATCGAAGGTGGACGGGTGTTTCGCATCCTGTCTGTCACCGAGTTGGACGCGCAGGGACATTACTTGGTCTGTCAATCGCGTGAGGAGGTTGCATCATGAGTTATGGCGTATCCGCAGCCTTGCAAACGGCTGTTTTTCAATCGCTTTCCGCTGATGTCACCCTCGCGGGCTTGGTTGGCAGTGCGATCTATGATGCGGCGCCGACGGGTACAGTGCCCTCGCTTTATGTGAGCCTTGGACCTGAGGATGTCACTGACGCCTCAGACAAAACTGGCCACGGCGCACGGCATGAGTTTGTGGTCAGCGTTGTGTCCGACACAGCTGGTTTTTTGACCGCCAAAGGGGTTGCTGCCGCGATTTCCGATGTGTTGGTCGATGCTGATCTGACGTTGTCTCGTGGCAGTCTGATTGGGCTTTATTTCGTGTCTGCCAAAGCGCGGCGCGTTCAAGACAGTGATGTGCGCAGGATCGATATTCGGTTCATGGCGCGTGTTGAGGACACCTAAAGCGTTTCAGAGTGAAGTCGAGACGCAATTTGGCTTCGAAATGCGGCAATTTTTCATAAAAGGGGCTTAGGCAATGGCTGCTCAAAGCGGAAAAGATCTTCTTATCAAACTCGACATGACTGGTGCTGGCCAGTTCGAAACCATCGCGGGTCTGCGGGCCACGCGCATTTCGTTCAACACAGAAAGTGTTGATGTGACATCGCTGGAAAGCTCTGGCGGTTGGCGCGAACTTTTGGGCGGTGCCGGTGTGAAATCCGCGTCCATTTCGGGATCGGGTGTGTTCAAAGATGAAAATACCGACGAGCGTGCGCGTCAGATTTTCTTTGACGGCGAAGTGCCCAATTTTCAGGTGATCATTCCTGATTTTGGCACAGTCGAAGGTGCGTTTCAACTGACCTCGATCGAGTACGCCGGTTCGCACAACGGCGAAGCAACCTATGAGTTGTCCATGTCGTCTGCGGGCGAGCTGACCTTTACGGCGGTGTAATCTATGGCAAACCCTTTCGCAGGCGAAGTGGCACTCACGCTAGATGGCAAACGCTACGTGTTGAAACTGACGCTGGGCGCTTTGGCTGAGCTTGAAGCAGGTTTAGAGACAGACACGCTGGTGGCGATGGTCGAACGTTACGAGGCAGGTAATTTTTCCACGGCGGATGTCTTGCGCCTTGTGGTTGCTGGCCTGCGAGGGGGCGGCTGGACGGGCGGCTATGACGACATTCTTGTCGCTGAAATTTCTGGCGGTCCTTTGGAAGCGGCACGGGTGGGTGCAGCGCTGATCGCGCGCGCCTTCACCGTACCCGGATAGGGAGCGATATGTCTTTGATTTCAAACGATGGATTTGATTGGCCGGCCTTGATGCGCGCAGGAATGAACGGGCTGCGTCTGAGGCCCAGTGAGTTTTGGGCGCTGACCCCAGCCGAGCTGCTTTTGATGCTGGGCTCTGGGTCAGGGTCTGCACCTCTAAGCCGTGCGCGACTTGATGAATTGGCACAGGCCTATCCTGACAAGGCGCCTGATGATGCGCCGCAAAAGACGGATGTGAAAGGGCAAGACAATGGCTGACATTAACGGTCTAGACAAATTCGAAGACAAGTTGTCTCAGATGGAAGACGCAATGGGGGGCGCGGAAGCTATGGCCTCAGCTTTCAACCAAGAGATGGTGCGTCTTCAGGCGACAGTCGCTGAGACGCAGCGCGAAGTTGGCACGCTTGAGCGTGGGATATCCAAAGGCCTAAAGCGGGCCATCGACGGTTTGGTTTTCGATGGCGATACACTGGCAGAGGCCATGCGCGGTGTCGGAACCTCGATGTTGAACGCGGCTTATAATGCCGCCGTGACCCCTGTGACAAGTCACGTTGGTTCTGCGTTGGGCAGTGGGCTTGAATCCATCATCCAAGGGCTGTTGCCCTTCGAGAAGGGTGGCAGCTTTTCCCAAGGTCGCGTGACACCTTTTGCCACCGGCGGTGTTGTTTCTGACCCAACGTATTTCCCAATGCGCGGCGGGACCGGTTTGATGGGCGAAGCGGGGCCTGAAGCGATTATGCCACTGTCTCGTGGTGCCAATGGCAAACTTGGCGTGATGGCATCTGGTGCGTCCAAAAGCGTGAATGTCACGATGAACATCACAACGCCAGACGTGCAAGGTTTCAGTAGGTCTCAATCGCAGGTCGCTGCGCAGCTTAGCCGAGCCTTGGGGCGCGGATCTCGTAACCAGTAACGCGATATTTCGAATTTTCGGGCGAAAGCGCCCTCAGAACCATCCGATGTAGGGGTACCAAATGGGTTTTCATAACGTAAGATTTCCGGCGAACCTGAGCTTTGGCTCTGTAGGTGGCCCTGAACGGCGCACCGAAGTTGTCACCTTGGCCAACGGTTTTGAAGAGCGCAACACGCCTTGGGCGCATTCGCGGCGTCGGTATGATGCTGGTCTTGGTATGCGGTCGCTAGATGATATCGAAGCTTTGATCGCGTTCTTTGAGGCGCGTCAGGGGCAGTTGTACGGCTTTCGTTGGAAAGATTGGTCCGATTACAAAACGTCTAAGGCATCCCAAGATGTGAATTTCCAAGACCAAGTGATTGGAACCGGTGACGGCGAAACGGCGGTGTTCCAGCTGCATAAAAACTACAGTTCAGGCACTGCAACTTATGTGCGTCCGATCACGAAACCTGTCTTGGGCACTGTGAAAGTCGGCACGCAAGGCGTTGAACTTCAAGAATCAATTGCATGGGATGTGGATGTTACCACAGGCCTCATCAGGTTCGATACACCGCCTGAAGAAGGCGTCTCGGTCACTGCTGGGTTTGAATTTGACGTGCCTGTGCGTTTCGACACCGATCGCATTGCGACGTCCGTATCGTCCTTTCAAGCGGGTGAGGTTCCCAACGTTCCAGTGGTTGAGGTGCGTGTGTGATGACGGATAGTGAAGCACTTTACACTCATTTGGCCAGTGGTACGACGACTGTGTGCCGCTGTTGGGCAGTCGTTCGAAAAGATGGTCAAACCTATGGGTTTACCGATCATGATACGGACCTTGAATTTGACGGGCTTGTCTTTGCGGCAGGCACTGGGCTGACGGCGAACGCGCTTGAGCAATCCACGGGGTTATCTGTTGATAACACCGAAGCTTTGGGCGCTTTGTCGTCCGCAGCGGTAACAGAAACGGACATCCAAGCAGGTCGTTTTGACAGTGCGGCTGTGAAGGCGTGGTTGGTCAACTGGGCCAATACGTCTGAGCGCGTGTTGCAGTTTAATGGTTCTTTTGGCGAGATAACCCGCGCTGTTGGTGGCTTTCGCGCCGAATTACGTGGTTTGACCGAGGCGTTAAATCAGCCTCAAGGTCGTGTGTATCAATCCAGCTGTTCGGCAGTTTTGGGCGGCGCTGGGTGCGGTTTTGATATGACATCACTTGGGTACAGCACTGAAGTCACAGTTGAATCTATTGACGACGAAAAACTCTTTTCGTTTTCGGCCTTGGAAGGGTTTGATGACCGCTGGTTTGAAGGCGGCAGAGTGGTCGTTCTGTCTGGGTCAGCGCAAGGTCTTGTTGGCGTTGTTAAAAATGATCGCCTTTCATCAGATGGCCGTACCATCGAACTTTGGGAAAGCCTGCGCGCTGAGATTGCCGTGGGGGATCAAATTCGCATCGAAGCGGGCTGTGATCGACGCGTCGATACTTGTCGATTGAAGTTTGACAACTATTTGAATTTTCAGGGTTTTCCGCACATTCCAGGTGAAGATTGGCTGACGTCATATCCATTGTCGAGTGATCTCAATGAGGGTGGGAGCATGAACAGTTCTATCTCAGGGGAAAGCGCATGACCGATGGGGCCAAAGTAATACAACAGGCGCGCACATGGATCGGGACGCCTTATATTCATCAAGCGTCTTGCAAAGGCGCAGGTACGGATTGTCTTGGGTTGTTGCGCGGTGTCTGGCGCGAGCTTTACGGAACTGAACCAGAGTTGGTGCCTGCTTATACGCCTGATTGGTCCGAGCCGCAGCGTGAAGAGCGGCTGTTTTCCGCTGCCAAACGCCACCTGCTGCAAAAACCGATTGCCGAAATGGATGAGGGCGATGTTTTGCTCTTTCGCATGCGCAAAAGTGGCGTGGCCAAACATCTGGGGATCGTGGGTCAGGCGGGCACTGCCCCGACATTTATTCACGCCTATAGCGGGCACAGCGTTGTGGAAAACGCGCTGACATTGCCTTGGCGCCGCCGCGTGGCGGCTTGTTTTTCATTTCCGGATTACGGAGGCTAAGTCATGGCGACTATCGTACTTTCTGCAGTAGGGGCAGCGGCAGGGGCCTCTGTTGGCGGCGGCATCTTAGGTCTGTCTTCCGTTGTCATCGGACGTGCTATTGGCGCAACCATTGGTCGTGCTATTGATCAACGTGTCATGGGCGTTGGCAGCCAAGTTGTTGAAACGGGTAAAGTTGACCGTTTCCGTCTGACGGGTGCTTCCGAGGGCATTGGAATCTCTCAAGTTTACGGTCGAATGCGTGTTGGCGGTCAGGTCATCTGGGCAACCCAATTCCAAGAAAACTCTTCCACAACAGGTGGCGGTGGCAAAGGGACGTCGTCTCAAACACAGGTCACAGAATACAGTTATTCGATCTCATTGGCGATTGCGTTGTGCGAAGGTGAAATTTCGCGCGTTGGCCGCATTTGGGCCGATGGTATTGAAATCGCGCCAGAAGATGTGACCATGCGAGTCTATACGGGGGCTGCCGATCAAATGCCGGACCCAAAAATGGAAGCGGTCGAAGGCTCTGGTCTTGTGCCAGCCTATCGTGGCGTCGCCTATGTTGTGTTCGAGGATTTGGACCTCGCGCGCTTTGGCAACCGTGTGCCGCAATTCACTTTTGAAGTGATGCGCCCTGATCAATCGACCGAGTTCAAAAGCGATATGACCCATTTGGTCAATGCCGTGGCGATGATCCCTGGAACTGGAGAATATGCGTTGGCCACCACTCCGGTTTATGTAACAGGCGATGTTGGTGAGACGGTTGCGGCAAATTTGAATTCTGAGTCTGGCAAAACGGATTTTGAGACCTCTGTTGACGCGTTAAAAGACGAATTGCCGAATTGTGGATCGACGTCTTTGGTTGTGTCTTGGTTCGGCGATGACCTGCGTGTTGGCAGTTGTAACCTGTTGCCCAAAGTGGAGCAGGCTACGGTTGATGGCGACAATATGCCTTGGACCGCTGGCGGATTTTCCCGCTCTACGGCGTCTATTGTGCCAACGGATATTGATGATCGCGCAATCTACGGAGGCACGCCTTCGGATCAGTCTGTGATTGAGGCGATCATAGCGCTGCAAGATGCAGGGCAAGCGGTGATGTTTTACCCCTTTATTTTGATGGACCAATTGGACGGAAATGGTCTGACGGACCCTTGGAGTGGCGCTGATGATCAGCCTGCGTTGCCATGGCGTGGCCGGATCACGACATCGCTAGCACCTGATCAAAGCGGCACGACTGATGGTACTGCCGCCGCAGACGCGGAAGTCGCGGCCTTTGTGGGAACTGTCCAAGTCAGTGATTTCTCAATAATGGACGGCGCTGTGATTTATTCCGGACCTGCAGAGGCCTCGTATCGCCGGATGATTTTGCACTATGCGCACTTGTGTGCGGCTGCCGGTGGCGTGGATGCTTTTTGCATCGGGTCTGAAATGCGAGGTCTCACCCGTATTCGCGGCGCGAACGGGTTTCCGGCTGTTGAGGCGCTTATTCAATTGGCTGCCGATGTGCGGGGGATTTTGGGGGCGAGTTGCAAGATCAGCTATGCCGCCGACTGGTCCGAGTATTCTGGCTATTCGCTGAACGGCGATCTGTATTACCCTCTTGATGCGCTCTGGGCCGATGACAATATCGATTTCATCGGTATCGACAACTATATGCCTCTGTCTGACTGGCGAGATGAAGAGGGTCATGCGGATGAAGCCTATGGGTCGATTTACAATCTTGAGTACCTCAAAGCCAATATCGAGGGCGGCGAAGGCTATGACTGGTACTACGCCTTTGATGAGCACGCAGACGCCCAAATACGTACGCCGATCCAAGATGGTGCTTATGGCGAGGATTGGGTTTGGCGCTACAAAGACATTCGCAGCTGGTGGGAAAACGATCACCATGAGCGGATTTCAGGGGTGCGTGTCGAGATATCAACGCTGTGGGAACCCAAATCAAAACCGATTTGGTTTACTGAAATTGGCTGCGCTGCGATCGACAAGGGGACCAACCAGCCCAATAAATTCATTGATGCGAAATCATCCGAAAGCTCTTTGCCGAAATATTCGAACGGGCGACGCGATGACTATATTCAATTACAATATGTTCGTGCACTCAGCGAATATTGGGCTCAAAGCGAGGTCAATCCTGTGTCCGAGGTCTATGGCGCGCAGATGGTTGATATGTCGCGTGCTCATGTTTGGGCTTGGGATGGGCGACCCTATCCGGCGTTTCCTACGGTTACCTCGCTGTGGAGCGACGGCGGCAATTACGCCAAAGGCCATTGGCTTAATGGGCGTTCAACTGCGCGGTCTTTGTCTGATGTTGTGACTGAGATTTGCGCGCGCTCTGGCGTGATCGGTGTGGATGTGTCTGAACTTTACGGTATCGTACGCGGCTATACTGTTGGCGAAATTTCAGGAGCACGCTCTGCATTGCAACCTTTGATGTTAGCCTTTGGCTTTGAGGCCATCGAGCGAGATGGGCTTTTGACCTTCCGGTCTCGTGATGGAAAGGCGAAGGCGGATGTGACGCAAAGCACCCTTGTCATGTCATCAGACAGGGACGGCGCGCTGGAGCTCACACGAGCACCTGAAGCAGAAGTGGCTGGTAAGGTGCGCCTGACCTTTATCGATGCCGATGCCGATTATGGCGCGCGTGCCGAGGAGGCTCTGTTCCCCGATGAGCAAAGCCGTTTGGTGTCACAGTCTGAGTTGCCTTTGGCGCTCACACGCACGGAAGGGCGCCAGATTGTAGAGCGTTGGTTGGCTGAGGCACGGATCGCACGGGATACGGCGCGGTTTGCCTTGCCGCCGTCTAGCTTTGCGCTTGGCGCTGGCGATGTGATCGAATTGGACAGCGATATTGGTAAGGCGCGCTACCGCATTGATCACGCCACGCTTGGATCATCACGCGAAGTCGAAGCCGTTCGCGTGGAAGAGGAGATCTATGAACCCTCTGACATGGTTGAGGAAATTGTAACGGCACAACCGTTTTCTGCGCCGGTTCCCGTGCTGTCTCAGTTCATGGATTTACCGCTGCTGACTGGGGATGAGATGCCTTATGCGCCGCATATCGCGGCCACTGCGCGCCCTTGGCCGGGTTCGGCGGCCGTTTATTCTTCTAGCTCCGACAGTGGATATGGACTCAATACATTGCTACCGGCTTGGGCCACAATCGGGACAACGCAAACCAGTCTGAGCGCTGCTGATCCTGCGATTTGGGATCGTGGACCTGTACTTCGGGTAAAGCTTGTGCGCGGTGAGTTAAGTTCAGCCGCCGAGATTGATGTACTCAATGGGGCAAATGTGGCCGCCATTGGTGATGGATCTGCGTCAAATTGGGAAGTGTTCCAATTTGCCAATGCAACACTTGTTGGGCCCTACACTTATGAAATTTCTCTGCGCTTGCGAGGGCAGGCGGGGACGGATGGACTCGCGGCATCGTGGCCGATCGGATCACGCTTTGTGTTGATCAATGACGCGTTGCGCCAAATTGACATTGCGCAATCTGCGCGGGGGTTGGCGCGTCACTACCGCATTGGTCCGTCGCAACGATCTTATGATGATCCAAGCTACACTTATGTTGTAGAAGCCTTTGATGGCATTGGGCTTCGGCCCTATGCGCCAGCCCATTTGCGTGCCTCCAATTCGGCTCCTGGTGACACATCTGTTACTTGGGTTCGGCGTACACGCACCGACGGCGATAGCTGGCAATCAACCGAAGTGCCTTTGGGGGAAACATCTGAAAGCTACCTTGTACAAGTTGTGCAAGGGGGCAGTGTTCTACGCGAAACCTATGTGACGATCCCGTCTTGGACGTATTCAGCGTCGCAAAAATCCGCAGATGGCCTGTCTGGCCTCTACACCATTCAAATTGCCCAGATGTCCGACAGTTTCGGAGCGGGCCTCTTCAAAAGGATTGAGATCAATGAGTGATACAACCCGCTTTTCACTGCCCCTTTTGCAGGCCGCTCAGGCGCAAAAACATGTCACCGTCAACGAAGCGTTGACGCGTCTTGACGGGTTGATGCAGCTACGGTTGCAGTCTGTGACGCTAAACACGCCTCCTTTGACGCCACAAGAGGGCGACGCCTATGCTGTCTCCAATTCTGCTGTCAATGAGTGGGCGGGCCAAGAGGGCGACATCGCACTGTATGTGAGTGGCGGTTGGGTCTTTGTCCCTGTCACGCTTGGGATGCGCGCCTACATTGCGGATCAAAACGGGTGGGCCGGTTTTGACGGTACATCATGGCAAATGGGTTTGCAGTCTTTATCTGTCAATGGTGCGGGTATGCAAATCTTGGTCAAAGAAATCGATCATACAATTGTCGCTGGAACGACATCTGCTGCGACGCTAGCCTTCCCCGGACAAGCCGTTGTTTATGGTGTGACAGGGCGCGTCTTGAGCGACATAACGGGCACGCTGACTGGATATTCCGTTGGGGTATCTGGATCTAGTAACCGCTATGGCGCAGGGCTTTCTTTGTCGTCTGGCAGTTGGATGCGTGGTCTTACAGGCACGCCATTGACCTACTATAGTGACGAAGATCTTATCTTGACCGCAGAAGGTGGAGATTTTGCCGCTGGTGATATCCGCTTGGCGATCCATTATGCGCAATTCTCGTTGCCCACAGCTTAGCGCTGAATTCTTGGGCCAAGGCGACAATAAAAACAAAGCCCTTGTGCTATTTGGCATGAGGGCTTTTCACTTTTCTAACGCCCTTATGTGATTTTTAAACGGCAAGTTTACTTGCGTTTTGGATATCTAGCCTATCTATAGTATCCTTAAGAAAAGAGGATCAGCATGATGGCCAAAACCCGCACTAAACTTTCAGAACTGGACCCCGTTTGGACGCAAATCGTAAGCGAGGCGCGCCAAGCCGTTGATGCTGAACCGCTTCTGGGTGGTCTGGTCCATGCCTGCATTTTGCATCACAGCACGTTGGAAGATGCTTTGGCCTACCGTCTGGCGCAAAAAATGGCCTCGGCAGATATGTCAGAACAGCTGTTGCGTGAACTGATTGATGAGGCTTACGCCGATGATCCCGCGCTCGGTCAATTCGCTCGGGCAGATATCGTGGCTGTGTTCGATCGTGATCCTGCTTGCCATCGTTACATCCAGCCTTTGTTGTATTTCAAAGGCTTCCAGGCCATCCAAGCTTACCGCATTGCCAATTGGCTGTGGCGGAGTGGACGCCAAGATCTGGCTTATTTCATCCAGATGCGCGTGTCGGAACAGTTCTCGATCGACATTCATCCCGCATGTAAAATTGGCCAAGGCCTGTTTTTGGATCACGCCCATTCGCTTGTATTCGGTGAAACGGCTGTGATCGGCAACAACGTCTCTATTTTGCATTCCGTGACCCTTGGCGGCACCGGCAAAGAGGACGAAGACCGTCACCCAAAAATTGGGGATGGTGTTTTGATCGGCGCAGGGGCGAGCGTTCTTGGCAATATTAAAATCGGTTCATGTTCGCGTATTGCCGCCGGATCGGTTGTGCTGAGCGAAGTGCCGGACTGCAAAACGGTTGCAGGTGTTCCGGCCAAGATCGTTGGCGAGGCAGGGTGCTCGCAGCCTTCTGTGTCGATGAACCAACTGATCGGCGCGCGCGAAAAATAGAACGCAAATTGTAGATTTATGAATAGCAAAGCCCCTGCCAGGTCACTCTGATAGGGGCTTTTTGTTCGATTTGCGCAAGTCTAATCTTCTGAACCGCTTTGGAAGAGCTTATGGAAATCACCACCACTGAGCGTTGTGTCAAAAACGCCTGTGCCAAATTCCCGATGTGAAAGCGCGCGCAGATGTGCGGTGAATTGATCAAAGGGGACCCATCTCTTTTCGCCTGACGCGGATATCAAGTAAACGCGTGAGGCTTGTTCTGGTTTGGTCAGCAGCGGCGTCAGAGTGCGTGTGTTCTCAACCACCCCAAAGTGCTCAAGGCTGTTTGGTCGACGCAGCCCTTTGGCACGCAGCAATCGCATAAGTTTTCTAAAGACACTTAAAGCGTGGAGCTTTATTTCGAACAACTCAGCATGATGAATGTCGTCTTGTTCTGCGAGGCTTTGAAGCTCGACCCCTTCTGCTTGAATTGCTGAAATCTCGGCTTTAGAGATTTCTTTAGCGTTTCGAAAGTCCTTGCGCGAGATGCCAAAGGGCACTTGATATCCGTCAATACATGCGGTGCTTTTGTCATTTTTCAGCATTAAGGCCACGGCCTTGGCCTCATGCCAACGGGCTTTCACCCATGCGTCGCCACCATAGTTGGTGACACTCTCAGGTGACAAAACAGTGTCGTCGTCTTGGGCCTTGATTGTCGCCTGTGTGAGTGATCCGATTGCCGCAACTACGTTGCGACACAACTTTATATCCTCACGCGTTGAAAATGCATTCAAACCAATGTCGTAGCCACGTTTCGTCTCATAGACCATGACGCCTCTGAGCGATTTGCCTGATATGAAATAGACGGCGCCGTAGGGGTTATTTTTGACGCCAACATCTTGATCATCAAGCGCGTCTAGAACGGCCTGTTCAGAGACTCTATTTTCTGTTTTCAGGTTAAAATAAAAGCTCACGATAGCGATCCTAGTTCTCTTCAGTTCGTTTCTTTTTGCACACAAAAGGCCACCGAAATCTAGTTTCAGCGGCCTTTTTCTTACTTATGAAATCTAAACAAATCTTGTTCAGAGTGCTTATGCAAGCATCGCAACTGGGTTCTCAAGGTTCTCAACGATGGCATTTAGCAGGTTCGCACCCACAGCACCGTCAATCACGCGGTGATCAACAGACATTGTGACAGACATCACTGTCGCCACTGTCAATTCGCCGTCTTCACCAACCACAGGCTGTTTTTTGCCTGCACCAACAGCCAAGATACCGGCATGTGGTGGGTTCACGATGGCGTCGAAATTGTCGATGCCGAACATGCCCAAGTTAGAGATCGCAAACGACCCGCCTTGGTACTCTTGAGGCGCCAATTTGCGCTCGCGTGCGCGTTTGGCCATGTCTTTCATCTGGGTGGACAAAGCGGACAAGGATTTCATATCTGCGTCTTCCAAAACAGGCGTGAATAGCCCGCCTTCGATGGCCACAGCCACCGCCACGTCAGATGATTTCATCTGCAAGACACGGTCGCCAGCCCAAACAGCATTGGCCTCAGGCACCTGCTGCAATGCGTTGGCAACGGCTTTGATGATAAAGTCATTGACCGACAATTTCACACCGCGTGCTTCCAGCTGTTTGTTGAGCTGGGAGCGGAACTTGAGCAGCGCATCAAGCTTGATGTCACGGCGCAGGTAAAAATGCGGAATGGTTTGTTTGGCCTCGGACAAGCGCGCAGCGATAACTTTGCGCATGCCGTCGAGTTTGACTTCCTCGTACACGCGACCTTCGTACATTTTTGCAACCATATCTGCAGAAGCGCCTTGTGGGGCGGCAGGTGCAGAAGCCGCAACAGATGCTGCCGCTTTTGGTGCTTCAACAGCCGGTGCGGCTGTTGCATTTTCTACGTCGGCTTTGACAATGCGACCTTTGGGGCCAGAGCCTGCAATGGTTGTCAGATCCAAGCCCTTTTGTGCCGCAATACGACGCGCCAAAGGTGAGGCAAACACGCGCTCGCCAGTGGATGCAACGGGTGCCGATGGGGCAGGGGCTGCAACTTCTGTCGCTGCGGCTTCTGGTGCAGGGGCTTCGGCTGGTGCCGCCGCCGCTGCAGGTGCCGAAGCACCTACATTTGCCATGGCAGAGGCGTCTTCGCCCTCTTCCAGCAAAATAGCGATCTGCGCGTTGACTTTAACGCCTTCGGTGCCCTCGGCGACGGTGATCTTACCGATCACACCTTCGTCGACTGCCTCGAATTCCATCGTTGCTTTGTCGGTTTCGATCTCGGCGATCACATCGCCAGAGGTCACTGTATCACCCTCTTTCACCAGCCATTTGGCCAATGTGCCTTCTTCCATTGTCGGAGAAAGCGCGGGCATGAGAAGTTCGATAGCCATGTGTCAGTCTCCTTAACGGTAGGTCACAGATTTGACCGCAGCGACGACTTCGTCGACTGTGAGCAAAGCATGTTTTTCTAGGTTTGCAGCGTAAGGCATTGGCACGTCTTTGCCTGTGCAATTGATCACTGGCGCGTCCAAGTAATCGAACGCTTCTTGCATGATCACGTTGCTGATGTAGCCGCCGACTGAGCCTTGTGGCCAGCCTTCTTCTACAGTGACGCAGCGGTTGGTTTTGCGCACAGATGCCAAAATCGTTTCGGTGTCCATAGGGCGCAAGGTCCGCAGGTTGATCACCTCTGCCGCGATGCCGTCTGCTGCCAATTTCTCAGCCGCTTCCAAAGCATAACCGACACCGATGCCAAAGGACACGATGGTGACATCGTCGCCTGCGCGCTCAATCTTGGCTTTGCCGAACGGAATGGTGAAATCATCCATGACAGGCACGTCAAAGGCTTTACCGTACATGATTTCGTTTTCGAGGAAGATCACAGGATTGTTGTCGCGGATCGCTGTTTTCATCAGGCCTTTGGCGTCAGCAGCCGAGTAAGGCATGACCACTTTCAGACCAGGCACTTGCATGTACCAAGCGGCGTAACACTGTGAGTGCTGTGCGCCAACGCGGGCAGCGGCACCATTGGCACCACGGAACACCATAGGCGCGCCCATTTGACCACCAGACATATAAAGTGTCTTGGCGGCAGAGTTGATCAGGTGATCGATCGCTTGCATGGCAAAGTTGAAGGTCATGAATTCAACGATGGGACGCAGACCGCCGAACGACGCACCAGTTGCGATGCCAGCAAAGCCGTGCTCGGTGATTGGCGTGTCGATGACGCGTTTTTCGCCAAACTCGTCCAACATCCCTTGCGAAATTTTGTAAGCGCCTTGGTATTCGGCCACTTCTTCGCCCATCAAGAACACGTCGCCGTCGCGGCGCATCTCTTCGGACATCGCATCACGGAGCGCTTCGCGAACTGTGGTGGATTTCAGCTCTGTGCCCTCAGGGTAATCTGGCTCGATAACCTGTGGGGCTGCAACAGGAGCCGCTGCAACCGCAGGGGTCGCCGCAACTGGTGCCGCTTCAACAGGCGCTGCTGCCGCAGGGGCAGAGGCGCTCAAGTTGGATGCGTCTTCGCCTTCTTCGACCATGATCGCGATGGCCTCGTTGACTTTGACGCCTTCTGTGCCTTCAGCCACGAGGATTTTCCCCATGATGCCTTCGTCCACAGCTTCGAATTCCATCGTTGCTTTGTCAGTTTCAATCTCAGCGATGATATCGCCGGATGAAATGGTGTCGCCCTCTTTGACGAGCCATTTCGCAAGTGTGCCTTCTTCCATCGTCGGAGAGAGGGCGGGCATAAGTAGTTCAATAGCCATGAGTGAATTCCTCCCTCGAATTAGGCGTAAATGTCTGTCCAAAGTTCTTCCAAAGCGGGCTCGCGGCTCTCTTTGGCAAACTCAGCTGAGGCGTTGACCACGGTTTTGATCTCTTTGTCGATGGCTTTGAGATCGTCTTCGGTGGCGTGATTGCCTGTCAGCAGCAAGGACCGGATCGCTTCAATAGGATCACGTTCTTCACGCATCTTTTGCACTTCTTCGCGTGAGCGGTACTTGGCCGGATCAGACATGGAGTGACCGCGGTAACGGTATGTTTTCACTTCCAAAATGTATGGACCTTTGCCTGCACGACAATGCGCTACAGCTTTCTCAGAGGCTTCTTTCACCGCCAGCACATCCATGCCGTCGACTTCTTCGCCTTGGATGCCGTAAGCCGCGCCACGTTCCCACAAGGATGGGGATTTGGTTGAGCGTTGAACCGATGTGCCCATAGCGTATTGGTTGTTCTCGATGACGAAAATGACCGGCAAGTCCCAAAGCTGCGCCATGTTATAGGTCTCGTAGACCTGACCTTGGTTGGCCGCGCCATCGCCGAAGTAGGCGAAGGTCACATTGTCATTGCCTTTGTATTTGTCAGAAAACGCCAGACCCGCACCAAGTGGCACTTGCGCGCCAACGATGCCGTGACCGCCATAGAAATGTTTCTCTTTCGAGAACATGTGCATGGAGCCGCCTTTGCCTTTCGAATAGCCACCTTCGCGGCCCGTCAATTCAGCCATAACGCCGTTTGGATCCATGCCACACGCGAGCATATGCCCGTGGTCGCGATATGATGTGATGCGTTTGTCGCCTTCTTTGGTCGCGGCCTCAAGCCCGACAACAACGGCTTCTTGACCGATGTAGAGGTGACAAAAGCCGCCGATAAGGCCCATGCCATACAACTGGCCAGCCTTTTCTTCAAAACGGCGGATAAGGAGCATGTCCTTGTAATACGCGAGCAATTCGTCTTTTGAAACGTTTGCTTTGCTCGTTGTACTTGCGGTGGTCTTCTTGGGCGCCATACGGCTTCCTCCTCCAAAGTCGCGGATATAGTTTAGCGTTAAACTATATTATATAGAACTCTGCCTGCAATTGCACCAAGAATTTACTATGCGCTGCGCGCAGCAGCTATGCGTCTGGCGCAAGGGTTATCTAGTGCCCTCGCGAAGCTTGGTGATTGCGGTTTTGCGCGCTGCTGGGATTTCAAATTGCACAATGTCCTCGCGTTCCATTATGGTCGCAATTTGCGCCACGTTAAAGGCTTTCCATATGACTGATTGCTCGGGGTAAGGCTTTCTATCCACTCGTCGACCACTTGACTTGCGTTGCCATCTTTATAGGTATCTGGGGAGCGTATGAGCGCATTGTGATCTCTTCCAGTGCTGGTTTTGTAAAAGGCTACGACTTCAGCAAGGTCACTCTCAGCAAGTGAGTGCGCGTATAATTGAATCGCATGGTTGTGAATGTCTTCGGCCAAGGTTTTTGGAGCGTCTCCTTGGAGTGCATAGAAAAAGGCTTCTTGATCAATCACTTTCCCGCCAAGCGGGATGAGCCCTTCACTCACCTTTGTTAGGGTCTTTTGGGAGTTAGGGTCTTTTGGGAGTTAGGGTCTTTTGGGATTTCTGGGTAAGTTCTAGTTCTATCTGCGCGGTTGGCGCGTTCAAATTGACAAGAAATGTTGCGTCTTCAATGGCTTGTTTGCTGATGTCTTTTTTCATGGGGGTCATAAAAGAATTGCGGCTGTGGCGGCAACAATAAGGCCGGTCGTGATGTAAATAACTTTGCGGGAAATGGAGGGCATCTGTGGCTCGATCAATAAAGGGCTTTAATGCCTCAAAGCTAGTCCGAGGTGGGGGCCTTTATTTGGTGCAGGTTTGTTTAAGGGCAGGGGTGATTGGGTTCGCTAAGGGTGCTCTAAAGTGTTTCGAAACAAAGCCGTGTCACAACTTGATTTCGAAGTGCGTGCAACCTCGTTTGGTTGCTTGCGCTTCAAGTTCAGCCTGTGACACAAGCCCAACTTGCAACGCTTTAGAAGCACTCTTAGCGAATGACCAACTCATCGGCGCGCACATAACCCAGAACATCTCGCGCTTGCTCGTCGAGAAGATCCAGATCCAGATACCCGTCAGACATACGCAACGTTTTGTTGCGCATAACTTCGAGATCTGCCGCAAGTATCGCACTCTTCGCTTGTAGGTCTTCAAGCTCCGCCTCAATTTGAATGCGGCGGAACAGCCCGTACTCGCCTTGCACGGATGCAAAGGTGAAGTAACCGCCAAGTGTGACGATTATGGCTGTATATATCAGAACAGCGATAGAAGGACGTTTGCGGATGGACGCCATGATAGGGGGGTTACCTGTAGTTACTGCCACGGCCACCTCTTGTGGGTGATCCGTGAGGAAGACTATGGCATAGGCGAATCGCTTTGTGAATCCCTTTTCGAATCGCGGGCATCATTTTTTTCGCCCTTAGGCGTGTGCGATTAAGTTAAGATATTCAGAGTGTTAACAAACCACCTCAGGAATTTAAAAAAGGGGCGCAGCATATCGTGCTGCCCCCCTTTGTCTCAACTATATATAGCGGATTTATCCTGCGACTGAGGCCGCGTGAATTTCTGTTGTGGCTGTGCCAAGGATGGCATCAAAGTCACTATCGGCTTGCTTGGCGTTCAGCCCTTGGATCAAGGCACGCGAGAAAGACGCGATCATGCCGGTGTTTTGCGCCAATTTGGCGTTGGCTTCTTCGCGTGAATATCCGCCTGACAAAGACACAACTTTCAAAACCCGAGGGTGATCGATCAGGGGTTTGTAGAAATTCACCTCGGTCGGCAAAGACAGTTTCAACATCACCTGTTTGCTTTCATCAAGTGCGTCCAACTCGGCCAAAATCTCAGAACGCAAAATCGCTTCGGCTTCGGCTTTGTCTGCGATGGTGATGGTCACTTCAGGCTCAAGCATTGGCATCATGCCCGCTTTGATCACCTGTTCGCCGATCTCAAACTGTTGCTTTACAACAGCTTTGATGCCCGCAGGATTGGCCGCATTTACGACAGAGCGTTCTTTGGTGCCAAATACCCCCAAAGCCGCGGCGCGTGCCAAAAGATCGTCTAGGCCAGGATTCGGTTTCATCAATTGAACACCATCAACTTCAGCTTCCAAGCCTTTGTCGATTTTCAAAAATGGTACGACGCCTTTGTCTTCGAACAGGTATTGAGGTGTTGGTTTGCCAGCGACTTGGCGATCCATTGTCATCTCAAACAAGATCGCGCCGATGACTTTGTCAGACGTGAAGGCAGGGGACTGCATGATACGCGACCGCATGGCGTGGATCATGTCGAACATTTCGTCGTCACCGTTGTATTCGTTAGGTTCGATCCCGTATTGCGCCAGTGCTTTTGGGGTAGAGCCGCCGGATTGGTCAAGGGCTGCGATAAAACCTTGGCCGTCGCGGATTTTGGCTGTCATTTCTTGGATCGACATGGATATTCCTCATTACATCGGAGTCCCATAAGCGGGACGGGTCATGGGTCTGAGGCGTGATTAACGTGGCTTTGATTTTCGTGCAATTGTGGTCGCGCTAACATTGAAAATGGTTGCGCTAACACTTGGCGCGTTGGCGCTAACATTTCGATCTTCAGGCAGTTCTCTACAAGGCCACCGTCGGTAAATTGTTAGGGAGGCGATCATGAAAAACGCCTGCACTCAACTGAGGCAGGCGTTTCTAGATCTATTGGACACAAGGGAATTCTAGCCGAGCGCGGTCACACCTGGCAGCTCTTTGCCTTCCATCCATTCAAGGAACGCGCCGCCTGCGGTCGAAATGTAAGTAAAGCTATCCGCAACACCTGCCGCATTTACTGCCGCCACAGTGTCACCACCACCAGCCACGGAAATCAGCGCGCCTGCATCTGTTTGCTTGGCAATTTCAGCCAGCATCACAAAGGTGCCAGTGCCGAAGGGCTCAAGTTCAAACACACCCAAAGGCCCGTTCATGATCAGAGTTTTGGAGGCCGCGATCACCGCATTGATCCGTTCAACCGATTGAGGACCTGCATCGAAAATCATTGCATCATCAGGGCAAGCCGTCACATCAACAGTTTCATGTTTGGTGTTCGCCGCAAATTCCCATGCAATGGTCACATCCACAGGCAGGATAATTTCACAGCCCGCTTCGTCCGCTTTCTTCAAGATGTCGCGCGCAGTATCAGCCAAGTCGTGCTCGCACAGGGACTTGCCGACATTCACACCTTGAGCAGCCAAAAACGTATTGGCCATGCCGCCGCCAATCACCAAGTGATCGACCTTGCGCACGAGGTTGCTCAGCAAATCTAACTTGGTCGACACTTTCGCACCACCAACAACCGCCACAACAGGGCGTTCTGGTTTAGACAGAGCGGTTTCCAAGGCGGACAGCTCTTGCTGCATCAAGCGGCCAGCACAAGATGGCAGGAGATGCGCGACGCCAGTGGTCGATGCATGTGCACGGTGCGCGGCAGAAAACGCGTCATTGCAAAAGATGTCACCGAGCGAGGCCAAAAACTGCGCCATGCGCGGATCGTTGTCTGTTTCCATGTTGCTAAAACGCGTGTTCTCGATCAGCACGACAGACCCTGCGGGCAAAGCGTCCAGCGCCTCGCGCGACGGTTTCTCGATGAACGTCACATCGCGGCCCAGCGTTTCAGTCACTGCAGGCAAAACATGTGACAAAGACAACTCGGCCACATATTCGCCTTTCGGGCGACCATAGTGCGCCAGCATCACAGGCACACCGCCTTTAGCAATGATTTCGTCAATCGTCGGTTTGATGCGCTCAATGCGTGACGCGTCGGTCACCCGCCCGTCTTTCATAGGCACATTGATGTCCACACGGGTGAGCACAATCTTGCCGTTTAAATCCATGTCGTCGAGCGTTTTCCAAGCCATGAGGGTATCCTTGCGCGGGGGCGTTTGATGAATTTGCCCTTGTTTGCCCGCCCATGCGTTCAAGGTCAATGGTTGCATATCGGGCAAGCTGGTGCCGTTCACACAAACTTGCCCTTTCCCTTGGCGTCTTTGCGCCTTAAGTTGCGCGCCAAACAGACCTATTTTTCAGATAAGGAACCACACCATGGCCGATATCAAAGATCCAGAAAACACAATCCTCGTTGAACTTGAGCACGGCCAAGTCGTGATCGAACTTTTGCCAGACGTTGCCCCATTGCACACAGCACGCATGAAAGAGCTTGCGCGTTCAGGTGCTTACGACGGTGTTGTCTTTCACCGCGTGATTGACGGCTTTATGGCGCAAACTGGCGATGTTCAGTTTGGCAACCAAAATAAAGATTTTGAAATCCGTCGCGCAGGCACAGGCAGCTCTGATTTGCCTGACGTTCCTGCCGAGTTTTCAAGCCTGCCACATGACCGCGGCACACTCGGTGCGGCACGCAGCCAGAACCCAGATTCTGCCAACTCACAGTTTTTCATCAACTTTTCTGACAACCACTTCCTCAACAACCAGTACACTGTCTACGGCCGTGTGATCTCTGGCATGGAAGCTGTCGACAAAGTGACACGCGGCGAGCCTGCGCAATACCCTGATTGCATGATCTCTGTGAAAGTGGCCGCTGATGTTTAAATCCGCGCTCACAGCTCTGGCTTTGCTCGCATCGGCCCCTGCCTTTGCGACAGGTCTTGAGATCACAGTCGCGGGCGAAAGCAATGGCGTGATCAAAATCGATTTGCTCGAAGACGTAGCTCCAGGTCACGTCGCGCAGATCACCAAATTGGCCAATGAGGGCGCATATGATGGCGTGGTGTTTCACCGCGTGATCGATGGCTTCATGGCGCAAACAGGTGACGTGCAATACGGTAAAACTGGCGGCGCAGACTTCAACATGTCCAGCGCGGGCATGGGCGGGTCTGAGTATCCTGATTTAAAAGCTGAATTTTCCGACGAGAACTTCGACACGGGCGTCGTTGGTATGGCACGCAGCCAGAACCCAGATTCCGCCAACTCTCAGTTCTTCATTATGTTCGCACCAGCACCACACCTCAACGGTCAATACACCGTTGTTGGCCGTGTGACTGAGGGCATGGATGTTGTGAACGCGATCAAACGCGGCACAGGTCCGAACGGGGCCGTGATTGGCGCACCGGATGTGATGTCGTCGGTCAAAGTGACGGATTGAGCCGGGCTTTGATACGAAAATGACAAAGGGCGCTTTCGAGCGCCCTTTTTTATCCGTGTTCTTTGCTGTGTCGTGCTTAAAACGCGATCCGGACCCCGGCCATAAAC
Organism: Pacificibacter sp. AS14; assembly: GCF_038899935.1. Classification (NCBI taxonomy): domain Bacteria; kingdom Pseudomonadati; phylum Pseudomonadota; class Alphaproteobacteria; order Rhodobacterales; family Roseobacteraceae; genus Pacificibacter; species Pacificibacter sp. AS14. The sequence continues at coordinate 67,858 of NZ_JBBMQI010000001.1, forward strand.
GCGCTGTCGTCGTCTGCGTATGACGCCGCCGTATTCAACGACCATGCTCCGCCAAGATCCACCTGTGCGCCAAGGGCCACGAGCGTATCATCGCTGTCAGACAGCGGCACGGAGATGATTTCACTCAATGTCACGCGGCCACCGACCGGATGGCGATAGGCCAGCTCCATCTCAGTGCCCGTGTCATTGGCTCCGCCATAAAACAGGCTGGCCGTTGCAATTCCCGGACCCAGATCGCGGTTCAGTTGCAGTTTCGCATTGGCCTCGGTTGTATCGCCATCCACCAGTTCAAGCGCTGCATCGAGTGACATCTCAGACAGGTCCAAGCGCTCGGCAACACCCAAAATATAGGTGTTATACTCATCCACATAATGCAGCGACAGTGCCGCCCCATCGCGCATGTAAGATCCGCCAATGGGGAGGAATTCCGTCTCGGTGAGGGCGCCATCTGTCGCGCGGCTCAGGCCCACATCACTGCGTTCTAGGGTTGCCGAGAGAAACACATCGGCCAACACAGGCTGCGCGAATAGATCATAGGCCGGGCGAGGGTTGCCCACCGCATACCGCGCGTCTTGTGCGGAGGTCCAAGTGGCCGCAGCATAGGTTTCATGCAGCCGCCCAATCGTGCCAAACGCGCCAAAGCTAAGTCCCAATCCATCACCGGACGTTGACCAAGTCCCATTGCCACCAAAGAAGAATCCTTCGGACTTTGAACTTTGATCAAGCCCATCCGTCACTCCCAAGCTGACCCAGCCCTCGCTTTCGATCCACGTCTCCGCTTGGGCCTCGCCACCAAAAGATGCGCCAAATCCCAGGCAAAGGGTCAAGCAAAGGGACGCCTGCGCGATCTGCTCTTTATGAAGATATGAGTCACACATGGTTTAAATATGCCTCTTTGATGCCGCAAAGTAAAAGGCCAAAGTATCTGACTGCGTGCACATTTCAGTGAGCATAAAAATACCGCGCCCTCATGCATAAGGGCGCGGCAGGCTGTTCGTTTTTGGACAAACGCAGTGGATTAAGCTTTAAGTGTCACCAAAGCGTGGCGTTTTTTACCGGCCGATAGTTTCAGCGGCGTGCTAATATCCGCTGCGGTGATCAAAAGCCCTGCGTCTTTGTGGTCTGCATCATTCACCTTGGCACCGTTGTCTGCAAACAGGCGTTTGGCTTCTTTGCCTGTGCCAACAAGACCTGCGCGCACGAACAATTGCACGATAGAAATGCCGTCGCCGATCTCGTCAGCGGTCAGTTCAAGTGTCGGCAAGTCATCGCCCGTGCCACCTTTTTCAAACACTTCGCGTGCCGTGGCTTCCGCTGCTTCAGCGGCGGCACGTCCATGCAACAGGGCAGTCACTTCATTGGCCAAAATGATCTTGGCCTCATTGATGTCAGAGCCTTGCAGCGCGCCAAGGCGATCACATTCTTCCACAGGAAGCTCTGTGTAGAGTTTCAAGAACCGGCCTGTGTCGGCATCAGTGGTGTTGCGCCAGAATTGCCAGAATTCATAAGAGCTGAGCATTTCATCGTTCAGCCAGATCGCGCCACCTTGGGATTTGCCCATCTTCTTGCCATCAGATGTGGTCAACAAAGGCGAGGTCAGTCCATATATTTCGTGGTCCAAAACGCGGCGTGTCAGGTCGATACCATTGATGATATTGCCCCATTGATCCGACCCGCCCATTTGCAACAGACAGCCGTAACGACGGTTGAGTTCCAAAAAGTCATAAGCCTGCAAAATCATGTAGTTAAATTCGAGGAACGACAAAGATTGTTCGCGATCAAGCCGCGATTTCACACTTTCAAACGACAGCATCCGGTTGACCGAAAAATGCTTACCGATGTCGCGCAGAAATTCAAGGTAGTTTAACCCATCCAGCCATTCCGCGTTGTTCAACATCTTCGCGCCTGTGGGCGTGTCATCATATGACAGGTATTTCGCAAAGACCTTTTGCATCCCGTTGATGTTTTCATTGATCTTTGCGTCCGTCAAAAGCGGGCGCTCGTCGGCGCGAAAGCTTGGGTCGCCCACTTTCGTGGTGCCGCCCCCCATCAAAGTGATCGGCTGGTGACCCGTTTTTTGCAACCAACGCAGCATCATGATGTTTAGCAAATGCCCTATATGTAGCGACGCCGCGGTGGCGTCATAGCCGATATAGGTTGAAACAACACCCTTGCTCAGGGCTTCATCAAGGCCTTGATAGTCTGTGCAATCGGCGAGAAAGCCGCGCTCGATCATCACTGCCATAAAGTCTGATTTGGGGTGGTATGTCATTGCTCTCATTATCCATTTGTAGGGCGTGCAATGACTGATATATCTGGCCAAACGCCAAAGGGAAAGAGTGTCATGGCCGTGAAAAACAAAGCTGCACCGATTTGGGTCGCGGGCTGCATGTCTGGAACCTCGCTTGATGGGGTCGATGTGGCGCTTGTCTTGACCGATGGCGAGACGATTTTCGAATTCGGCGACAGCTTTTTTCGTCCCTATACAAATGATGAACAAGGCCTTTTGCGTGCCAATTTAAGCCTTTGGAAAGCCTCCGATGAGGCGATTGAACTGATCGAAGCCGCCCATGTACAAGCTTTAAGTGAGTTGCAAGGCTTTGATTTTATTGGATTTCATGGGCAAACCTTTGCGCATGATCCGCGTGGGCTTGGCACATATCAAGCGGGGGATGGATCCGTTCTGGCGCAAATTTTGAATGTGGCAGTTGTTTGGGATTTTCGCTCGAATGACGTGGCAATGGGCGGGCAAGGTGCGCCGCTTGCGCCGTTTTTCCACCATGCCTGTGCGCGCCACATCAGTGCGCGCGAACCACTGGTTTTTTTAAACCTTGGCGGCGTGGGCAATCTGACTTGGGTTAATCCGGCGATCGAAAACCCCGCTGAGACGGGCGCGGTTTTGGCTTTTGATACAGGGCCTGCGAATGCGCCGATCAACGATTTGATGCAAGCGCGGTTCGGGAAATCGCATGATGAAAACGGCGATCTGGCCGCGCAAGGCGTGGTGGATATCAACTTGTTAGAAGCGTTTTCGCGCCATGCCTATTTCGCAAAAATGCCGCCTAAGTCATTAGATCGAAATGACTTTCATGACGTTTTGTCACAAGTTCAAAACTTAAGTGACCCCGATGCCGCAGCCACTTTGACCGCTATGGCCGCAGCCGCCGTGGTTCAAGGGATGGAGCATTGCCCAAGCCCGCCCATGCGGGTTTTGGTGTCCGGTGGCGGGCGCAAAAACGCGGTGATGATGGCGATGATGTCTGCCGCACTTGATTGCCCTGTCGAGCCGATTGAGGTGGTGGAATTGGATGGCGACATGTTGGAGGCGCAGGCCTTTGCCTATCTGGCCATGCGGGTCAAACGCGGTTTGCCGACAAGCTGTCCGAGCACCACAGGCGTCGCGGCCGCTGTCGGGGGCGGGCAGGTGTCGACACCTGATCTTTAACGACTTTTGGGCGTAAAGTTTAAACAGTTTAAACATTAGCACTGGTATCGTTTTACATGTTTTAAAGGCCTTGGGCCTCAAGGGGGGCGCGCCTTGTCGCTTTTTGGAGCTTGAGACGAATATCTGCGACGGAAAATCTTGACGCGCGCGTATCAGTCTTGAGTTGGCTCTTTCGCTTTGATGCGTTTTGAAAAGGATAACCTCCAGATGATCCCACCCCGAATTGAGTGTCGCTTCGCTGCGATGCTGCTCTGCATTGCCGCCACTGGTCCGGTGCTGGCCCAAGACACATTCACCCTGACAAGCCCCGCGATTGCAGATGGCGGTGATCTGCCCGCCGACATGAAATGTTCGCGCGATGGGGGCGATGGGTTGACGCCGCCGCTGGAGTGGACAAGCGTGCCCGAGGGCACCGAAAGCTTGGCTGTGATCATGCAGCATTATCCACGGGGCAGGGTCGAGGGCGTTGATGCGCCGAGCCAATATTGGCTGCTGTGGAACATCCCGCCCGAAACCACGGGCTTGCCTCATGGTAATCCTGAATCGTTAGGCGATGAAGGCGCGGATAAAGACGAGCGTTTCACCGGCTACACGCCGCCTTGTTCGCCCCCCGGTGGGCGTCACGAATATAAAATCACCGTCTATGCCCTCAGCGCATCACCCGAAACTTTGCCCGCACATGACAGTATGTCCGTGGACTGGACGGTGATGACGCAAGCGATCCAAGACGATGTGATTGCCTCTTCGTCATTTTCCTTTTGGAATTGACTTGAATTGAGCGGGGTGTGGTTGCGGGGAAATTCTTGAGTTTTTCCCCGTGGCGCTCTCATTTGTTAAGGTAAAGCCCCACCAATCTGGCGGGGCATTTGTCGTTTGGTCCATCGCTTTCAGCGCGGCAGAAAATATACCCGCCGCGGCGCGCGGCTTGGCTGGACGGGGAAACTTGCACCCTTTAGAACTCAGCGTGCATTGATCTGAGAATCGAGATCAGCGAAGTGGGATATTTTAGATGAATGTTGAGCAGCCGAAATTAGGCCGACGCGGAACGCTGTTTTTGTTGATCATTGTGGGGGCCTTTCCGCCGCTGACCATGGACCTGTATCTGCCTGCCTTGCCGCAGATGGCGGATGCCTTTGCGACCAGCCATGCCATGATCAACACCACCCTTGGGGCTTATATGGTCGCCTTTGCGGTGGGCATGTTGTTTTGGGGGCCGCTGAGCGAGAAAACGGGGCGCAAGCCGATTTTATTTGCAGCCCTTGCCATTTACATCATCGCGAGCCTTCTGTGCGCCATGGTGTCGAATATCGAAAGCCTGATTGCCTTTCGGATCATGCAGGGGCTTTCAGGGGGCGGGGTGACGGTGGTTGGCACGGCCATCGTCAAGGATCTGTTTGACGGGCGAGAGCGCGAAAAGGTTATGGCGACGGTCATGTCGTTGGTGATCATTGCACCGATGGTGGCGCCCGTGTTGGGGGCCTTCTTGCTGCAAGTGACCACGTGGCGCGCGATGTTTGTGGCGTTGGCGCTTTTTGGCTGTCTCACAGCAGGCCTTGTCGCGCTGTACAGCGAAACAATTGAGGAAAAATCTTCCGCTCCAATTTCGAAATCATGGGGCCGCTTGACCGTTGTCCTGAGAAACCCGCGATTCACGTATTTGTTGGTGTTGTTCTCGCTTGTGCCGATGTGCTTGATGGCGTTTTTGGGCACGGCGGCTTACGTTTATATCGACGATTTTGGCATGTCAGAGCAGGCGTTTAGCTATATTTTCGCGTTCAATGCGGCCTGCGCGGGCCTTGGGCCGATGCTCTATATGCGGCTGTCGGCTCATATTCGGGTGCAAACGTTCGTCTTTGGGTGCTTTGGCGTGATCATCGTGAGCGGTGTGTGCCTTGTGGTGTTTGCGGCTCAATCCCAATGGATATTTGCCGCCTGCGCCGCCATGGCGACGATGTCGGTCATCGCGCTACGTGTTCCTGGGGCAAATTTGCTTTTGGAGCAACAAACAAAAGACACAGGCTCGGCGGCGGCGCTCATTCAATGCGGCGGCACTTTGATGGGGGCCATCGGCGTGCAGCTTGTGTCTGCCAATTCGCATGATCTCATTCGCAACTACGGTCTTTTGGTGATTGCTGTTGGCATCATCTGCGCGATCATGTGGCTGGCCGTGCAGCATCGGTCGTTTGTGGCGGATAAGGTGTCTAAGCCTTTGTGATATGAATCGTCGCCAGTCAAGCAAAGTAAAAGCCCCACCAAACTGGCGGGGCTTTTGTTATTCTATCAACAAGTCCTCAGCATGGCACCAATAATGCCTGCCGCGGCTCGCGGCCTCAGGCCTTGAGGATGGATGTGCCGGCGTATTCTGCTGTGGCGCCGAGTTCTTCTTCGATGCGGATCAGCTGGTTGTATTTGGCCATACGGTCTGAGCGCGAGAGCGACCCTGTTTTGATCTGACCACAGTTTGTGGCGACAGCCAAATCGGCGATGGTCGCGTCTTCGGTTTCGCCGGAGCGGTGCGACATCACGTTGGTATAGCGGGCGCGGTGGGCCATATCGACCGCCTTGAGTGTCTCAGACAGTGTGCCTATTTGGTTAACTTTGACGAGCATGGAATTGGCCACGCCTTGTTTGATGCCATCTGCGAGGCGCACTGGGTTTGTCACGAAAAGATCATCGCCAACGAGTTGGATTTTGTCGCCGATTTTGTCTGTGAGAAGCTTCCAGCCGTCCCAATCGTCTTCGTCCATGCCGTCTTCAATCGAGATGATCGGGTAGTCGTCACACAAAGCCGCCAAGTAGTCAGCGTTTTCAGCAGAGGACAAAGATTTGCCTTCGCCTTTGAGCTCGTATTTGCCGTCAACGTAGTATTCAGAAGACGCACAATCGAGCGCAAGGTAGATGTCTTTTCCTGGAGTGTAGCCTGCTTTTTCGATGGACTTCATAATGAAATCAAGCGCTTCGCGTGCAGAGTTGATCGCAGGAGCAAAGCCGCCTTCATCACCAATACCTGTGTTGTAACCGGCTGCGGTCAGTTCTTTTTTCAGCGTGTGGAACACTTCAGCGCCCATACGGATCGCCTCTTTGATGTTCACAGCTGACACAGGCATGATCATGAATTCTTGGATGTCGATCGGGTTGTCAGCGTGTTCGCCGCCGTTGATGATGTTCATCATAGGCACGGGCAAAACGCGCGCAGAGGACCCACCGATGTAGCGGTAAAGCGGCAGCGCAGAATAGTCAGCCGCAGCTTTGGCAGTGGCCAAAGACACGCCCAAGATCGCGTTGGCGCCCAAGCGGGCTTTGTTTGGCGTGCCGTCAAGTTCACACATCACAGCATCGATGGCTTCTTGTTCGGTGGCGTCCATGCCCACGAGCGCTTCAGCGATCTCGCCGTTCACGGCAGCAACCGCTTCCAAAACGCCTTTGCCCAAGTAGCGGGCTTTGTCGCCATCGCGCTTTTCAACAGCTTCATGCGCGCCAGTAGAGGCACCAGAAGGCACAGCAGCGCGGCCAATTGTGCCGTCTTCAAGAATAACGTCGACTTCGACAGTTGGATTGCCGCGGCTGTCAAGAATTTCGCGACCGAGGATATCGATGATGGTGCTCATTTGGGCGTCCCTTTTGAAAGAGGTTGGTTACAGGCCAATCACAGGCTTGATAGCACCCCTGAACGGGGCGTCAACATTTGAGCGCTAACATAAGGTCACTTTGGGTGTTAGCGGTAACGGTTTTCGTCTTTTCGGATGTGTATTTGGCATTGCCACTTTGGTTTTGATTGATATGTTATAACATACCGTTAAATTGAGGAATGAAGATGCCAGAAGAAGATAAACGCCTGCCAGTGACCGTGTTGTCCGGATTTTTGGGGGCAGGGAAAACAACGCTGCTCAATTCGGTCCTAAACAATCGCGAAGGTCGCCGCGTGGCCGTGATCGTCAACGATATGTCAGAGGTGAACATCGACGCAGATCTCGTGCGCGATGGCGGGGCCAACCTTAGTCAGACCGAAGAAAAACTTGTCGAGATGTCGAACGGGTGCATTTGTTGTACCTTGCGCGATGATCTGTTGATGGAAGTGCGCGCTTTGGCCAAAGAAGATCGGTTTGATTATCTGCTGATCGAGTCCTCCGGCATTTCAGAGCCCTTGCCTGTTGCGGCGACTTTTGATTTTCGCGATGAGGTCGGCAACAGCCTGTCTGACGTGGCGCGCCTCGACACCATGGTGACTGTGGTCGATACGGTGAATTTGCTTAAAGACTACGCCAGCCATGATTTTCTGCGCGATCGGGGCGAGTCCTTGGGCGAAGAGGACGCGCGCACGCTGGTGGATTTGCTGGTGGATCAAATCGAATTTTCAGACGTGGTCGTGCTCAACAAGGTCAGTGCCGCGGGGCCTGAGCGCCTGAAAGCAGCGCGCACGATTATCACCGCCTTGAACCCAGATGCGCAGATCATCGAGGCCGATTACAGCGAGGTGCCCGCAGATCGCATTTTTGACACAGGGTTGTTTGATTTCGAAACAGCCTATGATCATCCGCTTTGGGCCAAAGAACTGTACGGATTTGAAGACCACATCCCAGAGACAGAAGAATACGGCGTGTCATCTTTTGTCTACCGTGCGCGTCGTCCCTTTGAGCCGCAAAAAATCTATGATGTGCTTCAGGGCGAGTTGCCGGGGGTGATCCGCGCCAAAGGGCACTTTTGGATCGCAACGCGTCCCGATTGGTTGTTGGAATATTCATTGGCTGGGACCCTGTGCACGGTGAAACCGTTGGGGCAATGGTGGGCGACTATTCCCAAAGAGCGCAGGCCAACACATGAGCAGGGCGTCGCGTATCTTGAACAACATTGGCAAGATCCGTACGGGGATCGGCGGCAAGAACTGGTGTTGATCGGTGCGCAGATGGACAAAGCCGCGCTGATTGCCGCTTTGGACAGTGCCTTGGTCGCGCAAGAGGGCTTTGTCACAGAGCAATGGCAAGCCTTGCCCGATCCTTTCCCAGCTTGGAAAACGTCACCTGCCCCCGCTTAAAAAATGACAATGCGCCGAGAGCCTGCGCAAATGCGTCTGTGATCTCGATGCGCGCGCACGTGACAGCATAGATGCCGTGCCATCCATAAAGCGGGTGGTTGGCACGGCATCGACATTTCAGCTTTCACTGGGTTTGATCTTTTTCCCAACAAGTTCCATGCGATGCCCCGTGAGCTCATAGCCCAGTTTCGCAGCAATCTTTTCTTGTAAGGCTTCAATATCAGGATCGTAGAATTCGATCACAGCACCACTGTCTTCATCAATCAAGTGATCATGATGGGCCCGCCCTGCAGCTTCATAGCGCGCACGGCCATCGCCAAACTCCAGCTTTTCTAAAATCCCGCGCGCTTCAAAGGTTTTGACCGTGCGATACACAGTGGCCAATGAAATATTCGGATCGTGTTTGGCCGCACGTGCGAATAGTTCTTCGGCGTCAGGGTGATCGTTTGATTGGTCCAAGACCATGGCGATCACTTTGCGTTGGCCGGTCATCCGCAGCCCGATACCTGCGCAGCGATTGAGAATGCTGTCTGCCACGGGGTCCTCCTGAGGTGTTTAAGCGGTGTAAGAATATGACTTGTAGAAAACTGCGACGTCAAGGTCCAGCCCGCAAGTGCGATGCATGGGCGCGCACCATGTGCCCAAAGCTGTTTAGGCCTTGTTCACCAAAAGCCAAAAAACTGAAGAAATTTCCGTATGGTCAGGCAGGATATGAGAGTTTGTTAAGGACTCCATGCGACAGTCTGTCGGAATATTGAATGTGAGACATACATGAATTTAACAATTGTCCCGACAAGACATGTGTCTTCTCACCTGGCAAGGAGCGCAGGATGTCACTGATGGAACGATCCAAACGAGCTTATGATGAGGCCGTCAATGCCGAGCATATCGCAAAGATTTTGCAAGCTGCGCAAGAACTCGTGGTGAAAGAGGGCTTTAGCGCCTTTTCTATGTCGGCCCTCGCCAAACAGGCCAATTTGGCCAAAGGCACGGTCTACATGTTCGTGGAGACCCCGGAAGAAGTCTTCGCGGAACTCTATTTGGTGGCATTGGAAAATTATATTTCCATGGTCTTGCCCCATGCCGCGATGGACACGGCACTCACCGCTGAAATGTTGATTGCCGCAGATGATATCCCCTTGTTTTTAAAGCTTTTGGCGCGGTTTTCGACCGTGATAGAAGCTCAGCTACCACGAGAAGGCTTGATCGAGACCAAGCGCTCGGTGGCTGTACAAATGGAACGCTTCGCGGCGCGCCTTGTCAAAACGCGCGGTCTTGAGCTTCAATCTGCCATCGAATTGGCGCAGGCGCTTTTTGTGGCCTTACAAGGGGCCTCTCACTTGGCTGCCGAAAAGCCAGAGGATTTCGACAGCCTCCCCAGTGACGTGCAAGCGCTCTACGATCTGTCAGATTTCGATGATGCCTTTGCCCGCACTGCCCGTATGATTCTGCGCGGCGCGTCTTAAACCAGTCACACCAAAAGCTGACCTTGCATCATTTTGATGGCTGCGCCAGAAATGGTGACGCCGTCACGATCTGCATGGGCTCTGATCACAGACGGGCGCCCCATGTCTTGCCCTTGATAAACAGTTAAAGAAATCGGCGCCCCGCTGTGCGCGCAAAACAGGCTGGCCAAAGTGGCCGCAGCCGATCCTGTCGCAGGGTCTTCAGGGATGCTGTCCAGCGGCGCAAACATGCGCAGATGTATCACATCATGTCCCGCCTCAAGGCTTGCGATGTCATCGCGCCAATAGGCGGCTTGAGAAAAATCCCGACTTGAAGGATAACGCGCGTTTCCCGTTTTCATGGCCGCCAAATCAATCTCGATGTTCGACAGCGTCGCGCGCGATGTCAGCGCTGTAAAGGTAAACGGCACACCCATGCTGGCCATAACGGGGGCATGGGCAATATCCGTATGCGCCAGACCCAAGGTTTTCGCCACCAATTCGGTGTCGGGCTGCGCCAAAACCTCGACGGGTTGGCTGGCATGAAACGACGCGGTGCCCAGTTCTGCCTTTGCTGGCAGTACACCGACGCCAAGCTCCAAAGTTAAATCAGGCCCATGCCCCAAATCGGATAGCGCCACGGCGGCTCCGATGGTCGGATGACCCGCAAAAGGCAATTCACGCGTTGGCGTGAAAATGCGCAACCGCATCGTGTGTGCTGCATCTTTAGGTGTTTGAAAAAACACAGTTTCCGAAAAATTGAATTCCCGCGCGATCACTTGCATCTGTGCGTCTGATAAAGCATCAGCTTCAAAAATCACCGCCAATGGATTGCCACCAAAGGGTTGATCCGTGAACACATCATAGGTGCAATAGTTTAGCGTCTGTCTTGTTGTCATGCTTAGATATCCAACTCAGGTTCACGTCCTACACGTTCTGCCAATGGTGCCACGGTCAAGCCTTGGACAATAATAGAGAAAATCACCACCATATAGGTCGCAGTCAAAATCAACGGTTTCCAGTCGCCATCAGGCAAGGATAGCGCCAAAGCGACCGAAATCCCGCCCTTTAAGCCGCCCCACGTCATGATAGGGATCACACCAGGGGAAAACCTGCGAAAGGGTTTTAGCACGCTGACAGGCACAGCGACAGCCATGAATCGCGCAAACAACGCCAAGACAATCGCAGCAAGCCCTGCGGTCACTGAAGCACTGTCAAAGGCCACGGCGAAGACCTCGAACCCGATCATCAAGAACAGCACCGCATTCAAAATTTCATCGACCATCTTCCAAAACGCGTCGACATATTTGCGGGTCTCGTCCGACATGCCGTGACGCGCCCCGACATCGCCGATCAGCAAACCTGCGCAAACGGCCATAATCGGTGCAGACACATGCAAGGCCACGGCCAAAGAATATCCGCCAAGCGCCAGCCCAAGCGTGATCAAAACCTCTAGCGAGTAATCATCAATCAAGCGCATCACGCGAAAGGTCAGCCAGCCCAAAGTGATGCCCAAAATTGCACCACCGATGGCTTCTTGACCGAACAACATCGCAGCTCCTGCAAGCGCATTATCACTCGCACCATGATCATCCCCATGGCCGGTGGCGGCAAAAGCCAGACCCGACAGCACCAAAAATACAACATAGCCAACGCCGTCATTGAACAGGCTTTCGCCTGCGATCTTGGTCTCAAGACTTTTGCGCAGGTTGGCTTGGCGCAGCACGCTGAGCACTGCCACTGGATCAGTTGGCGAAATCAGCGCGCCAAAGGTCAAAGCGATCAAAATCGGCATGCCTGTGAACCAGCTAAACCCATAGCCAACAATCACAGTTGAAAGCCCCACGCCCATAGTCGCCATCAAAAATACCACCCGCCACTGGGTGCGCAGATCCGATATTTTCACATGCATGGCGCCCGCGAACAGCAAAAGCCCCAGCATCCCTTCCAGCAAAGCGCCCGAGAAATCCACCGAAAGTACCGTGGTGCGGATGGTTTCTTCGACGCTCATCTGCGGCCAAATCGCGTCCAAACCGATCACCACGACAGAGGCGATCAAGGCGACGACCAAAATTCCGATGGCGCTGGGAAGCTTTAAAAACAGGTAATTGATGGCACCAAACGCGCCCGCAAGCACGATCATAAGCGAAGCGATTTGTAAAAGCGTCATAAGAAATACCTTTTGGCCAAAGTCGCGTTCTGTGTAACACGCCATTGCAAAAGGCAAAGCGCCAAGTGGTGCGCGTGCTTGTATTAGGACGCGTTGATTTGCGCGGGCATAGCAACATCGGCCCAGATCGGCAAATGATCCGAGGCGCGACGCGACAGGTCCGTTTCCACCACGCCCGCATCGCGCAGCTCAAGTGACGCATCCAAAGCAATGCGATCAAGCGCCGCCACGGGGCGTGACGCGTGAAATGATTTTCCGGGGGCGATGACGTCAAAGGCATCTTTAAGCGGATCCAAGCCACCCGTGCGCGACCACTCATTAAAATCGCCCAAAATCACCGTGGGTTTCAACGCCATCTGTGCCAGCGCCGCGCGAATGGCGTGCAATTGCTTTTGTCTATAACTGCGCATGAGCCCCAAATGCACTGCCACAACACGTATGTTTTCCAAATCGACAGCGACTGCGCCGCGTGGTTCTAACCCTGGTAAATCAAGGCGATGCACCGCTTCAACGACAGCGGATTTGCGGACCAAAATGGCGTTGCCATGCCAGCCCACTGACACAGGCGAGGCCGCAACTGGTACGGAGGTGAAATCCGTATGGGTATCGATCATCCGGTGCGGCAAAGCGGCGGGGCGGGCGCCAAGGCGCATGTCGGCCTCTTGCAAGGCGACCACATCTGCCTCGATCCCGTTGATCACATCCAAAATACGCCCCGGTGCGCGCTTGCCGTCGGTGCCACGGCATTTGCGCAGATTGTAGGATGCCAAGCGCATCTGGGTGCGAGTCTGTGTAGTGGTGTGTTTGATGTCCATAGGGTTAATATGGGGATGATGGCGTGCATTTGCACCCCTTGCTGGTCTGAGCTATCGTTTGCAAACGCGTCCTCGCCCTTGAAAGGTTAAAATATGCCATCTAACCGTCCAAAGCTGTCTTTGGCTTCTGCCACAGTGACCACCAAAGCCATTTGGTTGCTGCTTGGGGTCGCTTTTGTGGCAGGGCTGTTTATGGCGCGCTATGCGGCGTCGTTTTTGGCCTTAGGGACCTTTGTTTTGACGCTGGTGCCGTTTGGGGTCGCGCGTAAATTTGATGTTTATGTGCCGCGCCGGTTTATGGCGGCGATCATTCTATTCATTTTTGCCACTTTGTTTTTGGGCGAGGTGGTGGATTTCTACAATCGCTATTGGTGGTGGGACGTCGTGCTGCACGGCGGGTCTGCTTTGGGCTTTGGGCTGATCGGTTTTTTGATCGTGTTTATGATGTTCCAAGGCGACCGATTTGCAGCACCCCCCTTGGCGATTGGCCTATTCGGCTTTTGTTTTGCCCTCAGCATCGGCGCGCTGTGGGAGGTGTTCGAATACGCCATGGATCAGACTTTTAGCATGTCGATGCAAAAAAACGGTTTGCAAGATACGATGTGGGATTTGATCGTCGATGCGATTGGCGGTTTGATCGGCTCTGGGGCAGGGGTTGTCTATTTGATCCGCGACACGGACACGCCTTTTGCGACGTTTTTTCGCGAAGTGATCACCCACAACAAGCGGTTGTTTGTCAAGTACAGATCAAAATAAGCGGTATCGCGGTGGAATATCGCAGTGGGATCATGTGCCGCAAAACGTGTGCGGCACCACCTCATGCGCCTCGGGCGGGCGGGTTAGATCGATGTCATCCTCGGCCAAATCCATAGGGGTGGACAGGACTTTCACCAAACGCTGCGCAGGGGCAAAATCGCCCTCAACAGCCGCTTGGATCGCTTGTTCCAGCCGGTGCGTGCGCGGGATCACGCGGGGGTTCGCTTTGCGCATCACGGCTTTGGCGTCGGGCAGGTCTTGGATGCGCGCCATCCATTTGGCGTGCCATGTGTCAAAGGCGTCGCGATCGATAAATTCATCACGCGCGGCACCTGAACTGAGCCCTGCAAAGACATTGGTGAAATCGGCGCGCGTGGCGCCCATCAGATCAAGTAGCTCTTGCGCGAGGTCCAAATCGTCATCTTGCGGGACTGAAATGCCCAGTTTGGCAGCGAAAACCTTGGCCCATTCGGCTTGGAACAATGCGGGGAAAGCGTTCAGACTTTGGGTGAGCACTTCAACGGCAGCCTCTTGCCCGCCGAGTTCTTGACTGAGCAAAGGTACAAAACTAGACCCAAGCTGCGCGAGGTTCCAACCGGCAATATTCGATTGCTGATCAAAGGCATAGCGGCCGTTTCTATCAATCGACGAATAGACCGCATTGGCCGCATAACCATCGATAAAGGCGCAAGGCCCATAGTCAATCGTCTCGCCAGACACGGCCATATTGTCGGTGTTCATCACCCCGTGCACGAACCCAAGCCCCATCCATTTGGCGATCAATTTGGCTTGGGCGGCGATGATGGCCTCATAGACGCCAATGGTACCCGTGGCGTTTGGAAAATGGCGGTCGCGCACGTGATCGATCAGCAGCTTTACGGCCTCGGTGTCGCGTTGCGCAGTGAAATATTGAAAGGTGCCAACGCGAATATGGCTTGAGGCCACGCGGGTGATTACAGCCCCCGGAAAGGCCCGTTCGCGTTGCACGCGCGCGCCTGTGGCAGTGGCCGCCAATGCGCGCGTCGTCGGCACATTCATGGCATGCATGAATTCAGACACGATATATTCGCGCAGCACAGGGCCGACCCAATTGCGCCCGTCACCGTTGCGCGAATAGGGCGTGCGGCCAGCCCCCTTAAGCTGGATGTCAAAGCGGCCATGATCCGTGACCACTTCGCCCAGCAAAATCGCGCGCCCGTCGCCCAAACGGGGCACCCAACCGCCAAATTGATGCGCGGCATAAACTTGCGCCAAGGGCTCGGCCCCATCTGGCACAGTGTTACCCGCCAAAATGTCAGCGCGTGTGGCCCAATCCGCAACTCCAAGATCATCTGCTAAGTAATTGTTAAACAATATTATTTCTGGATTGGGGGCTTGCTCAGGTTTTATGGATGAGAAAAACCGATCCGGCAAACGGGCGTAGCTGTTGTCGAATTGGGTCATGAGAGTCACCTTTGATATGCGCGCAAATTTGGCAGGTCGTGATACCGTGATACGGTCTATGTGGTTTGAAGCGTGGCGATGCGTTCACTCAAAAGCGCGAAAAACGCATCGGCGTCCAGATCGCCCATAAACATTGCATTTGGCGCGCGGTCTGTCACGCCCCACCAATCGGCCACGGTCATGCCACGGGTCAATTCTGATTGGGTTTCGATCGCGACATTGATGAACCGCCCCGAGAACATATCGGGCTTGATCAGATAGGCGATCACGGTGGGATCATGCAAAGGCCCGCCCGCAGAACCGTATTTTTCGATGTCAAAGCGCTCAAAGAAATCCATCCAGCCGATCACAACAGCGCCCACATGGCCCATGTCTTTGAAGGGGATCAGGCGCTCTTGGGTCACCAAGGCTTTATGGGTCACGTCCAAGGGCATCACGGTCAGTTTAACACCAGATTTAAAAACAATATCAGCGGCTTCGGGGTCAACATAGATGTTGAATTCAGCGGCTGGGGTGATGTTGCCCACTTCGAAATAAGCGCCGCCCATCAGCACGATTTCTTGTACGCGTTCGATAACATCTGGGGCGCGTTCAAAGGCGGTGGCAATGTTTGTCAGCGGCCCCATCGGGCACAGGGTGACTGTGCCGCTCGGCTCGGATCGCAGGGTGTCGATGATGAAATCCACGCCATGTTTGTCTTGCACGGGCATCTCGGGCTCTGGCAGCTCAATACCGTCCAGACCGGATTTTCCATGCACATGTTCGGCTGTGATCAAAGCTTTCGCAATCGGTTTGTCGCAGCCTGCGAAAACCAAAACATCGCCACGTCCAGCCACTTCGCAGACTTTGCGCGCGTTTTTAACGGTCAGCGCCAGCGGCACATTGCCAGCCACAGCCGTGATCCCCAAAACATCCACCTCAGGCGAGGCCAAGGCCAGCAAAATGCCAACGGCGTCGTCTTGTCCGGGGTCTGTGTCGATGATGATTTTGCGTGACAGGGGGGTGGCTTGCGTCATGGCAATGAGTCCTTGATGGCGTCGAGAAAGACCCACTGTGGCGCGGCAGTTTTGGGATGTAAAGCCTTAGCGGCGTATGACGCGCGCGCCCGACGCCCCACGCACAGTTATGGTGCGAATGCCTGCCAGATTGGGGGCTGAAATAGAACGTGCGACAGTGATCCGGCGCTGTGCTGGGGTGCCAATTGCTGTGGCTGTTTTCGGGGCACGCAGGCGAAAATCCAGCACCATCTCAGTTGGGTTATCCGTCTCGATGCGCACCAATTCAGCGTCATAATAGCCAAGGCTGGGGACAAGACCCACGGCTGTTACGATGGCACCAGAGGCAGATTTGACGATTGTAACATCCGACAGCGTCGTCACCAAAGTGCGAGTGTCTTGGAAATCGGCATAGCCGCGCTTGGGGGCAAGCGTGGGCAAAACGGTGAGTCGCTGGCCTGTTTCGGTCACGGCCACCTCTTCGGAAGGACCAAACCAGTTGAGTGGATTGAAGTTTGAGGCGCCAATGCGCGCACAGCCGCCCAAAAGGGACAAAGCCAAAACCGAAATGATCACCTGACGCCGCATGTCTTTATCCTTCAACTTGCCTATTCTTTGGCTATCGCACTTCGCGGCGTTTGAAAAGGGTTCACGCGCAAGGTTGTCGCTTACATTTGGCGGCATCTGCTGGACCTTGGGCGCGCAAAGCTCTATGTCAAAGCCAAGATTAGACAGGAGCACCCCCATGGCCAATGAAACCTTTGAAGACCTCGTAGAGACCTTTGAATTTCTCGACGATTGGGAAGACCGCTACCGTCATGTCATCGATATGGGCAAAGCCTTTCCGGTGCTTGATCCTGCGTTTCAAGTGCCTGCCACTAAGGTCGAGGGTTGTGCCTCTCAGGTCTGGCTTGTGCCAAGTTTTGACGGGCAGGGGCCTGAGGCGCGGTTTGATTTCTTGGGCGGATCAGATGCGATGATCGTCCAAGGATTGATCGCTGTTTTGCATGCCCTGTATTCTGGCTTGACTGCCGCGGACGTGGCGAAAACTGATGCTGTGGCCGAACTTGGACGTTTGGGCCTGAACGATCACCTGTCTGCGCAGCGTTCAAACGGTGTGCGCGCAATGGTGGCGCGCATTCACGAGACGGCAGCGGCGCATTTGGCCGCTTAAGGTTTCGAAGTTAAAAAGCCTGCAAGGTCACCGTAGCCTGTTTGGCGGTGCTCAAATGTCAGCCCCAATCGATCGGCGCACACTTTGGCTTTGGCCAATAGATCGGCGTCATCGGTTTGGGCCAAATAGACCAAGGTCTCGTAGTTGCCAAAGTACATATCGCGCAGGTCTGGGTAGCGATCCAAGCCCAGTGGCGTCCAGACAAAGGCGTCAAACTGTCGGGCCAAAAAGTCTGTCAGGAAAAAGCTGGTGACCTCGCCGCGCGCGATGAACTGATCTGTGCCATCGAAAAACGCATAGCAATGGGGGGCGTTGATCATGGTGGCCCCGAGCCGGTCGCACGTGGTTTGCAACAGCCCGCCGGTGCCGCAATCGCCGTATGTGACTAGAAAATGATCGTAATCTGATCGGTTCTTTTCGATAGTGTCTTCAACGGCTTGCGGGATGTCTTTGGGCGTGTTGTGCAAAATCGCGGGCAAGCAGGTCAGGGTCAGATGGTCCAAGCCGTTCAAATCGATGATGGCCAAAACCTCGCGCGCTAAGGCTCCGCAGGCGATGACCAAGGTCTTGCCCGTACCAAACGGCAAAAGCCCCACATCACGCAGGGCTTCGTCCGTTATTTTGCTGTCAATCGCGGGCATCTGCCCAGATCAAGCTTGGTTGTGGCGGCGCGCGATCATGGATTTCGCGGTCTCAACCGCAATCGCCGCATCATCACAGTAAGCATCCGCACCGATGGCTTTGCCAAACTCTTCGTTCAGCGGCGCACCACCGACAAGCACGATGTAGTCTTGGCGTTTGCCCATTTCGGTCAGCTGGTCGATGACCACCTTCATGTAAGGCATCGTCGTGGTCAGCAAAGCGGACATGCCGATGATGTCACAGCCTTCCGCAATGGCAGTGTTGATGTAGTCATCAGCTGGGTTGTTGATGCCCAGATCGATGATTTCAAATCCAGCACCTTCCATCATCATCGCCACAAGATTTTTGCCGATGTCGTGGATGTCGCCTTTAACAGTCCCGATGACCATTTTGCCCATTTTCGGCGCGCCTGTTTCCACCAGAAGTGGCTTCAAAATGGACATGCCGCCCTTCATGGCTTGCGCAGAACGCAGCACTTCGGGGACGAACAAAATACCGTCACGAAAGTCATCGCCGACAATCTGCATGCCCAAGACCAAAGACTTGGTTAAGATGTCGTAAGGCACCCAACCGCGGGCCAAAAGAATGGTGACGGCTTCGGCGATCTCGTCTTTGAGGCCATCGTAAAGATCGTCCATCATTTGTTCGACCAGCTCGGAATCGTTGAGATCGGCTAGGATGAGATCGCCTTCTTGATCAGACATATGCAGTTCCTTTTGTGTCGGCACCGGTGAAAGCCTGTGCTGTTATATTTCGGCCTACCCTAAACAGAAGGGCTTGGCAAATGTTCTCATTTTGTTCTACATCTTGAGTATGGCATATGATTCCACACTCCCCCTTGGGCCGGCGTTGCCGCTGGGCCTCAAAGCAAAAGCCCGCGGTGCGGCGTCCAACGCTGTGGGCCGGTTCGAAAAGCTGGCCCGCGAAACCTATATCGACGGATGGGACGCGCCTTTCGAGGAAACGACCCTGCGCACCACGACCGTGGACGAGCGCCCGCGCAAAATCATTTCGCGCAATGACAGCCCCGATTTGCCGTTCGATCGCTCGATCAACCCGTATCGCGGCTGCGAACACGGGTGCAGTTATTGTTACGCGCGGCCCAGTCACGCTTATTTGGGCCTGTCGGCGGGCTTGGATTTCGAGACGCGATTGACGCGCAAAAAGGACGCGGCAGAGGTTCTGGCGCGCGAATTGTCGGCCAAATCCTATGACGTGGCCCCGATTGGCATTGGCACCAATACGGATCCGTACCAACCCATCGAGGCGCGTGACCGCGTGATGCGCGATATTTTGACGGTGCTGAGCGAGCACAATCATCCGGTGATGATCACCACCAAAGGCACGTTGATTGAACGCGATATCGATATTTTGCGCGGTATGGCAGCCAAGGGCTTGGTGCATGTGGGGATTTCTGTCACCACGTTGGGGTCCACGCTGTCGCGCCAATTGGAACCCCGTGCGCCCGCACCTGCGCGGCGTCTCAAAACCATTCGTATGCTCAGTGATGCGGGCATTCCCGTGCGCGCTATGGTGGCGCCGGTTATTCCAGCGCTCACTGACCATGAACTTGAAGCGATCATGGGCGCTTGCGCCAAAAACGGTGCGCAGGCCGCCAGCTATATTATGCTGCGTCTGCCGCGTGAGGTCGCACCCTTGTTCGAGGACTGGCTGAATGAGCATGTGCCCGACCGCGCCGCCCGCGTGATGAACCGCGTGCGAGAACTGCACGGGGGCAAGGACTACGACAGCAGCTTTACCAAGCGGATGAAGGGGCAGGGCGAATGGGCGGATTTGATGGCGCAGCGGTTCGACATCGCGCTCAACCGCACAGGTCTGCGGCTGAAACTGCCACGCTTGACGCGCGACCTGTTTCGCGTGCCGCCCAAAATGGGCGACCAACTGTCGTTGTTTTGACCGCTGAATGGTCATCTGCGGATCACCCTGCTTGGTTTAGGTGCGACGACGGCGCGAAGATGAACGATCACGTGTCGGGCCCAAGTCGTCGGTGCCGTCAGAGGGGGAAGAGAACCCACCAAGTTTTTCCGCGATAAACTCAAGCGTTGGGCGTTCGCCGCGTGGACGGGTTTCAAGCGCTTCGCGCATCGCACGCAAATGCACCGGCGTCGTGCCACAGCAACCGCCAATGATCGTCGCGCCCGCATCGCGCGCCATGCAAGCGTAATCGGCCATCAATTCAGGCGTGCCATCATAGTGGATGTGGCCGTCGTGGTATTTGGGGATGCCTGCGTTGCCTTTGGCAATGATAGGCCGGCCCGTGCCTTGGGCAGAAAACCCCAGAACAGTACGCAACAGATCAGAGGATCCAACGCCACAATTGGCGCCATAAGCCACGGGCGGGTTGTCGATTTTTTCCACCAAGCTGGCCATTTGTGTTGAGGTCACACCCATCATCGTGCGGCCAGCCGTGTCAAAGGACATTGTGCCAGCCCAAGCCATTCCGGCCAAACGCGCGCCTTCGGCGGCGGCGCGGTATTCTTCGGGGGCCGATATAGTCTCGATCCACAAAACATCAACGCCGCCAGCTTTCAGGCCCTCGGCTTGCTCATGGAACATTTCAACAGCGTCGGAAAAACTCAAGGTGCCGGTGGGTTCCATGATGTCACCAGTGGGTCCAACAGAGCCCGCAACAATCACAGTGCGTCCCGCTTTGTCTGCCACTTCACGGCCGATTTCGGCGGCGGCTTTGTTCAATTCATGCACGCGCGATTGAGCGTCATGCAGTTTGAGACGCGAGGCATTGCCGCCAAAGGTGTTGGTCAAGAAAATGTCGGAGCCCGCATCGACCGCGCCCTTATAGAGTTTGGTGATGTTTTCAGGTTTGTCGACATTCCAAAGCTCAGGCGCATCGCCAGATTGCAGGCCCATATTGAACAATGCTGTGCCAGTCGCACCATCGGTCAAAAGCCAATCGCGTTCGCTGAGCAGGCGGGTGAGGGCATCAGTCATGGTAAAATCCGGTCTATTTGGGCCGCGCTATGACAGCGGGCAGTGTTTGGGTATGCGTGTGGCTCGGGGAACCTCCCGCAATGGCTTTGGGAGCGGTGTGCCAGACTTGGGCAGATGAATCAAATTCATTCAAATCATAACGATTATGAAATTCATGCGATACACTGTGGTTAATCGGTGGGGTTAGGCCCCTTTAGGGGATGACTTTCGAAACAATCGCAAGGTGGCATGGGTGGCAAACCGGCTGGCGCGCATGGGATTGTCGCGCACGGGGCGCGGCGGCGCTGTGACGCGGCGCACGATATCCATGCTGGCCACGGCCAAAGACAGGCCGGAGGGCGCGGCAAGATAGAGCGTTTCCCAGTTCGGGTCGAAAGCAGCTTTAAAGCGTCTTAGACCCGCATGGCCGGATTTTTGCAAAAACCGCTTACGCAACCAGCGCAGCAAAGGCGTCGCATCTTCGCCTGCCCAAGGCACCGCCGCCAAAGACACCCGCGGACAGCCGTAGGCGGCCGCGGCATGAAGGGCGGCGATGATCAGCATCTGGACGGTGCCATCAGGGGCATCGGTTGAGGTGCGCATCAAGTCGAGCGTCATTTCATTGCGCGTCTCGTGCAGGGTGATGAACGCCACAAGGTTGTCGCCTTTGTAGGCCAAAAACACGCGCTGGCAGGTGATATAGGCGCGACAATAGGTGCCCATGGAAAAACCGCGTTCGCCGCCGTGCTGGGTTTTCCAATCGCTTGCGACGCGGTCCATATTGGCAAGCGGCAAGGCACGGCCACCTTCTTTGACGGTGATACCAGCCTCTTTGGCTTTGCGCAGAACGCGGCGCAATTGGCGCTTGTCAGAGCCTTCAACGCTAAAGTTTGATGGGGTGAGCCATGCTTCTTCGGCCGTGGGGATGACTTTCCAACCGGCTTTGCGCGCATTCACGGCCATGCGCGCACCGCATTTATAAATAGCGGGCATGCGAAAGCGTGCCTGTGCGGTTTGTGTCAGCGCCAGTCGGGCCTCTGTGGCGCTGGTGTTTGCGTTCAATGGATCCGACAGCATCACCAAAGATTGCCCAATGGGGGCCGCCAGAGCAACATGTTTGCCTGCGCGATCTGCGAGCAGCGAGAAATCACGGGTGCGCAACAGATTGGTTTCGGCGCGTGGCGCCGCGAACAGCTGCATCTCAATCTGCGGCGTGAGATAGGGCGATGACGAGGTTTTGACCAGTTGCGCGCTTTTGGACAGGTTGCATCGGCGTGGCCCGATCAAAATAATGATGGCCGACAGTGTGGCTGGAATCCCATAGTATGCGATCCGGTAGGCCAGCACGGCCCCAAGCAGGGGTTCAAGGGGCACCGCAGGCAAAAGGGACGAGAGCAGCGCCTCAAACGGGCCGATGCCGCCGGGGGTGGCCCCAACGAGGCCCGCACCAAGCGCAAAAAGATAGGCAGAAATGAGTTGCCCAAGACCGACAATGACTTCGGGGGGCAACAAAATGTATAGGGTCAGACCCGCCAGAATCGTGTCAATGGCGGCCAGCATGATCACTGTGCCCATGGTGCGCAATGAGGGCCAAGGCCATCTGACAAGGGCTGCAGGTGGATAGATTGACAGGGCTGCCATGCTGCCCGCCAATGTGATCGCCAAGATGGCCAGCGTTTTCATCCAAGGGATATTGGGTTGCAAAACCAGAACAGCAAAGGCGGCGACAACGGCCCAGCCCGCCAAAAACGACATCGCAACAGCTGCCGACAGACGCGCGGCCTGCCACAGCGTCATTTCGGGCAGCATGCGCCAACGAATAAGAGCGCCGGTGAGCGCGCCAAAGCCCAAGAATTGCGACAGGCCGATGGCGGCGATGCCCGACCTGCGGGCCGCAGGTTTGGAAATGCCGGTGCCAAGTTGGGCATGCAGCACGCTGTCATATTGTCCCACGGCCCAAAAACTGCCAGCAGTGGTCATTAGAGCCAGCCCCCATTGGACCGGACTGACGCGGGACACGGTGTCTAGGATGGCGTGACCGTTCAAATGCGAGACCTTGCCCCAGACCAGCCAGCCGATGAACAGCGTCATCACCAAGGGTATCGCCTGTTTGGCCAACAGACCGCGCAGCCCAGTTTGTTTGTTCGGCACAGTCTGCGATGCAGCACTGTCAGGCGCAGTCAATTGTGGGGGCGCGCTGGCCGCCATGTTTGTGTCGGCAGTGTTTATATCAAACGAGGCGTGACGCATGAGGACGATAGGGACCTTTTGAGCGCACACAAGCGGCGCGCGAGAATGTTTCGAGGTCATAGATTTACGGTCCGTAGTGCCAAGATAGTGTTAATTCGCAGCAAAATTTGCAAAAGATTTGAAGGTTTCGAACAAGGTTTGCGATCTGTATTTGCGATCCATGTTGGCTGCATTGGCTTTGCTGGATTGGCGGTTGGCCAATCTGTTGAATTTTAATTGCAAAAAAACGGCCCAGATGCCTGAGCCGTTTGTCGTATTTGACGTGCACGTCTGATGCAATAGATCGCCGAGGCTAGCCTATCGCGAGCAAGGCTTAGCCCACTGCAAACGAGGCTTAGTCCGCTGCAAGCTGGCCTTTTGCTTCGATCAAGCACTCCGCGCGTTTTGCACGCACCGCTGCTTCAGTCGATTTATCGCCAAGATCTGCGACAACTTTGCGGATCACGTCGTCGTGGCCAGCCTCTTCAAAGTCTGCTTTGATCACTTCCAAAGCATAGGCCCCTGCATCGTCTTTGCCCAAAATCTCAGCCGCCCAAAGGCCCAAAAGCTTGTTGGCGCGGGCTTCGGCTTTGAATGTCATTTCTTCGTCATGGGCAAATTTGTTCTCAAAAGCAGATTCGCGTTCGTCAAATGCTGACATGGTCAGTCCTCCATTCGGTGTTTGATTAAGATATGACGCCCCTAGGCCTTGGCTTCAAGAGGCAATGGGCGTGTGTGTGCGAAAGTCGCAGGGGTGATTGGGGCAAAAATTTTAAAAGTGCGCGCGGCATTACGCCACTTTGGGGCCGTTTATGACCCTTTGGTAACAAATTTGCGCCCCCAAGGACGCCCCATGATCTTGCTTGGCTGCGCTGCTTGCCCTAAAGAGCCACTTAGAGCGGCTGGATGAATGATTCCCGGCCCCCCATATCTATTGGAGACCCCATGGCGCGTGGTAAAAAAATCTACGAAGGCAAAGCAAAGACACTCTATGAGGGTCCAGAGCCAGGGACTTTGATTCAGTATTTCAAAGACGACGCCACAGCATTCAACGCCGAGAAAAAGGCTGTTGTGGAGGGCAAAGGTGTTTTGAACAACCGTCTGTCCGAGTTCTTCATGGAAGGTCTCAACAGCATCGGCGTGCCGAACCACTTTATCAAACGTTTGAACATGCGTGAGCAGTTGATCCGCCAATGCGAGATCGTGCCTTTGGAAGTGATCGTGCGCAACTTTGCGGCTGGATCTATGTCCAAACGTCTTGGCATTGAAGAGGGCACACGTTTGCCCCGTCCGATCATCGAATTTTCTTACAAAGACGATGATCTTGGCGATCCTTTGGTGCCGGAAGAATACATCATCGCCTTTGGCTGGGCCTCTCAGCAAGACATGGATGACATCGTGGCGCTGGCGCTGCGGGTCAACGATTTCATGTCTGGCGTCATGTACGGCGTTGGCATCAAATTGATCGATTTCAAAATCGAGATCGGCCGCGTTTGGGAAGGCGATTTCATGCGCTTGATCGTGGCAGATGAAATCTCACCTGACAGCTGTCGTCTGTGGGACATCGAGTCTGGCCAAAAGCTTGATAAAGATGTGTTCCGCCGCGATTTGGGCAATTTGACGGATGCCTACACGGAAGTGGCGCGTCGTTTGGGCGTTTTGCCAACAAATGGCCCCGCTGCCAATTCGACTGTGATCAACTGATCTATAAATCATCTGGGCAGCGGTGATGCTGCTGCTCGATTGAATTGATTAAGACTGACAAGACTTAGACCTCGAAAGAAAGGGTCCCTGACTATGAAAGCCCGCGTGAATGTCATGCTGAAAAACGGTGTTCTGGACCCCCAAGGTGCCGCTGTGCGCCACGCGCTTGGCGCGATGGGGTTCGACGGTGTCAACGATGTGCGCCAAGGCAAAGTGATCGAACTTGATCTGGCCGATGGCACCTCTGAGGATACCATCAAAGACATGTGCGATAAGCTTTTGGCCAATACGGTCATCGAGAGCTACGCGATCGAACTGGCGTAAGCCCAATCCACGCGATCTAAGGAGAAAGCGCTATGAAAGCTGCTGTTCTTGTCTTCCCCGGCTCTAACTGTGACCGCGACTTGGCTGTGGCCCTGCGCAACTCTGGGGCGGATGTCACCATGGTGTGGCACAAAGAAACCACTTTGCCGGATGGCTTGGATGTCATCGCTGTGCCCGGTGGGTTTTCTTACGGCGATTATCTGCGCTGTGGCGCGATTGCGGCCAATTCGCCGATCACTCAAGCGCTGAAAGTGCATGTTGAACGCGGCGGATATGCCTTTGGCATTTGTAACGGTTTTCAGGTTTTGACCGAAGCGGGGCTTTTGCCCGGTGCTTTGCTGCGCAACGCAGGCCTGAAATACATCTGTAAAACCACACCTTTGCAAGTTGCCACCACGGACAGCGCCTACACGTCATTTTACACCAAAGACCAAGTGATCGGCGTGCCGATTGCGCATCACGACGGCAACTTTACCGCAGATCAAAGCACATTGGACATGTTGGACGCGGAAGACCGCGTGGCGTTTCGGTATGCAAGCAATCCAAATGGGTCTTCGCACGATATCGCGGGCATTTTGTCGGCCAACCGCCGCGTGCTTGGCATGATGCCGCACCCTGAACGTGCGTTTGAAGCGGCCCATGGCAATGAAGACGGCAAAGGGTTTTTCGCATCGCTCGTCTCGGCTGTGGTCCCTGCCTAATCGCCGATCTTGGGCGATTGCCACAGCTTGAGCGACTGCCACTGGTTGATAAGAACCAAAAGCGCTCCCGTTTGGGGGCGTTTTGTCGTTGGGCTAACATTTTGTTAAGCTTAATTCCGCGTAAGCATACGGAGGTGTGGCATCTGGGCTTGAGAGCGCACTGTGTCGCGCGTAAACTCAACCTATGAATGATCGCAAGCTGCCTACCACGCCTCAAACCCCAGCCCGCCCCCGCACCCTGACTTGGGGCGGTCGTTTGGCATTAGTAGCTTTTGTTGTTGCCGCGATTTCAGTGGTTTGGGTGACAAACCTTTTGTTAACCGAACGCTATACGATTTTGACGCGCAATCGCGCCGAAGTCCGACAGGCGCTTTATTCGGGCAACCTTTTGTCTGAATTGCAGCGCACATCCATCGTGCCGATTTTGTTGTCGCGCGACCCTGTTTTGGTGAACGCGCTGAACACCGATGATTACACGCAAACTTCGCAGCATTTGATTTCCTATATCGAAGAAATTGGTGCTGCCGCGATTTTGCTATTGGATGAAAGCGGACGTGTTGTGGCTGCGACTGACCGAGGTCTTTTGGGCACCAACAGACGCCAAGCTCCAAGTTTCATTGACGCTTTGCGCTCAAACGAGACGATTTTCAACACCACGCAACGCGAAAGTGGCGATTATCAGTTTACTTACAGTCGTAAGATCGACGTCGGTGGCGCGCTGGTTGGGGTGATCGTCGTGCAGGTGGATTTGGCCAAGTTTGAACAAAGCTGGTCGGGCATCTCGGACGCGGTGATCGTGATCAATTCGGACAATCAAATCATTTTGTCGACAGAGCCGCGCTGGCGTTCCAAGACCGAAGCTGAGGCCCTGTCCGTGACAGACGCGCCGACGGCGATTGAGCGCGCGTTTCGGTTGACCACGGATTGGAATGCCATTCCCGCCGAGGCCTATTTGGGCGGTGAGGCGGTGATGCGGTTGGAAAATCGTATACCGTTCAGAGGCTGGCGCATGGCGTCTTTCACCACATACAGTTCGGTGCGCGAAAAGGTGAACGGGGTTTTGGCGCTGGAAATTATGGGTTTTGCCATTCTTTTGGCCGGCGTTTTCTATCTGACATCGCGACGTGCGATGTCGCGGGCAGGGCTTTTTCAACAAGAGTCGGCGGGGCTTCGCCAGCTGAATGCGGCGCTCCAGCGGGAAATTGCCGAACGCAAACGGGCAGAACGCAGCCTTGAAGTGGCCGAACAGACCCTGCTGCAATCGTCGAAATTGGCGGTGCTTGGCGAGATGTCAGCGGCGGTGTCGCACGAGTTGAACCAGCCACTCGCTGCGATGAAAACCTATCTGGCGGGGGCCAAGCTTTTGCTGCAAAGGAAGCGCCCCGATGAGGCGCTGGCGTCTTTCGGGCGCATCGATGATTTGATTGACCGCATGGGGGCCATCACGCGGCAGTTGAAATCCTATGCGCGCAAGGGCTCGGATCACTTAGAACCCATAGATATAAGGGATTGTGTGGCCTCTGCGCTGTCGATGATGGAACCGCAGATGCGCCAAAGATCGGTGGAAATCACGCGCACTTTGCCGCCGGAACCCGTCATAGTTCAGGGTGATCGGGTGCGTTTGGAACAGGTCTTGGTGAACCTGCTGCGCAACGCTTTTGACGCCTCGAAAAACGTGGCAGAGCCGCAGATCGGCATCTTGGTTGCAGGTGGCGCACAGGCATCAGTATTAGTACGCGACAACGGGGCAGGGATCGAGGACTTGGACACTCTGTTTGAGCCGTTCTACACCACCAAAGCCCCCGGAGATGGTATCGGGCTGGGGCTTGCCATTTCCTCTGGCATCGTCAACGAGTTGGGGGGACGGCTCACCGCGCGCAATTGGGGCGATGGGGGGGCTGAATTTGAAATGATCCTTCCTATGTCTGAAGAGAGCCTCGAGGCTGCGCAGTAGGCGAACAACAGCAACGGGCAAACAGACATAAGAGCAAGAATTCCTTTGAGGCATCTCAAAGGGGAAAGACTAGGAGAACAGGTTTCATGGCAACCGCAATGAAGATCGCTATCGTCGATGACGAACAAGATATGCGCCAATCGATCAGCCAATGGTTGGCCTTGTCTGGATTTGACACGGAAACCTTTGCCAGCGCTGAGGACGCGCTGAAATCGCTCGGACCCGATTATCCGGGTGCGATTATTTCGGACATCAAAATGCCGGGCATGGACGGGATGCAGTTTTTGAGAAAACTGATGTCTGTGGATTCAGGTCTGCCGGTGATCATGATCACGGGGCACGGCGATGTGCCGATGGCGGTCGAGGCGATGCGTGTTGGTGCGTTCGATTTCTTGGAAAAACCGTTCAACCCTGATCGCATGACGGAACTGGCGAAAAAGGCCACGAATGCGCGGCGCTTGACGCTTGATAACCGCGCGCTGCGTCGCGAATTGTCGGATGGCACGGGCTTGATGAAAAAACTGATCGGTGCCTCGCCGGTGATGGAACGTCTGCGCGAAGATATCTTGGATCTTGGCCAAGCCGACGGCCATGTGTTGATCGACGGCGAAACCGGTACAGGCAAAACGCTTGTGGCGCACGCTTTGCATGCCGTTGGCGCGCGGGCCAACAAAAAATTCGTGACGTTTTCTTGTGCGGGCCGTGAAGAGCACGAATTGGCCAAGCGCCTGTTCGGGCCCGATCCTGACGGGATAATCATTCCGCTGATCGAAGAAGCCCGCGGCGGCACGCTGGTCTTGGAAGACATCGAAGCGCTGCCCGCTGATTTGCAAGCGCGGTTGCTGTCATGGATGAACGATCAAGGCACACCACCTGAAACCCGTGTGATTGCGATTTGTAACCTGCAAGAGCAGGGCAAAACCTGCGAAAGCGCGCTGCGCGCCGATTTGTATTTCCGTTTGGCGGCGATGAAAATCACGCTGCCACCGCTGCGTGCACGGGGCGAAGATATTTTACTGCTGTTCACGCAGTTGTCGCAACAGTTCTCGGAAGAATACGGCTGCGAGACCCGCGAAGTCGCCGCGCAAGAAGCGGCGCAATTGTTGCAAGCGCCTTGGCCTGGCAATATTCGTCAGCTGATCAATGTGGCCGAACGCGCAGTGCTGCAAAACCGTCGTGGATCTGGTTCTATCGCCTCGTTGTTGTTGTCTGAGGGCGATGATGTCGAGCAGCAAACTATGACGACCGAAGGCAAGCCGCTGAAAGAATATGTGGAAGCTTTCGAGCGGATGTTGATCGACAACACCATGCGCCGCCACAAGGGCTCTATCGTGTCGGTGATGGATGAGCTGTGCTTGCCGCGCCGCACTTTGAATGAGAAAATGGCCAAATATAGTCTGCAAAGGTCTGATTACCTTGGATGATTTGACATACCAATGGGGCGCGCCCCAAATGCCGCAAGGCTGGAGACCCAAAGGCTATCTGTTCGATATGGACGGGCTGCTGCTGGACACCGAACGCGTGGGGCAGCAGGCCTTTGTCATGGTCTGCGCCGATTTGGGCATCGGTGAAAGCGAGGCTGGGCGGTTTTTCCTGTCTTTGATCGGTGGATCGCTGCCGGGCAATACCGCCAAGACGAAACTGTGGCTGGATGGGCGTATGGATGCGGCGGATTTTGTCGCGGCGTTTAACGGCCACAAAGCGGACTTGATGCGAGACAACGTGCCTTTGCGCCCTTTTGTGCGCGAGGTGTTTGAGGCCTTGTCAAACGCTGGGGCTAAAATGGCGGTGGTCACTTCGACCATCGGCGTGGCGGCACGTCACGAGCTGGCGCAGGCGGATTTGCTGAAATATCTTGTGACAGTGGTCGCGGGCGATGAGGTCACGGCCAACAAACCTGACCCTGCGCCATATCTGCAAGGGGCGGCGGCTTTGGGGCTTGATCCAACAGACTGCGCGGCCTTTGAAGACAGCGACACAGGCATTCGCGCCGCTATGGGCGCTGGTTGTCGGGCTGTGCAGATACCGGATATGCGGCCTGAAAATACACCTCTGCCGGAATTGGGCCAAGGGGTTGCATCCGATTTGAAGGCGGCTTTGACGCTGGTCTCGCCCATTTTTCAGACTGTCAGCGCTTAAGATAAAAGCTGCGGCGTGAATTGGTTTATGTGACATGAAAACGGGGCCCCAGATGGAGGCCCCGTTTTTTAATGTATATATGCGTCTGTCGCTTGGTTTATTTCAAGCCCATGCAAGAGGCATAGTAAGTCACTGTCGCAGGCCAGTCAGAGAAGACCCCAACAACGCCCGCGTCCATCGCCAAAGCGTCGAGGATTTCAAAGTAATCGCCGTCTGTGTTGATCGCGTCAGTCACAGATTTAAAGTACCAGCCGCCGCCATTTGCCAAGGGACCAGAGCGATCCAAGGACCATGTGATCAACTCAAGACCAGCTTCTTTGGCTGCTTTTGCATAAGCAGATGCAACGATCTTTTGGCCTTCATTCACAACAAGCATGTTCATGCTTGGGGCAAGATAGTTCACGCCTTGCGCTTCAAGTGCTGCGAAATCTTCAGCCCATGTGTTGGCATCTTGTGGGTTGAAGGTGTCGTTTGGTTCCACAAGGAACACAGCGTTTTCGCCAAATGCGGGCTCGGCTTTGATCCAGTAGAGAATGTCGTCGAGGTTGAAAGACTGCGCGAACACGTCAGAGGCTGGAACGCCTGCGTCTTTGTACTCGTTGATCATTTTTTGCGCGTAGTCTTCTTGAGTGAAGCCATCAAATGGCATGTCAACGGATGGGGATTTCAACTCAGGTGTAAACTTCGCGCCATGGGCTTTGAACAAGGCGATGGAGTCAGCATGGGTCATCACAGTGCCTGTTGTGGCGTAAAGATCCGTGCGGTAGTTCGGCGTGCCGTCGAGGTATTCAGCGACAGTGGTCGCAGCAGAATTCGCCGCGTCCATTTTGCCGTTCAAAGTGCGGTACTCTGCCAATGTGATGTCAGACGTGCGGCACTCGGCAGAGGCTTTTGTGTCACCAGACGCTGGCGTGAACGGCGTTGTGCAGTTCTCGGCCAAATCTGTGGCAAGGATATTTGTGGTTGTGTGCAGATCGTTTTGCGCGTGGCGGCAAACCAATTCTTTGTCGGCGGTGAATGTCACGTCACATTCCATGATGCCCGCGCCCATAAGCAAGCCAGCGGAGTAGGCTTGTTTTGTGTGCTCAGGGAACATCAACGGCGCGCCGCGGTGTGCGATTGAAAAGTCTGTTGTCACAGGCTCGACAGAGGCACAGGCTTCCAACGCATCTTTCAATGGGCTCTCGTCCATCATGGAAATCAAATAGGCGGGGCGGGGGCCAAGCTCGATGCGGCCGTGGCTCATATCTTGTGCTGTGGCAGGCAGGGCGCAGGTCAGCGCAAGGAAAGAAATCCCGAGGTATAAACGTGTCATGTGATTGTCCTGTTTGAAGTCAAAAGCGGAAAATGATGTGCTTTGGGCATAAAAGGATGCCCGTTGGGCATGATTGGATGCTCAATAGCTGATTGATTTCCATGACAGTCCCGCGACGGTTGAGTGACGGCGCGGTCACGGTTCGGTGACAGTTTTGAGGGCCTTACTTTGGGGCTTAGGAATGTGTCGGGGGGTAAACCCGTTGTAACTTTTTGAAACTACTCAAGACTAAATACCGACGCCTGCACGGCCAAACGACCTGCTTCACAAAATTGCATGTTGTATTTGTCCACAGGGACCACTACTGATTAGGGATGCATATATGCCAAACGCGTCTCGCGTGCGGCACAGTGCTTTGACAAATTCGCTGCAAGCAAGCGTTGGAGATGGCACCAAACGACAGTGTGCCGCCCGCTTGCACCGCAGACCGATAGCGCCCCGAGGTATGACAAAGCCCCGCGGCACAGCAACGCCCAAACGCTCCTGAAATAGGGCGCTTGGGTTTCATGAATGGGCGTCTCAACCACTTGTTTGATGTGCGCCGGAGAAGAAACGCGATGCAACGCGCAGAGGCAATTATCGAGCTGTATGAGGGCGCTAGCGCCCCCGCTCCCTTGCCCGCGCCTGCCATCGCCCCCAACAATCACCTCCAATTTCGCCTAGCCCTCTTTTTACAGGACGGGCCGATTGCGGGTGCCGAAAGAATAAAATGGCTAAAAAGATGCTTATCGATGCCACCCACGCGGAAGAAACCCGCGTTGTGGTGGTCGACGGAAACAAGGTCGAGGAATTCGACTTTGAGTCTGAAAACAAACGCCAAATCGCTGGCAACATTTATCTCGCAAAAGTAACACGGGTCGAACCGTCCTTACAGGCGGCTTTCGTTGACTACGGCGGAAACCGTCACGGGTTCTTGGCGTTTTCCGAGATTCACCCTGATTACTATCAAATTCCAGTGGCTGATCGCGAAGCGCTTATGGCCGAAGAATTGGCCCACGCGAAAGCCCAAGACGAAGAAGACGAAAAACCCACACGCACCCGTCGCCGGTCACGTTCGCGTACGCGCAGCAAAGCTGAAGAGACTGTATCTGATGATGCAGTTGCGACTGCTGAGGTCGAAACAGTTGCAACAGCTGAGGTCGAAGCCTCGTCTGCATCTGGCATGGATGTTGTCGAGCCTGACTTGAGTGCCGCAGATGTATTGATCGCAGACAGCAATCTTGACGCAGTGGAAGAAGGCACTTCGCCTGCCTTTACTGTGAAAGAGACGCCTGTCGAAGAGCCTGTTGATGAAACAGATGCCGTTGAAGCCACAACAGCAGACGATGCCGCGGACCAAGACGATGCAGCGGAAACAGACAGTGCAGACGACAGTTCTGATGATGAAGCTGACGACGCCGATGATGAAGCTGATGGCGACGATGAAGACGAGGCTGAGACCGCCTCTGACAAAGACCCAAGCATTGAAAACGTCGCAGACGATGACACGCACGAAGACATTCGTCCGCGCCGCAAGGCCCGCGCGCGCCGTTACAAAATTCAAGAAGTTATCAAAGTGCGTCAAATTCTGTTGATCCAAGTGGTCAAAGAAGAACGCGGCAACAAAGGCGCTGCCTTGACCACATACCTGTCTTTGGCGGGTCGCTACTGTGTCTTGATGCCAAACACGGCCCGTGGTGGTGGTATTTCCCGCAAGATCACCAACGCCGCTGACCGCAAAAAACTTAAAGAAATCGCCACAGAGATGGACGTGCCACAAGGCGCAGGCCTGATCGTGCGCACGGCTGGTGCGCAACGCACCAAAACCGAAATCAAACGCGATTACGATTACCTCAAACGCATGTGGGAACAGATCCGCGAGCTGACCCTGAAATCAGTGGCGCCTGCGCAAATCTATGAAGAAGGCGATCTGATCAAACGCTCGATCCGTGATCTGTATTCCAAAGAGATCGACGAAGTGATTGTCGAAGGCGATGCGGGTTTCCGGACGGCCAAAGACTTCATGCGTATGATCATGCCGACACATGCGAAAAACGTCACCAACTACCGCGAAAACATGCCGCTGTTCGCCCGCTACCAAGTGGAAAGTTACCTCGGCTCTATGTTTAACCCAACGGTTCAGTTGAAATCTGGCGGCTATATCGTGATCGAAGTGACCGAGGCTTTGGTCTCTGTCGATGTGAACTCTGGGCGTTCCACCAAAGAGGGCTCCATCGAGGATACTGCGCTGAAAACCAACCTTGAGGCGGCCGAAGAACTGGCCCGTCAAGCGCGTTTGCGTGACCTTGCTGGCCTGATCGTCATCGACTTCATCGACATGGAAGAGCGCCGCAACAATGCGTCTGTTGAGAAACGTCTGAAAGACAATCTCAAAACCGATCGCGCCCGCATCCAAGTGGGTCGCATTTCTGGCTTTGGCCTGCTCGAAATGTCGCGTCAGCGTTTGCGTCCAGGTATGCTTGAGGCGACCACACAGCCTTGTCCGCATTGTCATGGCACCGGCCTCATCCGCTCTGATGACAACATGGCTTTGACTATTTTGCGCCAGCTCGAAGAAGAGGGCACGCGTCGTCGGTCTAAAGAAGTTCTGCTCAAAGCACCAATCGCCATCATTAATTATTTGATCAACTTCAAACGCGAGAAAATCGCTCAGATTGAAGCGCGTTACGGCATGGCTGTGCGTCTTGAAGCTGACCTGCATATGATTTCGCCAGACTTCACCATCGAAAAATTCAAAACCGCCACGCGTGTGGTGCATGAGGTCACAAGCACTGCGATTTCTGCCTCTGCTGCTTTGATGGACGACCTTGACGAAGATATTGTCGAAGCCGAAGAGATCGAAGACGCCGAAGTCGAAGAAGAGGCTGTTGCAGCGCCAACAGCTGAGGGCGAAGAAGATCAACCGAAAAAACGCCGTCGTCGCCGTCGTCGTCGCCGCAAACCGGGCGATCACGTTGAGGGTCAAACCGAGGGTGAAGAGGGCGCTGAGTCTGGTGTCACCTCAACTGAGGCTGTGTCTAACGATGCTGCACCCGTTGAAGGTGAAGCGGATGCTGAAGAGGGTACGGAAGACAGGCCCAAACGCACACGCTCACGTCGTTCACGTGGTGGTCGCAACAGGAATTCGGCAAACGCGGGAACCTCTGATGTGACTGAAGCTGTAGAAGGCGAAGCGCAAGCAGCCGAGCCCGCACCTACAGAGACCAGCAGTGATGCTACTGTTGAAGAGGCCCCGCTCGAGAAGCCAAAACGCACACGGACCCGCCGTAAGAAAGCTGATCCTGTGGCTGAAGACGCTTCTGCTGAGACGCCATCAGAGCCAGTGGCTGAAGTTTCTGCCGAGACAACTGAAGAAGTCTCTGCTGAAAAACCAAAGCGCACGCGCCGTAAAAAAGCTGAGCCAGCAGCAGAAGCTGCAAGCACTGAAGCGGTTGTCACCACGGAAGAAGCGCCTGCGAAACCTAAGCGCAAGCGTCGCACCAGGGCTGAAATCGAGGCGGATAAAGCTGCGAAAGCGGCTGCTGCACAAGAACAAGAGGTTGAGGCTCCTGCTGTAGATCCTGCGCCCGCACCTGCGTCGGTTGTTGAGGTGTCGCCAGAGCCTGTGGTGGCCCCAGAGCCTGTCTTAGTCACGCCTGAGCCAGTAGTGGTGCAAGAGCCAGTGGTCCAAGAGCCAGTGGTACAAGAGACTGTAGCGGTCCAAGAGCCTGTAGTGGCAGAAGCCGCAGCCGTCGTCGTGGATCAACCTGCGTCCGCACCCATCGCGCAAGCGCCTGATGTGGTCGCAGATCCGGTTGAGACGCCTGAGGAACCCGCCAAGCCAAAACGTAAAGGCTGGTGGAGTATCGGTTGATACGGCACTGATATAATTTAGAAAAAGGCGGCCAATTGATTTGGTCGCCTTTTTTATGCGAGCTGTTTTAGACGATTGTTACGGTGGACCACATGAAAGTGACCTTGCAGCGATCACGCGCGGCTTTTCTTCGACTTGCCGCTGTGGCATCAGTAAATCATGTTTGGAATCGACCTCTTTGACGCGGGCCTTTTACCTGCGATGTTCGTGGCCTTGGCCGCAGGTATTGCATCTTTTGTAAGCCCTTGCGTCTTGCCGATTGTGCCGCCCTATCTGGCCTATATGTCGGGTATTTCCATGGGGGAGCTGACGGACGAACATGCGCCGCGCAAAGCCATCGTGCCTGCATTGATGTTCGTTTTGGGCCTGTCGACGGTGTTCTTGTTTCTGGGGTTCACGGCGTCCTTTCTGGGCAGCTTTTTCTTGCAAAATCAGGTGCTTTTAAGTCGCATTTCAGGTGGTGTGATTATCATCTTGGGGCTGCATTTCCTGTCTGTGTTTCGCATTTCCATTTTGGACCGCGAAGCACGGCTAGATGCGGGCGACCAAGGGGGATCGTCCTTTGGCGCATATGTTTTGGGGCTGGCCTTTGCTTTTGGCTGGACGCCCTGTATTGGGCCGCAGCTTGGCGCGATCTTGTCGATTGCTGCGACCGAAGGGTCTGTGACGCGCGGCACTGCTTTATTGGGTGTTTATGCCATCGGGCTTGGGGTGCCGTTCTTGCTGTCCGCTATTTTCATCACCCGTGCGATGTCAGTGATGAACCGCTTGAAGCGCCACATGGGTCTGATCGAAAAGATCATGGGCGGATTGTTGGTCTTTGTCGGCGTGATGCTTTTGACCGGCGCGTTTTCACGGTTAAGCTATTGGTTGTTGGAAACATTCCCAGCTTTGAGCGCTTTGGGCTAAAACGCCGCTGATCCAAAGCCTTAGACGACATAGATCGTGTCATTCTGGCGCGCGCTGGGGGTGCGGTGAAAATGGTAATTCAGGTTTAACGCGAAACGCTTTAATATGCTGGCAAGGCATGACTATAGTGGCGCATGACGCAGATGAATTCAGCAGACAATGATCCGGTAAAACGGCGGCGGGTGTTTTATATACCCGGTTATGATCCTATTCCACCACGGCGCTACCGCGAATTGTATCGCAAAGAGGGCGCCAAACAGTCCGAGATTTCAGATTATGATTTGACGCTGAAGCCCAAATCAGGCGCGCGCTTTGGCTGGTCTGTGGATGCGCAGATTGATGGGGTCGAGACCCATAGCGAAATCGATGTGCTGGTCTGGTCCGACATTGTGCAATCGAGCATGGATGCAGGGATTTTTCAGACCTACTGGATTTTGATCCGCACCGCTTGGATTTACATTTCAACGGGCGCTTTGGGCGCGTTGATGAAGTTGCGACGCGGGCCTGTTTTGGCGGCCTTGTACCCCGTTTTGATTTTGCTGGTGCAGCTGTTGATCGCGCTCGGGCTGGGGTGGGGGCTGTTTGCACTGCTGTCAGGCTTGAGCGATGGGATTTTGATCCAAGCGGGGGCGACGATTGCCTCTGCCGCTTTGATCTACGGGGTCTTGCGGTGGTTTAAACGCAAAGACGGCAAGTTTTTCGCCTATTATCTCATGCATGACTACGGCTATTCCGCGCGCTGGCGCGGGGCCGAGCCACCTGAATTGATCGCGCGCTTGAAAGAATTCCAAGATGATATTGCCGAGGCTTTAACCCAAGACTGGGACGAGGTTTTGATCGTCGGGCATTCGTCCGGCGCGCATTTGGGTGTGAGCGTTTTGGCCGACCTGATCCGCGCGGGCCAAGTGCCTGAACGCGACACAGGTTACGCACCGAAACTGTCGTTTTTGACATTGGGTCAGGTGGTGCCCATGGTCAGCTTTCTGCCAGAGGCAAAAATTTTGCGCCGCGATTTGGCCTATTTATGTGCCCGTGACGAGCTGTTTTGGCTTGATGTGACGGCCCCTGGTGATCCGTGCTCATTCGCGTTGTGCGATCCGATCAAAGTCACGGGTGTCGCTCCCGATGATCAAAAATGGCCCTTGGTGATCTCAGCCGTCTTTACCCAAGCGCTATCGCCAGAGCTTTGGGGCACACTTAAACGCAGGTTCTTTCGACTGCATTTTCAGTATCTGTGCGCTTTTGACCGCCCGCTGAGCTATGATTATTTTAAAATCACCGCTGGCCCGCAAACCTTGGCCGAGCGGTTCCAAGATCACGTGCCGACGCCAAGTCGGATTGATACGCCAGCCAATACATACACCGAGATGGCGCTATGATCCCGCCAAAGCCCACCGCGCGGCCCGACAAAACAACTTTGCGCAACTATGTGAAATTGTTTCGCAAAGATATTTTGTCAGCGCAGCCTGCCAAACTGTACCGCGCGTGGATGGCTGAATTTCGCACGCCGTTTTTTCGGTCCTATTTGGTCAATCAACCGAGCTTGATCAAACGGGTTCTGAATGAACGGCCAATGGATTTTCCGAAATCTGCACGGATTGCCGAAGGGTTGAAGCCGCTTTTGGGCGAAGGATCGGTATTTTTAACCAATGGCGCGGCGTGGAAACGGCAAAGGCGTATCATTGATCCCGCGTTTGAAGGTGGGCGATTGCGCGATACCTTTGACGCGATGGTGGCCTCGGCGCAGTCTGCGGTTGCGCGACTTGAGACCGAGCAAGGCCCGATTGATATTGAACCACACACATCGCATGCCGCAGCGGATGTGATTTTTCGCACTCTGTTCTCAATCCCGATTGAACATGAGATCGCGCGCGATGTTTTTTCCCAGTTCCAAGATCACCAACGCGAACAACCGATTTTGAACATCGCGGCCTTTATCCCATTGCCGCGCTGGATGCCGCGCTTTCACCGCAAACGCACCAAAGACACCGCCAAAACCATTCGGGCATTGATCCGGACCTTGACGGAAAACCGCATGGCGGAAATCAAATCGGGCACAGCACCAAACGATTTGGCGACCAAGATTATGACCACGGCTGACCCTGAAACGGGGCAGACTTTTACGGCTGAGGAAATGGTCGATCAGGTGGCGATTTTCTTTTTGGCGGGGCATGAGACATCGGCGTCTGCATTGGCTTGGGCGCTGTGGTTGATCGCGGCCAATCCTGAGGTGCAAGACAAAGTCGCCGCAGAAGGGCTGGCCTTTGGCACAGATCCCGCGTTTTCTGACCTGTCAAAGCTGCGCTATACCAAGGATGTGTTTCGCGAGACCCTGCGGCTGTATCCGCCTGTGCCGATGATGGTGCGCGAGACCACGTGTCCTGAGCGGTTTCGCGAACGCGATGTGCCTGTGGGCAGCCAAATCGTGTTGTCGCCTTGGCATGTGCAGCGTCACGAGCGGTTTTGGGATGATCCCGATGCTTTTGATCCCGACAGGTTTAAAACCGACAATGGCAAACAGTGTTTGCGCGATGCCTTTATCCCGTTTTCGTCTGGGCCGCGTGTGTGCACAGGGGCGGGTTTTGCCATGGTCGAGGGGCCACTGTTGTTGGCGATGATTGTCGGCGCTTATAAGATCAAGATCGTCGCAGATAAAACGCCCGTGCCTGTGGCGCATTTGACGGTGCGCTCTAGCGAAGGGATTTGGCTGGACCTTGAAAAACGCGACAAAGCATAAAACCGACTGCGAGGCGGTTCTGTTCTTGCTGGTGTTGAATTGGCAAAACAGTTTCCTTGAATGACTGCGAATGACTTGAGTGTAGCGAACCTTCGTTCTACATATTCCAAGACGACTTATTATAAAGGAGCGCCCTGATATGCGCGTGAACCAAGATCTCATCGACACAATCGGCAACACGCCATTGATCCGTCTCAAAGGCCCATCCGAGGCTACGGGATGTGAGATTTTGGGCAAGGCTGAGTTCATGAACCCTGGCCAATCCGTGAAAGATCGCGCGGCGCTTTACATCATCAAAGACGCTGTCGCCAAAGGGCTGTTGAAACCTGGTGGCACGATTGTCGAGGGCACGGCTGGCAACACAGGCATCGGTCTGGCGCTTGTGGGCTCTGCATTGGGCTTTCGCACGGTGATCGTGATCCCCGAGACCCAAAGCCAAGAGAAAAAAGACATGCTGCGTTTGGCGGGTGCTGAACTGGTGCAGGTTGCGGCCGCGCCTTATAAAAACCCGAACAACTATGTGCGCTACTCTGGGCGTCTGGCGGAACAACTGGCGCGGGAAACCAACGAGGGCGTGATCTGGGCCAACCAATTCGACAATATCGCCAACCGCCAAGCCCATATTGAAACAACTGGCCCTGAGATTTGGGACCAAACAGACGGCAAAGTCGACGGCTTTATCTGTGCTGTTGGCTCTGGAGGCACCATGGCGGGCGTTGGCATGGCCTTGCAGCCCAAGGGCGTGAAAATCGGTTTGGCCGATCCAATGGGTGCTGCTTTGCACAGCTATTACACCACCGGTGAGCTGAAATCGGAAGGCGGTTCGATAACGGAAGGCATCGGGCAGGGGCGTATCACCGCCAACTTGGAAGGCTTTACACCTGATTTTTCTTATCAGGTGCCTGATGAGGAAGCCTTGCCTGTTGTCTTTGATCTATTGGAACACGAGGGCCTGTGCCTAGGCGGATCATCTGGCGTCAATGTCGCCGGTGCAATGAAAATGGCCCGCGAAATGGGCCCCGGCCACACAATCGTAACCATTTTGTGTGACTACGGTACGCGTTACCAATCTAAGTTATTCAACCCAGAATTCTTGAAAGAAAAAGGTTTGCCTGTGCCCAAATGGCTTGATCGTGGTCCGCGCGCTTTGCCTGACGTTTACGAGGGCTAATGCGCACTCTGGTTTGCCGGTTTTTAATCGTTGTAACGCTGTGCCTGCCGCTCGCGCTGTGGGCACAAGACACAAGCACGCCAAATTATTCTGACTGGGATAGCTTCGCAAGCAACGTTGAAAGCGTGTTGCGAGATGGCGCGCCAGATGACGCTGACCTTGAGGACACACGTGCCACACTGGTGGCTTGGCGCGGAGCGTTTTTAGATGCTCAATCCGCCAATGCTGCGCGCATAGAAACCCTGCAAGCTCAGACCAAATCGCTGGGCGCAGCCCCCGAAGAAGGGGGATCTGAACCCAATGATGTCACTGTGCGGCGTGCCGAATTGGCCAAACAACTTGAGACCGCGACGGCCCCTGTGCGCCAAGCCGAAGAATCTTTTACCCGTGCCGATGGGCTGATTGGCGAAATTGACAGCATCATTATTTCGCGTCAAACTGATGCATTGATGGAGCTTGGCCCCACGCCGCTCAACCCCGTCATTTGGCCGCAAGCGATTAAAGATATTTCTGACACGGCGCTCAATGCTTGGAGCGTCGCGTATGACAATTTGCGCAAACCTTCGCTGCAAGCCACATTGAAAGCCAATGGGGCGGGTATTGTGTTCTTGGCAGTCTTGGCCGTGTTTTTATTGCTGCGCGGGCGCAAATATACTGAGC
This sequence comes from Pacificibacter sp. AS14, assembly GCF_038899935.1. Lineage (NCBI taxonomy): Bacteria > Pseudomonadati > Pseudomonadota > Alphaproteobacteria > Rhodobacterales > Roseobacteraceae > Pacificibacter > Pacificibacter sp. AS14. The sequence continues at coordinate 108,420 of NZ_JBBMQI010000001.1, forward strand.
TGGTGTCTCAAAAAGTCCAAGGCTTTGTGAGCGGGCAAGCGGGGCGGGGCGTGTCCGGTTTTGTCGGATCTTTGGGACAAGTGATTGTGCCCGTGGTTGGGCTGCTCGCCTTGGCGCAAGCCGCTAAAATCACAGGCATTTTGGGCGAACGCGGTCAAGCGGTTTCCCAAGCCTTACCCGCAATCGGTTTTGCCTATTTCGCGGCCAGATGGCTGTCCTCGCGCGTGCTTTATGAAACTGAAACCGCCCAAGACGCCTTTGATCTAAGTGCTGCGCAACAGCGAGAAGCCTCGGGGCATTTCACGCTGATGGCGTTAATGTTAGCACTCAATGCCTTGCTGGCCGATTTGGCACAAATTGACAGCTACAGTTCCGAGACTTTGAATGTTTTGCGCTTTCCCTTAGTGGTTTTGACCGCACTGTCGTTGTTCCGCTTGGCGCAGATTTTGGTGTCAGCAGATCGCATCCAAGAAGCCATGATGGGCCCTATGGAAGCGGGCAATTCTTCGGGTGGCTTTGTCGCGTTGATGACGCGGTCTGTCGCGAAAATTCTGCGCCCTGCAGCGTTGATTGCCATTCTTCTGGGGGCGATTGGCTATATGCCGGCGGCCATTGGGATCGTCTACCCTTCGGTGTTGTCGCTGGCGCTGCTGAGTGGCCTTTTGGTCGGCTCGCGGTTTGTGTCTGACCTCTATTGCACCATCGTGCGGCGCGACCCTGAAGATGCGGATGGCTTGGTGCCGGTACTGATCTCTATTGGGTTGTTTGCAGGTGCCGTGCCTTTGTTTGCCTTGATTTGGGGGATGCGGCCCGATCAGCTTTGGGAAATTTGGTCCCTGATGCAGCAGGGAATTCCCTTGGGTGACGCAAAGCTGTCGATCCCTGATGTGCTTACTGTTTTGATTGTTTTCGCCATCGGGTTTGGTCTCACAAAGCTTCTTAAGGCGGCCTTGGGATCGACGATCCTGCCCAAAACCAGACTGGATCGCGGCGGGCAGCAGGCGGTTGTCTCTGGCACCGGTTATGTTGGGGTGTTCTTGTCGGCCGTTGTGGCGATCATGGCGGCTGGGATTGATTTGTCTGCGCTGGCGCTTGTGGCAGGGGCGCTGTCGGTTGGTATCGGTTTTGGTTTGCAAAATATCGTGCAAAACTTTGTGTCCGGCATCATCTTGTTGATTGAGCGCCCTGTGTCCAAAGGCGATTGGATCGAAGTTGGCGGCCAAATGGGCTTTGTGCGCGATATCTCTGTGCGCTCGACGCGGATCGAGACCTTCGATCGTACTGATGTGATCGTGCCAAATGCCGATCTGATTTCCAACGCAGTCACAAACTACACACGTGGCAATTCTTTAGGACGTGTGACCCTTAAAATTGGCGTCGCCTACGGCACTGATACGCGCCGTGTTGAAACCATTCTGCACGAGATCATCGAGGCGCAATCTGGCATCGCCTCGGGCCTGTCGCCACAAGTTTTGTTTATGGGGTTTGGTGCAGATTCACTGGATTTCGAAGTGCGCGCGATTTTGTCGGATGTGACGACAATTTTGAAAGTCACCAGCGACGTCAATCACGAGATCGCCAGCCGTTTCATTGCAGAAAACATCGAAATCCCGTTTGCGCAACGCGATATCTGGCTGCGCAATCCGGAAGCCTTGCACGGTCGTCCGCCTGACAGCGCCACAACACTTCATACTAATACCAATATCAATACTGAGTTCGAGCCCGTCGCGCAGGATCAGGATACTGACATCGAAGGTTCTCTGTCCGAGGGAGATACTGCGTGACCATAGCCTTGTTTCGCGATGATGCTTACGTGCAAGATGGTCAAGCGACCGTTAGCGCACTTACGCCCGAAGGCGGCATCGTTTTAGACGCCACAGTGTTTTATCCCACTGGTGGTGGACAGCCGGGCGATAGTGGACGGCTTGAATGGACCGGCGGGGCGTTGAACATTGCCACGACCATCAAAGGCAGCGACCAAGACATCATTTTGGTGCCTGCCGAGCCAGCGCCTTTGCCCCCTGTTGGTGTACAGGTCACGCAGAGACTTGATTGGGTGCGGCGTCATCGGCATATGCGGGTTCATACAGCTTTGCATCTCTTATCCGTCGTGATCCCTCTGCCCGTGACTGGCGGGTCTATCAGTGCTGAAAAAGGCCGACTTGATTTCGCGATGGATGAGCCGCCCGCGGACAAGGACGCGCTTGAAGAGGCCCTGAACGCTTTGATCGAACAAGATCTGCAGGTCACCGATATGTGGATCACCGACGCCGAGCTTTTGGCAGATCCCTCCATAGTGAAAACCATGTCTGTGATGCCGCCAACGGGGCAGGGGCATGTGCGACTGGTGCGTATCGGGGATGCACTCAAACAGGTTGATTTGCAGCCTTGCGGCGGCACCCATGTGGCGCGCACCTCGGAAATCGGACGCATTCGCATTGGCAAGATCGAGAAAAAAGGCCGCATGAACCGACGTGTCGCCATTCACCTTGATTGACCTGTGAAATTACAAGCGTTTACAATAGCTTAAATCATTTTTACAAAAAGCATCATTTAATAGGGAAAGGGGCTTGCCCCCCCCCGCGTGGTCGGTTAGAAATCGCGCCAACGGACAGGTGGCCGAGTGGTCGAAGGCGCACGCCTGGAAAGTGTGTAGGCGGGAGACCGTCTCCAGGGTTCGAATCCCTGTCTGTCCGCCATTTTACTATTTTGGCCCGAAATCCCCGCTAACACCTTGAACAGCAAGGTGGTTTTGGGGTTCGAAGTCCGGTATTCCGAGCATAGGAAATGCGGTCTGCAAAAGCCAGTCTCAGCACTGTTTGTTGCAAGAACACATTCGCGCTCCATCTTTTCCACTCGTTTTTCATAGGCTGAGATGATCGTTAGGCTGTCAGAGGCAACGATGCGGTCCAGCAGGCCTTCGATTTTCTTATCCAATTGATTGCGTTCAGCGCAGAGCACGCGTTTGTCGGCCTCGATTTGTGTGGCCCGCTGCCCCCAAGCGTCTTTGAACATAGCCTTCGCCATGCCAAACGTCACCTCCGACGGCGTAAGCGCGTGCAGGAGCGTGTTGAAATCGCCCTCAAGCACATCACGGCGGATGGATTTGCGGTAGCTTGTGCAGCCCTTTGAGTGGCACAGGTAGTAAGGGTGTTTTTTGCCCGATTTGCTTGTAGACCAGCAAGCCGTCAAAGGCGCGTTGCAATCGTCGCAGCAGACAAACCCGCGCAAGGGGAAGTCGGCGCTGATGTCTTTGCGGGCTGGGGCGCGTGCGCCGTCTTTTATGCGTTTTCGGATCAGCTCGAAGGTTCCCAAGGAAATCAGGCCCTCGTGGTGGCCTTTGCGCAGCGACACGTCCCATTCGGGGATTTCGATGGAGCCTGCAAAATGCATGCGCGTCAGCAAGCGGATCACCCGTTCAAAACGGATTGTGCCGTCGGCAAAATCTTTCGGGAAAATGGGCTTGGATTCCAAGAACCGTTTCACCTCGGCTTGGGTCTCAAACTGCCCCGTGGCGAAGCCTTCCAAGGCCTCTTGGATGATGGACGCCATCGGTTCGTCACGCACCAGCATGTTGCCATGCCCCGCAAACCGTTCGTATTTATAGCCAATCGGCGCGCGAAACACCCAATAGCCATTCAGCGCACGGCCTCGCATAAGATTTTTGGTTTGCTCGCCGTTTTTCTGGCGCTGGTGTTGAGAGACAGAAGCCAGCAGGTTCTCGACCAAAATGCTGTCACTGTCTTCACCAAACTCAATCGACGGGCTTTCCAGCTTGCCCCTGCTTCGGCCAGCAAAGCTCGCAATTGCCAATGCCCGACAACATCTCGCGCAAAGCGGTTTATGTCGTCGATGATAACAACGCAGGTTTCCTTTTGGGCTTTCAGATAGGCCAGCAAGGCGATCATGGCGGGCCGATCTGCATCGCCGCCCGATTTATTGTCATTGAAGACGTCTAAAACCTCGTAGCCCTTGTATCGCGCATATTCGCGGCAACGGCTTTCTTGAGAGGCCAAGCCATCGCCCTTTTTGAGCTGAGCGACGCTTGAGACGCGTGCATAAATGACGGCGTTTTGTGTTTCCATTTAAAGACTCCCTTCCTGTTGCGCGTCAGTCTTCGGTGCTGCGGCATGTTCAAAAACGGTTGTGGTGTCTGACAAGTTTAACACATCTGCGGTGGGCATTTCCGCCAAAGAAATGTCTTTTCCACAAGCTTGCTGGACGGGATGAATACCAAACCCCAGATCAACAAAACTGACCATGATGGACCACAGCGCCTCAATCATTTCGCGCTTTTGGTCTTCCGAAATGTCCTCATCCTCAAAGAACGGCAGATATTCGGGCAAGATCGAAACTACGTCTTAGGCGATGACGAACTGAATCTCATTGGGGACCGCGATAAGCTGACGCGGTCCTTGGTGAATGTCTTAGTTAAGGACAGGCTTGAGCGTTTTTGCCTATGCCTTATTTTTTAGTGAAGGTCTGTTTCTATCAGCTGTAGCTCACTGCGATTCAGGTCCTGTGCCAAAACGTCATAGACTCTACGAATCCGACTTCTCGTTAAAAAGTCACGATGCGCGACAAGCCAGATTGGAAACACAAGCGGTTCGAGATTAGGCAGGACACGGCGCACGGCTGGGTCCGTATAGCCGATAGGTTGCCCGTTCCTGTCGCGGAACGATTGGGCTTGGCCTTTTGAAAGGAAAACCATGTCACAAGACACTCAAAAATTAACTAAACCTGAAAGACGCGCGCATCGCAGGCGCCCTTTATCTCTCAATCGCCATCACAAGCATGCTCTATCAAATGTTTCAAAGCCCATGCGCTTGGCATCTTCGTTTGGCAGTTGTTCTTTGGTGCACATTTGCTGGCTCTAGGACGGATTAGCCTGTCATCTTGGCCAATTGCGACAGAATGCTGGTGTAATTGTCTACGCCTTGCGCACCAGTAACGAGATGCTTGCGGTCAAACACAACGGCAGGCACACCAGTAATGCCCTGTTGTTGCCAAAATTGCTCGGCGCTGCGCACATCATTAGCAAAGCGCTGATCATCAAGCACGGCGGCGGCTTGGTCACGGTCCAGTCCGATTTCGGCGGCAACCTCAGCCAGAACCGCATTGTCAGACAAGTTGCGTTGATCCGTGAAATGAGCCGTAAAGAGCGCCATTTTGAGATCATGTTTGCGCCCGAGCATATCTGCCCAGTGGAGCAGCTGATGGGTGTTGAAAGTGTTGTGCATACGAGAGTCTTTGGTCCATTCGAAATCGAAGCCAAGATCGTCTGCCAGCGCTTTCATGTGCTGGCGCGATTGTTCAGATTGCTCAGGCGTGCTGCCGTATTTTTCTGCGACATGTTCGCGTGTGTTTTGGCCTTCTGGCGGCATGTTCGGGTTCAATTCAAACGGATGCCAATGAATTTCGTGATCCGTACCAGCCGCGTTCAGCGCTTGGGACAGCTGACGATAGCCGATGATGCACCACGGGCACATCACGTCTGACACGATATCGATACGCAAAGGATTGCTCATTTTACTACACTCCAGTCGCGACAAGTGACATGACGGTCGCCGTCAAGCCCAGGCCGTAGATATTTGAGTTTAAACAACATGAAAACTTTGTTTTTCACTACACATTTGGACAGATAGGTGTCGCGAATGCTTTTTTCCAGTGTTCGTGCCAAGATCCCTACGAGAACCAACTAGATGTGTCGCGTTTTAGTGCCGCTTCAAGGGCTCGTTTAAGCCACCTTCCGTTCGAAAGCGACAGGGCTTTTCCAGCCCAATGTTGAGTGGTGCCGTGGCGGATTGTAGAAGCCATTGATGTATTTGAAGATGGCCATCTTAGCCTGCGCTGTGTGTTCTATGTATCCCGCCAGCCTTGCGCAGGGCCCTAGGGGCAAATATTTAACCTTTTGCCGCCAACTTGTTTGTTGCCTCTCTTTGCAACAATTAAATATCCTTTGAGGTTCGATGGTCGAAGGTGAGCGAAAAAGTCTATAATTCAAAACCTTAAAGCCGTCACTTCGCGCGTATTCTATGGAAAACTCTATTGAGTGTGGGTATAGATTTTTGACCTCAGCGCTATTGTGTTCCGTTGTATACTTAAGGCGCCCCAATTATGTCGTGGACAGGTTTTTCCGGATATTTACATAAAGTCCAAAAGTGGTTGAGAGCGGTCAAAGCCTCAAGCATTTGATCCTTTTTGACAGGCTTAACAATATATCCAGCGACGTTAAATTCATGTGCGTTGCAAATGTCATCGGGGTGATCTGAGGTCGTCAGAACAAACACGGATACGTTTGAGAACTGCCTATCATCACGAAATTTTGCCAAGAGTTCGAGACCGCCCATACGTGGCATGTTGAGGTCCAACAGCACAATGAAATGTGACGGCCCCTTTTCCAAATTAGAGTCTTGTCGCAAGAGGTCCAAGGCCTCAATCCCATCTCGTGCACGACGTAAGCGATTGGATATGCGCAGCTGTGAAAAGCTGCGACTGATTTTTTCAAAATCGAGATCATTGTCGTCAACAACTAAAAATTCAGGAGTACCTTGATGTGAGATATCAATCATCTGTGTCATGCTACGTCTTTCAAAATTGAGGGAGAGGTCGAAATTGGCCAGCTGAGGGTAAACTTTGTGCCTTGGTTTGGTTCGGACTCTATAGCGATTGTCCCGCCATAGAACTCGACAGTGCGTTTGACAATTGACAGACCAATTCCAGTGCTCTCGATTTGATCTTTTGGCTGCAAAGACTGAAATGGTTCAAAAATTTTTGTATGGAACATAGAATCTATCCCTGGCCCATTGTCGGAAATACTGAGGTACATCCATTCGCCCACGGTTTCAGAAGTCACGCGTATTTCTGCGTTTTTGATATCATGGTGATACTTTGCGGCGTTCCCAATCAAGTTGGACAAGACTTGATTCAACCGGGTTGAGTTGGTGCACACACATGGAAGCTCATCGTCTACAATAAGTTGGCTCTCGTTCAAAGACAGGTCATTACCGATCGTACGTACAGTTTGACCCAAGTCGACTGTTTCATTCGTTTCGACGCCAGTACCAATGCCAGAGTAAACGAGAATACCATTGATCAAATTGTCCATGCGCAGAACTTGTCGCTTCATGCGTTCAATGTTGAACTGTACTTGTGGATTGGCCGAGGGACTTGAGACATAAAGCTCCAAGTCCTCTTCTAGGTATTCGGTTAAATCACCCATGCCTCGCAATGGCGTTTTTAGGTCATGGGATGTCATATATGCAAATTTCTCCAGATCTGCGTTTGACACTTCCAGTTCATTTGCCTTGTGCTGTAATTGCTGCGTAACCAAATCGGCGAAATCCAAAGCTCTTCTGTTTGAGCGGGTCAACAACACAAACAAAATGAACAACATTCCATCAATGAAGAGCCCGCCAAAAAGGATGACGAGCGGTTCGTTGCTTGCCATGTTGTTTCGAAACTCTGGATCTGCCCAAACAAAAAAAGTCCACGTGCGACCATAAAGATTCAAGTCGATTTCTTTGGTAAATGGCTCGCCTAATTCCGGTGCTGGGTGCTCTAGAGTGTTTTCTGAGTATAAATCGCTATCTGCATCACGAACTGAAAAGTGAAGTTGCCTGTTTTCTTTACCTAAAGTTCCTGCCATCAATTTCTTAAAAACGAACGGTGCGTACACCAACCCTAGAAACTCTCTCTTATCCGTTTCGGAAGCATCGTCATAATATGGCGTATAAAATAGAAAACCAGGCGTGTTCCCTTCATCCTGCACCAAACTGATTGGGCCGGTTATTTGGGCAATACCTGTATCTTTTGCTTTTATTGCCGCTGTGAAGCGGTTGATCTCATGGGCTACATCAAGTCCAATTGCTTTTGCGTTTAAATCTTGTGGCTCAATATAGGTTATAGGCAGCTTGATGTCGCCGTCGTGAACTGGGTAAACAGCAAATTCGGACAGCGTTTGGCGCTGGTCTCGCTCATAAGCCTCAAGTTTTGCTTCGGGTACGAAGTGAATCACTCCGATTCCACTGATTCCTGGATATTTTTCATAGATGTTCAGCGTTTCAGCATAGGTCCGCCACTGATCACGAGACATATTCCCACCATGAGATTGAAGTGCAGAAACACCGCCCCATAATCCATCTTCATACTGCTTTATACGTTCAGAGACGACGCCCAAAATCTGGTCGGTTTGATGTTCAAACTGCGCATTGCTGTTACGTTTGACTTGATTGCTTGAAAAGCTCCATGCGCCGAATGTGATTGCCAATGAAACCACAACCACGACCCAATGAACAGAGTGGAGCTTACCTGAACGGGCCAAAGCAGCTCTTTCCGCTTCTGCCCCGCCAAGTGTGCTAACATTCGTCGCAGCATGTATCTGTCTTAAATAATTTTGAGGCACTATTGTTTAACTTTCAATGTCTATTTAAAGATGAAAAAACTTGGGTTGGGGTCATCCAGCATGTTTAAGATTGAATTTTCACCTGTTTCATGTTCAATCGACTGGCCACCGGAATAGGACACTTGCCCCAGTGCGCGCATCAGTAACGACACAATGCGGTCATCGCTCAGTTCTGTGCGAACCACCTCTGTGACAGCAGACATCGTACGATCATGGATGGCGTCCATTTCTTTTTGAAACACACGCGTTGCATGTTGTTCGAGCCGCTTCGCCGCGGTTTTCATCATCATTTCAATCGAAAATGCGTCCATATCGTATTTGGCAACATAGTCTTGGCAGCCACTTTTGATCGCCGTGACAGCAATTTCGTGACACACTTCACCAGTCATCATTATAGTGGTGGCGTTGGCATGTGACGGGTGTCTGCGGATAACATTTTGCGCTTCTAGACCTGTTTCGTTGGCAAGGTGGTAGTCAACAAAAATTACATCGTATGTCTTTGTATCCATTGATTTTTGCATAGTTTTGACATCTTTTGCCGTATCTATTGAGAGCTGCAAATTTGTGCGTCGGCACTGCCGTTCTATATTTTGGCAATCAAAAACTGAATCGTCGACAATTAGAATGTGTGTTTCTGTTCCTGCGTTTGAATTTCTTTGTGGTTGGAACCTGGTCGCCTTGTTAAAATTTTCCATGCGGAACTCTCCCTGATCCAACCTGAGTCTCGGTCATAGAGTTTAAAAATGTGTTAGTTTTACATTTATTTAGACGGCATTCTCGCGCGGAAACGTTACGCAATCGAAAACAGCACATGATGAGTTAGGTAAAGGAATTTGAAAACAATTCACTTTAGAACAAAAATAGAACGGACATAAGATTAGCGAGATCAAAATTAATGACGGCAGAAGAACCACGCAGTTTACAACCCAACAACCGGTTCGTGTCCAGATTGGTGCACGATCTTCGCGCATCATTGCGGGCTGTTAACACACTGCCAGATTGGATTGTTGAAGACTTGGAAACGGTGTCCAGTAGCGTGCCAAGCGATGTATACAGGCACCTTCTAGACATAAAGTCGAAAGCGGAAAGGGCAGACAGGCTGATACTCTCGGTGCGGGAATATTGTGAAATTGACACTGCGACTGAGTGTCATGTGGATTGTGACGTCATTAGTACAATCAAGATGGCAATAGAACAGTCAGCGCTGCCTGATGATTTCAAAGTGACGTTAGATTTGGTAGATCAAAAATGCAATGTGCCGCAAAAATCGCTCGTACGAGTAATATGTTTGCTGTTGGATAACGCCTGCCGTCATCATGGCAAAGACGTCGGAAACATCCATGTGACCAATAATGGAACGCATGGCGCCATTTGGGTCTGTGACGACGGGCAGGGAATTCTAGAACAATATGCCGAACAGGTTTTTGAACCTTTCACGACCTTGAAGTCTCAAGATGTTATAGAGGGCAGTGGGTTCGGCTTGGCCATAGCACGTAAATATGTGGAAGGCTGGAACGGAGTTCTCCACATAATTGAAGGTAAAAGTTTTGGTGGAACATCCATTGAAATTTCTTTGCCTGAGCAAACGCACTACACATCATAACCGATTTTGGGACGAAAACTCCAAAATTATACGAAAGCTGCCCTCGGTGTTGATCGCCGTAAAGGCCCAGATTTTGGCCATCTTTTTTTTACCATAAGACAGCTTCCTTTAAATCGCACTTGCTCGACTTTCAGTCCACTGCGTTACGACATGCCGCAAAAGCCCTAGTGGATTGATCGTCAAAGACATCAAACGGGCCAACCGCAAGCATTGTTCATCTGAAAAGACGATCAGGATTGTGCTGGACGGTCTTCGCGGCGAGGATAGTATTGCTGAGCTGAACCCCTAGTTTTCAGAGCTATTTCGAACCGCTTTACACTCTTTGGCATCCAAACTGCCTTGTCGTGCTTCTAGCGGAAGTTGTTTTGATCTTGCACAAGGTCTGGTGAACAGGGTCCTATAGACTACCCAATCACTAGGAGACTGCAACATGTCCAGCATCCCTTTTGCTAGTAGAATAACGCGGCTGCCACGTGCGTATGATCTAGATCGCGGTGCGGAAGCGATTGCGTTCGTTCCTGAATTGACCGGACAAATGCGCGATCTGATCATCGGAGCGGGAGGCAGCGCACCATATTTGCATGGGTTGCTCGGGCGTGAGGCTGCATGGATAACGCCAACGCTTAACGATCCTGAAGCGGCATTGTCGAATGAGTTGACCAGGATCGATGGATTGGGTCCCGATACACTGACCCGCACACTGAATGCAGAGCTGCGCCGCGCCAAATGTCGTGTCGCCTTGTTATCAGGCCTGTGCGATTTAGCGGGTGTGTGGTCGCTGCACGAGGTCACAGGAGCTTTGTCAGATTTGGCTGATCACGCCACACATGCGGCGTTACGTGCACATGTCGCACACGAGATCGAGCGCGGGAAATTGCCAGGACAAACCCAAGATGACGTTGAGAGCTGCGCTGGTATGGTGGCCTTGGCCATGGGCAAGCATGGGGCAGGGGAGCTTAACTACTCATCCGATATTGATCTCATTTGCCTGTTTGATGAGACCCGATTTGACCCTGTGGATCGCATGGATGCGCGTGCAGGATTTATCCGTGCCACACGCAAAGCCATGGCGTCTTTGTCTGAGCTGACGGCGGACGGCTATGTGTTTCGGACTGATTTGCGATTGCGCCCTGACCCTTCTGTGACACCTGTGTGTTTCGCTATGGATGCGGCTGAAAGGTACTATGAAAGTGTTGGGCGGACTTGGGAACGCGCGGCCTATATCAAAGCCCGCGCTGCGGCCGGCGACAAGGTGGCTGGACAACAGTTTTTGGATTCGCTGACACCCTTTGTTTGGCGAAAGCATCTCGATTTTGCAGCCATTCAAGAGACCCACGATATGCGCCTCAAAATTCGCAAACATAAGGGGCTTGGCGGGGGATTAAAGCTTGAAGGTCATAATATAAAATTGGGACTTGGAGGTATTCGAGAAATCGAGTTCTTTGCCCAAACACGGCAGTTGATCGCTGGGGGGCGCGACAAGGACCTGCGCATGCGTGGAACGTGTGATGCATTGAAAGGGTTGGCCGATAAGTCTTGGATAAAAGATGATATTTGTGATCTTTTAACTGCTGACTATACGGCCCACAGAGAGGTTGAGCATCGCTTGCAAATGCTGCGTGACCAACAAACCCATAGTTTGCCATCATCGCCTGAAGAGTTTGACCGTTTGGCGCATTTGATGGGCGTGGACACCGATGCGATGCGCCGCGATATCATGAAGCGTTGTGCGCGTGTGCATGAGGTCACCGAGGGCTTCTTTGCCCCAACTGAAATTCAAGCCCCTGAGATTGTGCAATCCGAAGAGTTGCACGCAATCACATCGCGTTGGCACAGCTATCCAGCGTTGCGTTCCACGCGCGCGCAGAAAATTTTCGAACGCATAAAGCATACTATTTTGGTCCGTCTTCAGGCTCACGATCGCCCATTGGAAGTGGCTGCAAACCTAGACGGGTTCTTGCGTGGGTTGCCTGCTGGTGTGCAGCTTTTTGCGCTCTTCGAGGCTAATCCTCAGTTGATTGATTTGATTCTCGATATCGTTGCCACAGCGCCGCATCTTGGACGGTATCTTTCACGAAACTCGGGTGTTTTAGATGCTGTCATCGGCGGTGCCTTTTTTGCGCCATGGCCAGGGCGCGCTGCCTTGCGCATTGAATTGACTGAGACTTTGGCCAAAGCTGGAGACTACGAAGAAGCCTTGGACAGCTCGCGTCGTTGGGCCAAAGAATGGCACTTTCGTATTGGCGTCCATCAGTTGAGAGGCCTTATTTCAGCAGATGAAGCCGGTCAGCAATATTGCGATTTGGCGTCTGCTTCGATTGCAGCGCTGTATGAGGTGGTGGTGGACGCCTTTGCGAAAAAGCATGGGACGCCGCCGGGACGCGGGGCCCTGATCTTGGGTATGGGATCACTTGGTGCTGGCCGCCTGACCGCCGCGTCAGATCTGGATATGATTGTGATCTATGACGCGGATAATGTTGAGTATTCAGATGGAAATCGCCCCTTGCATTCTAGGGCGTACTACGCGCGATTGACGCAGGCTATGATCACAGCGGTCACAGCACAGACCGCGCAAGGCCGACTGTACGAAGTTGATATGCGGCTGCGCCCATCTGGTAAACAAGGTCCTGTTGCCACATCTTTTGGCAGCTTTATGTCTTATCAAGAAAACGAAGCTTGGGTTTGGGAACACTTGGCCCTCACACGGGCAAGCGTTGTCGTGGGAGCGCTTGATTTGGCTGAGACTGTAGAGCAGTTTCGTATAAATCTTCTACAAGCACGTAACGATGAAGCCACTATCCGGTTTGAGACAAGTGAAATGCGCAAGCGGCTGGCAGAGGCCAAGCCGGGGTCTATGTGGGATCCTAAAAGCGGCGCCGGACGTATGATGGATATAGAACTGGTCGCCGAGGCAGCGGCTTTAATCGCAGGCTGTCCATCGCAGGACGTATATACTCAGTTGCAATCTGGACGGGATCTCGGCTGGTTCACGCAGCACGAGCATGACGTTCTGCGTTCCACCTACCAGCTCACTTGGCGTTTGCAGTCAGCCGCTCGATTGTTAACAGGGGATAGGCTTGACCCAACGACTATTGGCACAGACGGACGCGCGTTCTTGATGCAGTCTACTCAATCCGATAACATTGAGTCCTTGTCTATACAGATCGAGCAGGCGTGCGGTGAGGCTGCAGACGTGCTCGAAACTGTGCTTGCGCGTCCGACCGCTTCCCCATAAATCGCTGGCTCTTGCAACGAGGGGCCGCGCACTCTAGTTGAAACCATGCTTGAACGCAGGAGAATTGATCATGGCGCGCCGTGAAACACTTGATTACGATGAAGCGCTTGATCCAGGCGGCTTGATCCGTGAATCCTACCGTATTGATAATATCACGATCCAGGAAGCTCGTTCCATATTCATGGATTGGGCGATCAAGATTGGACCAGACCTGCGGCCAGATATTGCGATCCGGCGGCTTATTGGACTGTATGAGCAAGGGGCTGCGGACCAGCATCCGATGACCTTGGTTTTGCGTGAAGGTTTGGGCAGCTTGATCGGCCCAAGTGGGCGGCGCGGCGGATCTCGGGCGCGGCGTGGCTTATAAGTGCCGCCCCCTTATGGACGGCATGATTGGCGCGAGCTGTGATAATTTGGCTAAATTTCGCGTTTTATGACTGAAGTTAGGTAACAAATTCGTAAGTAGTTTCAGCAATATTTCGAGTATTAGAACAAAAAGGCCGAGAATATCGTGAACTTGGGGCATTCAATACACCCTGAGATTTTACCAGACAACCTTTGCCAAGGCGGACCAACACCGTTTTTGGAAATGGAGCTTTACATGCGTATCAGAAGACTTAACGGAATGTTCGCGATTTCCAATCAAGTGGAAGTGAACACAGTCCATGAATTGGCCAAAGCTGGCTATAAAACACTTATTTGCAATCGACCTGATAACGAAAGCACTGATCAAGTTGCATTTGACGTTGTTGCTGTTGAGGCAAAGCGACTTGGTTTAAAGGCGATTTACCTACCCATCGATGAGCATGGGGCAACAGAGCAAGATCAAGCGGCGTTTGATCAGCATGTCTTTGCATGTCCAAAACCGATTGTAGCCTACTGTCGTTCAGGTACACGCTCAGCAACGCTATGGGCGAAATTCGATGTCGTCCACAATGGGGGACACGTCGGGGGGACTGAGCGCCGGGTTGACGCGATGCGATCCGGCGCGCTGTCAGTACAGCACGCAGCAAGCATGGCTTATGCAACAGGATTCAGCGCGCCAAGGTTAAATGCAACGACAAAAATTGGATCGGCTGCGTCTGGTATAGGCCGCAGATCGGCTTGACCCGCGGCGCATGTCATATCTTTTAGTGGTGGGCGTTAGCGGGACAGTGCAGCTGCCTCGCGCGCCAGCTCCTCAATTGCTTTCCAGTCGCCTTTGTTCACCAAATCATTTGGTGCAACCCATGAGCCGCCAACGCAAAGTGCGTTAGGCAACGACAGATACTGGTGGGCCGTTTTCACAGAAATGCCGCCGGTTGGACAGAATTTCATTTGCGGCAAGGGCGCGCCAATGGCTTTAAGCGCAGGGGCGCCGCCGTTGGTTTCTGCAGGGAAGAACTTAGCTACCGTGTAGCCGCGTTCTAACAAACGCATCACATCAGAGGATGAAGCTGTGCCAGCTAATAGCGGCATGTCTTGTGCTTCGCAGGCATCCATAAGACGATCTGTGGCCCCTGGTGACACGCCGAATTTTGCGCCTGCTGCCTTTGCATTCGCCACGTCTTGTGCGGTCAAAAGTGTCCCAGCGCCAACTGTACCGCCTTCGACTTTCGACATTTCTTTAATGACATCGAGAGCGCAAGGTGTGCGCAAAGTCACTTCGAGAGCTGGCAGGCCGCCTGCGACGAGCGCTTCGGCCAATGGGCGCGCATGGGCAACGTCATTGACAACGAGAACGGGGACGACGGGGGCAAGCGCGCAAATCTCTGCGCACAGAATGCTGGCCTCTTGTGGGGTCATGTTAGGGCTCCTTATGCCGCAAAATAGGGGTGTTAGCCCTAACAAGCCTATTGTCACGCTCAGGTCAAGTGACAGTCGCTTGTTCAGCCAGCTTGGGCATGGCTTAACACCAAAATCTCGCATAAAAAACCGTCCATATGAATATGGACGGCTTATTGCAGCTTAAAAATTGGATCTTCGCTTTCGGTTGGTCCTATAGAATTGTTGCAGCCCCTTCGGTGGCGTTGCCAGCGTTTTGACGGAACACTTCAAATAACTCACGGCCCATGCCGACGCTATTGGCTGAAAGGTCGATTTGCACTGCCTCACGTTCATCAAAATCAGATTCGAGCACTTCCAAAGTGCCCGCAACGGCATCCACACGGACCAAATCACCATCACGCAGCTTTGCGATTGGCCCACCGTTTGCAGCCTCGGGAGAGACATGGATACAAGCAGGCACTTTGCCGGAGGCACCTGACATACGGCCATCGGTGACCAGCGCCACTTTCAGGCCGCGATCTTGCAGGATCGACAGGGTTGGAGTCAAAGAGTGCAATTCAGGCATGCCATTGGCGCGTGGCCCTTGGAAACGCACAACGACCACTGTGTCTTCGGTAAATTCGCCATTGTTAAAGGCGGGTTTCACATCGCGTTGATCGTGGAAAATGCGCACTTTTGCTTCAACGATGCGGCGTTCAGGAGCCACAGCCGAGACTTTCATCACGCCGCGCCCGATGTTGCCTTTGAGTTCTTTTAGACCGCCGGTTTTCTGAAAAGCATCGGACACTGGGCGCAATATGCGATCGTTTAGCGTGTCCTTTGATCCATCTTCAAACACCAATGTACCATCTTTAATCTTCGGATCTTTGGTGTACAAAGACAGCCCGTCACCCGCGATGGTTTTAACGTCTTCATGCAGCAAGCCATTTTCAAGCAACTGCCCAATCATATAGCCAAGTCCACCAGCCGCGTGGAAGTGGTTCACATCTGCCAAGCCATTCGGATAAACCTTTGCCATCAAAGGCACTGCTTCGGATAAGTCTGAAAAATCTTGTAGATCCAGAATGATACCTGCGGCACGCGCCATTGCAGGCAAGTGCAACACAAGGTTGGTTGAGCCGCCGGTTGCCATCAGTCCAACAAGCCCATTCACAAAGGCTTTCTCATCCAAAATTTGCGATGTCGGTCTGAAATCATTGCCCAAGTTGGTGATTTCAAGGGCGCGCTTGGCCGCCGCTGTCGTCAAAGCATCGCGCAGCTCGGTGCCTGGATTGACAAAGGACGCGCCAGGCAGGTGCAGGCCCATGATTTCCATGAGCATCTGATTTGTATTGGCTGTGCCGTAGAACGTACAAGTGCCGGAGCCGTGGTAAGAGGCCATCTCAGCTTTCATCAATTCTTCACGGCCAATTTCGCCCGTTGCAAATTGCTGGCGCACTTTGGCTTTTTCATCGTTCGGAATGCCTGAAGTCATCGGACCTGCTGGAACAAACACAGATGGGATGTGACCGTATGTGGCTGCAGCCATCACCAAACCAGGCACGATTTTGTCGCAAATCCCAAAGAAAACGGCCGCGTCAAAACAATTATGCGATAAGCCCACGCTTGCCGATAGTGCGATCACATCGCGTGAGAATAGAGACAGTTCCATTCCCGGCTGGCCTTGAGTGACGCCGTCACACATGGCGGGTACACCGCCTGCAACTTGTGCGGTTGCCCCGACTGAGCGGGCCGCATCGCGGATGATGTCTGGGTAATGCTCGTAGGGTTTATGCGCAGACAACATATCATTGTACGCCGTTATGATCCCGAGGTTGGCTGAGCGCTCTGCTACAAGCGCGTCTTTGTCTTGCCCCATGGCCGCATAGGCGTGGGCTTGATTGCCACAGGTTAAGTGTGCGCGCACGGGCCCTGCGTCTGCTGCTGCAGTCATCCGCTCTAAGTAAGCGTCGCGAGTCGGGCGAGAGCGTTCTACAATACGGTCTGTGACGGCTTTGATCTGTGCATTGAGTGTCATTCGTGCGGGCCTTTGCTGTCAATTTGAAAAAAGAGTAGCGCTTTCAGTGTGTTTGTTCGAGATATATACATTGCGTTAGCGCTAAACCAAATTATGTTAGCGCTAACGTACTTCCGAGGTGCATAATTGTCCAGAACAATTCCCCAAATATGTCCTGTGCGAAGCAGATGCATGTTCTTTGAGCGGCGAAGGCCCACAGTCATGATTCCGCCAAACTGTCAGTTAGGAATGCCCGAAGCGTTTACCAGTTCTTTATGCCGCAATGCAGCGAGTGCATGGCGGGGTTTCGCAAAGGGTAGTGGTGGTCTGAGAGGGAGCAGCGTAAACATAACTCAAGCAATACGATTAAGGCCTTTAGCAAACAAGCCAGTCGTTAAAACAGAATAAGACCAGAAGGAAAAGTCCAATGACAAACGCACAATTATCACACCTCGACATCACTGCAATTGAATTTCGTGCTCGTCAACTTCGTGCTGAAGCTGCACGTGATATGATTTCTGTCGTGTCCAAATGGGTTCGTCGCCAATTTACATTCGGTGCGACATCTACATCACAAAGCGCGGCTATTTGATTGGGTCTCCAAGGGCTCGATTGGTTTCGCTACGGCTAAACACGCGTTAAGAATTTTTAATAAATCTAGAAAAATCCCGCAAAATGTTGCGGGATTTTCTCATTTTTGCCCCAATTCGCCATCATGGTTAGTCCAGAATTAATGGGGATAACCCCGGAGGCAGAGCAATGAAAAACGTAACAAAAATCGTAAAAATGATAGCAGCAGTTGGCCTGATCGCCAGTACAGCTGCCTGTACAACTGTTGAAACCGCATCGCGCGCATTACCAATTGATGCGCCGCTTGCTGGGGCTCAGTTTTCACCTGAGCCAATTTACATTCAACCGGACTTTAAAGTAGTTGATATCAATGTTTCGGTTCCAAAATCCTTGACAGTGTCAGAAGCCAATACTTACAAACCAAACGCTGACATCGTGTGGCGCGGCGATTCCTATGGCAATCGTTACGAGCAAGTCCAAGCTGTTCTGGAAACTGGTCTAGCGGCTGGCGTGCAGTCCTTTGATGGCGCACAAGAGGTCGTTTTGGATGTGCAATTGGTGCAGTTTCACGCACAAACTGAAAAAGTGCGTTACACCTTTGGTGGCGAACACGAAATTATTTTTGCCATGACCGTCCGTGACGCGCAAACCGGCGCTACAGTCGTGCCGCTGCATTTTGTAGATGCAACCTTTAAAGCTTTGGGCGGTATCGCTGCAGTCAATGCCGAAAAAGCTGGCGTGACGCAAAAGGTTCGGATCGTTGAAAGACTGGCTGAAGTGATCTCAACTGAGCTGCAACAGCCATACACCTTCTGATCCCCCTTTCATGGGACGCAAAACCTAAGTAAGAGGGGTGCATGACGCACCCTTCTGAATCATTACCCACCATTCGTCTCAACCCAAAAGCCAATGCCCGCGCGATTCGCCACGGCAGTCCTTGGGTGTTTGATAATGAGCTGGTTGTCGACCGCCGCACGAAAAACCTCACACCCGGCGCAATTGCGCGGCTTGAGGATGCGGAGCGTAACTTTTTGGCCCTTGTTGGCGTTAATCCAAACAGCCGCATTTTTGCGCGGGTGTTGGATCGTGACCCTGACATGGCGATTGACGAGGCTTGGTTTACCCCGCGCGTCAAACATGCCCTACAGCACCGCGAGATGCTGTATCCTGAACCGTTTTATCGCTTGATCCACGCTGAATCCGATGGTCTTCCAGGCGTCATCGTGGATCGTTTCGGCGATACTTTGGTGATCCAACCGAATGCGGCTTGGGCTGATACTTTGCTCGCACCTCTGGTGGCTGCTTTGAAATCCGTCACCGGTGCCACGACCATCGTGATGAACGGCTCTGGTCGCGCGCGCACTTTGGAAGGTTTGGACGAAAAACTTGAAGTGATCGAAGGCGCCGTTGACGGCGTGATTCCTGTGTCCATGAACGGTGCCACTTATATGGCTGACCTTATGGGCGGTCAAAAAACCGGTTTGTTCTTTGATCAACGTGACAACCATGCCTTCGCGCAAAACCTTGTTAAAGGCAAACGCGTTTTGGATGTGTTCTCCCATGTTGGTGGGTTCGGCTTGGCGGCTTTGGCCGCTGGCGCAGAATCTGTTGTCTGTGTTGACAGTTCTGCCCCTGCGCTTGAATTGGCCGCACAAGGGGCTGCTGCTATGGGCGTGTCTGACAAATTCAGCACCCGCAAAGGCGACGCTTTTGACACCATGGCTGCTTTGCTGGCCGAGGGTGAAAAATTCGACGTGGTGATCTGTGATCCACCCGCCTTTGCGCCCTCGAAACCTGCGCTTGAAAAAGGTCTGCGGGCTTATGAACGCGTGGCGAAAATGGCTGCAGCATTGGTTGTGGATGGTGGATATCTGGGTCTGTGTTCGTGTTCGCACGCCGCTGATTTAGAACGGTTCCGCAATTCGTGTAACCGTGGCATTGGCCGCGCAACACGCTCTGCGCAGCTCATTCACACAGGCTTTGCCGGTGCAGATCATCCCTTGATGCCGCAGCTTGCGGAAAGCGGATACCTTAAAGGTCTATTCTACCGCATGATGTCTTAAGGGATTCAAATACATGAAAAAAGTGCTCCTTGATGCCTGCGTTCTCTATCCCACAGTTATGCGTGAGGTTCTATTGAACGTGGCCGCCAAGGGGCTCTTTACCCCATTATGGTCTGAGCGTATTTTAGAAGAATGGGCCAGAGCTGCCCGCAAAATCGGCCCCACAGGCGAGGCACAAGCCCGCGCCGAAGTGGCACTGATCAAGGCCGCTTGGCCAAACGCATCGATTAAACCCCACGCCGGATTGCAAGCGCGGCTGTATTTGCCCGACGAGAACGACATCCACGTGTTGGCCGCTGCCATTGCCGGTCACGCCGACGAAATCGTCACGATGAATGCTTCAGATTTTCCGCAAAACACCCTGCGTGAAGAGGGGCTTGAGCGCCGCGATCCTGATGGGTTCCTATGGGAACTCGCCTCGCATCACCCCGATCTGGTCGGGGATGCCTGCGAACAAGTCCGCCTGACAGCCGAGCGTCTGTCTGGCCAGCCATGGGACATGCGTAAACTGATGAAAAAGGCACGCCTGCCGCGTTTGGGGAAGATGCTAGGTTAGGCTGATATTAATAAAAAGTTTGCAGTCTGGCTTTTTCGGATATAGTCGTTGTTTATGGAACAGATTTGCGCACCGAACCGTTAACTGTCCATCAAGACTAAAGAACTACTTATGGTCACATTGACGTCAGAATCATTGATGTATTGAGATGTATGCTCATATCGTAGTTAGAAACTGATGGAGAATAGAATGGCACAGAGACTAAAAAAAACCGTTTCTGAAGATAAAATATCTTTTTCGCCAGAGGCCGACGGAGATTTCGATATAGTATCTATCAAAAAAATTACGGAGTGGCGCGAAAAGCTGAACAATAGATTTGGAATTGGTAGCGGCAAACTAGTGACTATTTCTGAACCTACTGCAGACGCTTGAGGCTACTTTAGTTTATGGCGAGTTGGGAAACAAATCGACCGGAACTTTACGATGTCGTAACTGGTTTTTTTCCTGAAACATCACCGAAAGAAACTTGGGCAACTAATCCGAGGCCGCTTCTAGTATGCGGCGTTGCCCAAGATCCAGAAACGAAAACATACTTCTGTAGAATAGCTTACGGTACTTCGAAGAGTGTTCGAAGTACTCATGGTAGTGACTTGGTTATTGCCAATGTGTCGATCTTGAATAGCTTGAACTTAAAGAAACCTACAAAATTTGTTATTCATTCTGGACTTCAGATGGTAATTTTGCCATGGCTGGAAGAGTTTTTCCAACCATGGACTGGGTATGATACACCTGTTCTTAGTAGGTTGCCTGAAGATATGCAGCGATTTGTTGGAAATGAACTGTCATTGCTCCAAGATTTGCCGCAGTTCTAGTTCGGCCAACATCAAACCTGCCACTTTGTCTCGTTCACCTCAATCGCTTTGATCCGTTCTTCCACCTGCGGGTGGCTCATGAACCATGCAGGCGTTTTGGCGCCGTGGGCACCCGTGAGCGTATTCAATTTTAAAAACAAAGACTTCTGCGCCGCAGTGCCTATACCTGATTTATGCAACAGGGCCGAAGCATAGGCGTCTGCTTCAAATTCATCGCGGCGCGACAGTTTGGCGGCCAGCATGCTGGTCATGGCTGAGGCAATATAGATCGCGAAGGGG
Organism: Pacificibacter sp. AS14; assembly: GCF_038899935.1. Lineage (NCBI taxonomy): Bacteria > Pseudomonadati > Pseudomonadota > Alphaproteobacteria > Rhodobacterales > Roseobacteraceae > Pacificibacter > Pacificibacter sp. AS14. Next base: position 129,705 of record NZ_JBBMQI010000001.1, read on the forward strand.
CCTATGAGTGGCACGAACCGCAGGCCCATGGCCAGCGCCGTGCGCAAAGCGTTTTGGCCTGAAAAATCAATCATCCGTCGTTTGGAATGCCCCAAAGCGACATGGCCCAGCTCGTGTGCCACAACAGATGCCATTTCTTCGGCCGTCACGTCGCCAGAGCGGAATTTTTGATAAAACCCACGGGTGATGTAGACCTTGCCATCGGGGGCGGCCAAGCCATTCACTGGGTCTATATCGTATAAAAACACCTGCACACGCGGCAGATCAAGCGCGTGAGCCAGTCGCATAAACTGATCCCGCAGGGTCGCGTCAGCCAGTTCTGCGGATTTCGCGTTCAATTCTCGCGCAGAGCGCCCCGCAGACATGCGATACATGACGTAGCCGTAAACCAGCGCCAAAAGGATGGGTAAGAACTTTAGCATATGACTTATATGGTGCTCTCGGACTGTTTGGCAAAGGGGTCAGGGGCTGTTTCTTGCGACTGCTCCGTTTCGCGGGCCTTCTCTGCGGCACGTTGCGCGCGTAAAACTTGGGTGATCCAAAGACCTGCACCCGCCGCGATGACCAATGCTGCGATCAAGCCCATGACATCTCCCACAAGTTCAGCCACAAGCGTCAAACTGCCAGCAAAAGCAAAGCCCAGCCAGATGTACAGATTGACCCAAATAGCCTCGCCCAAAATATCTGCGATGGTAAACCGCAGCCATGGCAAGCCGGCGGCACCTGCGACCACATTCACATATGGCCCAAGAGGCGCGACCAACCATGTCGAGAAAAACACGCCATACCCGCCACGCTGGTCTACGGTTTTTTCGGCGCGGGCAATGACACGGGCGCGGGCTGGGGATCGCGCCAATCGCGTCAAGGTGCGGCGTCCGAATTTACGCCCTAAGAAATAGCCTGTTTGGTCGCCCATAATCGCGCCCAAAAAGGCGGACACCAACAAAAGTGGGACCGAAATGTCGCCAGAGGCCGCCAAAGCGCCGCCCGCTAACATCATCAAAGACGTGGGCACAGGCACGAACAAGCATGAAAAAAAGGTGCAAATGAAAACGCCGATATAACCATAGGTCGTGATCAGCGCGAAAATACTATCCGTCATAATCCATCCTTTGGCGCAGGGCCGTGCGGTGAAGGCGGCGGCGGAGCAGGGCGCGTCCTGCTGAAACTATGGACGGCGTCATCAACAGATGTGATCAGCGCGTTGACCGAAATTTTCTGCGATTTGGCGATTTGGTCTAAGCTCATAGGGCCTTTTTTGCGGCGTTCGAAGTCGCCCAAACTATCCAAAACAACGTGAGGCGGCACACCCCAAGAGTGCGCGATATATTTTGGGGTCATCCAGGGCTCTATCGCTTGGGCGCGATGTTGTGGATCATTCCAGTAGGCCCAAAGCGCCACTGAGCGCGCCGCGAATGCGCCGGCGGCAGCCAAAGATATGACCAATACAATCGTGGCGATTGGCGCGTTTTGCCAAAGACGTTTGAAAAATTGTGGTATGACGCGATCCTTTTCAGGCGTTTTGTTGGATATTATACGAAGGGAAAGCGATTTTCTGTCGCAGCTGGGGCGTTTTTTACGAGCCCAACAGTTTCATGCCCTTTGTCAGTCCGTCAAGCGTCATAGGCACCATACGGTCATCGAAAATTTCTTGGATCATGCTGATAGAATGGGTGTAGCGCCAATGATCTTGGGGCACAGGGTTAAGCCAAAGGTGATCGGGCCAGTGCGCGCGGGCGCGGGACAGCCAGACTTCGCCACTCTCGTCGTTGTAATGCTCGTTGGCACCGCCCCGCATCGCAATCTCATAAGGGGACATCGACGCATCGCCCACAAAGATCACCTTGTAGTCTTTGCCGTAGGTGTTGAAGACATCTTGGGTCGGGGTTTGCCCATTCCAACGGCGGATATTATCGCGCCAAACGCCTTCATACAGGCAATTGTGGAAATAATAGTATTCAAGGTGCTTGAACTCGCTGCGCGCAGCAGAAAACAGCTCTTCTACCACCTTGATATGATCGTCCATCGAGCCGCCGACATCGAAAAACATCAAGACTTTGACAGCATTGCGCCGCTCAGGCCGCGTTTTCACATCAAGATAACCGCTTTTTGCTGTTGCGCGGATGGTGCCATCCAGATCCAACTCATCATGAGCGCCATCTCTGGCCCAAGAGCGCAGGCGCTTCATCGCAATTTTGATGTTACGCGTCCCCAGCTGCGCGGTGTCATCGAGGTTTTTGAAATCCCGTTTGTCCCAAACTTTTACAGCCTTGCGGTGGCGCGATTGATCTTGGCCTATGCGCACGCCTTCGGGGTTGTAGCCGTATGCGCCAAAGGGCGATGTGCCGCCGGTGCCAACCCATTTAGAGCCACCTTGATGTCGGCCCTTTTGTTCTTCTAGACGTTTCTTGAGCGTTTTCATCAGCGCGTCAAACCCGCCCAAGGCTGCGATCTCGGCACGCTCTTCGGCGCTCAGGTGTTTTTCAATTTCTTTGCGCAGCCAGTCTTCGGGCAGATCAATGGCATCGATGACTTGCTCTGAAGAGATGTTCTCAAGGCCTTGAAAGGACTTTGAAAAGGCTTGGTCAAACTTATCGATGTTGCGCTCGTCTTTGACCATGATGGTGCGGGCAAGGAAATAAAACTCTTCGATGTCATACTGTGCGAGCTTCACAGACATAGCCTCCAAAAACGCAAGATATTCGCGCAAGGATACAGGCACGTGGTGGTCGCGCAGGGTCTGGAAAAAGGGTAAAAACATCAAATGTCCCTCATGTAAAAGGGGCTGGGCGCGCGGTCTGAAGTGGTATTTGGACGAGCCGCGCAGTCATTACTTTTAGATCAAGATGTCGATGAACAGAGTTATAAAAAGACCGATCACAGAAAATCCCAACATCAAAGCGGCCGCATATTGCAGTTTGTCCAAACGGTTTCCGTCGCGTTTAGCAGCTATACGCCACCCAAGTGTTGCGCCGACAATAGCCAATAGAATGACGATCATAGTTCTAGTGTCCTTCATCTGCCAAAGCGCGCGCAGACCGCGTCACCCTTTGGGCTGTTTTTGCTAAACAGATCCGCTTTAATGCCGCGCAAGACTGGCGATTTCGCTGGATCGCGCATGGACCTGTTCGTCTGAGCCAAATCCATATCGTGCCCAGCCCAGACTGTCGAGACGAACCAGTCGCGCTTCAGACGCGCGACCAAGGGCAGTCAGGGCTTCGGCTTTGGTCAACATCAACGAGGCGAGCAAAGTTGCATTGCCTGCTGTGCGCGCAACTGGGATCGCGGTGTTGGTAAGGCGCAGAGCCTCATTAAAGTCACTATCAAGCAACGCTATGGCCGAGAGTTGCAACGCGACATGTGCGCCATGATAGGCGGTGTCGCTGCGTGCCGCATAAATGGCGTAGGCGTCTGACAATGCCGCCCGTGCGAGGTCGCGATCAACCCCAACAGACAAACGGCCAAGCAAGAACAGTGAAAAGCCGGTGCGAGAGTCATTCCAGTTTTGGGAAAGTGCAAAGTTTACAGCACGGGTTGCGGCAGCACGGCGCGCATCCGACGATGGCTGTGCGCCCATTGCTGCTTCAACATCGTTGATCCAAGCGCGCGGCGTCGGTGAATAGGGCGCTGTGCTGACACGATTTCCGGCGGGATTCATTTGGCTCAAAATAGCTGGCAGTCGCTGTGCCACCTCGGCGCGCGACATGCCATTGCGCAAGGCTGGATTATAGGTTGCCTGCAAAATCAGCATGTCAAATTCAGTCAAAATCGAATGAATATTGTCATCATTATAGACACTGTCGGTCAGGCTATACAAATCGTTGAGCGGTCCCAGGGCTTGGGCCAATTCTTCGTGCAGGCAGTCGCGAATTTCTTGCGGCGCTTCATCATTGGGGATGAAAATCGACAACTTTTCGCGTTTGGTGACGTTGGTCCAGCTCAAATCAGCGCGGCCCGCATGACGGTAGGCATCCCAGCTGGAAATATTCGGCGCGACAATACAAGCCGCATTTGGAATACGCTGGCGCAACTCTGCATGGGGCAGGGTTTCAATGGTGATATTGGCGTCCTCATTGGGGGCAACGCGGGTGATGTCAATGCCGGCCTCACTGCGCAGTCGCGCGATCAACAGTTCCAGATCTGGCCCCAAAGAGGCAGGGATCGCGGTCCCCGTCACGCGCAGGGTGATCGGCCCATCAAATCGTGTGAACTGTGACAGCTCGGTGCCATTTTCAAGTTGGAAACTCAGCGCCATAAAGTCACGCGCAATAGAGGTGTTCGAGCGGGTGATTGTGGCGGGCCGCAACGATGAAAAAAGTTTCATTGGTGGCAAATCAAGTAAGACAGACGGTGCGCGTGCCGTGCCACGCTGTGTCGTTCGCAGTTCCGGCGCGCCACATCCGACCAAAAGGCCCATAGCCACAGCTGCAACCCCCAGCCGCAATGCGCGGCGTCCGGATGTGGTGCAAGCGACGGATAAGGGATTGTGTAAGGGAACTGATTTAAACACTAGGATGGCCTTTGGTATTTCACAAATGGGGTTAAATTGGCAACTTGGTCGTACAGCTTGCGGGCCGTGTGGTTGCTCTCCTGCGTCATCCAGTACACCGATGGTGTCGCATTTTCATCAGCGGTAAGATAAACACGGTTGATCAAATCCCGTGCTGCGCCTTTACCACGTGCGCTTTCCGTCACGTACAGGTCTTGCAAGTAAATCACATCTTCCAACCGCCAATTGTGGGCATGGGTGATATAATGGACAAAACCGATTATTTCATCGTTTAGGACAGCCACAAAGGCGGCGCGTTCTGTGCGCGCGGAATCGGTGAGGCGCTTGAAGGTGACATTGGTCACTTCGTCAAGAACGGCGGATTCATAGAACGTCAAATAGGCCTGCCAAAGCGGCTTCCATGCCTCTTTATCTGCAGGCGCTAGTGGTCGAATAGTGATGACCATATCAGCGACGTCCTTTGCGATCTAAAAAGGCCAAACGTTCAAAAAGTGCCACGTCTTGTTCGTTCTTTAGCAATGCACCATGCAGCTTGGGCAACGCGTTTGCACTGTCCATCGCAAGGTCTTCTGGTGTCAAATCTTCAGCCAATAGCAATTTAAGCCAATCCAATACTTCCGATGTCGAGGGCTTCTTTTTGAGCCCTTGAGTCTCTCTTATGGTAAAGAACTGTGTCAAAGCCGTGGTCAAAAGACGGTCTTTCAGGTTCGGAAAATGGACATCGACGATTTGACGCATCACATCCATGTCCGGAAAACGGATGTAATGAAAAAAACAGCGCCGCAAAAACGCATCGGGCAGTTCTTTTTCGTTGTTCGAGGTGATGATGATCACAGGGCGATGACGCGCCCGTATAGTTTCACCCGTCTCGTAGACGTGAAACTCCATCTTATCAAGTTCTTGCAGCAAATCGTTGGGAAACTCGATGTCAGCTTTGTCGATTTCGTCAATCAGCAAGACCACTTTTTTATCCGCCTCAAAGGCCTGCCAAAGCTTGCCTTTTTTGATGTAGTTGCTCACATCTTCGACTTTTGGATCGCCGAGCTGACTGTCTCGCAACCGTGACACAGCATCATATTCATAAAGACCTTGTTGAGCGCGGGTGGTGGATTTGATGTTCCACTCGATCATCTGCAACCCCATGCTCGCAGCCACTTGGCGTGCCAACTCCGTCTTTCCTGTCCCCGGTTCGCCCTTCACCAAAAGAGGGCGCTCCAGCGTGATGGCCGCGTTCACAGCGACCGTAAGATCCTTTGGCGCGATGTAGGTGTCAGTTGATGAGAATTTCATAGCTAAAGAGCCCCGATCTAACGAATTTTCATCGCAATCATAGCAGTGGATCACAAAGGTACAACTCGCAGTAGATCTCCTAGTGACATCCGCTTTCAAAGCAGGTAAATGAGCGGCAATTGGATGTGCCGACCAGTCAAAAGTGATAGCACTTATGCTGCCGGCGACAATGAGGTGAGCAATATGACGGCCGAATTAGCCATGCCCGACGATTACCGTCCATCGGTGGACGAACCCTTTATGAACGAGCGTCAGCTCGCATATTTCCGCCGCAAACTTCAGAATTGGAAAGCTGAGCTGCTTGATGAAAGCCGCAACACGCTTGAAGGTTTGCAAGACGGAACCCGTAGCATTCCAGACATCGCAGACCGTGCGTCTGAAGAAACCGACCGCGCCCTTGAATTGCGCACACGGGATCGTCAGCGTAAGCTCGTCACCAAAATCGATGCCGCTTTGCGTCGCATTGAATCTGACGAGTTTGGCTATTGCGAAGAGACGGGCGAACCGATTTCTCTCAAACGTCTTGATGCACGCCCGATTGCAACCATGAGCCTTGAGGCGCAAGAGCGTCACGAGCGTCGCGAAAAAGTACATCGCGACGACTGATCTGGTTATGTGATGTGTGCGGTGGGGCGCGTTGCGCGGCATTGCGCGCAGGTGACCTGTATTCGAATTTATGTCAAACACCGAAGCAATCGCTTCGGTGTTTTTCTTTGCGCTGGCTTTGCATGAGGACTTCATATGTTGATCGGACAAGATATCGCAATTTTGGGCGCAGGCGTGGCGGGGCTGACCGCTGCTCGGGCCCTCGCGCTGCGCGGTGCGCGTGTGACAGTCTATGAACGCACATCTGAGATCGCGGAAGTGGGGGCAGGGCTGCAACTGTCGCCAAATGGCGTGGCTGTCTTGTCGGCGCTTGGATTGGATGCCGGCTTGGCGGCGATGCGATCGACTGGCGTGTTGTTGGTCGATGGGTATTCTGGGCGCACTGTGTTGCATATGGATTTTGAACGTCTCAAGCCAGATGCGGATTTTTTGTTGGTGCACCGCGCTGACCTGATTGATGTGTTGTTGAGATGCGCGCAAGACGCCGGCGTTCAAATTAAGCTGTCACATACGGTCGAGACGGTTGTTGATGATGGGGGCGCTGTGACCGTGCACTTTGAAGGCGGCAAACAGGTCGTTCATGATTTTGTCGTGGGCGCCGATGGGTTGCAGTCGCGCCTTCGCAAGACGTTGAATGGTGATGCCGCGCCCTTTTTCACCGGACAAACGGCTTGGCGCGCCACGGTGCCTGCTGCGGGCGGCGAAGATCAAATTGCGATGATCCATGTGGCTGCGGGCAAACATGTGGTGTGTTATCCGTTACGTGGCGGGTCTTTGATCAATATTGTTGCCGTTGAAGAGCGCGAAGAGTGGAGCGACGAAGGCTGGCATCTTGAGGGCGACCCGATTCAGTTGAGAGAACATTTCAGTGCGTTCTGTGCTGGTGTGACCAGTTTATTAGAGCGGGTGACCGAGGTGTCGCGCTGGGGCTTGTTCCGCCATCCCGTGGCGCAAAACTGGTATGGTACCCGCACCGCGTTGATTGGCGATGCTGCTCATCCGACATTGCCGTTTTTGGCCCAAGGCGCAAATCTTGCCTTAGAAGACGCGTGGGTTTTGGCCGATTGTTTGGCCAATATGCCTCTTGATCAGGCGCTTCCGGCTTATCAATTGCGCCGCCGTGCGCGTGTGGTGCGCGCGATTGATGCCGCCACGGCCAATGCACGCAATTATCACCTGCGCGGCCCCAAACGTATGGCCGCTCATATGCTGCTGCGCACAGGCGGCAAGCTTGCCCCGCGCGCTTTGGTGGATAAGTTCGGCTGGCTTTATGATCATGACGTGACCCGCGACGTCACTTAAGGTTCGCAAAGGCAAAACGCCGCCCAAATCACTTGGACGGCGTTTTGTTTGTGCAATGTGTTGCTGCTTAAGAGGCCTCTAACGCAGAGATAATCCCCGCAAAATCAGCAGCCTTTAAAGACGCACCGCCAACCAATGCGCCGTCTACATCTGCCACTGCAAAAATATCGGCCGCATTGCTGGGTTTCACCGAGCCGCCATAAAGCAGCGGCAGGTCGGCGGCGATGTCGCCAAACCGCTCGGTCAATGTGGCGCGCATATCGGCATGAATTTCTGCGATCTCGGCAAGAGTTGGCACTTTGCCCGTGCCGATAGCCCAAACGGGTTCATAGGCGATCACCAATTTTGTGGCATCGATTTCATCGGGCAGGGACCGCAAAAGCTGCCCGTGGACCACTTTAAGCGCATCACCCGCTTCGCGCTGACCCAGCGTTTCGCCAACACAAACAATGGCAGTGAGGCCAGCTGCACAGACCGCTTCGGTTTTTGAACGCACATCGGCGTCGCTTTCGCTGTGATCGGCACGGCGCTCAGAATGGCCGGTGATCACATAGGTCGCACCTGCATCCGCCAGTTGCGCCGCAGAAATATCGCCCGTGTGCGCGCCACTTTCATTGGAATGGCAATCTTGTGCACCTGTTGCGATGGGGCTGTCCTTGAGGATCTGGGCCATGGGCGTGATCAGTGTGGCTGGGGGGCAAAGCAAAATATCGACGCTTGAAGCTACGAACTCTTTGGCCAGCGCCGCAGCCTCGGCCAAATTGGCGGTCACGCCGTTCATCTTCCAATTGCCTGCTGCCAGTTTGCGTGCCATGTCGGGTTCTCCTCAAATGCGTTTTGTGCATCATTGCAGCGTTGAGGGCGTCGTCAAGTGTATAGCAAAGCTTGTGGTCGCCTGCGAATGGTTTTAAAGCGCAGCCAAAGCTTTTTTGCCCCAATAGCAAGCAATATCTGCATCATCCAAAGCCGCTAAAGAGTACCACCGATGATGCAGGCAAACATCACATCACCCTCAACATACAAAGCACTGCCGCCAAGCAACCCACCGACTGTAATGTCGCCTATATCTACAAAAAGACCACGCGCATGGGCAATAAGTTCAGCGGGGGCAGGCATTTACGCTCCGCTTTGCGCGGACAGGCTTTCATCAAATTTGATACTTTCGCCGCAACCACAAGCGTCAACCACATTGGGATTGCGAAACTTAAAGCCAGATTCCAGCAAGGACACTTCGTAATCGATTTCAGTGCCAAACAAGAACATCTGCGCCATGGGCGCGATCATCACGCGGCCGCCGTCTTGTTCGACCACTTCGTCCAGCGGATCGATTTCGTTCACGTAGTCCATGGTGTATTCCATGCCCGCGCAGCCGCCTTTTTTCACGCCAATGCGCAAGCCTTTGGAGCCATCTTTCTCCATCAGTTTTGCGATTTGCGCTGCCGCTTTGGGCGTGATGCTGACAGCTTGTTTGCCTGGAATACCGAACATGTGCGTTCTCCTTTCCCCTAACTTAAGGCTTTGTGGCCATGATCTCAAGAAGCGGATCACCGTTTAATCCATTGTTGATCGCAAGTGTTAAGATTGCGATAGCAATCGCCCAGCTGAACGAGGCCAGCGTGCCGATGATCACATATTCGGCTTTCTCGTTTTTAGATGCCGCATCAAAGCGCAAAACCGATTTCGCAGCGATCAAAAATCCGATGCCTGCGGGCTGTCCGGCCAGAAACATCAAAAATATGAGACCCCGTTCCAGCAGACCAATCATCTGCCCGCCTTTAGGCAGGGATTTCTTGGGAGCGCCTTTTCCGAATGGCTCCATCAATTTGCCCACCGCAAAACCGCCCGCACGCGTGGTGTATAAAATGCCTGCCGTCAGCAGCATTGCTTTTGGTGCCCAAGTGCTGATGTCCAAAAGGCCGCCAGCAGCCAAATCTTTGGTCCAAGCGCCGTTTTCCCAAAGCATCGGGGCAAAAGCGGCCATCATACCGAGCGTGATGAGATGTGCGAGCTGATCAAGTAAGTAGGGATTGATCCCGTCATCATCGCGGGTTTTGACCCAGATGGCTTTCAGCGCATCGATCGCCAAATGAACCCCCGCAAGCACAGCGACCTGCCACGCGACAGACCCCAAAGCGACCACGGCGCACAAGTACACCGCAAGCGTATGGACGAGAAGGGTGGCAAAGCGATCCTTGCTCTGCGCCATCTTGGTGGTTTGAAACACAAAATCGGCGAGAACATGGGCGAAGAAGAGGGCGCTTAGGGTTTCAAACATGTGACTTGTTGCTTTCGATATCAATTAGAGCTGAATAAATTGATCTAAAACCAGCACTATCAAGCGCTTTCGCCACAGTTTGGCGTGACTTTCCCAGAGCTTTCGCAATCTCAGTATAGGTCGGTGTGTCTGTTGGATGCAGCATGCGGATCAGTGGTGCCGCTTGTGCCGGTGTCCAATCTTGTGACATTTGCCCAAGCAGCACCGCGCAAGCAGAGGTTGCTCCAGCGCTTGCATGCCCGAGTGTGAGTTCGAGCTGCGGGGCTTCAACTTTGATCCATTCGAGCATTTGTCCAGATTTGGTGAAAACACCGTCAGTTTGGTCGTTGAGATTGGATTCCAGAGGGCCAGTTATATCTCCCTCAGCAATCCCAATATAGCTATCAAACTCACTGCCCTCAGATCGCAGCGCTGCCCTAAACATCAAAGCAGATCGCAGCGCGTATTTCGGCTCGGCCAGCGCCACTTGCCAGCCATCGCCACGGTGGCGGGTGAAGTGGAGAGATTCCCCCATCCACTCGGCTTGCGTCTCGGCGCAGTCTTTGAGGGCATTAAAGGCGCGCTCAAGTTTTTCGGGGCCCAGCGCGGTGGAGCCGACGATATCGCCGGTGAGAACGGCTATTTTGCGTGTTTTATCTGTCATGATGCAGCCAATATAGGCTGCGTTTGTCAATATGCAACCTAATTGGGCTGCGTTTTGTGTTTCGCACCCTAATTAGGTTGCGATTGTGGATATGCAGCCTCTTTAGGCTGCGCACTGTTTTGGGGCAAATCGCGTGGCCAAAAATATCACAAAACCAAAAGAAAAACGGCCCCGAAGGACCGTTTTGAACCGTAGCACAAAGGCGTGAGTGCTTACATAAAGCCGAGCTCGAGACGCGCTTCATCGGACATCATTTCCATGCCCCAAGGCGGTTCCCACGCCAGATCGACGTCAACTTGTTTGACGCCAGGCAGCGGTTCAATCGCATCTGCGACCCAACCCGGCATTTCGCCCGCAACAGGACAGCCCGGCGCGGTCAACGACATGATAATATGCACTTCGTTCTCTTCATTGATCTCGATGGTGTAGATCAACCCAAGATCGTAGATGTTCACAGGAATTTCAGGGTCATAGACGGATCGGCAGGCTTCCACGATGGCTTCGTGAAGCTGGTGTTCCGTGTTGGAAGGCTTAATCAGCGGAGTGCCTTCGACGGGAGCGTCTGAATTGGTCATGTCTGTCCTCGTGTAAACTTGACCAAAGATATAGGGTTTAGCTGGGGCAAGGTCCAGACCTCGGCTTGGTCTTTTGTGTTTGTGAGGCTATTGATTGGGCAACTGAGCACAAAAAGGTCCATTGCCATGTCTATTCTCGCCGCAGATCAAAACCTGTTCCACGTCGATATCGAATATAAAGTCGATTTGGCGCTGGTTGAACCGCATATGCAAGCGCATCTGGCTTTTGTTGACGAGGGCTATGATCGTGGATTCTTTTTGGCCTCGGGGCCGAAGGTGCCGCGCACTGGCGGGGCTATTTTGGCGACCGCGCCGGATCTTGAGGTTTTGACAGAATTTCTAGCACGCGATCCCTTTGTCACTGAAGGGCTGATTGCTTTGAACGTGACCGAATTTGTGCCGCGCCGCACAGTCGAAGGGCTGTAACGGCGCGGAGCTTTGGGCTGTTAGCTGGTAGATTTTTTGCTGGAACCTTTGCGCGCTGGCATTGGGCGGACACGTTTTTCGATGGTGTCATACAACAGACCCGCGATGTTTTTCGCGGTGGTTCTTTCTGCGCCTTCCAAACCGGGCGAGGAATTGACCTCTAGCACTTTCGGGCCATCATCGGCACGCAACAGATCCACGCCTGCCATGCGCAGACCAAAGGCTTTGGCGGATCTTACGGCGGCATCGCGTTCGGCTTTGGTGATGCGCACGGCTGTAGCTGTGCCGCCCAAATGCAGGTTCGAGCGGAAATCACCGCCGCTTGAGCTGCGTTTGATCGCGGCCACCACTTTGCCATCGACAACAACACAGCGGATATCGACGCCTGAAGCTTCTTTGACGAAATGCTGCACCAAGAAGTTGGCTTTGAGGCCGCGGAATGCCGAAATCACAGATTGCGCGGCTTTCTTGGTCTCGGCCAGCACAACGCCACGCCCTTGGGTGCTTTCAAGCAATTTAACGATCAACGGCGCTTGACCCGCCAAATCGATCAGATTGTCTGTGTCTTTCGGAGAAGCGGCAAAAGCTGTGGTCGGCATATCGATACCATGACGCGCCAAAACTTGGTGCGCATGCAGTTTGTCACGCGATTTGGCGATGCCATCGGCGGAATTCAGGCAATAGGTGCCAATGGTTTCGAACTGACGAATCACAGCACAGCCATAAGACGTGATCGAGGCGCCAACGCGCGGGATCACAGCATCATAGCGCGGCAGGCGTTTGCCGTCGTAATAAATTTCCGGCGCCATCGCGTTGATCGCCATGTAACAGCGTGTGGTGTCGATAACCTCGATCACATGCCCGCGCTCTTCGCCCTCGGTCACAAGACGTCGGGTGGAATAGCTGTCGGGTTCGCGTGAGAGCACGGCAATGCGCAGGGCGCGCGGCGCGCTTGAGGTGCGGATGGCCGCAGAAAAGTAAGCGCTGTCGTTAAGCTCGGGTTGGCAAAAGCTTTCAGACGGGGTGACAATCATGTCGTCAGCAATGGCTTGGCGGCCCAACAGCATACGATACGCCATATTGATGCGATTGGTCAGGGTGATTTCAACTGGCCATGTGCGATCTCCTATGGAAATATTGGTGGTGATCACATAACGCAGCTCGGTTTCGCCGTTGGACGATGTGACTTCGCGACGATCCACCACTTTGGCAGAGCAGGCGATGACGATGTCTTCGCGCCCGGGTACAGGATGGATGCTAAACCGCACCATAGGGGCGTTTGTAGGACCAAAAGGTTCAATGTCGAAGGCATGCAGCGCAGAGGTGCGCGCGCCAGTGTCAACTTTAACCTTGAGTGCGGGCAGACCAAGCGCAGGTAGTTTTGCCCACTCTTCCCAGCCCAAAGCGAAAGGAGCTTTGTCCGTCATCGTTTTATCTCACATTTGAAAGGGAATGCGGTTCGAAATGACACCGCCAAAGAGGCCCTTTCTCACCTATTCACGATTCTAGCAATAGGGTTTGTGAGTTTTGTGACAATGTTAGGTTTTTCGGACCATAAAACGACGAAGCATGACGATCAGGGCGCACAAGTTTGTGTTGCTTGAAGACCTGATTTTGCGAATAAATTGAGCGAATGCGCCGTTGTTCTTGCAGATTTGCCTAACATTTAGACCAAAATAGGCGTTGCCCTAAGGGTAACTTAAGCCCTCAGGGCCAAGGCCTTTTCATACGTCTTATCCGCGCGCAAACTTTCAAAATACGACAAAGGGGAAAATTATGTCAGAACAAAATTCACAGTTGGTGTACAATTTAAACGACGTTCCACCGCCACCCAAAGCCGCTTTGGCCGCTTTTCAACACGTCTTGGCGTCCATCGTTGGTATCGCCACGCCGTCTTTGATCATTGGTGGCGTTTTAGGGCTGGGGGAACATGTTTCCTATCTCATCGCGATGGCGTTTTTCGTCTCTGGGATTGCGACCTTCATTCAATGTAGACGTGTCGGGCCTGTTGGATCTGGTTTGCTCAGCGTCCAAGGGACGTCTTTTGCCTTTCTTGGTGCCATTTTGGCGGCTGGGTTTGCGGTAAAAGGTCAAGGTGGCACACCTGAAGATATTTTGGCGATGATTTTCGGCCTGTGCCTTGCTGGCTCTGTGGTCGAGATCATCCTGTCGCAGTTTTTGGACAAACTTAAACGCGTGATTACGCCAACGGTGACAGGTGTTGTGATCACCGTGATTGGTCTAAGCTTGATCAAAGCGGGCTTTACCGATTTTGCCGGTGGCGCGGGTGCGGGCGAAGATTTGGGCAAGCCTTTGTTCTTGCTTTTGGGTCTTTTGGTTGTGGCCGTGATTTTGATTGTGACTTTCATGGGCAATCCGATGTTGCGCATCGCTGCCATCATGATTGGCCTTGTTGTGGGCACGGTTGTTGCCAGCTTCTTTGGCATGGTGAATTTTGGCGCTCTGAGCAGTGCTCAACTGTTCGCTTTGCCCATTCCATTTAAATACGGCATCAATTTTGACTTTGCTTTGTTTTTGCCCATCGCATTTTTGTATTTCGTCACAGCGATTGAAACCTCTGGCGATTTGACTGCGAACTCTGTGATCTCAGGCGAACCTGTTGAGGGCGATGTCTACATGACCCGCATCAAGGGCGGTGTTTTGGGCGATGGTGTGAACTCTGCGATTGCTGCTGTGTTCAACACCTTTCCGAACACCACGTTTTCGCAAAACAATGGCGTGATCCAAATGACAGGCGTGGCCAGCCGCCATGTCGGTATGTGGATCGGTGGCATGTTGGCACTGATGGGGCTGTTCCCGATTATTGGCGCGTTCTTCTTGATCATCCCTAAACCCGTTTTGGGTGGGGCCACAGTCGTCTTGTTCGCCTCTATCGCGGTTGCGGGCATTCGCATCCTTGCGTCCCAAGAGATGACCCTGCGCCGCATTTACATCATGGCAGTGTCCTTTGGTCTCGCTTTGGGCGTGACCTTGGTGCCTGATGCCACACAGCATTTGCCAACCTTCATGAAACAGGTGTTTGCAGCACCCATCACCTTGGCGGGCTTGTCGGCGATCATTCTGTCTTTGGCTATCCCAGAAGACAAAGACTAAGCGGTCCTGTCTGAACTGGTTGTCACATAAAAAGAAAGGCCCGTCTGATGTTCAGGCGGGCTTTTTGCGTCTCTAGATGGTTCACGCTTGTTTGCGATCAACGACAGCGGTGAGGGGGCAAGCCAATTGTATCCCTCCAGCCCCAGTAAAGAGATCAAGCATCATTGCTTTGAGCGCCAAGCTTTTATCAGTGAGACAAGGCTCGCTTTTTTAAAACTAGGGCTTGCGATTAGAGCCACCGCGATAACTGTGAGTAAAATTGCACCCAAGCCTTCGCCTTCGATAAATACAATAGAAAGATTTGCATCAGCAACGAGTTGATACAGGCAGCCAAAAACTGTTTTTGGGGATTCGTTCGGCATGAGACACACTCCACTCTGTAAGGTGTCATTTTTTAATACGTAAAAGGTTGCTGTCTAGAACTGGCACGGCAAGGGTCGATTCTAGAAGTGACTCTAGATGACGGCCCATGGGCAAGTCTGGTGTGCAACACCCTCTCTGGCCCAAGCGCGCATTTCGCGCTAAGTCGTTTTCTTATGACACAACGAATCTCATTTTCCCTCGATGCCACAGATGGCAAAGCCCGCACGGGCGTGATCTCAACCCCGCGCGGCGACATTCGCACACCGGCCTTTATGCCTGTTGGCACGGCTGGCACGGTCAAAGCGATGATGCCCGAAAGTGTGCGCGCGACAGGCGCGGATATTTTGCTGGGCAACACCTATCACTTGATGCTGCGCCCCACGGCGGAGCGCATTGATCGTTTGGGCGGCCTGCACAAGTTCATGAACTGGGACCGGCCTATTTTGACAGACAGCGGCGGGTTTCAGGTGATGAGCTTGGCTGGCTTGCGCAAACTCAACGAGGAAGGCGTCACTTTCGCGTCGCACGTGGATGGGTCCAAACATGTCATCACGCCTGAGCGCTCTATGGAAATCCAAAAGTTGCTCGGCTCTGACATTGTGATGTGTTTCGATGAATGCCCAGCGCTGCCTGCCGATGACGAAGTTGTGGCCAAGTCCATGCGCATGTCGATGCGGTGGGCACAGCGGTCGCGCGATGCCTTTGGTGATCGTCCTGGGCATGCGTTGTTTGGCATCATGCAAGGCGGCGTGACGCCTGAGTTGCGTGAAGAAAGTGCCAAAGCGCTGGTTGATATCGGGTTTGACGGATACGCACTTGGCGGCTTGGCTGTGGGCGAGGGACAAGAGGCGATGTTTGGCGTGTTGGAATACGCGCCTGATTATCTGCCTGTCGATAAACCGCGCTATTTGATGGGTGTGGGCAAGCCTGATGATATCGTGGGTGCTGTGAAACGCGGCGTTGATATGATGGACTGCGTGCTGCCATCACGCTCTGGTCGCAATGGTCAGGTGTTCACCCGTCGTGGCGCCATCAATATGAAAAACGCGCGTCATGCAGACGACCCGCGCCCTTTGGATGAGGCCTGCACTTGCCCAGCATGTACGCAATATTCGCGTGCCTATTTGCACCACGTCTACCGGTCCCACGAAATGATTTCCGGCATGCTTTTGACATGGCACAACCTGCATTATTTCCAAGATCTCATGCAAGGCATGCGTGATGCGATTGCTGCTGGCACGTTTGACGCGTGGGAAGCTGAGTTTCACGCCATGCGCGCTGAGGGCGACATCGCGCCGCTGTAAACGCGACATTTAACGCAAGCTATTGAGGCCGCTCACATATTGTTGGAGCGGCCTTTTTTATGGAAATTTAGATAAAATTTTCTATTTAACTCACTGTTATCCTTGTCTTTATCTATCTGGATTTCGCCACATTTCGGACCAACCCTCTGGATAGCTCTGAAGCATCAGATCAATCAGGAGTTTATCATGTCCGTATCGAAAATTTGGGGTTTGGCTATCGGCCTGTTCTGTATATGTGTCTTGGCGTCGACGTTGCAATTGTCTGCTGCCATGCCCAAAAGCGCAAAGGCGACCCAAGCGCAGATCGAGTCTGACGCGATTTTCCAACACGCGACGGCGCAGTCGCAAATGGGGAAAATTCCGAACGTGACCGTCGCTTGCGCAATGCCAATAGCTGCAACACACCAGATTGCGCAGTGTACCATTGGCGCGTCGGCGAAATAGTCGTTACGCACGCCTGTGGCGGCTTTGGTCCCGTCTTAGCATCACTGGCGCGCTTAAAAGATTAACGATAACTTTGCTAATTCTTGCCAAATTAAGCTATTTCAGTGCTTGCGGGTGGGCGCGAAGGCGGGCAAACTAAGTCCAAATCCAACTGCACTTGGTTGAAATTGGGGGCGCAGGGCCCCAAATGTGATGAACCAAGTCAGGAAAGGGCCAAAGATTGCCGCAAAGCGGGATCCGGTTCTTTTGCAAAATAAGGACACAAAATGCACGAGCAACTTCAATCATATCCCGTACTGCCTTTGCGCGACATTGTGGTTTTCCCCCATATGGTCGTGCCCCTGTTTGTGGGCCGAGAAAAATCCGTAAAAGCACTTGAGGAAGTGATGTCGCAAGACAAACAAATCCTTTTGAGCGCTCAAATCGATCCATCCGTCGATGACCCTGAAGCCGACGGCATTTACCGCATGGGCGTTTTGGCGAATGTTTTGCAATTGCTCAAATTGCCTGATGGCACAGTGAAAGTGCTTGTCGAAGGTGATAAGCGCGTCCAAATCACTGAATTTGTTGAAAATGATAGTTTTTTCGAGGCCGCGACAGCCGAACTGTTCGAAGTCGAAGGCGATCCCGCCGCTGTAATCGCTTTGGTGCGCTCTGTAGCGGAAGAGTTCGCGCATTATGCCAAGATCAAAAAGAACATTCCCGAAGAGGCTTTGACAGCCGTCGACGACACCAAAGACCCGAGTAAACTTGCCGATCTTGTGGCGGGACATTTGGGTGTCGAAGTGGCGCAAAAGCAAGACTTGCTTGAAACCCTGTCTGTTGAGGCGCGCCTTGAGGCGATCTATGGGATGATGCAGGGCGAAATGTCCGTGCTTCAGGTCGAAAAAAAGATCAAAACGCGCGTCAAATCCCAGATGGAGCGCACTCAGCGCGAGTACTATTTGAACGAGCAAATGAAGGCCATTCAGAAAGAACTTGGCGATGGTGAGGACGGCACGAACGAAATCAACGAGCTTGAAGAACGCATTGCCAAAACCAAATTCTCTAAAGAAGCATCTGAAAAAGTCGCAGCTGAGCTAAAAAAACTCAAATCCATGAGCCCTATGTCGGCTGAGGCCACGGTGGTGCGCAACTATTTGGATTGGATGCTCTCTATTCCATGGGGCGTCAAATCCCGCGTTAAAAAAGACCTGAAACGTGCCGAAGAGGTGCTGGATAAAGATCATTACGGCCTTGAAAAGGTTAAAGAACGCATCGTTGAATACCTTGCGGTGCAGCAGCGCAGCCAGAAGCTCAAAGGCCCGATCATGTGCCTTGTGGGCCCTCCTGGTGTGGGTAAAACCTCGCTTGGTAAATCCGTAGCCAAAGCCACGGGGCGTGAATTTATTCGCATCTCTTTGGGCGGCGTGCGTGACGAATCTGAAATCCGCGGTCACCGTCGGACGTATATCGGCTCGATGCCCGGTAAAATCATTCAGGCGTTGAAAAAAGCCAAAACCACCAACCCGCTGATCTTGCTCGATGAAATTGACAAGATGGGGCAAGATATGCGTGGAGATCCCGCATCTGCGATGCTCGAAGTGCTGGATCCAGAACAAAACTCCACTTTCGTAGATCACTACATGGAGGTCGAATACGATCTGTCCAACGTGATGTTCTTGACCACATCCAACAGCTACAACATGCCCGGTCCATTGTTGGACCGGATGGAAATCATTCCATTGTCTGGCTACACCGAAGACGAAAAAGCCGAGATCGCCAAACAGCATTTGATCCCCAAACAGATCAAAAATCACGGGCTAAAAGCAGACGAGTTTTCAATCTCTGACGCGGCTGTGTCCGACTTGATTCGTTACTACACCCGTGAAGCGGGCGTGCGGAATTTGGAACGTGAAATGGCCAAGGTCGCGCGTAAGTCTTTGACCAAAATCGTCAAGAAAGAAGTGACGTCCGTACATGTTACGCCTGACAATTTGGAAGACTTCTTGGGCGTGAAAAAGATGCGCTACGGTTTGGCCGAGAAAGAAGACCAAATCGGTGTTGTCACTGGCTTGGCCTACACATCTGTGGGCGGCGATTTGTTGCAAATCGAAGCGCTGCGTCTGCCTGGCAAAGGTCGGATGAAAACCACAGGTAAGCTTGGCGATGTGATGAAGGAATCCATCGACGCGGCGTCCAGCTATGTGCGCTCAATCGCACCTGAGATCGGGTTGAAGCCTCCAGTGTTTGATACCTTGGATATTCACGTCCACGTACCAGATGGGGCGACGCCGAAAGATGGACCCTCTGCAGGTCTGGCCATGGTTACGACTATTGTTTCGGTGCTCACCAAAATTCCAGTGCGCAAAGACATCGCGATGACGGGCGAGGTCAGCTTGCGCGGCAATGCGACGGCCATCGGTGGTTTGAAAGAAAAGCTTTTGGCGGCTTTGCGCGGGGGCATCACCACGGTGTTGATTCCCGAGGAAAACGTCAAAGATCTCGCGGACATTCCTAATAATGTCAAAGAGGGTTTGGAAATTATTCCTGTGACCCATGTTTCTGAGGTTCTCAAACACGCTTTGGTGCGTGCGCCAGAGCCAATTGAATGGGATCATGATGCCGATGATGCTGCCCGATTGGCTAAGGCAACGGCGCCAGCTGCTGCGGTAGCTCCAGTCGCTCATTAGCCTTGGGCCTCGCTTGATGTAATTTCAACGCGAATTTGGTGCTTGTTTTGAAACAAAGGCGTTCCTGAAAATGGAGCGCCTTTTCATAATTTTAACACATTTTATATGGCAAGAGCATTTTCCATATTTTACAAAATATTTAGAATTTCGCGTCATCTTCAGCCAATTTGTGTGAAAACTGTCTTATATCTGCCTGATTTGTGCCCAATGTGAATTGGTGAGGCTTTTGATCTATTTCCCATTTGCAACCGGGGTAGAGGAAAGGTTAATGTTTCTACAAAAGAAACAACCTAAAGGTCTGAATCATGGCAACCCGCCGCACAACGACAACGATCACGACAGAAGAGCCCGCCGAAGTCATGGCTCCGACAACTGTTGCAACATCTACACCTGCCGCTGAAGTCGAAGCGCCAGAAGCAAGCCTTGTGCATGTTGTAAAGAAAAAAGAATTCATCGAACGCGTATCTGAGGCATCGGGTGTCCGTAAAGGCATGACCAAAAAAGTGGTTGATGCCATGCTCAAAGAAATGGGCGACATTATGCAAGAGGGCACAGAGATGAATCTGCCGCCTCTTGGTAAACTGTCGATCAATCGTCAAAAAGAGATCGGAAACGCGTTCATTTTGATTGCCAAACTGCGCCGCGCCAAAGGCATGCTTGCAGGTAAAAAGCCAACTGTTGAAGGCGAAGAGGCATCAATTGAAGATGTTGAAACCGCTGAAACTACAGAAAGCTAAAAAAGTGGCATGATGCCCCTTGCATCATGCCCGTCCTAGGGCTAAATACCGCGCCACGGCGGGTCGTTAGCTCAGTTGGTAGAGCGCTTCGTTTACACCGAAGATGTCGGGAGTTCGAGCCTCTCACGACCCACCACCGAAATTCAAAGGCATGCCGCAAGGTGTGCCTTTTTTCGTTGCGCGACATTCTTTGAAAGGCTACCTCATTTGCATGATTGAACATCCCATTTTTCTTTTGCGGCACGGCCAAACTGAATGGAATTTAAAAGGGCGCTTGCAAGGGCAGCTCGACAGCCCATTGACGACAAAAGGTCAGGCCCAAGCCTTTTTGCAACGCGATATATTGAAGCCCGTGTTCGCGACTTTTCCACAGATCTATTTTCTATCCAGTCCTTTGGGTCGTGCGTGGGATACGGCTGTGATTGCCGCAGACGGTTATCCCGTACAGCGAAATGATTTTCTCAAAGAAGTGTTTGCTGGCAGCTGGGAGGGACGTCTGCGCAGTGATATCGTGGCAGAGCGCGGCGGATCAGCGGCCGAAGAGGATATGTTTGATCTGTTTTTGTCAGCCCCGGATGGGGAAGGCGGCGAATCCCTTGAGACGCGGTGCCGCAGCGCATTGACTGCCCTGAACGGGCCAACGGTCATTGTTTCACATGGGGTTGTTTCCGCGTTTTTACGCGGTCTTGTGTGCGGGTTGGATGTACCTGACATCGCCCGGCTTTCTCACAATCAAGGCGTCGTTTTTGCGTTGCACAACGGCGTAGAGACGATGTTGGAAACGCGCGCGGATGCTGAACAATATCTTGCCAGGACCCGCGCTTAACATATTTATGAGTTAGTCTTTCGACACTGCATCTAGAATGCGGGCCCAAGAACGAATGCCCTTGTGAAAGCTTTCCACGTCGTATTTTTCATTTGGCGAATGGATTTGGTCATCATCACGGCCAAAGCCAGCCAGCATCGCATCAACGCCAACGATACGTTTGAAGTGACCGGCTATGGGAATAGAGCCGCCACAGCCGATAAATGCGGCTTCGTTTGGCCATTCATCGGACAAGGCCACACGTGCTTTCTCGAATGCTGGGTGATCTGTCGCCATGGTCGAAGCTTTTGAAGCCCCGTGCGGGTTGAAGGTTACTGTGCAATCGTCTGGCAAATTGGCGCAAACGTAGTCGTGCAAAGCGGCACGAATCTTGTGCGGGTCTTGATCGCCGACCAAACGTGCTGACAGTTTGACCGAGGCTTGTGAGGGCAGCACCGTTTTGAAACCTTCGCCAGTGTAGCCGCCAATGATGCCGTTGAATTCAAGCGTGGGTTCGGACCAGATCATTTGCAGCCCTGTTTTCCCTTCTTCGCCAGCGGGGTTTTTCAGACCAACTTCACCCAAGAATGCTTCCGCATTAAAGTCTAAGGCCTCCCATTGGCTGCGTAGGTCATCAGACAGTTCAGGTACGCCATCGTAGAATCCGGGGAGCGTGACGCGGCCTGAGTCGTCATGCAATCCGGCAAGGATTTTGGTTAAAACGCGAATGGGATTGCGCGCGATTCCTCCAAACATGCCAGAGTGCAGATCTTTATTGGCTGCGGTTATTGTAATCTCGTCGCCCATCAACCCACGCAACATGGTGACAATTGCGGGCGTGTCATGGCCAAAAAGACCGGTGTCGCAAATCAAGGCCACATCGCCTTTAAGCTTGTCTTTATGTTCTTCCATAAAGGGCACCAGCGACGGAGACCCGCTTTCTTCTTCACCTTCAAAGAAGAATGTAATTTCGCAAGGCAATTGGCCATGCTCTGTTTTCCATGCGCGGCAGGCCTCAATAAAGGTCATCAACTGGCCTTTGTCATCAGATGACCCACGCCCGCGAATGACGCGTCCCTTTGCAGTGTTCTCGATTTGGGGATCAAAAGGGTCATTCGTCCAAAGGTCAATAGGATCAACAGGTTGAACGTCGTAGTGTCCGTAAAACACCAAGTGCGGTGCATTTGAATTTTTTGGCCCATCGACATGCCCCATCACCATAGGATGCCCCGGTGTGGTATAGATTTTCGCATCAATGCCGATAGAGGATAGATCAGCGACAAGCCAATCTGCGGCTGCTGCGCAGTCATCCTTATAGGCTGGGTCAGTCGAAATCGATCTAAGACGCATGAGGTCCAAGAGACGATCCATCGACGCGGGTAAGTCTGCGTCGATACGAGACAAAACGGGAGAGAGTTGGGGGGTCATAAGAGACTCGCTTTTGGACAAAGAGGGGAATTTCGTCACAACTTACCGTGCCTAACTGCGGTGTCCAGTCGCGGGGGGAAGTTTGATATAGATCATTCCTAAATGTTTTTGTTAGAAGCTACACCAAAGCGAGTTAATATTGCTGCTGCACAGAATGCTTAAATATCTTGCATTTTTTGAATATGTTTCGCAAGTTGAGCATCAGCCGCTGTAAAAGGCGATGAAAGACCGAATGAGAGGACGACCCGTGAACTATACTGCACAGCTCGATGAAGCGCTCCAACGTCTGCACGACGAAGATCGCTACCGGACGTTCATTGATATCGAGCGCGAGCGTGGAAATTTTCCGCATGCTGTATGGAACAAGCCAGATGGAACAAAACAGCCGGTCACAGTTTGGTGCGGCAATGACTATCTGGGCATGGGGCAACACCCTGTGGTTCTTGACGCAATGAAAGAAGCCGTTGATGCAACGGGTGCTGGTTCTGGCGGCACCCGTAATATTTCTGGCACGACAGTTTATCACAAACGGCTTGAGGCCGAGCTGGCCGATTGGCATCAAAAAGAAGCAGCCTTGGTGTTTTCATCGGCCTATATTGCCAATGACGCAACTTTGTCGACTTTGCCAAAGCTTTTTCCTGGGCTGATCATCTATTCTGATTCACTTAATCATGCTTCAATGATCGAAGGCGTGCGCCGCAACGGTGGTGCAAAACGTGTGTTCCGTCACAATGATGTCGAACACCTGCGTGAATTGTTGCAAGCGGACGATCCATCCGTCCCCAAATTGATTGCCTTCGAATCGATCTATTCTATGGATGGCGATTTTGGTCCGATCAAAGACATTTGCGACCTTGCGGACGAATTCAACGCGCTGACCTACATCGACGAAGTTCATGCCGTTGGTATGTACGGTGAACGCGGGGCAGGGGTTGCAGAACGTGATGGTCTGCTGGATCGTCTCGACATCATTAATGGCACCCTTGGTAAAGCTGTTGGCGTTTTTGGCGGCTACATCGCGGCATCCGCGAAAATGTGCGACGCTGTTAGGTCATATGCGCCTGGATTCATTTTCACCACCTCGTTGCCGCCTGCAGTTGTTGCAGGGGCCGCGGCTTCAATTGCGCATCTAAAAACGGATCAGGCGTTGCGCGCACAACACCAAACCCAAGCCAAGATTCTTAAACTGCGCCTGAAGGGGCTAGGCTTGCCGATCGTTGATTATGGTAGTCACATTGTGCCGTTGATTGTTGGAAATCCCAAGCACACAAAGCTTATGTCCGACATGATGCTCGAAGGCTTTGGCATTTACGTGCAGCCAATAAACTACCCAACAGTACCACGTGGCACAGAGCGGTTGCGCTTTACACCCTCTCCAGTTCACGGGTCGTTTGAAATGGATACTTTGGTGAGCGCATTGGACAACCTGTGGTCTCATTGTGCGCTGAATCGTGCCGAATTGGCGGGTTAACCGCTTTTGACTCTGTGCGCCGCCTTTGACCATATGCTAATTAAATAGAGATATAGCGAACGAATCGCTGAATCGAATTGGGGCAATCTAGGTATGCGGATGTTGGGGCGGTGGAGCACACCTCCAGTCGAGGAAGAACAGCAGCCACGCGGCTTTGACGACTTTGAGCTGAAGCTCGGTGACGTCATGCGCGGGGAACGTGCAACCCTTGGCAAATCCCTACTTGATGTTCAACGAGAATTGAAAATCAGAGCGACTTATGTTGCTGCCATTGAAAACGCCGATCCTTCCGTTTTTGAAACCCAAGGCTTTATCGCGGGATATGTACGTTCTTACGCGCGCTATCTCGACCTTGATCCTGAGTGGGCTTTCGCACGTTTTAGTGCAGAAAGCGGCTTTGCTGTGGCACATGGTATGTCGCCCGAAGCCTCTTCTGTACGCAAGCCCTCTGCGATGGCATTGGCTGCGTCAAAGCGTAAATCCGACGATCCATATTCTGATCCTAACGCCTCTTTTGTTCCGCGTGGCGAAAGCTTCTTGGCGCGTATCGAACCTGGCGCTATTGGCTCCACTGCGGTTTTGCTCGCACTTGTTGGGGTCATTGGCTATGGTGGTTGGTCAGTTTTGCAAGAAATACAAAAGGTGCAACTTGCGCCAGTTGATCAAGCGCCCGGTGTGGCGTCTGAAACAACGACACTGCCAAATGATTCTGTTGTCTTTGCCGGTTTGAATGAAAGCGTGGGGCTGACGACCTCATCGTCTGAGGCGCTCGACCGTCTTTATCGCCCGCAAGCTTTGACCACGCCGGTTCTTGTGCCCCGTGATGGCCCAATAGCGTCGCTTGATCCACGGACCGGTGGCGCTTTGGTACAAGAAAGCGCCGAAGATCGTCTTAACGCTATGTCCCGCCAATTGGCCAGTGCTGTAACGACTGGGCCTGAGGAGACAATCATTCAAGTCGTTGAAGATGCAGCACCTGAATTGGCTTTGATCGCGGTACGTCCGTCTTGGGTGCGCGTCAGTTCTGCGGATGGCTCTGTTTTGTTTGAGAAAATTCTTGATGCAGGCGAACGCTATGTGTTGCCTGCGACCGAAGATGCACCGCGTTTGCGCACCGGCAATGGTGGTGGTGTCTATTTCGCTTTAAACGGCCAAGCTTACGGCCCTGCAGGGAAATCCGGTTCTGTAGTGAAAAACATCGCTTTGTCGGAGCTTGATATTTCAGCCACGTTCGAGGCCGTTGATCTTGCAGCCAATGACTTTGTCGCTGAGATGTTTAAAGTCGCTCAAAACACTGCTGCCGAATAGTTAAACTATTATGGATATCAATCGCGGTTGAGCTGACCTCGCCCGAGTCGTATCTGCGTGCGTGTCAAACCTGTGCCGTTTGCGATTGTGCGCTTTGCCCCATTGCCCCCATACCATCCACAAACTATCTATAGGGCAAAGACGCAAATCGTTCCGAAAGGTGCCCCATGTCCCTGAATCATATCCGCCCGTGGCGTAATATTTACCGTCGCGAAAGTCGTAAAATTATGGTCGGAAATGTGCCCGTTGGGGGCGATGCACCGATTTCGGTT
Source organism: Pacificibacter sp. AS14 (assembly GCF_038899935.1). Taxonomy (NCBI): domain Bacteria; kingdom Pseudomonadati; phylum Pseudomonadota; class Alphaproteobacteria; order Rhodobacterales; family Roseobacteraceae; genus Pacificibacter; species Pacificibacter sp. AS14. The sequence goes on from NZ_JBBMQI010000001.1 coordinate 155,250, forward strand.
CAGACGATGACCAATACTGACAGCTCGGATGTGCGGGCGACATTGGATCAAGTGTTGCGCTCTGCCGAGGCGGGCGCGGACATCGTGCGGATTTCTGCCCCTGACGAGGGGGCGACAAAAGCGCTTAAAGAGATTTGCAAAGAGAGCCCGGTGCCCATCGTCGCAGACATCCATTTCCATTACAAACGCGCCATTGAAGCAGCAGAAGCAGGGGTGGCCTGTTTGCGGATCAACCCCGGTAATATTGGTGATGAAAAGCGTGTCAAAGAAGTGATCAAGGCCGCGAAAGATTATGGATGTGCGATCCGGATCGGCGTGAACGCAGGGTCTTTGGAAAAGCATCTGTTGGATAAATATGGCGAGCCTTGCCCTGATGCTATGGTTGAAAGCGGGATGGATCATATCAAGATCCTGCAAGACAACGACTTTCACGAGTTCAAAATCTCGGTGAAAGCCTCTGATGTCTTCATGGCCTCAGCCGCTTATCAGCAATTGTCTGAGGCCACGGATGCGCCGATCCATTTGGGCATCACCGAAGCGGGCGGATTGACTTCTGGTACGATCAAATCTTCCATTGGTATGGGCCAGCTTTTGTGGATGGGCATTGGCGATACAATCCGCGTGTCTTTGTCGGCTGATCCCGTCGAAGAAGTCAAAGTCGGCTATGAAATCCTGAAGTCTCTGGGCCTGCGCCATCGCGGCGTGAATATCATCTCTTGCCCGTCCTGCGCGCGCCAAGGCTTTGATGTGATCAAAACTGTTGAGACTTTGGAAAAGCGTTTGGAACATATCAAAACGCCCATGAGCCTTTCGATCATTGGCTGTGTTGTGAATGGCCCTGGGGAAGCGTTAATGACCGATGTGGGCTGGACAGGCGGCGGCGCTGGATCTGGCATGGTGTATTTGGCAGGCAAGCAATCGCACAAGCAATCCAATGAGGACATGGTTGAACATATCGTTGAGCAGGTCGAAAAGAAGGCCGCTGAGATTGCCAAAAGAATGGCCGAAGAAGAGGCTGCGGCAGCCGAGTAAGTTTGGCCATACCCCAAAGAAAAACCCCGCTTACTTGGCGGGGTTTTGTCGTTTTAAAATAGAATGTGCTAGGGCCCTTAGCCTTGCGCGCGCAGCTCGGCTACGATTTCGACCATGCTGTCATAAGGCACATAGCCACGGACGACTGCGGTTTCCATCACAAATGCTGGCGTGCCGTTGATTTGCATCGCTTGGCCAAGGGCATGATTTTGCGCGATGATTTGCGTGACCTCATCGGAATTCATCCGCTCGATTACGGCGTCAACATCAACATCAGTGCCGCGCAATAGGCGCTTTAAGCTGCCCTCAGTGACGTTGTTGCCACCGTTCATCAAAGCCTCATGCACTTGGGCATAGGCTTCATTGCCGGCCTCCAAATGGGTCGCAATGGCAAAACGCGATGCCAAAACGGACGCTTCGCCAAGGATAGGGAATTCTTTGACGATCAATTTGATATTGCCGTCATTTTCAAGCAAGGCTGCCACATCCGGATGCGCTTTTTTGCAATATCCACAGCGGTAATCTAGAAACTCGACCAAAGTGATGTCGCCTTCTGGGTTGCCCAAGACCAAATCTTCAGGGGATTCGAATAAAGCAACCGCATTGGCCGACACCAAGTTGCTGTCTGACACGTCGGCAAGTTGGTCATTGCGCTCTTGAAGTACGGCGATGGCTTCCATCAGGATTTCTGGATTGTCCATAAGATAGGCACGCACTTCGGCGCGAAAGGCGTCACGATCTGCGTCAGTCAAATCGGTCAGATCGCTGGACCAAGCGGCACTCGCCACAGACAAAGCCGTAAGCGCGCAGGCACTCAGGGTCAAAAAAGGGCGGGTGAAACGCATTTGGGTTCTCCATTTTAAACTGTCACCTAGGTCTAGCACAGATAAATGTCGCGTCCAGCCAACAGTTTTGTGAGAGGCGGGATGCCGCAACCCTAAAGTATGGCTGGGCATGGCATTGCGTTTTGTGCCACGCGCTGGCATCCCTAAGCAAATGCCCGTTTCAAAAGTGACCGCAGATGAAAATTTCACACCGCAGCGCAGTCGACCCCTTTATCGTCATGGATGTGATGGAGGCTGCCCGCGCTGCCGAATCCGAGGGCCGTCATATCATTCATATGGAAGTGGGCCAGCCCGCAACGGGGGCGCCTGCTTTGGCGCGCGCGCGCTTGGCCCAAGAGATGGAGCAGGGGCCCTTGGGGTATACGGTCGCTTTGGGTCTGCCTGAGTTGCGTAAGGGAATCGCAGACTTGTACAAAGACTGGTACGGTGTCGACCTTGATCCTGCCCGTGTCATCGTGACCTCAGGGTCATCAGGCGCGTTTATTTTGGCCTTCACGGCCTTGTTTGATGCTGGTGCCAAAGTGGGGCTTGGGGAGCCGGGCTATCCCTCGTATCGCCAAATTTTGAGCGCTCTCGATTTAGAGCCCATTGGTATTCAATCCAAGCTGGAAAACCGGTTGCAGCCTGTTCCCAGTGATCTGCCTGAGGGGCTTGATGGTTTGATCGTGGCCTCTCCAGGCAATCCATCGGGCACGATGCTGGATCGCACCGCTATGACCGCTTTGATCGATGCCTGTGCCGACACGAATGTGTCCTTCATTTCAGATGAGATTTACCATGGCATTCAATATGATGGACGCGCGGTGTCGGCCTTGGAAATTTCTGACGATGTCTATGTGATCAATTCCTTTTCCAAGTATTTTTCCATGACGGGCTGGCGCGTGGGATGGATGGTTGTTCCCGAAGATCATGTGCGTGTCATCGAGCGACTGGCGCAGAACTTGTTTATTTGCCCGTCCCATGCTGCGCAGATTGCGGCTTTGGGGGCTTTGCAGTCGCGCGCTGAATGTGACGCGCACACCCATGTGTACGCCGAAAATCGCAGGCTGATGCTGGAAGGCTTGCCCAAAGCGGGATTCGATAAAATCGCGCCGCCTGATGGGGCGTTCTACATCTATGCAGATGTGTCCGAGTTGACCAACGACAGTCGCGCCTTTTGCGCTGAGATTTTGGAGCACGCAGGCGTCGCCGTGACGCCTGGGTTGGATTTTGACAAACAGCGTGGCGCGCAAACCTTGCGGTTTTCCTATGCGCGATCCACCAAGGATATTGTAGAAGGACTTCTTCGCCTAAACGACTTTATGAAATTGCGCAGCGAGAGATGACATATCACATTGGGTTCAGTGCTTCTTGGCTAGAACTTTTTTCATCTGCACGTTAAGTTGACGTCCAAAGGCCTAAGATAAGGTCTGGATGAGGTAAAAATGCAGTTTCCCAAAATCTGTTTAATCACAGCGGCGATTTGCGGGTGCAGTGTTCTCACGCTTGAGAGTGTGTCTGCGCAAGACAGTTTTGTCGCTTTGGCACATGTTGGCGGCGACGGCGCAGGTGTTGTGGATCACGGTCATGGGGCGACATTGACCCTGACCTTAAGCCAACCGGTGCCGTACCGCATTTTTACTTTGACCGATCCCTTACGGATGGTTGTTGATTTTGCCGAAGTTGACTGGACCGGCTTTAACCCGATCGCTTTTGACCAAGCCGAGGCGGTTACCGCCGTTAGGGTCGGTGGTTTTCGTCCGGGATGGTCCCGCATGGTCTTAGATCTTGCCCATCCTGTAGCCGTGACCTCAGCGCAGATGCAGCGGACCGTTGAGGGCGCAACGTTACACCTCAGTTTAGATCCTGTGAGCGAAGGTGATTTCGCCGCACAATCTGGTGTGCCCGAAACCGCTCAGTTTCCGTTGGCAGGAAAACCAGTTGAGCTTGCTCCCGTTGCTCGCGTGCCGATCGGAACAGGGCCTTTGCGGGTTGTGCTTGATCCTGGACATGGTGGGATTGACCCCGGTGCGGTGCGCGACGGCCTTCATGAAGCAGATTTGGTGTTAAAGTTTGCCCATGAGTTACGAGATGTCTTGGTGCGCGCTGGCGGGTTTGAGGTTGTGTTGACTCGGGATGATGACACGTTTGTCCCGCTTGAAACCCGTATCAGTATTGCCCGCGCAGTGGCGGCAGACGTGTTTATTTCGCTTCACGCGGATGCCCTTTCCGAAGGTCACGCAGAAGGGGCAACCGTTTATACGCTGGCCGAGCGCGCGTCAGATGAAGCTTCTGTGAAGCTGGCGGAACGCCATGATCGTGCCGATATTTTGGCAGGGGTCGATTTGAGTGATCAAGATGATGTGATCGCGGCCGTTTTATTGGATATGGCGCGTACTGAAACCGAACCGCGCACAGATCGTTTGGCGGACGCCTTGGTCACACGATTGCAAAAAACAATTGAGATGCACAAACGTCCACGGATGGAGGCGGGTTTTTCTGTGCTCAAATCTGCGGATGTGCCGTCTATACTCTTAGAGTTGGGGTTCTTATCCTCGCCAAAAGATCGCGCCAATTTGGTGGATTTTGACTGGCGACAGACAGCGGCTCAAGCGATCCGTGATGCGCTTCTTGCTTGGGTGGATGAGGAGAGCAGTGTCGCGCTTAAAACGCGTCACTAGCGATTGGCACCTTGATGTTCGCAAATTTGCGAAGGTCTATGGAATATTCCCCACATTTGCAGCGCAATTCTGCTCACATTCGTGCCAGTTGGTTTTGACCCGCGTCGCGACCCTGTGTAAGTAAAGATGGCAGATATAGGCACGAGCAACGACTCGTGCGATCGGTGGCGAGAAAGGCTCTCAATTTGGCACGGTTTATTTTTTCCTTCTTTGGGGCTATCTTTTCGTGGATCACCACCGCTGCATTCTTGGGCGCTGCCGTTATCGGTGGAATCTTTTGGATGTACGGGCGCGATTTGCCGGACCACGAGACCTTGGCGCAATACACGCCTCCGACCATCAGCCGTATTTATTCGGGCGAGGGGCGCATCATTGATGAGTTCGCGCGCGAACGTCGATTGTACACACCTGCTGAAGAAATCCCAGATCTGGTCAAATACGCGTTTATTTCGGTAGAGGATAAGAATTTTTATTCCCACAAGGGCTACGATCCTTTGGGGATTATAAAAGCGGCTGTGCAGTGTGCTCAGGGCGCGCGCTGTCGCGGTGCCTCGACCATCACCCAACAGGTGATGAAGAACTTTTTGCTGTCATCTGATCGCTCGGCTGAACGTAAGATCAAAGAGATCATCTTGGCGGCGCGCCTTGAGACAACCCTGTCTAAAGACGACATCCTTGCGCTGTACCTGAATGAAATCGATTTGGGTGCGCGCTCCTTTGGTGTGACCGCTGCGGCGCAGACCTATTTCAACAAATCCTTGAGCGAGTTGAACATCGAAGAAGCCGCGTTCTTGGCGATTCATCCCAAAGCGCCTTATTCGTACCATCCTGTTAAAAACTATGACGAAGCTTTGGACCGCCGTAATAACGTGGCACTACGCGAAATGTATGAGAACGGGTATATTTCGTTAGAGCAATATGAAACCGCCAAGGCGCAACCGATCCGGTCTGTGCAAAATGGTGATTTTGAAAGCTACCGCAAAGCTTTGCCGCCACGTGATTACTTCACCGACGAAATTCGTCGGCAATTGTCCAAGAACTTTGGAGCGGATGAGTTTTTCGAAGGTGGTTTGTCCATTCGCGCGACGATCGATCCTGAGCTGCAAACGCAAGCAGCCCATGCGCTGCAAAACCGTTTGGAAACGCTGGATCGCGAACTTGGTTTGTGGCGTGGCACAGGCAAAACCATTGATGTTGCAGCTTTGGACGATGGCTCATGGGAAGAAGAGCTGAGCAATGTCCAAGTGGCCCGTGATATTTCATTGGACAGCCAATGGTTTGTGGGGGTTGTCGATGCGGTTGGCGATCAGTCCATGTCACTTATGGTCGAAACAGTTGGAGAGGCTTCTGTGCCGCGAACTGATATTGGCTGGATGAGAGGTTCGTTTAAAGACAACTTCACGCGCGGTGATGTCGTCCACGTGCGCCGCCTGACGTCTGGTGACAACGGTGCCGATGATTTCATTGGCTGGACGCTTCGCCAAGTGCCTGAAATGCAAGGCGGTTTTATGGCGATGGACGTCAATACCGGCCGTGTTCTCGCAATGCAGGGTGGGTTTTCCTATCAAAATTCAGTGTTTAACCGCGCCACTCAAGCCACGCGTCAACCGGGGTCATCTTTTAAACCCTTCGTTTATGCCGCGGCTCTTGATTCAGGCTTTACACCAGCAACGATTCTTGTGGATGCACCGATTGAAATCAACACACCGCAGGGCGTTTGGCGCCCTAAGAACGCTTCTAAACGTTTCTATGGTCCAACGCCGTTGCGCACAGGGATTGAGCAATCTCGGAACTTGATGACCATCCGATTGGCGCAAGAGGTCGGCATGGATGTGGTTGCAAGTTATGCGGAACGTTTCGGCGTTTATGATCGTATGGGTCAGTATTTGGCGTCATCTTTGGGCGCTGAAGAAACGACGCTGTTCAAAATGGTGGCTGCCTACGCGATGTTTGCCAACGGTGGTGAACGAGTTGAGCCGACGCTTGTTGACCGTGTGCAAGATCGCTGGGGGAAAACCATCTATCGCCACGACCAACGTATCTGTAATGAATGTGACTTTCTTGATATCAATACCGGCCTTGCGCCGACAATTGTGTCCAACCGAGAACGCGTGATGAACGCGATTACCGCCTATCAATTGACATCAATGATGCAAGGCGTCGTCAGCCGAGGGACTGCCAAAGGACGTGTGAACCTTTCCGTGCCTGTTGCAGGAAAAACAGGGACGACAAACGATGGCAAAGATGCTTGGTTTGTCGGGTTTACTTCGAACATTGTTGCAGGGTGTTACATTGGTTACGACACGCCGCGGTCTATGGCCGGTGCATCAGGGGGCGGGTTCTGTGGGCCTGTGTTCAATGAGTTCATGCAAAAAGCTGTTGCTAAGTATGGCTCAGGTAAGTTCCGTGTACCTCCAGGGGGTCGTTTTATTAAAATTGACCGTTTCACCGGCGCGCGCTTGTCCGATGATGCTTCTGGCCCGAATGTCGTTGCCGAATACTTCCGCAATGGTGAAGAACCGGTGTTTGGCTTAGCCTTTGATGGTGGTTTCGCAATGGGGTCAGATTTGCCACTCTATACATCCGATGCTTCCGAAGCGGGCGGCACGCGTAATGTGCAAACAGGCGCAGGCCGGGTGATCACCGTGCCTAAAAAAGCGACGATTAATTCACTTTCTTCGGGTGGACTTTATTAAGTTAACTGATCAGAGTTCAGAATATAAATTATTGATTTAAATTCATTTTTTTCGATCTGATCGAAACTCTAATGAATTGGCGAAAAGAACGACGTTTTTCAAACGGCGTGGATTTTGATTGCTCAAGCGGTGGCCCATAAATCGATAGACAATTTTTCAGGTTTGGCTAATTTTTACCAATATTTATTAATTTTTGCTGCTACTTTTTTCGATTTATATTTTGGAAGGTCGCAGCCTTGCATTTAGGAGATTTGATTTCCAAGTTTTGTAGGCGATTTTGTTGTAGCTGACACCGTTAATGACAGTCTGACCGGCACTGCTTTGTCGGGCATCAAAGATGTGACGAGTTTTGAAATTAACGGCACCACTTATTTGTTCGTTGCCAGCTATTACGATGGTGTTCAAGTACTGTCGATCGACGCCAATGGGGATATGGAGTTGGTCGATGCCGCGTTCGACAACAGCGTTAGTCAGTTCCTATACGGTGCTAACACGCTTGTTGCATATGAACAGGGTGGAACAGTTTATCTGACTGTGGCCAGTGGTTACGATAATACCTTGACGACGTTTTCAGTTAGCTCTTTGGATGACTGCAACGATGGTCATCTGACGCTGGAATCCACAAAAACGGACTTTGGGCTCGATAGACCGTACAGTTTGGATCATGTTGAAATCAGTGGTCGGCATTTCATTTTGTCTACGTCCTACGATACTGACGGCCTGAGTGTGTATGAAAGCACAGGGAACGGTGATTTAACGCTGCGAGATTCTGTATTCGATAGCGATGATGAAGATTTACAACTTGATTATGCCTATGCTGTGCATGTCGTCACCGTTGGTACGCGCCATTTCGTCTATGTGTCATCGAATACTAACTCCGAAGGGTTTTCTGTGTTCGAGTTGAGTAATTCAGGAACGCTCACGTCTGTTCAAGATATACCTATGTCATACGACTATATTTCTGATTTTGAATCTGTGACAGTTAATGGAACGACGTATTTGTTTGCGTCAGAAAGCTACAACGAAGAAATAATAACTTATAAAGTCGCAGCTGACGGCACTGTGACCGTAGTGAATACAATTGATCTGAACAATTACGACGGATTGAATTATGGATCAAATCCGTTTGGCTTAACCTTCATGGAAATTGATGGGGTGTCATTTTTGGCGGCGTCTGTTGATTCTGATGGCTTGGTCCTATTTTCAATCTCTGATGATGGGTCCTTGACGCCAACTGAATCCCTGTATTCGTCGACGTATTTGGATGATTCAGACTATTTGACCCATGTGGTTGTCAACGGTCGCCACTACATCGTATCCGCCAACACCGATGACAATGCGTTGACGTCGATTGAGATTGGCGGTGGCGACAACACTGTGCTGGGAACGAGCGAAAGCGATACTTTGCACGGCCTGCGCGGTGATGACGACTTGCTGGGGTACGGTGGCAATGACACAATGTATGGTGGTTCCGGCAATGACGTTTTGAGTGGCCGCCTTGGCAATGATATTTTGTTTGGTGGGGCAGATGATGATGATGTCCTTTTGGGTCATAAAGGCAATGACACGCTTGATGGCGGCGCTGGCGCCGACGTCTTGATCGGCGGATTAGGTTATGACCGCGTATCCTACAAGTACAGTGGTGCAGGTGTTACGATAGATCTCAGCAAACAAACTGCCAGCGGAGGGTCCGCCACAGGGGATATTATCTCAGGTTTTGAGCAAGTGCGTGGGTCGTCCCATAATGATGTTTTGACCGGAGACGATGGCAACAACACGCTCGACGGTTTGGGGGGCGTTGATAGCCTAAATGGCGGTTTGGGCAACGATGTGCTCAACGGTGGTGTCGGAAATGACTCACTCTATGGGCAGGGAGGCAATGACAAACTCAATGGCCAAAATGGGAACGATTATCTAAATGGCGGCTACGGAAATGATACGTTGGCTGGCGGCAGTGGCAAAGATGTCCTGAGAGGTGGCAACGACACCTTGTATGGGAGTTGGGGCGACGATACTTTGCTTGGAGATGCAGGTAACGACACCATAAAAGGTGGTGATGGAAAAGACCGTATTGGCGGTGGTTTAGGCAATGATAACTTGACCGGCGGCAACGGCTCAGACTGTTTTGTCTTTGGTAACAATTTTGGGTCAGACACGGTCAAAGATTTTGACGCCGGTGTGGATAAGCTCGACTTTTCAAATCATTCTAAGTTCGAAGATGCCAGCGATGTAATGGGGGCTGCGCTTGAGATTTCAGGAACCGTTTATATTGTCGATGGTTCCGCTCCAATTGCCCTAGAGGGCGTGGGGCTTTCCGATCTCAGCGCGAGCGATTTCATTTTTTAAGAGATGCTCAGGTTGTCAGGAATGGCGTGTTTGGCCAATGCGCCTTTTTAAAGGGACTTTGATAAACGTTTCGGACTGCCGTTTTTGATACAGATCGATATGAGTTCAGCCTGCATCCATTCTTGGGTGCGGGCTAAATTTTGGGGAAATCCCTTGTGTCTGGCGTGTTGCGCTCGTAAATGTATTTCCCAATTCAGACGTGGCCATTTGGCTATATATAATAAGGTAGATGCACGTGCGCGCCGAGATTCAAAATTCAGTTACGAAGATCGAAAAATCAATTGATTTGCTCAAACAGCGTCTCGATTGGGAAACTGCGCCGCATCGTCTGGAAGAATTTGCTGCGATGATCGAAGACCCTACTTTGTGGGATGACCCTGAGCGGGCGCAAAAATTAATGCGCGATCGTCAGACTTTGATGGATGCAGTCGATATGGCCAAAAGCATCGCGCAAGAGATGCAAGACAATATCGAGATGATCGAGCTTGGCGAAATGGAAAGTGACCAAGAGGTTATCACGGACGCCGAAGAGGCTTTGCAAGCGCTTGAAATCAAAGCCGCTGAAAAAGAATTGGAAGCTTTGCTAGATGGTGAAGCAGACGGCAATGATACCTTTCTTGAGATCAATTCCGGCGCAGGTGGCACGGAATCGTGTGACTGGGCTTCTATGCTGGCGCGCATGTATGTGCGTTGGGCTGAGAAAAAAGGCTACAAGGTCGAGCTGCAATCTGAAAGCGCGGGCGAGGAAGCTGGCATCAAATCGGCCGCTTATAAAATTTCGGGTCACAATGCTTATGGCTGGTTGAAATCGGAAAGTGGCGTGCACCGTCTTGTGCGCATCTCACCTTTCGATAGCGCCGCCAAGCGCCACACGTCTTTCACATCGGTGAAAGTCTATCCTGTTGTCGACGACAACATCGAGATCGAAGTGAACCCCTCAGACATTCGCATCGACACCTACCGGTCGTCTGGGGCAGGCGGGCAGCACGTGAACACCACGGATTCCGCCGTTCGGATCACCCACGCCCCAACAGGCATCGTTGTGACCTCGTCCGAGAAATCACAGCACCAAAACCGCGACATCGCGATGAAAGCCTTGAAATCACGCCTGTACCAAATCGAGTTGGATAAGCGGTCCGCAATGGTGAATGAAGTCCATGAGAACGCTGGCGACGCGGGTTGGGGCAACCAAATCCGCTCTTACGTTTTGCAGCCCTACCAAATGGTCAAAGACCTGCGCACCAATTTCGAGACTTCAGACACCAAGGGCGTTCTTGACGGTGATCTTGATGGGCTGATGGCGGCGACATTGGCGCAAAACGTCTCAGGCAAATCGCGTGCAGACGCTCAGGGCGAGTAAGTACAACACGTACGGTTTTTTGTGGCAATGGCACAATTTGTTTCACGACCATAGACCAATTTCGTTTGATAACGGGTTGCCGTTGCTTGCCGATTACGCTTGTTCAAAAATATGAAAAATTAAGTTTTCAAGGTGATGCCTGCAATCGCGATGCAGACATCCTCATGCCCTTTTTCTGTTTCAAAGAAGGCCCGTTGCTCACCCAGCAACAAAAAATTCTATTCATATTCCATTTTCTCTATCTTATGTGACAAACTCACGGACGGCACAGGTGTGTTCATCTAGACATGTGTCGATAGAGCGCCGCACAGAGCGCCAATGATAAGGAAACGCACAATGATTACGGACTTCACGCCTTGGGCGTCATTGATTGGGGGCGTGCTGATTGGCGGCTCTGCGGTTTTACTAATGGCCTTTCAGGGCCGCGTGTTTGGCGCGACGGGTATTTTGGCAGGGTTCTTGCAACCCAATGGATCAGGCGACTGGGCATGGCGTGCGGCCATTTTGGCGGGCATGATTTCGGGGCCAGCGCTGTACATGCTGTTCACCGGCGCGATGCCTGCGATCGATGTGCCTGTATCGCGTTTGGCCTTGATTATCGGAGGGGCCATTGTTGGGCTTGGAGTCACTTTTGGCTCCGGCTGTACCTCTGGTCACGGTGTTTGCGGCATGGCGCGGCTGAGCCCACGGTCTATCGCAGCAACGATTACCTTTATGATCACGACTGGCATCACGGTTTACATCGTACGTCACATTTTGGGAGGGATCTAAGATGAAACATGTTATGACATACGCGATTGGTTTGATGTTTGGCCTTGGCATTTCTATGGGCGGCATGGCCAATCCTGCCAAAGTCGTCAATTTCTTTGATGTGGCGGGCACTTGGGATGCATCCTTAGCCTTTGTGATGGGCGGGGCTGTTATAACAGCGTTTATCGGCTATCGCATTGTGTTTGGCCGCTGGGAAACTCCAGTGTTTGAGCCTGCTTTCAATGTGCCGACCAGTCGCCGGATTGATGCGCGCCTGATCGGAGGCTCAGCTGTGTTTGGCATCGGCTGGGGCATCGCAGGATTCTGCCCCGGTGGCGCTTTGCCAGCTTTGGGCACGGGCGACGTAGATGTCTTTATCTTTTTTGCGGCCTTGGTCGTAGGCATCTTAGCAGCGAAATTTTTGATGAAACGGTCAACAAAGCGCGCTGCGCAATCGGCGACCTGCATATGACAAAGGACGATATCATGACACTTCAGTATCCTGTCGATATGTCGCAAATACCTGACGTAAAAGCCTTTTTTGATCCTGCGACTTGGACCATTTCCTATGTGGTGCGTGATCCTAACTCGACTTCTTGCGCGATTGTCGACAGTGTTATGGATATCGATTACGCGGCGGGCCGCATTTCTTATGAAAGTGCTGACGCGATCATCGCCTATATCGAGGCCGAAGGGCTGACATTGGAATGGTTGTTGGAAACCCATGTTCACGCCGACCACCTGTCTGGTGCGCCTTATATCCAAAACAAGCTGGGGGGCAAAATTGGCATCGGTGAAAACATCACCATCGTCCAAGATGTCTTTGGAAAAGTATTCAATGAAGGCACTGAATTCCAACGCGATGGGTCACAATTTGATCGCCTGTTTAAAGACGGTGATACCTATAAAATCGGCACGCTGGACTGTTTCACCATGCACACGCCTGGCCACACGCCAGCCTGCATGACCCATACAATGGGCGATGTCACCTTTACGGGCGATACTTTGTTTATGCCCGACGGAGGGTCTGCGCGCGCAGATTTCCCGGGCGGGGACGCAGCGACATTGTTTGACAGCATCCAAAAGGTATTGGCTTTGCCCGACGATATGCGCCTGTTTATGTGCCACGATTACGGGCCTAATGGCCGCGATATCGAATGGGAAACCACGGTTGGCGATGAGAAAAAGCACAATATTCACGTCGGCGTAGGCAAAACCAAAGAGGATTTTGTCACCTTTCGCGAAGCACGCGACGCCCAACTGGACATGCCACGGCTGATTATTCCGTCTTTGCAGGTGAATATGCGCGGTGGGGAATTGCCCCCAGCCGATAAGGATGGCAAAACTTTCCTAAAGGTGCCCGTGAACGGTCTGTAAATCGTCAAGATCGCACAGCACCCCGTTTTGTCTCAAAAAGGGGCAGGGCGGTCTTGACCCTACAGCAATGAAAGCACGCCTTATGGATTTCAATAAAATCAACGACCAGCTCACCGTCAGTGGCCAAATTTTGCCAACCGAGATGACGACCTTGGTTGAAAAAGGCTTCAAAACTCTGATCTGCAACCGTCCCGATGAAGAAGTTGAAGAGGCTCTACAATCTGCTGCGATTGAAACGGCTGCCACGGCTGCGGGTCTAAGCTTTCGGTATATTCCGATCTATCCCGGTCAATTCACCGAGGACGCCATTACTGAGTTGACCACAGCTATGACGGAACTTGATGGGCCTATCTATGCCTACTGCCGCTCTGGCACACGGTCTTGCACCCTTTGGGCCTTGTCGCAGGCGGGTGTTTTGGATGCGGACGATATTATTTCTCAGGCCGCCGATGGTGGCTACGATTTACGCGGTATGGCCGCTTATCTCGCAGGCAAATAGCCCGCGCTTCACTCTCGCGCAGTCTTCCTCGCTTTGCGTCCATAAGCTGGCCCATCCACGGCTCATTCGCCCCAGTGGCAATCAACTTATGTGACCAAAGCTGCGGGAAGCCAGCAATGGCACCCGCGTGAGGAGACGCAAAATGAACGTTAAAAAAATATCAGACGCTTTGTCTGTCAGTGGGCAAATTTACCTTGATGAGGTCGCCAACCTAGCTGACCTCGGTTTCGGAGCGATTGTTTGTAATCGCCCTGATGGCGAGGCGGCGGACCAACCAACACATGAGGAAATGCAACAGGCGGCGCAAAAGGCGGGGCTTGCGTTTCTATACCTTCCCGTCACCCCTGGGATCGTGACAGATGAGACCGCTGCAGCGTTCAAAACCGCGCTGACGGAGCTCCCTGGTCCTATTTTGGGCTATTGTCGCACTGGCACACGTACGACCACGCTTTGGTCTTTGGCGATGTCATCTGACAAATCTGTTGTTGATATTTTGGCGGCAACCAAAGCGGCAGGGTACGATATGGCAGGCGTTGCGCGCCGGATCGCCAATGGTGGAAAAACTCCGACAGACTCTGCTCAGGACGCGCAATATGATGTGGTCATTGTTGGCGCAGGTGCCGCAGGAGTTGCCGTTGCCGCCTCGTTAAAGGCGCGCAAACCAAATGCAGAAATTGCCATCATCGACCCTGCTGATATTCATTATTACCAACCAGGGTGGACTATGGTTGGCGCAGGCGTGTTCGATGCACAGACCACGGCGAAAACCATGGGGTCTTTGATCCCGCGTGGTGTGCATTGGGTGAAATCAGGCGTGGCTGCATTCGAACCAGAGAACAACGCGATCATTTTGGATGGTTGCCGCGTCGTCAAATACCAACGTCTGATTGTATGTCCGGGTTTGAAACTCGATTGGGGCGCAATTGAAGGATTGGAAGACACTCTTGGTCGCAATGGGGTGACATCGAATTATCGTTATAATTTAGCGCCTTACACTTGGGAATTGGTGCATGGCCTTAAGAGTGGGCGTGCGATATTTACGCAGCCACCAATGCCGATCAAATGCGCTGGTGCGCCGCAAAAAGCGATGTATCTATCGTCTCACCATTGGGAAACCTCAGGCAATTTGAAAAACATCGACGTGGATTTCATGAATGCCGGTGGGGTTTTGTTCGGGGTCAAAGACTATGTGCCAGCGCTGCAATCCTATGTGGACCGCTATGATCTAAATCTTAACTTCTTCCACAATCTCACTGCAATTGATGGGGCCGCAAAAACGGCGACTTTTAGTGTGTTTAAACCCGAGACTGAGGCCACTGAGATCACGGTTGATTTTGACATGATCCATGTCTGCCCGCCTCAAACCGCGCCTGATTTTATTAGAGTGTCCCCTTTGGCGGATGCAGGCGGGTGGGTCGATGTCGATCAAGCCACCTTGCGCCACAAGGTTTACGACAACATTTGGTCTTTGGGCGATGTGATGAACGCGCCCAACGCAAAAACGGCGGCGGCGGCACGGATTCAAGCGCCTGTGGTAGCGGAAAACGTGGCTTCTGACATGGATGGCAAAGGTCCAGTGGCGTCTTACAACGGCTATGGCTCCTGTCCGCTCACCGTTGAGAAAGGTAAAATTGTTTTGGCTGAATTTGGCTATGGCGGTGTGCTTTTGCCAAGTTTCCCCAAGTGGGTCATTGACGGCACAAAGCCGACCCGCGCCGCTTGGGTTTTGAAAGAGCAAATCCTGCCGCCCATCTATTGGAAGGCGATGTTGCGCGGCAAAGAATGGCTTGCGAAGCCAGAAAAAATTACAGCCAAATAAGTGTTTAGGGCGCATGATCTGGGAAATGGTCCGAGCGTGTGTCCCCATATAAGGAAAGTCCAACGTGTCTTTTAATCTCTCCGGCCTGCGCAGATATTTTCCCATTCTTGATTGGGGTTCACGCTATACACGCGACACGTTTTTGAACGACGGCGTGGCGGCTTTGATCGTGACGATCATGTTGATCCCGCAATCTTTGGCTTATGCTTTGCTGGCGGGGTTGCCGGCTGAAATGGGGCTTTACGCTTCCATTTTGCCGCTCGTGGCCTATGCCATTTTTGGGACGTCGCGTGCGCTGGCCGTCGGGCCGGTGGCCGTTGTGTCTTTGATGACGGCGGCGGCTGTTGGCAACATGGCGTTGCAAGGCACAGCTGAATATGCGATGGCTGCGATCACTTTGGCGTTTCTATCTGGTTTAATTTTACTGGTTATGGGGCTGTTTCGACTGGGGTTTTTGGCGAATTTTTTAAGTCACCCCGTGATTGCAGGCTTTATCACCGCCTCTGGCATCTTGATTGCCACGTCGCAGTTGAAACATATTTTAGGCGTTTCTGCCTCTGGTCACACTTTGTTAGAGACGGTCCAATCTCTTGTGAGCCATTTGGGGCAGGTGAATTTTATCACGTTGGTCATTGGTGTGGCCGCTGTCGCATTTTTGTTCTGGGTGCGCAAAGGGTTGAAGCCGTTTTTGATTGGCAAAGGTGCCTCGCCGCGGATGGCTGATATCGCGACCAAAGCGGGGCCTGTTGCTGTAGTTGTTGTCACCACACTTCTGTCTTTCGGCTTTGGTTTGGCCGATCATGGGGTGAAAATTGTGGGAGAGGTGCCGCGCGGCTTGCCGCCTTTGACCCTGCCGGTGTTTTCGGGCGAGGTTTGGTCGCAACTGTTTGGCGCGGCGGTGCTGATTTCTATCATCGGATTTGTTGAATCCGTTTCTGTGGCGCAAACGCTGGCTGCGAAACGACGCCAACGCATCATGCCTGACCAAGAGTTGATCGGCCTAGGGGCGTCTAATATAGCGGCCGCGATTTCTGGCGGCTATCCTGTCACTGGTGGATTTGCGCGCTCGGTTGTGAACTTTGATGCAGGTGCAGAAACGCCAGCTGCGGGTGCCTTTACCGCGATTGGCATTGGGCTTGCAGCATTATTTTTGACGCCACTTTTGTACTTTTTACCGATTGCCACCTTGGCCGCAACGATCATTGTCGCCGTGATGTCTTTGGTTGATTTTTCGATCTTGCGGGGCACTTGGGCCTACAGCAAAGCGGATTTCGCCGCCGTCTTGGCCACGATCATGCTGACGCTTGGGGTTGGTGTCGAGACAGGCGTCTCGGCTGGTGTGATTTTATCCATTGTTTTGCACCTGTACAAAACGTCTCGGCCCCATATCGCCGAAGTCGGTTTGGTGCCCGGGACAGAGCATTTTCGCAACATCAAGCGCCATGAGGTTTTAACCAAGCCGCATGTGGTGACGATCCGCGTTGATGAAAGCCTGTATTTTGCCAATGCGCGTTTTCTCGAAGACTATATTTACGATCGCGTGGCAGATTGCGATGAAATCAAGCACATCGTGCTTATGTGTCCAGCCGTGAACGAGATCGATCACTCTGCACTGGAAAGCCTTGAGGCAATCAATCTGCGTCTGAAAGACATGGGCATTTCGCTCCATTTGTCTGAGGTGAAGGGGCCGGTGATGGATCGACTGCAGAAATCTCATTTTTTGCAGGCCTTGACCGGGCAGGTATTTTTATCGCAATTCGCCGCCATAAAGGCGCTTGAGCTGCCAGATGACGTGCCCGTTGGGTAACCGCTCTATCTCATTTGGGTGACTAAAATGCGGCTTCATTTTTCGAATGGTGTCGCATTTTTTTTGGTATACGTCAGTTTGGCTCTGGTGCTGCAAAGAGCGCCAAGTTTTAGGGGCTGAAACGATGACACGTGCATCGACATTGATGGTATACAATTTTGCTCAAGGGGCGTGCGCGCAAAACTCTGGATCAGACTAATCTTTCAGGCCATCATAGAACTAAGGCATTGGGACGCGCGCAATCAAGACAGGCTGTGCCCCCGCGAATTGGAGAACGCCATGACCTATACCCCCGCAGAAAACCGTTATGAGACAATGCAATATCGCCGTTGTGGAAAATCAGGGCTAAAACTGCCTGCAGTGTCCTTGGGACTTTGGCACAACTTTGGCGATGATACGCCGCATCAAGTGAAACGCGATATCTTGCATACAGCATTTGACGCAGGCATCACCCATTTCGATTTGGCCAATAACTATGGGCCACGCCCAGGTGCTGCTGAAACCGCCTTTGGCGAAATCCTCAAAACTGATTTTGCAGGCTACCGCGATGAGATGATCATCTCAAGCAAAGCAGGCTACCACATGTGGGATGGCCCCTACGGTGAATGGGGTTCACGCAAATATCTGATGGCATCTTGTGATCAATCGCTCAAACGTATGGGGGTTGATTACGTCGATATTTTCTATTCGCACCGCTTTGACCCTGACACGCCGCTTGAGGAAACAATGGGGGCACTCGATAGTATTGTACGTCAAGGTAAGGCGCTATATGTCGGTATTTCTTCATATAATTCCGATCGCACTCGTGAAGCCTTACGCATTTTGAACGAACTTGGAACGCCTTGTGTCATTCATCAACCAAGCTATAACATGCTCAACCGCTGGGTCGAACATGATGGTCTGAAAGACACGCTGCAAGAACTGGGTGTCGGGTCCATCGCGTTTACGCCATTGGCGCAGGGCATGCTGACCAACAAATACTTGGGCGGTATTCCCGAAGGATCGCGCGCGACGCAGGGCAAGTCCTTGAAGCCTGAGTTCGTATCTGAAGCCGCGATTGCGAACCTCAATAAGCTCAATGAACTGGCCAACGGGCGCGGTCAAACTTTGGCGCAAATGGCCATCGCTTGGGTGCTGCGCAATGGCGGGATCACGACAGCGCTGATCGGTGCGTCGAAACCATCTCAGGTCACAGATTGCGTGGGGGCGGTTAATAATCTTGAGTTCACCGCTGAAGAACTTGCTTTCATTGACGAGCACGCGGACGAAGAAAAAATCAACCTTTGGGCGCTTTCATCCGAAGGCAAAGGCGAAGTTAAGTGATCTGAAGTCCCGCCTTTTGAATGGTATTCGAAGGTAGAATTTACATTCAAAAGTTCTCGAATTGGGATCTTATAGCGCGGCCTTTTCATCGGGCCGCGCTCTTAAATGTGAAGCTGACTGGGTATGTCGCGAACGCGGGTGCAGACTGATCCTTTACGAAGGGCTCTGATGCCATGTATGCGATATATATTACGGGGCCAAAGCGCGACGCGCGGTTTACCCGTTTCTCATTTGAACCTCAGGGCGTGCCTTGCAGGTCGCGTTTAAAGGATGATCACATGAGCTGGACCTCACGCCTAATGGTGTATGATTTTGAAGAGGGAAAGTCCTTTCCCGTCTTGGAAACCGACATGCATATCGAAGCTCCAAATTGGGCGCCAGAGGGCGATGCTTTGATCGTGAACGGCGAAGGTAGCTTATTTTGGGTAGACCTTGAAAATCCCGAATTGTGGGAAATTGATACAGGCCTGTGTGTCAAACTCAACAACGATCACGGGATAACGCCAGATGGCGAAACTTTGATTTTCTCTGATCATACCTATGGTCAAGGGGCTGTAATTTGGACGCAAAAGCTTGGTGACGAAAACGAAGATGCTGATCCAAAGCGCGTGACCACGAACAGCCCATCTTGGTGGCATGGCGTGTCGCCTGATGGCAAAACGCTGACCTATACTGCCGTGCGAAATGGCACTTTCGGCATTTACACCATTCCAATTGAAGGCGGGGACGAGACATGTGTGATCGAGAGCGCCCATCATTACGATGGTCCTGATTACACTGCTGATGGGGACTGGATTTGGTTTAACTCTGAACGTTCAGGCAATGGGTCATCAGACCTGTGGCGCGTGCGTGTGGATGGCTCAGATGTCGAACAAATGACTGACGACGCGCGCGTAAACTGGTTCCCGCATCCATCTCCTGATGGTGAAAAAATCGTCTATTTGTCATACGAAGAAGGCGTTGAGGGCCACCCCGTAGGCCAAGAGGTCGAGTTGCGTTTGTTTGAAAGCACAGGCCTTGCACCCAAAACGATTGTGTCGCTCTATGGTGGCCAGGGCACCCTGAATGTGCCATCTTGGTCGCCTGATGGGGTCGCCTTTGCCTATGTGGAATATGCGAGGCCTAATCAAACTTAGCCATGCTGAGTCGCACTGCAGTGCGCGTCAAAAAACGATACTCTCTAAAACTGCATTTATCATATCGTAGCTTGATCACGGTTTTGGGGCAGTTTATTTCATGCGATTGACTTCACACAAACTGCGCGCTTAAGGCGATACATTCAAATCCTGAAGGTTAGCTAATAACAAGTCTATTAATGCCTTAAGTGTCGCTGGTGAAAGCCAATTTCAGCAGGTGTTTTGCGCGCAATTGGGTTGCAATTTTGACCGAGACGTTCGATTACTATTACTGTTGGTTTCGTCGCTAGTATACCACTTGCGCTGGCGGGAACCGAGCTGGAAATTTTCTCAGAGCGCTTGGTGCTCCACGAATTAAACTGCACACCGGATTGGTGGCGGAAAGGTAGTCTCATGACGTTCACCCCACACGGAAAACACCTCATCAGCGGCGAATGGATCGGAACTGATGCGGTCTTTACATCAGAGCCAGCAACCGGAGACGCGCATGACTTTAGCGTGGGTACGTCTGCTTTGGTTGATCAAGCTGCTCAAGCAGCAGAAGACGCATTTTGGAGCTTTGGATATTCTTCTCGCGAAACCCGCGCGAAATTTTTGAATGCAATTGCTGATGAAATCGAAGCACGCGCTGATGCTATCACTCAAATCGGGTCCGAAGAAACGGGCTTGCCACAAGGTCGCATGCAAGGCGAGCGTGGCCGCACAACTGGACAGCTGCGTTTGTTTGCTGCTCACATTTTGGCTGGCGATTATTTGGACCGCCGCACTGATGAAGCCTTGCCTGATCGTGCACCGATGGCTCGTCCTGAAATTCGCATGATGCAGCGTCCTATTGGGCCCGTTGCTGTGTTCGGCGCGTCAAACTTTCCGCTTGCGTTTTCAACCGCTGGCGGTGACACAGCTGCTGCTTTGGCAGCTGGTTGTCCTGTTGTTGTCAAAGGTCACTCTGCGCATCCGGGCACTGGTGAAATTGTTGCAGAAGCCATTCACGCTGCCATCAAATCCTGCGGTATGCACCCTGGTGTGTTTTCACTGATCCAAGGTGGAAAACGAGATGTCGGCACGTCTTTGGTTCAGCACCCTTTGATCAAAGCGGTTGGTTTCACCGGTTCACTTGGTGGCGGTCGCGCATTGTTTGATTTGTGTGCACAACGACCTGAACCCATTCCATTCTTTGGTGAACTTGGATCCGTCAACCCAATGTTCTTCATGCCAACTGCACTGTCAAAACGCGGCACTGCAATTGCTGAAGGCTGGGCTGGTTCTTTGACTATGGGTGCGGGGCAGTTCTGTACTAACCCTGGCATCAGTGTTGTTTTGGATGGTCCAGATGCAGATGCATTTGTTGAAACTGCGACAAAAGCTCTTTCGTCTGTCGCGCCCCAAACAATGTTGACGGATGGCATCGCCGACGCTTACCGCAAAGGTGGCAGCAGCATTTCTGCGGCGAAAGGTGTTCAAGAATTGATCTCATCAACTTGTGACTTGCGCGATGCGGCGCCTTACCTTTTCGAGACCTCGGGCAAAGACTGGTTGGAAAATGAGTTGCTGGGTGAAGAAGTGTTTGGTCCACTTGGGTTGATCGTTCGTGCGAAAGATATGGACGAACTATTGCAAATTTCTAAAGCACTGAAAGGTCAACTTACTTGTACGATTCATCTTGATGATGAAGATGCGCAAGACGCCAAAAAATTGCTTCCGATCCTTGAGCGTAAAGCTGGTCGTATTTTAGCAAATGGTTTCCCAACTGGCGTTGAAGTCTGTGATGCAATGGTACATGGCGGACCTTACCCAGCATCGACGAATTTTGGTGCGACATCTGTCGGGACCTTATCTATTCGTCGCTTCCTACGCCCTGTGAGCTATCAAAACATCCCTGCCGCGGTTCTGCCCGCTGACTTTTCTTAAACTTAAATTGCATTCCACCACGCTGTTCGCGTGGTGGAATGCATTGTCAGACAATTTTTGAACTGCATGACCTAAGTTTTAAACTGATTGGTCTCGTGGTGCAGATTTTTTGCTTGGGTTTTGAGCATTGTGACGGCTGCAGAGCTTTCTTCGAACATCGCAGCATTTTGCTGTGTTACCTGATCAAGTTGATCTACGGCTTTGTTGATTTCAGACAGACCAACAGATTGTTCTTGTGCGGAACTCGCGATATCTTGGACAAGGCCATCGACTTGGGAAACCAAGCTTTCTATTTCTTTAAGTGCAGTGCCTGATTCATGTACCAACGCGACGCCGGATTTGACCTGTGTTGACGAAGTGTCTATCAGGTTAGCAATTTCTCTGGCGGCTTCAGATGATCTCTGTGCAAGTGCGCGCACTTCTGAAGCAACCACGGCAAAGCCACGACCACTTTCACCTGCACGCGCGGCTTCAACGCCTGCGTTGAGGGCAAGCAAGTTGGTTTGAAATGCAATGTCATCAATGACAGACGTGATTTTGGAAATTTCTTCGGAACTTTTTGAGATATCGGTCATTGCATTGATGGTAAGTTCCACAACTTCACGTCCTTCACCTGAACGAGCGCGTGCCATTGCGACTGATTTAGCAGCATGTTTGGCGCCTTCGGCGGAGTTTTCTACTGAAGAGCTGAGCTCTGTTATAGCTGACGCTGTTTCGACCAATGACGCGGCTTGACTTTCAGTGCGCCGACCCAGATCTTCGGATGCAGAGGCGATGCTGTCCACTTCGTTTTGCATGCTGTCGATGCCGAGTGTGATTTGCTGAATGAG
This sequence comes from Pacificibacter sp. AS14, assembly GCF_038899935.1. Taxonomy (NCBI): domain Bacteria; kingdom Pseudomonadati; phylum Pseudomonadota; class Alphaproteobacteria; order Rhodobacterales; family Roseobacteraceae; genus Pacificibacter; species Pacificibacter sp. AS14. The sequence continues at coordinate 177,638 of NZ_JBBMQI010000001.1, forward strand.
TGCTGCCAGTCGGCCAAGGGATGCGTTGAAGTTATTGCGTAAGTCGTTCAGCTCTCCTGGCATTTCATCAGACAAATTGGCGATCAAATTGCCGCGGCTGAGTTCGCTGATTGCGTCGTTTATGTCAAACATTGCGGTTTTGAAAGCGGTGATATCAGCTGCAAACTTCACGACTTTATAGACATTCCCTTGCAAGTCAAAAATGGGATTGTAGGTCGCTTTGATCCAAATTTCTTCACCGGTTTTAGTGACACGAAGAAATTCAGAATCCATATACTCACCCGACAGGAGGGCTTTCCAAAATAGTTTGTAATCATCTGTTTCACTATCCTCTTCGCGAACAAACATGGAATGGTGTTTGCCTTTGATTTCGTCCATCGTGTAGCCGAGGGCATATAGAAAATTATCATTCGCGGTCAGGATCGTGCCGTCTGGGTTGAACTCGATCACAGCTTGGACGCGATGAATTGCTTTCATTTGGCCCGTTAGATCGTTGATGGCAGCTTTTTCTTTCGTAATTTCCGCCGCGATTTTCATGACCCGCTCTGGTTTTCCATCTTTATCGAATAGGACGTTGTAATGGGCTCGAAAAAAGACGTCTGCGCCATTTTTTGTGCAACTCAGGAATTCACCTGAGGCTGTTTTACCTTGTTTCAATTGATCCCAAAATGCGGTGTATTCTGGAGTATCGGCCTGTCCCGCTGGCATGAAGGTGCTATGGTGCTTGCCTATGATTTCGTCGATCGTATAGCCCATTTTGTCCAGAAAATTCTGATTTGCCGACAAAACGATTCCGTCGAGTGTGAATTCTACAATCGCAGATGATCGAGAAATAGCGTCATTTCTTGACTGATTGAGCATACTATCGATGTTCTTTTGAGTGACATCGGTCGCAATTTTAACCACGCCGGTGATTTCGTCATTGATGCTTTTAAGAGGAATATATGACGCTTCAATATAGACAGTTGAGCCATCTTTATGCAGACGTCCGAAGGTCCTTTGTTGCATTTTTCCTGCGCGCAGGGCCGCCCAAAATTTATTATATTCTGGACTTTGTTTTTCTGTGGCGGTCACGAACATCGCATGCTTTTTGCCAATGATTTCCTCAGGCGCATAGCCCATGGTGTGGCAAAAATTTAGATTGGCATTGGTGATGGTCGCATCCAAGTCGAACCAAATCATCGCAAGCGCGGAATCAGTCGCAGCAAGGGTGGCGGCGGAAGTATCAATTTGACGTTTGGAATTTCGAAAGTGGAACATATGTACCTCATGAGTTTGAGGCATCCTGTCTCAAGAGTTCTAATAAATGCTTTAACGGCAAGGTGTTTTTGTATTTTTCTTGAATTTTTCTGACAAGCACAAAGAAGAGCCCACGCGCATCAAACGCATGGGCCGTTCTATTAAGTTTTAGACCGAAATTAACAGATGGATTAAAGCGCGATCAAGGCCCCGCGATGTTGAACAACTTGTGACGACAGCGTCATACCTGCTCTTAGGGCACCCTCTAGATCTGCGCCTTGCATCCGAGCTGTGATGTAGCCTGCGTTGAAGCTGTCGCCTGCTGCGGTGCTGTCGACCGGGGTGACGGGTTCAGGTGAGATTGACATGCCACCTTCGCCCTGTGACCACGCATACATTTCATGAGCACCGTTTTTGACGATCACAGTGTGGGCTCCAAGATCGCGGTATCGTAGAGCTGTGTCTTGAGGCTTTGCGTCCCCGAACATTTCTTCTTCCTCGTCAAAAGAAGGCAGCATGACGTCAGCAATTTGTGCCGCCTTTGAAAGCCATTCTTTTGTGGCAGAAGGGGTTTCCCAAAGACGGGGACGAATATTGGTGTCAAAGACCACTTGGGCACCTTGGGCGCGAGCACGCGAGAGTGCTTCAATCAAGTTTTGGCGATGTTCGGGGGATAGAATTGCAAGGGTGATACCTGAGAACAACAAAATTTGGTCCCCGGCGAAGGCTGTGTCCATCGCGTCTGCGTTGCTTGCCAAAAGTTTGGCAGCGGAATTGTCACGCCAATATGCAAAAGACCGTTCTCCATCTGCCAACTGGATCGTGTAGAGGCCAGCTGTGCGATCGGGAATGCGGCTGATGTGCGTGGTGTCAATGCCGGATGTGTTGAAAAAATCTACCATCTGATCGGACATACCGTCCGTACCCACCGCAGTGAAATATCCGACGGAGTAATCATCAAGACCAGCCAGACACCGTTTGGCATACCAAGCTGTATTAAGTGTATCGCCTGCGAAGTTCATGGAATATTTTCCATGGCCGTCTGGCGCCATTTCGACCATGCATTCGCCAATGGTCAAAAGTGTCTTAGTTTTCATGGTCGTCCTCTTCGAAAAACTCGGAATGTTCTACCCGAATTGTTTGTATTGTATTTGCGATACGGTTCAGGTGCGATCGCAAAAGATCACTTAAACGCGGCTTATCGCCAGCTTTCATCGCGTCCAAAATCGCAACGTGTTCGTTGAAAGCTTTCTGCGAGACCTGTTTATCAAGCGCGAGATAGCGCACGCGATCCATGTGAGCTTTGTTGTTTTTGATCAAAGTCCAGACTTCTGGATGACCTGCAATCACACAGATTTCAGCGTGAAATTCGTCATCAAGTTCATGGAATACATCGCGTTTGTCGTTCTCGATGGCTCTTTTTTGCAAGTCGAGATTGTCTTCGAGCGAGCGGAAATCTTTAGGGTTTGCGCGCTCTAACGCCGTGCAGGTTGTTTCCAACTCTAATGCCGTGCGAATGAAGCGAGCTTTAAGAACTGCGGCTGGAGAAATTTTAGTGACAACCGTTGCGCGTTGGGGGCGGATCAATAAAAAGCCCTGTTGGCTTAGGCGATAGAATGCGTCACGCACAGGTTGACGAGAGACCCCCAATTGGCTGGCGACATCCGCCTCGGACAACTTAGTACCTGGCGTCATAGTAAGGCCTACGATGCTATCATAAAGCTGTCTGTAGACGACGTCCGTGACAGAAGGGCTGCGCTCTTGCGTCAGGGCTTGTAGTTTTAGATTTTGTCCCACCCAGTGCCTCCCTTACGTACATGTGCCAAATCCTCCGCGATGTCGCACAGTGGTTCAATTTATGCCGGTTCTCAAGAGCAGTAGCATCATTTTTCTGATGTGAACTGACCGTATGTGAAGTCTCGTTGACATGAATTTCCAACTAGCATATTAGATTGCTGAGGAATTGAACACCCCCTATAGCATCAAAGCTTGAGGCTATTTCAATGCCAAAAGTTTTAGGGGGTGACGGGGGGAATTACATGGCGCTACTCGACCAAGATCGTCTGTTTCCAGTCGAGGACCGCACGCGTGGTCTTAGCCGAGAGATATATGACGGTATAAAAGATTTACCGATCATTTCGCCGCACGGGCACACGGACCCGTCTTGGTTTGCGCTCAACGAGAGTTTTAGCGATCCAGCACGTTTATTTGTGACCCCTGACCATTATGTTTTTCGGATGTTTTGCTCGCAGGGTATAGATTTGGCCACTTTGGGCGTGCCACGCGCCGATGGGGGCGTGACGGAACAAGATCCGCGCAAAATCTGGCGTGTGTTCGCGGAAAATCTGTATCTTTTGCGCGGAACGCCGTCGTTGATGTGGCTCAACCATGCGTTTCAAGAGGTGTTTGGCATAGACGTGCCGCTGACCCGTGACACGGCTGACGAAATGTACGACCATATTGACGCCTGCTTGAAAACTGATGCGTTCAAGCCGCGCGCTTTGTATGACCGCTTTAACATCGAGGCTCTGTCGACCACCGAGATGGCCCTGGACGACTTGCAGCATCATAAAACCATTGCTGAGAGCGATTGGAATGGCACCGTTATTTCTGCCTATCGCCCCGACAATGTGATCGATCCTGAGTTTGCTGGGTTCACTGAAAATGTGATGCAACTTGGGGCTTTGACGGGTGAAGACACGGCCACTTGGGCGGGCTATTTAAATGCGCATCGTGCACGGCGCGCTTATTTCAAAGAGGTGGGGCGTGTCACGTCCTCTGACCATGGTCACCCGACTGCGCGCACCGAAAACTTTAGTGCCACTAAGGCCAATGAGCTGTTTCAAAAGGCGCTCAGCGGTACGAGCACGGCGGATGAAGCCGACGCCTTTCGCGGGCATATGCTCACCGAAATGGCGCGTATGTCGCTGGATGACGGTTTGACGATGCAAATTCATGCGGGCTCTCATCGCAATCATTCTGGTCCTATGTTGCAGCAGTTTGGCCGCGATAAAGGCTTTGATATTCCGTCCAAAACCGAATTTGTGAACAATTTAAAACCCTTGTTGAACGCTGTTGGCATGGAACGCGATCTGACGGTGATTTTGTTCATGCTGGACGAGACCACGCAAAGCCGCGAACTTGCGCCTTTGGCGGGTGTTTATCCGGCGCTGCGTCTTGGGCCGCCTTGGTGGTTCCATGACAGTTTTGAGGGCATGAAACGGTTCCGTGAAAACACCACAGAAACCGCTGGGTTTTATAACACTGTTGGCTTCAACGATGACACGCGTGCGTTTTGTTCTATCCCTGCGCGCCATGATGTGGCCCGTCGCGTCGACGCTGGATACCTTGCCACTTTGGTTGCCACAGGGCGTCTGACTGTGGATGAGGCGCATGAGGTTGCGCAAGACTTGACCTATAATTTGGTGAAAAAAGCCTATAGGCTTTGATCGCAGATACCACGCCTTTTGGGAGGGAGGCCAGTTTCACGCAAATCACTTGAATAAACACACTGCCGCTGCCTGTTTAGGAGCGCGATAGATGTATTTCAAACACTTTGCGCGCAAACCTTTACTCATATTTCAAGTTTAGAGCCGCCATTTCTGCCTCGCATTCTAACGCCGCCCTGACTTTTTAACGCGGCGAGGTTGGCCTCGCGCTGACCTGAACAAAAACATAGGAAGAAGATCATGACCAAACTCAACGTCGAAACCCGCCACGCTGTTCACCCTGAGCACGCCAAAGGCATGGATACCCAAGCCCTGCGTGATCATTTTCTGGCCCAAGGTATGTTTGCCGATGGTGAAATTCGTCTGGTCTACACCCATTACGACCGCTTTACGGTTGGCGGTGCTGTGCCCGCCGGTGGGTCTTTGACGCTGGACAAAGTCGATGAAACGCGCACAGGGACATTCTTGGAACGTCGTGAAATGGGCATCATCAATATCGGCGAAGCGGGTTCTGTTGAAGCGGCAGACGAGACTTACGTGATGAACAAAGGCGATGTGCTTTACTTGGGCATGGGCACTGGTCCTGTGACTTTCAAAGGGCAGGGGCGTTTCTACATCACGTCTTGCCCTGCGCATCACACCTATCCTTCGCGTTTGGTCACGGTTGATGAGGCCAATAAAGTTGAAATGGGCGCGCCTGAGACCGCCAATGAGCGCACCATCAAGATGTTCATCCATCCGCTGGTGATGAAAAGCTGCCAATTGGTTATGGGTTACACCTCGTTTGAACAGGGCTCCGTTTGGAACACCATGCCAGCGCATGTGCATGATCGCCGCATGGAAGCTTACCTGTATTGGGGCATGGACGATAATACGCGCGTGTTCCACTTGATGGGCGAACCTACTGAGACACGTCACATCGTTGTGGCCAATGAGGAAGCAGCTATTTCGCCAACATGGTCCATCCATTCTGGCGTTGGAACTGGCGCCTATACCTTTATCTGGGCTATGGCGGGCGACAATGTCGATTACACCGACATGGATTTCGTTCAAATCGCAGATATGCGCTAAGGGGCTTTTTATGTCAGATTTATTCTCACTCAAGGGCCGCAAAGCGCTTGTTACCGGTGCCAACACGGGCATCGGCCAAGCCATTGCAGTAACGCTTGCAGGTCAAGGCGCACACGTGATCTGTGCAGGTCGGCGCGCTTGCGACGAGACGACCGCGATGATCGCGCAAAACGGCGGCACAGGCGAAGCGCTGATCCTTGATTTTGCCGACCCTATGGCTGCGAAAGACGTGTTCAAGGGCTTGGGCGTCTCGATCCTTGTGAATAACGCAGGCATCATTCGTCGCGAAGATTCAGTCGACTATTCTGAGGAAGACTGGGACGCAGTGATGGACGTCAACCAAAAGGCACTGTTTTTTACCTGTCAGGCCTTTGGCAAGGAATTGATCACCTCAGGCGGCACGGGATCCATCGTAAATATCGCGTCTTTGCTGTCGTTCCAAGGCGGCATTCGCGTTCCTGCTTACACGGCGTCCAAACACGCTGTTGCAGGGATCACCAAAATCCTTGCCAATGAATGGGCTCCCCATGGCATCACAGTGAATGCCATCGCGCCGGGTTATATTGCCACCAACAACACCGAAGCCTTGCGCGCAGACCCCGTGCGCAACGAGGCCATCTTGGCGCGTATTCCCGCAGGTCGTTGGGGCGATGCCTCAGATATTGGCGGCACGGCGGCTTATCTTGCCTCCAATGCGGCCAAATACGTGACCGGTGCTGTGCTGAACGTCGATGGCGGTTGGTTAGCACGCTAAGTTGATACATAGGCGGGTGCGACCTGATCGCGCCCGTCCTCTCTCTACAAAGCCACTCTTGGCTAAGGACACAAACATCATGACAGACAGCAATTCACATGCCCGCCTTAGCCGCTCAGATGCGGTGAAACCCGGTGTCGGCATTATTCACCTTGGCCTTGGTGCCTTTTACCGCGCCCATGCTGCGATCTATATCGCGCAAGCGATGCAGGCATCCGGTGGCGATTGGGGCATCACGGGCGTTTCCTTGAAATCGCCCACACAACGCGACAAGTTGGCCCCGCAAGACTGTGTCTACACAGCGCTTGAATTGGCCCCAACTGGCCCGATCCCGCATCACATTGAAGTGGTGCAAGATGTGCTTGTCGCCCCTGAAAATCCCGCCGCCGTGCTGGACGCGATGAGCCAAGAGACCGTCAAAATCGTCACGCTTACGGTGACCGAAAAAGGTTATTGCCACGAACCCTCGACAGGTAAATTGCTGCAAAGCCATCCTGATATCGTGCAAGATCTTGCAGACCCCAGCGCGCCTGCGTCTGCTCTTGGGTTTTTGGTCCGTGCCTTGGATGTCCGCCGCACAAAAGGCCGGCGTCCCTTCACGGTTTTGACCTGTGATAACCTGCCTGACAATGGCCGCGTTTTGCGTGGTGTGGTGCTTGAATTGGCCGCGCTGATTTCTGATGATCTGGCCGCTTGGATTACATCCGAGGTTAAGTTTCCCTGCACGATGGTGGACCGGATTGTACCTGCGACCAAACCGGAAGACATCGATATGCTTGGCGATCTCATCGGCAAATATGATGCGTCGCCTGTGATGATGGAACCCTTCCGCCAATGGGTGATCGAGGACGACTTCGTTGATGGTGTGCGGCCAGATCTTGGCGCAGTTGGTGTACAGCTGGTAGAGAACGTCACTGAATTTGAAGACATGAAACTGCGCTGTTTGAACGGCACGCATTCAAGTCTTGCTTATTTAGGCTACTTGGGTGGTTTGGACACCATTTCAAACACCGTGGCAGAGCCTGCTTATGCGGCCTTTGTGAAATCGCTTTGGAGGGATGAAATCATCCCGGGTTTGACGCCGCCTGCTGGTGTTGATCTACAGGCCTATGCCGATGCGCTTTTTGACCGCTACCAGAACCCATCCATTCGCCACCTCACTTGGCAGATTGCTATGGATGGATCGCAAAAACTGCCTCAACGGATTTTGAAGCAGTTGGAAAGCGGGTTGCAAGCAGGGCGTCCGATGTCTGGACTTATTTTGGCGGTCGCCGCATGGATGCGCTACGTTGGTGCTGTGGACGAAAAAGGTGCCGCTATTGACGTACGTGACCCCATGGCGGATCGCCTGAAATCCCTGAGCGACGGGGCTGAAACCGATGTCGCCAAGGTGCACGCTTTGCTGGCCATTGACGAAATTTTCCCATCAACTCTACAGAATAATTCTAACTTTGTCGCCCGACTGACGGCAGCCTATGAAGGGCTTGTTGCACAAGGCGCATACAAAATGATCGAGGCACACAATGATTGAATCTTGGCGCTGGTACGGACCGCTAGATAAAATTGAGCTTGGCGAAATCGCGCAAACAGGCGCGCTTGGTATCGTCAATGCTTTGCATGAAATCCCCTACGGTGAGGTCTGGACGCGCGAGGCAATCGCTGCGCGTCAAACCATGATCGCCGACGCTGGGCATGGTCAAAAATGGCATGTCGTTGAAAGCCTGCCGATCCACGAGCGGATCAAGCGCGGCGAGGGCGATTTGACAGAACTCTTTGCGAACTATCGCCAATCTATGGCCAATCTCGCCGCCGAAGGGCTGACGACGATTTGTTATAACTTCATGCCCTTGATCGACTGGACACGCACGCGATTGGATCATCCGCTCAAGCACGGTGGGACGTCTTTGCGGTTTGAACAACGCCAAATCTGCGCGCTGGAAATGTTCATGTTGGAACGTGCTGGCGCCGAAAACGACTTTACGCCCGAAATCGTTGCGCAAGCAAAACAATGGTATGATCAATCCACCGAAGACGACCAAACAGCATTGATTGCCGCCATCATGGCGGGGCTTCCTGGCGCTTACGAGCGCTATGATGTGACGTCGATGAAAGAAGCACTCAAGCTTTACGACGGTATCGGCCGTGATGACATTCGTAGCAACTACGCGCGCTTTCTGGCCGAAGTTATTCCTGCGGCGCAAGATTTGGGCATGCGCTTTGCGGTGCACCCTGATGATCCGCCCCGCGATATTTTTGGCCTGCCACGCGTGATGTCAAATGCCGAAGACATTGCTTGGGTGTTTGCACAACAAGATGCTGTGGAAAATGGTTTGACGCTGTGTTCAGGATCACTTGGCGCCAACCCTGCCAACGATGTACCTGCGATTGCACGCGAATTTTCAGAACGGATTCATTTTGCGCATCTGCGCAATGTGGCCAAAGATGCCGATGGGTCCTTTGAGGAAGCCGCGCATTTGGACGGCGACACTGACATGGTCGAACTGGTGTCCGTTTTGTTAGGCGAAGAGCAAGCCCGCAAAGAGGAAGGCCGCGCCGATTGGGAATTGGTTTGGCGTCCCGATCACGGGCATGAGCTGTTGCATGATATCGGATCAGGCACCCATCCGGGATATCCCTTGATCGGGCGTTTGCGTGGATTGGCTGAAATGCGCGGGGTGATCAAAGCACTGTCTCATAAGAATGTGCAATTCAGTTAAGTGGACGCCCATTCTGGGTTTGAACAATGCAACCTGCCTCATGGCGGCCCACCAGTTTGGGTCGCCATTTTCTTTGGAATTATAGAACTGGGCGTGCGTCTGACGCTAAGCAATTGTCGGGGGTGAAATGCCAATGCCGTCGCACAATAAGCGCAAAACAGATTGCGCTACAGGTGTTAAAGCACCACCAGCGCGGGTGATGAGGCCATAGTCTTCGACTTCGAAATCTATATCTGTTTTTATAATCTGGACAAACCCTGCTGTATCAGGCACGCCCATGTCGTCGCCTTGATAGGATGTGAACGTCTGCGCCACTGAGGTTGCAACGGGGGCGACTGCGTTGGTTTGTGAAATCGTCGCCAGAACCAGTAAAAAAGACGAGGTTCTAAGCACCCTTTCAGGCAGGGGAAGGCCTCTGCGCCCTAGGGCTTGACTGACAGTGTTGTGTAAAATCGCGCCTGCGTCAGGCATAACCCAGTCATATTTTAACAGGTCAGCCACTGGAACAGCACTTTGTGGGGCATGATCTTTGCGTTGCAGCACAGGGTGGCCGTGTCGGCCCACAATACTCAAGGGTTCTTTGCTTACCACTGTCATATTGAACGTCGAAGGGTCTGCGCCTGTCGGCAACCGCGCCAGTGCGAAATCAAGTCGCCCGCTTTGCAGCATGGGTCCAAGCGTATCTGACGTGCCGACTTCCACGTCTATCTGTACGTTTGGCAAAGCAATGCGCGCTTGTCTTAGAGCGGGCAGCACATGCTCAATCGCTGGGCCGGTGACTGCCCCGATTGAAACTTTGCCTGTCAGCCCTGATTTCAATTCAGTAATCTCGCGGTCCGCGTCTGAAATTTCATGCAAGATCCGTCGTGCGCGTCGTGCCAAGGCCAAGCCTTCCGCCGTCAATTCGATCCCTCGGCCAGCCCGTGTATAAAGCGGCGCGCCGATGATGCGCTCGACCTCAGAGGCTAGACGCGATGCCGCCGGTTGCGCGATGCCCATAACGCGCGCTGCAGACGAGAGTTGTTGTTCGCGCATTAAAGCCTCTGCTAATCTTAGGTGGCTGATTTTTATGCCTCTTTTGAGCAATCGGTCCATTGGATAAGAGCGTCCTTGTTCTCGAAAACAGCACATGTCTGCGTTGAAGTGACTTCAGGTAGTATGGTGAAAATGGTATATTTATATCGTATAATATAATTTGACTGAGATGTGTCAAAGGTTTTGAATGCAGCGCACTGTCAAGATCACGCGCTCCTTTGTTTGGCGCCGTTGTGACGAGACAAACAAGATTAGCAATACGCCGTCACAAGGATCATGCAGCTCACATCTGCGCCCTGTGATGGAGAGAAACAAAATTGGAAATGAAAATCATGCTGCTCTCACAAATTCAAAACGCCCTTGGGGGCATCACTGTTGTCGCGCGTGACGGGTCTGAAGCCTACGCGGTGAAAGATGCGGCATCGACTTACGCTTTGGCGATGGAAGCGGCTGAGGCAGGCAAATCCTTGGCGGAAGTGATCCAAGCCCATGGGTTTGGCGAGGCGATTGATTTGAATGCGGCCTATGCCGAGGGCCGGATGATGCTGCCAATCCATCATGAAGACCCAGCGCATTGCCATTTGACAGGCACCGGTTTGACCCATTTGGGGTCCGCGTCAACACGGTCATCGATGCACGCCGAAGCCAAAACTGATGCGCCAGTAACTGACTCCATGAAGATGTTTCAAATGGGTCTTGAGGACGGCAAGCCTGCCGTGAATGCCGAGGGCGCGCAACCTGAGTGGTTTTACAAAGGCAACGGCACGCAAGCTGTGGCTGCTGGTGCGCCACTGACATCGCCCAGCTTTGCAAAAGACGCAGGCGAAGAACCTGAAATCGCAGGCATCTATGTGAACTCAGCCGATGGCACGCCGTTCCGTGTTGGTTTTGCGCTGTCCAATGAGTTTTCAGACCACATCACTGAGCGCGGCAACTACCTGTGGTTGGCGCATTCCAAATTGCGTCCTGCGTCTTTCGGCCCTGAGCTTTTGGTCGGCGATCTGCCTGGCGATGTGCAAGGCATGTCGCGCATTTTGCGCGATGGGGCTGTGATCTGGGAAAAACCGTTCCTTTCTGGTGAAAACAACATGTCGCACACTGTGGCGAACCTTGAGCATCATCACTTTAAATACGACATTTTCCGCCAGCCGGGCGAATTGCATGTGCACTTCTTTGGCACCGCAACGCTGTCGTTTGCCGATAAAATTTCCACCAAAGATGGCGATGTGTTTGAAATCGAAGCGCCTGAGTTTGGCTTGGTCTTGCGCAATCCATTGATCCAGCAGCCTGCCGTGTCTGGCACTGTCACCGTCAAAGTTTTGTAAGGGGTCCCATGACATTTACACCAGCCCCTTGGCCCCGCAAACTGCGTTCGCAATCTTGGTACGGCGGCAATTCACGTGACACGATTTATCATCGTGGCTGGATGAAAAACCAAGGTTACCCGCATGATTTATTCGATGGTCGCCCGATCATCGGCATCTTGAATACGTGGTCCGAATTGACACCGTGCAACGGCAGTCACATGAAAGAGTTGGCTGAAAAGGTCAAAGCGGGCATCTGGGAAGCGGGCGGTTTTCCGGTGGAAGTGCCTGTGTTTTCAGCCTCAGAGAACACCTTTCGCCCCACTGCGATGATGTTTCGCAATCTGGCAGCTTTGTCGATTGAGGAAACCATTCGCGGACAACCTATTGATGGCGCTGTGCTTTTGGTTGGCTGTGATAAAACCACTCCGTCTTTGATGATGGCAGCGGCGTCTTGCGATATTCCGTCGATTGTTGTCACCGGCGGACCTATGTTGAATGGTCATTTCAAAGGCGAGCGTGTCGGGTCTGGCACGCATCTTTGGAAATTCTCAGAGGCTGTGAAAGCTGGCGAAATGACCCAAGAAGAATTCTTGGAAGCCGAACAGGGCATGTCGCGCTCTTCTGGGACGTGCAACACCATGGGCACGGCATCAACGATGGCGTCTATGGCCGAAGCTTTGGGCATGGCTTTGTCTGGCAATGCGGCAATACCTGCGGTGGATTCGCGTCGTCGCGTGATCGCGCAGATGTCTGGTCGCCGGATCGTACAAATGGTCAAAGACGACTTAAAACCGTCTGATATCATGACCAAAGCCGCGTTTGAAAACGCTGTGCGCGCCAATGGCGCAATCGGTGGCTCGACTAATGCGGTTGTGCACCTGCTGGCGATGGCGGGTCGTGTTGAGGTTGATTTTACACTGGACGATTGGGATCGTTGCGGGCGTGATGTCGCCACCATCGTTAATCTTATGCCGTCGGGGAAGTACCTGATGGAAGAGTTCTTTTACGCTGGTGGACTGCCTGTTGTCTTGCAATGTTTGGGGCAGGGGGATCAGCTGAACAAAGACTGTATCACCGTCTCTGGTCAGACGATCTGGGACGAAGTGAAAGACGTCGAAAACCACAACGAAGACGTGATTTTGCCGCTCGAACAAGCCCTGACACAGCAAGGTGGTATCGCTGTTTTGCGCGGCAACTTGGCCCCCAAAGGCGCTGTTTTGAAACCCTCTGCCGCCTCACCGCATTTGCTCAAACACACTGGGCGCGCCGTGGTATTTGAAGACATCGACGATTACAAAGCCAAAATAAATGACGAGGCTTTGGATATCGACGAGACCTGCATCATGGTGATGAAAAACTGTGGCCCCAAGGGCTATCCGGGCATGGCAGAGGTCGGTAATATGGGCTTGCCGCCAAAGATCTTGAAAAAGGGCATCACCGATATGGTGCGTATTTCTGATGCGCGCATGTCTGGCACGGCTTACGGCACAGTTGTGTTGCACACCTCGCCTGAGGCCGCCGCAGGTGGTCCTTTGGCCGTGGTGCAAAACGGCGATATGATTGAGATGGATGTGGAAAATCGTGTGCTGCGTTTGGATATTTCCGATGCAGAACTGGCCGCGCGTCTGAAAGCTTGGACGCCTGCTGTAAGCGCGCCAACTTCGGGCTATGCCTACCTGCATCACGCCCATGTCGAAGGCGCTGACACCGGCGCGGACTTTGATTTTCTCAAAGGGTGTCGTGGCAATGATGTTGGCAAAGACAGCCATTAGGCCGCTCTTTCAAGGCATCAAACAGGTGCCTGTAAAATAATCAAAAGGGGGCGTTTCTCGGGACGCCCTCTTGTCTTTTGGCACGCGGTCCTAGATCACTTTGATAAGAGACCCAAAAATGGGTCTGAACGCGCACCAAAAGAGACGACAGCTATGAAATTTTTCCCGATGTTCCTTCGGATGGCCGACCGCGATGTGATGATCGTGGGGGGCGGCGAAACAGCCGCACAAAAAGCGCGGCTGATGTTAAAATCTGAGGCGCGGATCACCTTTGTTGCCCCGCGCCTAGACGACGAATTGCAAGCACTGGTGACTGAAGGTCGCGCCAGCCATGATCGCGGGCCCATCACGCCTGAGACCTTTAAAGGCTCTGCTTTGGTGTTTGTCGGCTCTGGCTGTCCGGGGCTTGATGCCTCGATCCATGCGCTGGTGCGTGTTTCTGGCGCTTTGGTTAATGTCGTCGATCAACCTGACCTTTGTGAAGCAAATACCCCAAGCCTTGTAGACCGCGATCCATTGGTTGTGGCGATCGGCACCGAAGGGGCCGCACCCGTGTTAGCGCGCCAAATTAAAACCCATTTGGAACAGGTGCTTGAACCAAAATTGGGCGACCTTGTGGCGCTCGGTGGGCGTTTGCGATCTGCCGCAGCGCAACATGTTCACAAAGACAAACGCCGTGCCTTTTGGCGGTGGGTCTATGCCGACAAACCACGTCAATTACATGCCCGCGGTGCCGAACGCGAGGCCGCAGAGCTGATCAAATCAGCCATTCAGAACGGCAGCGCACCCGATGATGCAGGACAAGGTCAGATCACCGTGGTCAGTGTTGGCGCAACCGATGCGGATTTAATGACCCTACGCGCGGTTCAGCGTCTGCAAGAAGCCGATTTGATCATCGCGGCAGAGCCCGCTTTCGCATCCATCTTCGAGCTGGCCCGCCGCGATGCGGATCGTATTGTCGTGGGCAAAGACCACGGCACCGCCGCTTGGCGCTTGTCTGATCAACGCAAAGCAGCCTTTGATGAATGCGAAAGCGGCGCGCGTGTGGTATGGTTGGTGCCTTCCCGCGATGCAGATCGCGCCGCCATGGGTTTTGATCAAGCCGTTGAAACCATTCCTGCCGTGATGTCTTAGGAGACCGATATGTCCAATCTTGAAACACGCATTGCGCAAGCCAAAGGCGACGAAATCGCGGATATCGTTCTCAAAGGCGGGCGTATTTTTGATTTGATGACCGGTGAATTGATTGCTGGCGATGTGGCGATTTGCGGGGATCGCATCGCAGGCGTGTTCGAGCAGTATGAAGGCAAACAAGAGATTGATGTCACCGGACAAATCCTTGTGCCTGGCTTCATTGATACGCATCTGCACATTGAAAGCTCTCTGGTGACGCCGTTTGAATTTGATCGCTGTGTGACACCGCGCGGGGTGACGACGGCGATCTGTGACCCGCATGAAATTGCCAATGTCATCGGCCTTGATGGCATTCGTTATTTCCAAGAAGCGTCCGAGCATACGTTGATGGACATTCGTGTGCAGCTGTCAAGTTGCGTGCCATCGACCCATATGGAAACCGCAGGGGCTGAGCTTCTGGCGGATGACCTTAAACAAGTGATGGGTCATCCGTCGTCCATTGGGCTGGCCGAGTTCATGAACTACCCCGGTGTGATGTTTCGCGACCCAAGCGCCATGGCCAAGATCAAATTGTTCGAAGATCAGCACATCGACGGTCATTGTCCGCAGCTCTCTGGGCGCGATCTCAACGCCTATATCGCCGCGGGCATTCGCACGGAACATGAGGCGACGACGTTTGATGAGGCGCGTGAAAAACTGCGCAAAGGCATGCGGGTGCTTATTCGCGAGGGCTCTGTGTCCAAAGATTTGCACGCCTTGCAGCCGCTGTTGACTGATATCACCTCGGCCTACATGTGCCTGTGCACCGATGATCGCAACCCTTTGGATATCGGCGAGCACGGCCATTTGGATTACATGATACGTACCCTGATCGCGCTTGGCTGTTCGCCTTTGTCGGTCTACCGCGCCGCAAGTCTGTCTGCGGCTGAGGCCTTTGGCCTGAAAGATCGGGGCATGATCGCACCCAGCAAACGCGCAGATATTGTGGTCATCGATAGTTTGGAAAATTGCAACGCTTCCAAAGTGTTCTGTGGTGGTGTTGAAGTCACTCATGAGAATTTTGAAGCCCGTATCGAGATCGCGCCAGTGGCACGCAATTCTGTCAAAGCACCTTATGTGACAGCGCAGGATTTTCGCACCACAGGCAACCGCGAAGACACCGACGTGATTGGTATTCTTGAGGGCAAGATCATCACGGAACACCTGCATGAGGTGATCCCAATTGAAGATGGCGATAAAAAGCCGGACCCGTCGCGTGATTTGACGCGGATAACGGTGATTGAGCGGCATGGCAAAAACGGCAACATCGCCAGTGGGTTTGTCAAAGGCTTTGGTCTGAAAGCTGGCGCGATTGCCTCGACCGTTTGCCATGATCATCACAACATCGCTTGCGTTGGCGTGGATTACGACGATATGGCGCTGGCCGCCAATCGGATGAGCGAGATCGAAGGTGGGTTTGTTGTCGCTTCAGGTGGCAAGATTTTGGCCGAACTGGCGCTGCCTGTGGCCGGATTGATGAGCCTTGAGCCTTTTGAAGTGGTACGGGATGCGCTGGTCGATTTACGTGCCGCTGCGAAATCTTTGGGCGTCACATTGGAAGAGCCGTTTTTGCAACTGGCGTTCTTGGCTTTGCCTGTTATTCCTGCGCTCAAAATCACCGATCGCGGGATGGTGGATGTGCATAAATTCGAGATAATCAGCTAAAGCCTACAAGGCGCAAGCGAGCAAAATAGGAGTGTGCCGTTTGTCCTGATTTGCGCCGTGTGCCTGTCTATTTTTAGAAAATTCAGACGGGTATTGTCTGACACGGCTATGGCAAATCCTTTCGTATTGGGCAGAATGTCTTCGATGCGCCCGCCTGTCAGTCGCGCCGATGATGGCGTGGACGGGTCGCAGTTAATTACATTTATGTTCAGTGGTTTATGGTAGTAGAGTTCGCATGTTGTTCAACGTATTGTTCAAGGTGGACTGAAAAACGAAAAGAGATTGTTTATCAGGCAATCATTTTGTTCCGAAAAAAGAGCGAACGACCCCAAGCCGCCGGTCGACGCGTTATTAGCATGCTGCGGTGGCAGCACGCATTGCGGCCTTTCGCTGCGAGTGCAGGGTTGATAATTGATCTAATTTCGCAAATGCAGATGCAGCTTTGCTGTCGTTGGTTATCCCAATGACGGTAGGCAGGCTTTAGCGCGCATATTTCCGAAATAGGCATCAAGGACAACGGACCCTGCAAGGGGTTAAAGCTTTGGTTGGGTTCTGAGATCGGTTCGTGCCATTAGTCGCACATGTCGCCTGTACGAATAGCCTGCACAAAACCATAAAGCAGCTTCAGCCAGCAACGAAGACGTAGCCGTTTACAATAGTTTCATTTGACAGGTGGGTAGCATTGCGAAACAGGTGGGTCGTTTGCTGAACAAGGAGCAAAAAATGTCACCCCCTGCAGGTTCATCTTTCCAAGCGGCTGAGGTTGTTGATCTCTACCTTCATCGACCACCCTACGCACAAGAAATTTATGAACGCATTCAAAATTTTGCGCCTTCACGAGATGCCTTGTTGGATCTGGGCTGCGGTGAAGGCAAAGTTGCCAGACAAATGACCAAGGTCTTTGACCGAGTGTTTGCAGTTGATCCATCCGCAAATATGATCACTCTCGGAAAATCGCTCGAAAATGGCGATGCTGAAAACATAGAGTGGTTGGAAGCCACCGCTGAGAACGCCGCTTTGCAGGGTTTATTTGACGTCGTCACCTTTGCATCGAGCATCCATTGGATGGAACCTGTCCCTCTTTTTACAAAGCTAAAAAAGCACTTAAAAGAACGCCATCTACTTGCCATCATTCGGGGAGACGACCCATTTGAACCTGCATGGCAAGAAGAATGGCTTGCTTTCCTGACCCGCTGGGTGCCGAAGGTGACGGGACGCGCGCTCGGCTCACCGCAATGGGAAGGGGCGAGAACGCAATATTTGCATCATGTTGATCGTATTCAAGAAGACGAGTTCATTTCAGAACCGTTCCGGCAGCCCGTCGAGGATTTCATTCAGTGCCAGCATTCCCGTGACACTTTTTCGCTTTCCAAATTGGGTTCTCAAAAACAAGACTTTCAGCGCGAGCTTGAGGTGATTTTAAGGCCTCACGCCGATATCCAAGGGAAGCTCACGTTTCAGGTGAAGACGCAATTGACACTCGCCACTCTTAAAAGTTGAAACCCCCGACTAGCAGGGGTATTTTGAATTCTACCAATGATCAAAGTCGGCTTCGGACTTGAAACTCTACTTTGCAAACTCCGGTTTTCGAGCATCGCTGCCATCTGTGCCGGATGTAGAATTAAGCAATTTTGGGCTCTTTTCAACCTTCTTCGGTTCACGGCATCTAAGTGTATCCGGTTCACTCAGCCACGAACGGCCCAATGCTGGCATTGGATGAGCTTCAATACGCTGCGGTGCAGCATCTCGAAAGCAAAACGCTACATTGCCTTCCCGCATTGAGGGGCGATAACGTTGTGAGAGGAATTAAGATAGAGGAATAGAAATGGCTTTTGTTGCGAAGGTCGATCCTATCAAAATGGTAGTTGGACAGAATAATCGAACCAAATCGGACTCTCATTCTCATGTTGAACCTAGATGAAAATATAGAACTTGAGCAGCAATTCATCGAGCCTTCCACCGAGGACGTGGAGCAACACAGGCACCTTCATGGATGCCTATTTTGGAATTCTATAGTTACGTAAAGAACGAAGCTCAGGAAGCACAGCTCGAAACAGTTGAACCTTGGATCTAAGCGTTTTCGTAAGAACCCATGTCTGCTTTCACAGTGTATTTCCAATTGTTGCGAAGACAGGTCCCGTCAGCGAGCTTCACCCAGCGCTATCGAAGCGCACGACGACATTCATAGACTTGCCGTTTGGGGGAGGTGTAAACGGCCCTGCGCGCTTGACCTGCGCAACCGCGACTTTATCAATACCAGCATGCCCTGATGACGTGACAATCAACGCTTTTGAGATTGACCCTGAAGGGGAAATGGTGATGCCAACCATGGCTTTGCCGCGCGCGCCAGCAGAGCGCTTGGGGACACGAGCGATTTTGCGCAGCACTTTGGTTTTGTAGGATCTAACCGCCCCATCACCTGTTGTTTTTGTCGTTGATTTTGTCTTGTTTTCTGAAGCGTCTGTGTTTGTGCCTGCTGCCATGCCTGAAGCTTGCCCTTTGCGCGCCGTCACTGGAGCATTTCCTGCCTTCGTTTTTCGCGGTAGTAATTTTTTTTGCGGTTTGGGGGCGGCTTGAGCTTTCGTAGGTCGGGGCTCAGGAGGCGTACGGGAAGGTTTTGATGCCTCCGTCGGCATAGGCACCGGTTGCGCTTTAACGTTGGAAGGGGTGGACGCCGCCGTTGGTTTCTGCGTCACCTGAGCAGCTTCACTCGAAGGCGCAAGGGCGGATAACATCGGGGTCGATCTGGACTGTAACGCTGGCGGCACCGAAGCTTTCGTCAACGTCTTTGTGGTTTGAGATGTTGCCGTTTGCGAAGGTGTGGTTGCAGCCACGACGGTGTCTGGCGTTACAGTTTCACTCAATGGTGTTGGCGCAGCTTGGGCTCCAACACTTGCTTTGACCAAGTCTTCGAAACCCAAGCCAAGCGCAACAACACCCGAAACGTTGCCACCGTCAAGCACAAAGGATTGCTCTGCACTCTCCCAGCCTGCGCCGAAGACATGAAGTGCGATGGACACCCCAAGGGCGGCCGGGGGCCAGAGCGACCTCATGGCACACTCTTTTCAGTCATAATCATGATTTTCTGTGCCGCTGTTGAAGTATGCGCTGCGCGCGCAATTTTCAATAACTCCAACGCAGGTGCGTCGCGATCAGGCATAATCCGCAGTTGCCCTGCGTCAATTTCTTCTTTTTGCATCTTGCGCATCGCCGCTAAACCTTCGTCTATCGTCACAGTTGACCCAAGCCACGTCAGCCTGCCATCGTCATGCAACACCAATGCATCGCTTGGTGGGATCACATCTGGATCGTCCGTTTGAACCAACGACAAATCCGCATCCAAAGGGCGGGCAACTTGCGCCGCAACAAGGAAAAAAATCAGCATTAAAAAGACGATGTTAATCAGCGGTAGTGTTGGTTCATTGCTGCCATCACGGCGATTTGCGACAAAACTCATGGTCACTCCAACACGGCAAATTTTGCATTTGGCAGAGCGTTAAAAACGCGCAGGGTGTCGACCAAACCCTGCGCCCGCGCATCTTCGCCAATCGACAAAAGCAAACGTACATCGCCATTTCGTCTCAAGGGCGCGATCGTGGCGGACACGGCGTCCAGGGGCGTCGAACGACCGTTGATTTTCACCCCATCGGCGGTGAGGCGGGCGAAGACTAAGGCTGTGTCGTTGAAGTCCGTGCGGGTTGAGCCGCCTGCCACCGTCAACTCGATGTCCCCGAATTTTGAAAACGTCGATGACAACATGAAAAACAACAAGAGCAGAAAAATGACGTCAATAAGTGAGGTCAATGACAGCCGCCCGCGTCGTCTGGCGCTACGCTTGGGCATGTTCACCTCGGATGGGCGTTGCAATCATTGGGTTTTGCGCAAAGATCTGTGGTGTTAAAATTTCTTCCAGCGCATCACGAACAGCATGATCGAAACGTTCTAATTTACCATCGAACCACGACAGCGCCATTGAGGTGGGCATGGCCACCACGAGCCCCGCTGCGGTCGTGACCAAGGCCACCCAAATCCCGCCAGCCAACACCGCAGGATCTGCTGTGCCACCGGCCTCTTGCAGGGTACGGAAGGCATCGATCATACCCAGAACCGTGCCAAAAAGACCAAGCAATGGGGCGACTTGGGAAATCACATCTAACAACCGCAAACCTGATCCAGCGCGTTCAAATTCACGCTCCAATCTCGCTGCGGTCCGCGTACGGAGCGCCTCGTCGGTCGCTCCGTTTTTCTTTGCTTCGGCGACCTGTGTCAGAATGGATCGCGCGAAACCTCGGGTCACACGTGGTCCGACCCCTTCAACGGCAAACACGACGATCTTCCACAAAATGCAAGCCAAGGCGATGACGGAAAACCCCAGTAAAATCGCCACGACGGGTCCACCCAAAGCGATGATCTCGAGCAGACGATCTTGAGCAAGTGCAATCATTGTTGAACCTCCACCGCATCTAGGCGCGACGAGAACGTCGGCGTGACCGTGCAAGCGCTCCCATCCGTTGCGTTGCAAATTGACACGTCATTGAAAAGGACCATTGAGATGTCGTCGCAATTGGTTTGAGGCATATCGAACTGTCGCACCCGCAAACCCTGAGACGGGATCGCGCCGAAATCAAACAAAGTAAAGGTCTGCACGCCGCCTTCTTGATCGAACAGAACCGTTTGGGTTTGCAATTCGGACAGGCCCTGCTGCGCTGTGACGGTGAAGGTCAAACGGCACGCGCTGCCGGCTTGCGCGGCACTGTTCAAATCGATCACGGCAGGTTGCTGTGCAAAGGCTGGTGCTGCGGATAACGCCGCAAAGGCAAGTAAGGCCGCGTGCAAGGCATACGAGATTTGGGTCATGAAAACTCCATCAGGAAAGAGAAGGGGGCACAGGCCCGCCGGTTACTGAGCGCCCAAACACGAGTAAAACGCCGCACGGGTCAGACACATAAAATTCAAACATGTTCCATGGGGTTTGAACAAAGCCACGAAACCCAGGAACTTTGCGTGCAGCGAATTCGTCGTGAAGCGCATCAATGCCCGCGCCGCGAATGTAGCAGCGCGCTTCGGTTTCCAATGGACCCGTGTCGTCGGCGGCATAGGTTCGCGCATGATCGGGTGGGCAAAAATGCAGCTCAATCTGATCTCGGCGCATGATGAGATAATCTGGCGCAACGCGTTCAGGCGTAAAACCGAGTTGGTTCGTATAGAAGGCTGTCGTCTCATCCAGATTGCTGGATCTCAGGACTGGGAGGACTGTTAAATCTGTCATTTCATGTTCTCCATATAGCTGTTCATCCTGCAGAGCCCGCAGCGAAAGACGCCGCTTGCGGTAAAACCCATGGTCCCCCAAAGGGCGGCGGGGTATTGGTGCGCACGGCGCAGCCATAACAAATGGACAGGTTCTCATTCGTCAGAACATGTTGCGGCGTGCCTGTGCTTTGCACTTTGCCTTTGTTGAGCAAGACCACTTTATGAGCAAACATGGACGTTAAGTTGAGGTCATGCATGACAGCGATCACCCCGCCGCCTGCTTGCGCAAAATCGCGTGCGATTTGCATCACCACCAGCTGATGCCCGATGTCGAGCGCAGACACAGGTTCATCCAACAATAACCAGCGCGGACGACCATCTAACACGGGGTCCCAGATTTGAACCAGAACACGCGCCAGCTGTACACGTTGGCGTTCTCCGCCAGACAAGTCCTGAACAAACCGCCCCTCAAACCCGCGCAGACCAACACGCGCCAGAGCTTTGTGTGGCAAGTCTTGCATAAGCGTTAAGGCATCCGTGCTGCGACCGCTGGTCAGACCAAGTCGCACCAACTCCAGCACCGTGAATGGAAAAGCGACGGATCCCGATTGTGGCAGAACGGCTCTGCGCGTGGCACGTTCGACGGGCGTCATATCCGACAGCAGACAGCCATCTAAAGTTGCGTTACCTGTCGACGCGACGTCTCCTGTGATGGCTTTCAACAGCGTGGTTTTACCTGATCCATTGGGACCAACAATTGCGGTCAATTCGCCGGGCAGCGCTTTAAAGTCAACGTCTTGCAGCACTTGCGTTTGGCCAAATGTGACCGTGATATTTTTGGCTTGTAGCATTGTTAAACTTCCAAAATTGCGCGATTTTTCAGCAAGACCCACAGGAAGAAGGGCCCCCCAACTGTGGCTGTCACAATGCCAACGGGCAATTCAGCCGGGGCCACGACAACGCGGCTCAGCATGTCTGCAATCAAAAGAAACACAGCCCCCAAGAGGGCGGCATTTGGCAAAAGCATGCGATGCACGGGCCCTTGTATTAGGCGCAAAAGATGCGGCACAACGATGCCAACAAACCCAATGCCGCCAGTGATGGCGACTGATGCGCCAACGGATGCGGCGACGCTTAGGACTGACATCCGTTTCATTCTCTGGACGTCAATGCCCATATGTTGCGCAACTTGCTCGCCGAGAGACAAAGCATCGAGGGCGCGTGCCAAAAAAGGCGCAGCGGCCAACGCCAGAATGATTATTGGACCCGCCGTCATGAGTTTAAACCAAGACGCCCCAGCAACCGAACCCATCCCCCAGAACGTCAAATCACGCAGCTGATCATCGTCGGCACGGTAGACCAAAAACCCGGTGGCAGCGCCCGTTATGGCCCCAAGCGCGATGCCCGCAAGCAGCATTGTGATAACAGATGTGCGCCCACCGCGGGTCGCAATTCGGTATAAGATCAATGTTGAGGCCCAGCCCCCGAGGAACGCAGCCAAGGGGATAAGATAAGGGCCCACAAGACTGAGCACTGCCACTGGCAGAAACCCACCTAGTACAATGGCCATGACGGCACCAAAGCCCGCGCCGGCACTGATGCCGACCAGACCGGGATCCGCAAGCGGGTTGCGAAATAGCCCCTGCATCACCGAGCCGGACACCGCCAGCGCGGCCCCGACCAAAGTGGCCGTGAGCATCCTTGGCATGCGGATATCCCAAACGATAGACATGTCGCGCGCGCTTGCAGTTCCAATCCCAAACTTCGCGCCAATTGCCCCAAGGACATCTGTATCGGACGCAGCACCCCAGCCCAAACTGAGCAACATCATCAATAGCAATAGGACGACCAATCCGGCCTGAAGGATGAACGATTTTGCCCTGCGATCACCGGGCGTTGAGGACGCGCGCAGTGTGGTGAATGCTTGTTTTGCAGTGGGAAAGGATAGAGCTGCCATCTGATTTACTGCGCCTTTGTTGCTATAGGTTTAGGCGCGAGCGCCGCATTGAGCGTTCTTGCGAATTGGGCCGTGCGGGGGCCAAAGCCAAGTGCGGCTGGGTCTATGGTGACGAAGGAACCGTTCAGCGCGGCGGGGCTATGAGCCAGAGAGGGTAGGGCTAATATTTCTTCTTTGCGCCCTGCGTGATCCTCGCGCCCTGTCATCATCAAAACGACGTCAGGTGCGGCTTCAATCAATGCTTCGTCGCTTATGATTTTATAGCCTTCATAAGCGGCCCCCATGACGTTCTCGCCCCCCGCAAGGGTGATTATTCCATCGGCACCTGTGTTGCGTCCTGCAACATTTAGACGCCCCCCTTGATTGGAAAGGATGAACAAGACACGCGAGGTTGTTTTTTGCTGCGCAATGTCCGTTTCAAGCGCGCCGAACGCGTCTTCGATCTGCTTGTGCAATGTCGCTGCGGCGTCTTGTTTTCCCAAGGCTTCGCCGATGTTGTCGACCGTGTTCAGAACGCTTTCTTTTGTGAAACCATCGTGGATCTCAACCAGCGGTACACTGGCGGCGCGCAACTGGTCTAATGTCTCAGGTGGACCTGCCGTGTCGCGCGTCACGATAAGATCTGGACTGACTGACAGCACGCCTTCCGCGGACAATTGACGCATGTAACCGACATCTGGAAGGGCTTCCACCTCGCTTGGGAAATGCGATGTGGTATCGCGTGCAACAATGCGGTGCCCCGCCCCAAGAGCGTAAATCACTTCTGTGACGGGGCCCCCGATGGAAACGATAGAGGTGGCATTCGGATAACTTTCTGCTTGTGCCGTAACCGGAAAGGCGACGGCGAGAGCGGCGAGAAAGTATTTCATGCCAATGCCTCTTCACAGGTTTTCAGTTCAGCCAAAATATTGGCCCACCGCGCGGCATCACCCTCTTCATTCTTTTGACCAAAGCATTGAAAAATCAAATTGCCCGCGGCGTCGAAGGCTTCGAATGACAAAGCAGGTCCACGTTTGGTTGGCTTTTCAATGACATAGGCTTCGACCACGTGATCATCGCGCAGATGAAGGTTGAATTTCGGATCAAGCACATTGAGCCAAGGCCCCATTGGTTTGATGGTGTCGAGCGTGCCCCAATGAATTTGGATGTTGCCAGGATTGCCGACAAATAAGATCACCTTTTGACGCGCTTCAGCGACGGCATTCAAGAATGCTTCTGAGCTGTCCTTTGCCACAGGGCGCACCCATTTTTCACCTGATGCGAGACGATATGCACCAAGGCGGTTCATGCCAAGATTACGTGTTATGCGGTTAAATTGATGAGTATCTGTCATCTTTGCCCATGCCTCAAACAAGGCGCTGCGATTGTCTGCGCTGCCTTGCGCACCTTCGGCAGGTTTGCGTGGTGCAACCTCTATACTGTCGTTTATGTCGCCTGTTTTCAACGCCGTAACAAGTGGCCCCCAAGCATCATGATTCGAGTCGTCACGCATAAAGACCTTTTGCAACGCGTCGCCTGCGGCATCAAAGAACTGCAAAGACTTACGGGTGCCTTTTTCGGTTTGCGTCTCAACGGCAAAGCCAAAGCTCCAGTGTTTGGAAAAGATGCGGGTGTCGATATCGGGCCCCAGCACCATAGAGGCATGTTGACCAGAGGTGTATTTCTCGAAGGTGCCGACCCGTTCGTGCACGCAAGATTCGTTGCGCGTAAGGGCCATGACTTCACCCAAGGATGTGATCTGCGGCATCACATCATCTGGATTATGGGCGATGCGGGTCACGCTTTGTCCGTCGTTCTGCCCAACAAAAGCGGCAACAAGTTGAGCTTCGGAAATACCCAAGCTGTGTGCCAAATCACGATCTCGCATTGTGGCATCGGATTTGGCTTGGCGAATATCAGTGGCGGAAAGGGGAGATGTCATAGCAATGTCCTTTAGGCTTAAGGTGGCGTAAAAACGCGAAAGGGCGATGCCGCATCTGAGGATGCGCGGCATCGCGGGCGGCCAAATTTAGAATATCTTGGTGACCGAGAGCGTCAGATTGCGTCCGGGTGCAGATCTACTGCTAAGGTAGGGCTGGTAGTCGCGATCGAACAGGTTATCGAGCGACGCACGAAATTCCACACCATGCGCGAGACCGCTGTCTGGAATGTAGGCCGCCGTCAGGCCTGCAACTGTGTAGCTTTCACTTGCCGCTGTCGCACCGGAGGTGCTTGTTGTGCGCTCATTCGACCAAGCGTGCAGGACTTCAATAGCGAGATTTAATTGGTCCTCAAGAAAATGCTTGCCAACAGTCAGCTGCGCTGCGTCGCTTGGCGCGTTGTTGAAATACTCACCCGTTTCCCATTCGCCGCGTATGCGAGACGCATTGAAATCCATGTAGAACGCAGCATTGGCGTATGAGGCTTCAAATTCGATTCCCTCCAATTTGATGTTCTCATATGAATATGTTGAATCGTAATAGGTTGTGTTGTCCCAAATACGCGTTTTGAATGCGGTCAATTTGGCTTTCACACTGTCGCCAGTTTGGAACACATCGACAGTGTCATAAGAGGCACCAAGTTCAATCGTGGTTGCTTTTTCCGACGTTTCAATAAAGGCGTTGGACAGATCATCAATGATCGGCATGTTTTCATTATACGCGAGCGTGCCAAACACTGCGAAGTTTTCACCGAGCCTGTAACGCGAAGACAAAGCACCGACGGTGGAGTCTTTTTCATAGGTTGTACCGTCCGCGATCGAGTCATTGCCCTCAGACGTGATTTTTTGTTTCTCGAAGCGCAACTGAGGGGTCAACGTGAGGTTGCCGATAACGATTTCATCCGTCGCATAGACCGCAATAAATTCATCCGTACCGCCCGGAGACGCGCTTGCATTTGAGTCCGTATCGCTAATGGAAGTGCGCGTGCGCTTACCGATTTCAACGCCGGTCAATACTGTATGATCGGCTGCCCCTGTCGCAAAGACCGCCTCATTTTCAAAACTCAAAGACAGTCGCTCTGTCCTGTTGTCCGCATTGTAGATTGTCGAGGATGTCGTATCTGAAATGTTTGAAATCAATTCGTCAGAATATGTGAGCTTTCCGGTCAGATTGATCAAATCGTTGTCGGATGGATTGTATTGAAACTGCGCATAGGCCGTGGTGTCTTCTATGTCCGCATCTACACGCGCGTCGAACGAGGAACCGATAAAATCATAGCTCACATCTTCTAGGCGGTTTTGTGTTTTTGACACTGACGCTGTAAAGCTGAGCTCATCGGTTGCGTTGTATTTTAACTTGAGCATCGCAGACGGCATTTCATAGGCCGTATCGGCTTCTGTGCTGCCCGAACCATCGGTGTAGTCGCCACTGGAACGGTAGCCGTAGAACCCAAGCACTTCGAGTTTGTCATCGGGGGCCCAAGCTACAATTGAACTGCTCATGAAGCCATCGCCGTTGCTTTCATAGGACAGCTTTTGGCGGATCGAAAATGTGTCACCGTCTTCGAGAAAATCAGATGCATCTTTGGTGACAGCGTCCACTGTGCCGCCAATCGCACCTCCTGAGAAACGGAAGCTTTCGCCCGGACCACGGATCACTTTAACTGTTTTGAACAGCTCTGGTTCCATTGTCAGAATACTACCTTGGCGGTAGATCTCTTCTTGGCCTTTTGCGACACCATCGATCACCACAGCAACCTTGGTGTTTGACCCGTATGTCCCAGCATCCGCCCCAAGGCCGCGAATGTTGATGGAAGACCCCTGAGGTGTGGCAGCGTTGGACAGTGTCACTCCCGGAATCGTACCGAGGAGTTCGGCGAGCGTTGAGGCCTGGCGCGCATCGAGTTCTTCTTGTGTAATAATTGTTTCAGATGTTGCCGTGTCGGTTTGAATGCCCCGGCGGCTTTCCCCTAATGTGACGACGCCGATGTAGTCGCCAAAGTCCGAGGTGTCGGTGTCTTGGGCAAACGCTGGCCCCGCCAGTGTCGGTGCAACAGCTATGACTGCCATAAGTGCACGCAAGCTTGTTTGAGTTCTCATTGTTATCCCCTTGGTTGTTCCTTTTGGGCTGGCTACCAAGGGAGGGAGCTTGCGTTATTTGAAGGGCAACTACTATAACCTTACTATTTTTGTCAAGAATAAATTATTAACCTCTTCATCAGGTTTGCAGATGGAGGTTTTGGTCTTCGTTGATGATAAAACCCTACTGGATTAGGGTGCTGCGCTTGAAGTCGATAGAGCGTGCCGTCACAACAAACAGGGGCGACCAACCTATCGATTGGTCGCCATCCAACACCGCATTTGCATTTGGCAACACGTCGCCTGGGACTGAAATGCGACCCAAGTTATACCCTTTTCTACAAAGGGCAGTTTTACGATTTGACGCTTGGTGTCCGCAGCCGGCATACGATTCTACTTGGTGAGGATCAGTTTCCCCGCCCGCGTTATGCGTAAAAAATAGGTTTGATCGGCTAGGACAATACATGCGGGCTGCCCATCAGGCATTAAGTCCTGTGCGTCGTATGTTTTGGGCCGTGTTGTCTCTCTGGAATTTGTCGGGATTGTTATGTCTGCCATAGTAAAGGCCCCTCTGACGCTAAATTGTCCAGAACACGTCCAAACTTTTCTTGCGGAATGCCGTCATCCTGGAACAGGATTTGGATCTTGTTCAGCGGATGTGCTTTTTGTTTGCTTTTAATGGGGCTTGTCTGTGTGCGCCAGTCCATGACGTTTCTCCTGCTATGTTGTGGTCTGGGCTCTCCATTTGGGTTGGCTAGGACCGATCCTATGCAACCTGACTAAATTTGTCAGGAATGTCAACGTGTGGAAGTGACCAAAACCGTGACGAAGGTCAGTCCTTTAACCTAAGTATCGAAAGCATAATAAAAAATATCTTTAAATATCATTCGCCTGCAGGAAAATTTGAGGTCTATATTGCAGCGGTCAGTTGACACCACACACCTTGGCTTCCGTTCTCAATACAAAAAGGCATGACCAAGCCAAATACGAGGCCTCCTATAAAGACCCACGGATCAGTGCCGTCGCAGCGATTGATTCAGGCCTCACTTGGGGCCTTGCGCCTGAGGATATACAAGATTTGACGGCTTCACTTTTACTTATAGGGCTTGGAAAAGGCGCGGATCGGTTAAGCGCAACAGACACCAGCGCTATGGGCAGCAATTTGTGCCGCAAGCGACGGTTCAGGCAATCGTGCATGCGATTCACGTCTCAGCCCTTGGTCTGTGTAAGCCCGCAGGTGAAGCGATTTTGATCGAAGAGTTTGATCGAAGAGAAAGACGATCCGGTTTGCACCGACCCGATGGAAACAGACCGCGCCCAAGTGCTTGGAGAACCCAAGTGCTTGGAGAAAATGTCGACGCTTTGGCTGATCACTTTGAATTAGAGTGAGACTTTGCGAGGCGCATCTTGGTTTGAAGATCAAGATGCGCTTGCTACCGTGAAATTTTAAGACCTGTCGCAATGCTTACATCACGATGAGATATCCTACATAAGGTGACATGAATTATAACTGGGAAACCTCGTCAGTGAGCGGTTTAACACCAAATGATAGTCGGCGAGCTGAGGTCAGCGCATTCGTGCGTGCGACGTTTGGGTTGCGAGGCACAGTGCGTCTTCATAGTTTTGCCTTTGGCTTTGATCTGCTGCGTGCCCCAGCGAATGTCTTGTTGGCGCCGGTTTTTCTTGTGACCCAACTGATGGCCCTGACCGCTAAGGCGATGCGATGCCACAAAGCCTCTGTTTGGATATCACGACGTAAGATTTTGTTTGAAACCAATGTGTCGAAGCAGGTCGCCATTCGTGTCTTGGCTTTTATCGGCGACCTTGAAACAAAGGGCGATCTCATTGCCAGTCCAACCGAGACCGTCGAGCACGAGATAGCCGGTTATACAGGCGTGCGCAGTGCCGTGAGCGAAATAACAACGACACTCATCGTCATCATTGTGGGGGTCTTTGTCTTTCAGACTGTCACCCCTGGGGTGCTGTCTATCACTGGACAGGTGGCTGAATTGAGAGCGCACGCGCATGCCATCGCGAATTTCCCCCTCGGACAAGGGGTGGGCAGACTGTACTATGGTGTGTTCTCGACGGATCTTAAGTCTTGGGAATGGGTGGCAACGGGTGTTGTCCTGTCGATGTTGGCATCTGTTGTGACGACCTTCGCCGGTGTGATCGCGGATCCGTTGCAGGTCATGACAGGGACGCACCGTCGCCGCCTGTGTCGCCTGCTGAATCGCCTAGAAATCGCGTCAGGTCGCAGCAATACCATAGCGCGAGAACACATCATGGCCCGCCTAGCTGATCTGACCGACATAGCGCTTAACCTCTGGCGCGCCCTGCGGGGATGACCGTCTCTTGAAATCTGCGGTGCGGCATAATTGATCGCGCCAATGTTGGCTTCGGGCTGTTCGTGCCGATCTAAGATAGGGTCGCTTGGCAAGACTTGGGTGCGCGACTTGGTGATCAAGTTCGTCGGCACAGCACAGCGCGCAAAGCCAGATCACTGTGTTGGCATTTCTACAGAGGCGAATAAGGGGGGGCGGGCCGATGGGTGAAGTCGATCATGCAAAATTGTCAAAGATGCGTATTGCGGAAGCGTTGAGCAATTTAAACGCGGCTCTGCCTGATGCTCATAAGATGGGAATCAGAACAGAGGTTCATTCGGTTGGATGTGCGGATTACAAGCATGCGCGGGGTGTTATGATGAAACCCGTACCCTTGCAGTTCGACAAAAAGGAGGGCTAATCCGCCTTCGTCACAAGTCCCGTTTGCTCAGGGTATTGAGCAATGGTTTCAGCGCCAAGGTGCCCACACTCACGGCAGCGCGCACCGTTTCGAATAGCCTCAAGGGGCTTGTCTGCGCCGAACATCTCAATTGTCGCTGTCTTGGTGAAAACTGAATTATGATTGCAATGCCACATCGATGACTGCGCTTTTGTTGTCACCATCATTGCTTGGTGTAAAACCTTTGTCAGTCTCCCAAAGGGCCCCCATTGGAGTATCGCGCTCAAAGCAATTGATGGTGAACAGGCGTGGGGGTTTTGAGTGACCTCAAAAACACTAGAGTTTCACGAGGCTACGTTGTCTTCGCGTGCATCTGTGCGGAGATATGGCTCTTCGACGTGACCTTTGGCGCAGCAGGGTGCCGCTATCTTGTGCGTTTATTTTAGGACCGTTGCAATCTGAGCCGCATAGCGCTGCAATATACTCGCTACTCTTGGATAGTCAGCGGGTGTGACTTCACTCATAGGTTCCGAAATACCAAGCGCAGCTTCAGCCCCGCCCATGAGGCCAACTGGAACAGAAAGCCCAACGGCTCCGGCTTCGAATTCGGCCTCGACAACTGAGATGCCGGAGGTGCGAATGTCTCGAACCTGTGCTATAATTTTTTCTCTGTCCATCAGCGTTTCGCTTGTGAAGCGCTCAAGGGGGGCCGTTTCAATCATCTCATCCGCCCATGTTTTATCACCACTCGCAAGGAGGGTTCGACCAATGGAGGTGCTCAGCAAAGACACACGGCTACCGATGGTAAACCCGAATGTGTAACGTGCGTTTTGTTGGGTCGATTGCGCCACATACACTGGGGCAGACCCATCCCGCATGGCCAAGCTTACGCTATATCCAATCTCGCGTGCGCAAAGCTCAATCAGTGGCTGTACCAGCCGGCCAAAATGATTACCCTGCAAAAAACCGCTGCCCAAAATTAAGACGCGTGGCGTCAACGAAAACCGATTTTCGTCTTTGCGAACATAGCCGAGGTGAACCAATGTAAGGACCAAACGCCGTGCCGCAGCTCGTTCTATTCCAGTCAAACGCGCAATATCAGCGAGTGTTAATTGGCTATGGTCTGCATCAAAGGTTCGTAGGACCCTCATGCCCTTCATAAACGTTAGAGAAATGTCTTTGGTCGGAATGTCGGGTTGCATTTTTAGTCCTTCAAAGCGCGGCAGCCAAGCGCAAATGTTGAGCTTTATTTGTTTTGCCCCCTTATTCTATAGCTCGCAAGCATAGAATGTATTGACAGGGTAAAATATTAGCGAACATATTGTATATTATCGCACACTTGATGCGACAGGGGATAAGGGCTCGTGAAGGGCCTGTAAAAAAACCAACACGGAGAAATACAAGTTATGCTGAAATCTCTCGCCATTGCAGGTACTGCTGTTCTAGGGCTCGCTGCATCAGCCCAAGCAGAAACCTTGCGCTACGCACATTTCATGTCGGCCAATAGTTGGCAAAACGAAACTATTTTTGAAGACTGGGCCGCCGCCGTTGAGGCAGCTGGCGGCGAAGATCTTGATGTTCAAATTTTCCCAGCGCAAACTTTGGGCAAAGCTGTTGCTGGCTACGACAATGCCGTCAATGGGATCGCTGACATTGCATGGACCGTTCCAGGATACACAGCTGGTCGTTTCCCATTGAGCCAAATTGTTGAATTGCCTGGGCTGTTTGACACTGGCGCTGTTGGGTCATGTGCGTTCCAAAAACTCTACGACTCTGGCGCGCTCGACGCTGAATATGACGAGACACATGTCTTGTTTGTGCACACACACGATCCGGGTCATCTGCATACAGCGAACACGCCTGTGCGCACCCTTGCAGACATGAAGGGTCTGAAGCTACGCCGGCCTACGCAAGTGGTTGGGGATCTTTTGACAAAACTCGGCGCGGAACCGGTGGGCATGCCAGCACCTAATACCTATGAATCGCTACAGCGCGGTGCGATTGATGGCTACATGTTGCCATGGGAAAGTGTTGAAAGCTTCCGTTTGGATGAGCTGTCCAACTACCACACAGTTTTCGGATTTTACGCCTTGTCTTTTGTAACGACGATGAACAAACGCAAGTATGAAGCGTTGTCTCCTGAAGTGAAAGCGGCAGTCGATGCAAATAGCGGTATGGAATGGTCTGTGACGGCTGGACGCGGCTATGATGAAGCGGGCGCAGAAGTTTTGGCTGGCTTGCGTGAAACGTCGACTGTGATTGAGCTTTCTGATGAAGAACGCGCCACATGGGACAAAGTCGCAAAAGAAGCGTCCGAGGACTATATCGCTCAGCTTAATGCGCAGGGTCTTCCAGGAACAGAAACATATGAAGCTGTGCAAGGATATGTCACAGCATGTGAAGCCGAGCTTCACTAAGCTGTTTCTTCTTGTTGGGCGGGCCGCATTATGCAGCCCGCCCAATACGCGTATTTTACCACACGTAGCTTATCCTCACGTAGCTTATCCTAAGGACGCCAAATGATAGTCGCAACACTCACACGAGTTTCCCGTGTTCTGGAAATGGCTTGCCTTTTTATAGGGGCGCTGTGCTTGTTATACATGGTTGGTGTTGTCGGCTTAAATGTACTGGCGCGTATCGTATTTGATGTCAGTGATACGGCTGTCAATTGGATGATCCCCGGTGCGATCGAGCAAGTATCTTATCTCTTAGGTATTGTGGTGCTTGCAGGTCTGTCAGCGTCTATGGCGCATGGCATGATCGCAGTGGATTTCATCGTAGACCGCCTTCCACAGTTTTGGAAAATACTCTTTATTCGGTTTTGGTTCTTGGGCGTGGTCGCATTTGCCTTGGTGTTGTCTTGGCTTCTTTACAAAGACATGCTGGCAACCTTCTCACGCGGCGAAGCATCACAAGATCTGCGCATTCCAATGTATCTGATCTACGGCACATATGCTGTGGAATGTTTGGCCTTGGCGATCATCGCCTTGCGCGAAGCATGCATCAACGATGGCCAACATCAGGAGCTTTCATAATGACCCCTCTCTTCGTTGGCTATGCCTCAATTGTTGTCATGTTCATCATCGTGCTGCTTGGTGCGCCGATTGGGTTGGCTATGATCGCTGTCGGCTTTGCTGGCTTTGCAATGATTGTCGGTATGGCTCCGGCTTTTAGCGTGCTTCAAACGGCAACCTTTGAAACCATCACAAGCTATTCATTCACGCTCATTCCCTTGTTTTTGTTGATGGGAAATCTGATTTCACGCTCTGGTGTTGCTGCCGATTTGTTCCGTGGTGCGCTGTTGCTGACCAAAGGCTGGTCTGGCGGATTGGCGGCTGCGGGCATGACAGCCAGCGCGGTTTTTTCCACAGTATCAGGGTCTTCACTCGCGACGGCATCGACAATGACGCGTGTGGCGTATCCTGAAATGCAAGCCCATGGATATGACCCAAGACTTGCGACAGGGTCGCTCGCAGCAGGGGGCACTTTGGGGATTTTGATCCCGCCGTCCATTGCGTTGATGCTCTACGCATTGATCACCGAACAATCTGTTGGGACGATGTTTTTGGCAGGGATTTTGCCCGGCGTTTTGGCATTTGTTTTGTATATCGTAACGATCTTGGTGATGGCGCGCATCTGGCCGCCAATCACAGCAGACACGCCGCAGCCGGAAACCGCAGACACATCATCAGACACACAAGCAGATGCGCCAGCAGAGCAAACTGGAGCCCTTACAATCCTGCGCTTGTTTGCTCCATCCTTCCTCTTGTTCGGGTTGGTGATGGGGGGGCTTTATGGCAACTTTTTCACACCGACAGAAGCAGGCGGCATTGGCGCGGCCTTGGCATTGGTTTTTGCCCTTTGGCGCCGCGTGCCGCGCTCTGAGTTGAAAGCGGCGTTTATAGAGACGACGATTACAACCGGTTCAATCTTTCTCATATTGATCGGCGCAGAGGTCTTTGGTTTTGTGCTTTCAACCTCACAATTGTCCAATGAATTGGTCAACTTTTTAAACGGCAATGGATTTGGGCGCTGGCAAGTGATGTTTGCCATTCTCATTTTTTATGTTGTGTTGGGCTGCTTCATGGAGAGCCTCGCGATGATTTTGCTCACCATTCCAATCTTTTTCCCGATCATTATTGCCAACGGGTTTGATCCCATTTGGTTTGGTATCATTGCCGTGGTGACGGTCGAATTGGGGTTGATCACGCCGCCTGTTGGCATGAATTTATTCATGGTCAAAAGTGCGTCGCGTGGCACCCCTTTGAGCACGATTATGACCGGCGTCATCCCGTTTGTGGTGACCGATATTATCAGACTTGGTATCCTATTGGCATTCCCTGCAATCTCTCTTTTGCTAACAGGGCGGCTTTGAATGTATTTTATTATTTTCGCTGAACAAAACTTACCACATGGCCGGAGGCCGCACCGATGACTTCTACTTTTCTCGCACAAATTAACTCTGGTCGTTTGGCGAAAGATGGCTTGCTCAGCGAAGAGGCTCTTCAAGGCGCGGCGGATCTTTTGCATCAGGTTGACGGCAGTGATCTTGAAACCATTCGTGTGGTGTTTGCTGATCAGCACGGGATACTGCGTGGCAAGACGGTCACCGCAGCAAGCCTTGCGTCTGTCTTTCGCTCTGGGCTCAATATGCCTGGCACTTTGCTGCTTAAAGACACATCCAATCGCACTGTGTTTCCCATTTGGGATGGCAGCACTCCGGGTGTGATGGCGACGATGGCGGGAGCTGGCGATATGCTGCTTGTGCCGGATCCCAGCACCTTTCGCATTTTGCCGTGGTCGCCCCATTCTGCGTGGCTCTTTTGTGATCCTTACGCCCGCGATGGTCTGCCGCTGCCTTTCGCGCCACGCTCTGTGCTGCGCAAAGCTGTCGATCAATTGGCCCAAAAGGGCTATGCTTTGACGGTTGGACTTGAGGTCGAATTTCACGTTTACAAACGTACAGATGACGCATTGAGCCATGATCAAGTTGGCATGCCAAGCGCGCCGCCACAAACCGCGCCGCTTGACCAAGGCTATCAATATCTGTCTGAGACAAATTACAATCGGCTAGAGCCAGTCATGGATATGATCCGTCGCCACGCGCAGGCGCTTGGGCTGCCTGTACGTTCGACAGAAGTTGAAATGGGGCCGAGCCAATTTGAGTTTACCTTTGAGCCTGCCAGTGCCATGACGCACGCTGACAACATGATTATGTTCCGCACCATGGTCAAAGAAGTCTGCGCCCGCGAAGGTCTGCATGCCACGTTTATGTGTCGCCCCAAGACGGCCAATAGCGCGTCCAGCGGCTGGCATTTGCATCAATCTTTGACCAATTCTGCGGGCGACAACGTGTTTATACCGTCCACACAAGGCGAATTAACCCCGCAAGCCGATGCTTGGATTGCAGGCTTGCTGGCGCATGCGTCCGAAAGCTGCTTGCTGACCACACCAACAATCAACGGCTACAAGCGCTATCAGCCGTTTCAACTGGCACCGGACCGGATCGAATGGGGCTATGACAATCGCGGCGCGATGGTGCGCGCATTGATGGTGCCCGGTGATGGCGCAAGCCGCGTTGAAAATCGGGTGGCAGAACCGGCCGCAAACCCTTACTTTTACTTTGCCTCACAAATCTTGTCTGGCCTCTCAGGCTTAATGCAGGACCTGAGCGCGCCACGTCCAGTCGAGTCTCCGCACAGTGCCGATGCTATAGCTTTGCCGCCAAGTTTGATTGCAGCGATTGAAGCCTTTGAGCAGGGGGATCTGTTTCGCCAGACCCTAGGGGAAGAGTTCGTCAGCTACATGTCCACGCTCAAACGTGCAGAATGGAAACGGTACCTGAGCACCGTGACGGAGTGGGAACACCAAGAATACTTTGGGATCTTTTGATATGCCGCATGTGGTGATTGAATATTTTGCCCCGCATGGTCTCGAGCGTGCCGTCGTTTTGGAAACTGCGCTTGAGACTGCGGCGCATAGTGACATCATGCAGCGTGAAGATATCAAAGTGCGTCTGGCCCCGTCAGAGGCGATTTTGTTTGGCGATGGACGTGAGTCTTTTATACATGTCACGCTATCGCTTTTGGCAGGGCGCGCTGATGCAGCCAAACTCAAAGTGGCCGAAACGCTGACGGAAAACTTGCGCAAGGTCTGCCCTGATATCGATGCGATTAGTGTCGATATCCAAGACATGAACCCGGCGTGTTATAAGAAATCTTTGCGCTAAGGCACCAACTCAGGCCGCCTGCGTCGTCTGAGTGTTATGCGCAAAAAGATCTTAAGGTGCCAAGCTCTGGCAAGGATGCGGGAACGTTCGCCAAAACATCTGGCGTTGACATCTGTTTGGACTTTGGCAGAGGCTGCGTGGACACACCAAACCCCGTCAAATACGCTGGCTCGCCGAGGCGAATATCTTTTGGTAGGCCTGCGTCAGCGTGGCCATTCAGCCAGTGCCAATCCCCTGCGCCGATCAAGATAAATTCGCCAGTGTCATGAGGTGCAACACGCATCACCGTCAAAACCATCACATCGATCATGCCCGCGTGGTTGTCGCGTAAATGTAGCGGCACCGGCGCATCTGGTGCCAAGCCCGAGATGTCCATAATCGGGGCATGTCGCAACGTAAAATTGGCCCATGAGAAATGGTTGCGCGTCATCATCTGACGCACAGATTCCTTGAGGGTGAAATACCCGTCCAGAATATCATGGAATGGCAAAGCGCCAGATGCAGGCGTTACGTCAGGCTGCATCTGGTGTCTCCTATGACCACATATGAGGTCATCATACAGACGCATCCCACGGGCAATCCGTGCGGCGTGTCATGTCTGATTGCATGCTCGCCGCAGCCCAATCATCGCTGTCTGCAATTGCGTCATTTGACAGTGGGCCGATGATTTTTGGTGTGACATGCGCGTCTTGCATGGGCAGCCGTTCAAGGTGCTCAGATGCCAAAGCTTTGATCGCTTTGCGCAACATCAAACGATATCGAATGATCGCAGCATCGCCGCGACCCAAATGTTCGCGCGTCCGATCTTGGATCGCGCCCATGCTTTCAACAGCCCACTGGTCATGGACGTTGATGTCTAGTCCCATGCCTGTATATGTCAGCGTTTTTTGCTCTTCTGGATTGAAATGATAGCTGTTGTTGCGATTTTTAAGCGGCGCGTATGTTGGCAAAGAGTGCTCTTTGATCCGCTGTGCGCGCATAAGGTCTTTGTCGACGGGCTTTTCAAAGCTGGTGAACATTGTAAACCAATAGCAATTTTCATCATCAATAGGCACGTGCCACTGCGTGATAATCATCTCGCGGGACATCGGGATACAGATGGCCGATGGGAAAATTTGGTTGGTCACGCGCACATGTGTCAAATCGTTGTCCATGTGGCGTAAGGCTGTGATTTTCAATCCAAAATCTGTTTCCTCGACTTCAATATCGGGGCGCGGATATTCCCGTAGGACTTGGGTCATTGGCATGTCTGTGTTGGCCGCTTTGTCGCGAAACTGCTTGCCGTAGCTGTCTTGTGGATCTTCGTCTTGCAAGAAGCGGTGCAAGAATGAAGCGTGGCCAGGGTCGATGCCAATTTCCAAAGCTTGCAGCCAGTTACATTCCCATAAGCCTTTGAATGCAAAAACATGGGTGTCCGGCGCACGAAAACAATCGAAGTTTGGAAACTCAGGTGGTTCCCCACCGCCCAAGTAGGCAAATAAGACCCCGTTTTTTTCAACCACAGGATATATCGGAGCGTCTTCAACAAAATGAATATCCGCACGGGCAGGGTGATGCGCTGGGGCTTCATCTGCGCTGGCAACGCGCTGGGTCAAGATATATGAGCCTGTATTCGCATCGCGCATCAACACCAGCCGTTCTCCCAAAAGGTTCACGGGCAAACGCGGATCATCACCTTCGATTTCGTCTAACAAGGCGGCGGGTTGCCAATACTGTCGATGAACCGCACCAGCAGGTGTGTTTGGTCCGATACGGCTGATTTGGTCGTTAAGCTTTTGCGTAATCATGTGTGGCGTCCTTTTTATACGGTGCAAGCAATATCAGCGTCCAAAACAGCGCTGGGTGCGGGCTCAGTGCCGCCCCACGCAAGGACATCACCATTGTGTTCCAAAACTGTGTAATTGGGCAAACGGATTGCTTTATACATTGTAGAATCATCGGGTTCCGCAGGTTGGTCCGTACATTGTCCCGTGCGGTCAAAATGCCAGCCGTGAAAGGGGCAGCGCAGCCCGTTGTCTTCGTGGCGGCCATAACAAAGGTCTGCACCGCGATGCGGGCAGTACCGGCCAATCAAGCCAAGGTTTCCCTCTTCATCGCGAAAAAGCACAAGATCGCGCCCAAAAGCATGAACCGGCGCGACGGGCCGCGGGCCACTCAATGCGCTCGCTGTTGAAATCTTAATCCATGCGTTGGCAGGCGCTTCAGCTTGAGAAGGAGTGGACATGAAATTTTCCTCAACGTGTTATAATATGGGCAACTCTTAGGTCGCGATGCGTGCGATAATCGACAAGTTGCGCTTTAATAGAACTTTTTCATTGATTTATCTACAGGTCAATGCAAATATTTAATGTGGCTCCTTCATGGCGCTAAACAGTCAACAGGGCAGGCACTTGTATAAAAAACGAGCGCCGTGATGACAAATAGAGAGCTTTTGGAGTGCGCGCTCATGACAACTAACAGGTCGACAGCCAAAATTGCCATCGTAGGCGCAGGCCCATCAGGGTGCTTTACGGCGCAAGCTTTGTTGAAGCTGGACCCAAACCTTGAACTCGATATTATCGACGCGCAACCAACGCCTTTCGGTCTTGTCCGCTACGGTGTCGCTGCGGATCATCAAGGCACAAAAGCAGTCGCTCGACAATTTTCGCGTATTTTCACACGTCAGAACGCCCATTTTTTTGGCAACGTTCAGATTGGCACGCAAGTCTCAGTTGAAGACGTGTTGCAGTCTTATGATGCAGTGGTGCTTGCCGCGGGCCTTTCTGAGGACCGCAACTTGGGGATTCCCGGGGATGATTGTCCCGGCATCATTGGCTCCCGCGCTTTGACGCGGTCCCTCTATGAACACCCCAATGCAGCAGAGCTCCCCGAACTTGGGTCACACCCTGTGATCATCGGTATGGGGAATGTCGCGGTGGATATTTTGCGCCTGCTTTCGAAAACCCCTGACGAATTGCATGGCAGTGATTTGGGGCAGGGACCGACGGACTGGCTTGCATCGCAAGAGTTTGAACAGATTACGATGCTTGGCCGCTCCTCTGTGGCAAGTGCACGCTTTTCTAGCGTCATGATCAAGGAACTGTCCAATCTGTCAGCCATTGATGTGCGCACCCACTATTTGAACAATGCCAAGGACGGCACTGCACAAGACCGTTTCGATGCCATTGCTCATTTGGAAGCGGAAACGGCGGGCGGTGTTCCTGTCGAATTGAGATTTGAGAGCCGTCCAACCGCCATCACTGAAACCGCTCAAGGCCTCACACTTGAAATCGATACTCCAGATGGCCCACAAAGCCTGCTTGCTTCATCGATCATCACGGCTATCGGTTTCACATCTGACGGACGTTTGAACCGCGAAGCGCTTTTGTCTGAGGCAAACGACAAAGCGTCGCCACAAGATCGGCTCTATACAATAGGCTGGTTCCGCGACGGTCCGGTCGGAGCTATTGCGCAATGTCGCGGCGAAGCGCAGATTTTGGCAAAACGTATCTTAGCAGAGCTAAAGCCAGACGCGGTGCGCAAAGGGTCCGCCCTTTTGGTTGACCTGCCAGATGTCATCGACTTCAAACATTGGGAAGCCATCGACGCGCTTGAGGTCTCTCGTGCGCCCGACAATCGGTGCCGTCAAAAATTATCAAACATGGCGGACCTGCTTCGCCCCACAACTTCTTAGGATATTTTAACCATGAATATTTCTTTCTTATTTGGCACCGAAACGGGCAATGCCGAAATGCTTGCTGACGATTTAAACATGGCTTTTGAAGAACAGCACGATACGCGTGTTGCGAACTTGCAAGACACAACTGTGCAGGATCTTCAAACGGCCGACTTGAACATCATCGTCTGTTCTTCGTATGGCGATGGCGACCTTCCAGGATCTGCGCAAGCCTTTGCAAGCGTCCTGCAAAAAGAACGACCTGATTTGTCTGGTGTTCGTTTTGCGATGTTTGGGCTGGGCGATATGGAATACGCGTCAACATTCGGACATGGATCGATGAAGCTCGCGACACTTCTTGTTGAGTGCGGCGCACAGAGTATCGGCGCGCGTGTTGTGCATGACGCATCAAATGACGAGATGGTTGAGGACATGGCCATTCCATGGGCCGAAAACGTTGTTGGGAGCTTGTAACGTTATGACCTTGTATTGGCGCCACCTGAACAAAACAGCTTTTGAAGACGAGGCGCTCAAAGACGCTGTGGTTGTTGTTTCTGTCGGCGCCACGGAGCAGCACGGCCCGCATCTTCCAACTGGCACAGATAGCCTGCTCGCGGATGCTATGACGCAGCTCATTGTCAGCAAAACACAAACCGCGCCTATCATTGTCTTTCCAACTTTGTGTCTCACGGCTTGACGCCTCCAGCAAGGTTGTTGTTGAAGACTGCATCGGCAACTTCACCCGTAGGATCAACATTTTGTTCCACGGATTTATCTTAGGACGTATGATTGTGAAAGCTCTGATACCAAGTTCGATTTCTGCCCCTTTTGGCCGATATGCCCATGGCGTGGAAATTCCACCAAACTGGCGGACTGTGCGCAGCTCTGGCCAGTTGGGGCTTGCCCTTGATGGAACAATACCCACAACCGTCCTAGAGCAAGCGCGTGTTTGTTTTGCCAACATCTCTGCCATCTTGGCCGAGGCAAATATGGGGCCCGCTGATGTGGCACATATTTCAGGATTTGTGACAGACCGCGCCTATTTCGCAGAGTATATGGTTGCCAGAGACGCCTTCATGCAAGGTATAGACCGACCACCGGCTTCCACGCTACTTATTGTGTCAGGCTTCACAAAGCCGGAGTTTTTAGTCGAGGTCGAAGTCATGGCTTGCGCCCCCTAAGCGTGGTTTGAGTGCAAGACACAAAACGTATACGAAAAAGAGTAGGAATAAAATGCAAGCTACACGTGTCAACGGTCAGCTGATCGCTTATCGCCACCGCTCGGATGGCGGTGGGCCCTGTGTGGTTTTCGCCAACTCCTTGGGCAGCGATCAAAGCATTTGGGACGATGTTATTGCGCATCTGGGGCGTGGCTTTGACACGTTGACCTATGATCTGCGCGGGCATGGGCAAAGTGGGATCACCCAAGATGGGACGGGCTATACCGTCACTGAGCTGGCTGACGACTTGATTGCTTTGATCGAAGAACGTGGGCTGTCCGATATTATTTTGTGCGGCGTGTCCGTCGGCGGCATGGTGGCGCAATCCATCGCAATCCGCCGCCCTGATTTACTGCGTGCCGTCATCCTGGCGAACAC
The DNA here is from genome assembly GCF_038899935.1 of Pacificibacter sp. AS14. Taxonomy (NCBI): domain Bacteria; kingdom Pseudomonadati; phylum Pseudomonadota; class Alphaproteobacteria; order Rhodobacterales; family Roseobacteraceae; genus Pacificibacter; species Pacificibacter sp. AS14. The sequence continues at coordinate 219,230 of NZ_JBBMQI010000001.1, forward strand.
TGCGGCCAAAATCGGCACCGATGCGCGCTGGAATGACCGGATTTCGGCGATCCGCACCGCGGGCATTGAGACCATTGCCGACACCATCTTGGACAATTGGTTTGCGCCTGAATATCAAGGCCAACAGCCTCACAGATGGGCGATGCACCGCAACATGCTGACGCGAACACCTGCCACGGGCTATGCGGCCACTTGCGCCGCGATCCGCGACACTGATATGTCGCAAGACGTTGCAAACATCACGGTGCCGACGCTGTGCATTGCGGGGGCAGAGGATAAATCGGTGACCAGCGCACAGGTTCAAGACCTTGCTGCGGCGATCCCAAATGCGCACTTTGAAGTGCTTGAAGGGGTTGGCCACTTGCCGTCTTTGGAAGACCCAGAGCGTATGGCCCGTTTGATCGAAGGTATGGCTGTGCCGTCTCTTTCAAAATATGATCAAGGCATGAAAACGCGACGGCACGTTCTAGGGGACAGCCATGTTGATCGCGCTGAAGCTGCAAAGACTGATTTCGATCTGCCGTTTCAAACGCTCATCGCGGAAGGCGCGTGGGGCACCGTTTGGTCAAGCTCAGGGCTTGCGCATCGGGAGCGTTCCATGCTGACGCTGGCGCTGCTTGCGGCCACTGGGAACTTCGAAGAAATCCCTATGCACGTGCGGGCGAGCGCACGCACTGGCGCAAGCGGACGCGACATCCAAGAAGCGTTCCAACATGTTGCAATTTATGCAGGCGTTCCGAAAGCCAACCACGCCTTAAAATTGGCGCGCGCTACCTTTCTTGAAATGAAGGATCAAGTCGATGACTAACTTAATTGCGCCCCGCGATCTTGATTGGCATCCTGCTCCTTTGTCGCCAGATTATCGCAGCACAACTTTGCGCGCACCATCGCATCAGCGTTTGCATTACAGCCCAACTGCGACAGAGATGTCTGGGCCTGCTTTTGGGCATGATATGCTCGGCGAGCTTGATGATGATTTGATCTTAAACTACGCGCAGGCGGGTGCCTGTGCCATTGGACCGCGTATCATTGTGCATGGCAAATTGATCGATGAAAATGGACGTCCTGTTGCAGGTAAATTGATCGAAGTGTGGCAGGCCAATGCTGGCGGTCGGTACCGCCATAAGAAAGACGGTTACCTCGCGGCTTTGGATGACAATTTTGGCGGATGCGGTCGCTGTATCAGTGGCGAAGACGGCTCTTACAGCTTTAGAACCGTGCAACCTGGACCATACCCTTGGCCCAATGGTGGCAATGATTGGCGTCCTGCCCATATTCACTTTTCAGTCTTTGGTGACGGCTTTGCACAGCGCCTTATTACGCAGATGTATTTCGAAGGAGATCCTCATATTGCGCTGTGCCCAATCGTTCAGGCCATTCCCAGTGAGAAAGCCATCGATACGCTTGTTGCACGTCTGGATATGGACAAAACGGTGCCGATGGATATCCGCGCATATCGCTTTGATATTGTGCTGCGCGGGCGTGAGCAAACGCTGTTTGAAAACCAATTGGAGGGTTTGTAAATGACTGAGCTAAAGGAAATCCCCTCGCAGACAGCTGGACCTTACGTGCACATTGGTTGCGTGCCTACTTTTGCTGGATTGACGGGCATGTATGGCGGTGTCGATCTTGGCGCAAAAATGATCACGGGCACCCCGGAGGGCGAGCGTATCGAGCTGTCTTTTGAACTCTTTGATGGCGCTGGCGAAGTGCTTAAGGATGCTTTGATCGAGATTTGGCAAGCCGGACCTGATGGGACCTTCGGGCCAACGACAGGCTTTACCCATTGGGGGCGCCAACCGACAAATGCAGACACTGGCATCGCTACCTTTGAGACTTTAAAGCCTGCAGCCTCAGGTGATCAAGCGCCGCATGTGCTTGTGTGGATCGTTGCCCGTGGAATCAATCTGGGTCTCTCGACACGTGTTTATTTTCCTAACGAAGATAACTCAAAAGATCCGGTCTTTCAGTTGGCAGCAGATCGATCCTCAACCTTGGTTGCTGAAAAAACACCGCGGGGGTATCATCACACTTGCGTCCTTCGTGGTGAGAATGAAACGGTATTTTTCGACGTTTAATCGCGTCGCGTAAGGCCAAACCAGCGTTGCCGTCGCAATAGACTTAAACCCTTGAAGGTATGCCTCGCATGAACTCGATCCTTGAAAATCCGTGGATGAATGCGCTGTTTGGCGATCCCGAAGTGGCCGCTTTGTTTTCTGCCGAAACGTCCTTGCGGCAGATGCTTAAGATTGAAGCCGCTTGGACCCATGCCATCGCGCCTGCGCAGGTTGCTGCGCGTCTCGAGATGGCATTCATGCACAGCGATGTGACTGTGGCGGATTTGACAGCAGGCATGGCCCAAGATGGCGTGCCCATTCCAGCCTTGGTGCGACATCTAAAACAGAGCGTTGCGCCAGCGGATCATGCCTTCGTTCATAGTGGTCTGACCTCGCAAGACGTGATCGATACGAGCTTGATGATGGGGCTGCAGGCCTTGTTCCCAATATTGGAGATGCGCCTAAACAACCTCATAGCAGCGTTGAATGCGCTTAGTGACCGCGATGGGGCAAATGAGATTATGGCAGTGACCCGTATGCAGCCGGCCTTGGCGATCACCGCAGCTGACCGGATCACAACCTGGCGTCGGCCATTGGAAGACCTTTTAAGGCAGCTGCCTGCCTTGGCTGAGCGCTGCGCGATCGTGCAATTGGGCGGACCAGTAGGGACGCGCGGCCCTAAAATGACAGACACTATGGGGCGCAATTTTGCGGCGTTCTTAGGGCTGCGTGATCTTGGTTACGCATGGCATAATGATCGCACTATTCTGGCCGAAGCTGCGGCTTTTCTCGCACGCATGACTGGCGCGATCGGCAAAATCGGTCAAGACATTGCCATGATGGCGTTGAACAGCCAAGACGCACTCACACTGACGGGCGGCGGCGGATCATCTGCGATGCCACATAAACAAAATCCTGTGCGTGCAGAAATTTTAATCACTCTAGCGCGCCGCAACGCGGGTGATTTGGCACAAATGCATCATGCGTTGACCCATGAATTTGAGCGCTCCGGAAGTGCTTGGATGCTGGAATGGCTGACCTTACCTGCTATGGCGGAAACCTGTGGGTGCAGTCTTATCACGGGCGCAAAACTGATCGAACAGATTACCAGTATTGGGGCGCATGCTGTTGCAAAGTGATCTATAGGCCTTTGTATTTACCGCCTCAATTCCGCGTTCCTGATCACGACCTTATTGCCCCTGCGTTAAAAATTCTCCCCCTTTGTGAATGCCGCATGCGATGATGACAGCCACCGCGCGGTGCCTAGATTGTACTGCAAATTTGCTTGGATCTATCGAACGGATCGGCGCGCTATAAAACCCGTTTGAGGCCGGCCTGAACTTTCAATAATTTTTCAAGGTACTGCGCGCTCAGCTGTTCTGGCGTTTGGTGTGTCGCGGCCATCCCTGTGTTGATTGCGGCCACCACGCGCCCGCGACCATCGATCAATGGCACAGCAATGGACCTTAGTCCGACTTCGACCTCTTGGTCGATGATCGCATATCCCGCGTCACGCGCGTTATCGATCTGCTCCATTATCTCAACAGGATTTGTCAGCGAAAAGGACGTGCGTGGCGTCAGATCAACGCTTTCGATCAAGGTCTGTGCTTCGGCGCGGGGCAGGGCTGCCAAAAGCACACGACCCATTGATGTGCTCGCAGCTGGCAGACGAGACCCTGGCATGAGGCCGATGGACATGACCCGTTTTTGAGCCGCGCGCGCAATGTATACGATATCTCCTTCGTCAAGAAGCGCGACCGAACAGCTTTGTCCAATTTGCTGCGATAGCTGTTCAAGCCAAGGCTGTACGATTTGCGACAGAGGCAGTGATGAAATAGCAGCGACGCCTAACCGCAACACGCGCGGCGTAAGCGTAAAGAATTTGCCATCGTAATCGGCATAACCCTCTCGGTGCAGGGTCAGCAGAACACGGCGGGTTGTTGCGCGATCAAGCGCGCTTGCCTTGGCCGCCTCAGAAATAGAAAGCCGTGGCGTCTCTGCGCCAAAGGCTTCGATAACCTTGAGGCCTTTGGCCAGCGAAGCGATGTAATCGGTCGTTTTGTTCAACATGCGCACATACTCACGTCTATATTGAACAAATGTCAATATATGAACAATTTAAGTGACGAACCGCAGGGCATCACCATAGTTTGCAGGCAACTCAGGAGACACCCATGACGAAAATAGCAGACTCCGTACGCAATGCTGTCGCAGGTATTCCAGATGGCGCGCAAATTATGATCGGCGGTTTTGGCGGCTCAGGCGCACCGATTGAACTTATCCACGCTCTGATAGACCGGTATCGCACGACAGGCAGTCCTGCAAACGTGACCGTCATCAACAACAACGCCGGCAACGGGTCGACGGGCATCGCCGCGATGATCAAAGCGGGCATGGTGCAAAAAATGATCTGTTCCTTTCCGCGGTCGTCAAACGCCGAAGCGTTCAATTCGAAATACCTTGCAGGAGAGATCGCCTTGGAGCTGGTGCCCCAAGGCACATTGGCTGAACGTATCCGAGCTGCAGGGGCAGGTATCCCCGCCTTTTACACGCCGACCTCTTTTGGCACCGATTTGGCCAAAGGCAAGCACACGGAAGACTTCGACGGTAAGATGTATGTGCGCGAACGTTGGCTCAAGGCCGATTTTGCCTTGCTTAAAGCTCATAAGGGCGATCATTCTGGCAATCTGACCTACCGTCTTGCGGGGCGTAATTTTAACCCGCTGATGGCCATGGCTGCGGATCACACCATCGCACAGGTGGCCGATCTATGTGCTTCAGGCTCTATCAATCCAGAACATGTGATTACGCCCGGGATATTCATTGACACTGTTGTCGAGGTTCAAAATCCGAAACAAGAAGAAGAACTCGTGCGCGAAGGGGCGATCTACTAATGGCCGATTTCAACGTAATGGAAGACAAATTGCCCAACGCCAAAATCGCATGGCGCGCGGCGCAGGATTTGGCGGATGGCTCCTATGTGAACCTTGGAATTGGGTTCCCTGAAATGATCGCAAAGTTTCAACCTGAAGGCCGCGAGGTGACGTATCACACTGAAAACGGTGTGCTTGGGTTTGGCAAGGCACCCGACGTTGGAAAAGAGGACTGGGATCTGATCAACGCGGGCAAACGGGCGATCACTTTGAATGCGGGCGCGTCTTTTTTCCATCATGCAGATAGTTTTGCCATGGTGCGTGGCGGGCATTTGGACTTGGCTGTTCTGGGCGCTTATCAGGTTGGTCAGAACGGTGATTTGGCAAATTGGAGCGTTGGCTCCAAAGGCGTGCCAGCCGTGGGGGGCGCGATGGATTTGGTCCATGGCGCAAAAAATGTTGCCGTCATCACGGATCATGTGACCAAAAAGGGGGAACCCAAATTGCTTGAAACCTGCACACTTCCATTGACGGGCATTGGCTGCGTGACCCGCATCTATACGTCGCTTGCGGTGATCGATATCCAAGACGGCCAATTTGTTCTGCGTGAGAAGCTGCCTCAAATTTCGATGGATCAGTTGCAGTCTGTTACAGGGGCCGCGTTGCATATGGACGGCACCGTTGACGATCTTATTGTACCGGAGACACTGTCATGATCGATGTATTTATCTGCGATTATATCCGCACGCCTATTGGCCGCTATGGTGGTGGATTGTCCGCTGTGCGCCCCGATGATTTGGGCGCAATTCCGTTGCGCGCGCTGTCCGAACGCAATCCTGATTTGGACCTATCTGCCATTGATGAAGTGATCTTTGGGTGTGCCAATCAAGCTGGTGAAGACAACCGCAATGTGGCGCGTATGTCGCTTTTGCTTGCGGGTTATCCTGACACGGTTCCTGCCACAACAATGAACCGTTTGTGCGGCTCTGGCATGGACGCGATCATCACTGCTGCGCGCGCGATTAAAGCGGGCGAGGCCGATCTGATCATTGCAGGCGGCACTGAAAGCATGTCGCGCGCGCCTTTTGTGATGCCCAAGGCCACGGGCGCATTTTCGCGGGCCAATGAGGTGCACGACACCACTATTGGATGGCGGTTTGTGAACAGGTTGATGAAAGAACAATACGGCGTGGAGTCTATGCCTGAGACTGCTGAAAACGTGGCGGAAGATTTCAACATCTGCCGCGCAGATCAAGACCAGTTTGCCCTGCGGTCGCAGCAAGCCGCCAAAGCTGCCGCCGATAGCGGTCGTTTGGCGCGCGAAATCACGCCAGTGATTATCCCCCAGCGCAAGGGCGACCCTGTCGTGGTGTCACAAGACGAACACCCACGTCCGTCAACGACATTTGAAGCGCTGCAAAAGCTTAAGCCGTTTGTGAAAACGGGCGGGACGATCACAGCTGGCAATGCATCGGGTGTAAATGACGGCGCTGCGGCGGTGATTTTGGCCACAGGTGAAGCGGCTGAAAAGCATGGTCTCACACCGATCGCCAAAGTTCTCGGTGGGGCCACAGCCGGTGTCGCGCCACGGATCATGGGCTTTGGCCCTGCGCCTGCCTCGCACAAACTGATGAAACGCTTGGGGCTTTGCATTGATGACTTCGCCGTTATTGAGCTGAATGAAGCCTTTGCCTCCCAAGGACTGGCCACTTTGCGGGATCTCGGTGTTGAGGATGATGATCCACGGGTCAATAAAAACGGTGGCGCGATTGCGCTTGGACATCCGCTTGGCATGTCTGGCGTGCGCATTACAGGCACAGCTATGCTTGATTTGAAATCTGGAGAAAAGAGCCTGTCGACCATGTGCATCGGCGTCGGTCAAGGTATCGCGATTGCCTTGGAGGCTTTGTAACTTTTTAGATATGCTGTGGCGCCTTATGAACTCGCAGTCGCCCTGTTGAGCCGCGTGCGTTCTTAGCGCCTTCTCTGGTTTTGTATGTCCTGCGACGGATGCGTTCTCGTTTCAGCAGGTTAAAGAAGCTCTCGGCCACGGCATTATCATGGCAATTCCCACGGCGGCTCATACTGTGTTCCAGATTGTGGTGTTTGAGAAACGACGCCCAATCAATGCTTGTGAACTGTGAACCTTGGTCAGAATGTACTAGAACTTTGCTCGTTGGTTTGCGACGTCAAACAGCCATCAGTAACCCGACCACGCGATGCATTGGCAGTGAGTTGGGGCGGCGGTCACGTTTCTTCGCTTTTCCGGTTATCCCAAGGCGATTGCAAACTACGAACGCATCTTTCATCGCCTGCTGGTTCAGTGGAATGCCCCATGCTGGCCTAGCAACGGCAAAGATTGCCCCAAGGTGGGACATATAGTTTCCAACGGTGGCTGGTGTTCGTGTCGCGCCAAGTTCTTTGGCGAACTGAACGATGTCATGGCTTTGGATTTCATTGCAGTTCATAGATGCGATGTCATATTCGCGAATTGACCTCAGCACCTGCGCTTTGGTGCGGCCAATTTTCTTGACGCTTTCAGTGATGTAGCGGTCGATGGCAGTGCTTAGGGTTCTGCCTTTGCTTTTGACGGTAGACAGGTCTGCGCCTGCTGCGGTGATTTCCTTCATCCGTTTTTTGAACCGTGCTGAAGCTGAAGAATGCTTGTCAAAAGTTCGAGATTCGCGGTTCGCCCATTTGCCATTTCGTCTGATGTTGATTTGTGCAACATAGGCGATAGACCCATCTTTACGTTCGCGTTCTACAATCTGGGGCATATCTGAACAACATTTTTAGGATATTTGAACAGATTTTATTGTTCAAATAGTAAAAAACGGGCAAAAACAAGCAACAATGTGCGATGCGATGTGGAGGCCATTTTGAGCCATAGTTATTTAGAATCAGACGCTTACTTGTCTTCAAGGCTATCCGTTGCACCTATGATGGCGTGGACGGATCGGCATTGTCGGTACTTTCATCGTCTGATGTCTCAACACGCGTTGCTCTATACGGAAATGGTCACAGCGCCCGCGCTTGTCCAAGGTGGTGCTGCACATTTACTGGCATACTCTGAGGCCGAGCATCCTGTTGCGCTACAACTCGGAGGATCTGATCCGGCGGAACTGGCTTTGGCGACTAAGATGTGTGTCGATCAGGGTTATGATGAGGTGAACCTCAATGTGGGTTGCCCGTCGGATCGCGTGCAATCGGGGGCCTTTGGCGCTGTCTTGATGAAATCACCGGATTTGGTCGCAGACTGCGTGCAAGCGATGATCAAGGTCTCAAGCGTCGAGGTGACAGTGAAATGCCGCATCGGTGTGGATGCGCAAGAGGCGCATGAAGTTCTGCCTGATTTCCTTGCAAAAATGCAAAGCGCAGGGGTGAGACGTCTGACGATCCATGCGCGCAAGGCTTGGCTCCAAGGTCTGTCCCCGAAAGAAAACCGCGATATTCCGCCGCTTGATTATGCGTTGGTGCATGCGATGAAGACTGAATTTCCCGACCTGCATTTGTCCATAAACGGGGGGATTGCTGATGAGGCAGCGATGCTGTCGCAGCTTGACGTGATGGATGGCGTCATGGTCGGTCGCGCGGCCTATCACCAGCCCTTTGATATTTTGGGCCATGCCGATGCTTTGGTCTTTGGCGACACGCGGACGGCGTTGAGCCGACGCGAGGTAGTGATGGCGATGGAAGACTATATTGGCCGTCACGTGGCCGCAGGCGGCAAGTTGGCGCAGATCACCCGCCATATGCTTGGGGTCTTTGCGGGCCAGCCTGGTGCGCGCAGATGGAAGCGCATCTTGTCAGAAGGGGCCTATAAAGAAGGCGCTGATTTTGGCTTAGTGCGCGAAGCTTTGGCCGCGATGGATGATCTTTAAGACAACATTTTCGTAATGTTAGAACGAAAAACGCCCCCAAAACTGGGGGCGTTTATTTTATTCTGCAGCGGTTGCGGGCTTGCCATTGTTTGCAGCCAGATTTTCATCTTTAGGCGCTTTTTGTTGATCTTTTGGTTTTGACTCTGTCGGTGCTTCTGCCTGATGATCAATCGGCTGATCCTGGTACGGTTCAACGTCCCAAACAAACTCGGGATTGTTGGCTCGTTTGGCTTCGCGTGCCAAGGTAAAGTCACGTGCGGTTTGGCCTTGTCGTCCAATCGCTGCCGCCGTCACCGTCACGAGATAGCGCAAGATCACCCAAATCCAAACCCGAAGCGCCAGCATGGCGGGGGTGAAAATCAGCGTCAAAACCGTTGCAATGCCCAAACCAAACACCACAGCCGTGGCCAAGTTGGTCCAGAACGCCGCCGTGGGCGAGTTCAAAGAATACCCGCCATTGATGAAGTCCAAAGACAGACCAAACATCATCGGCGTCAGGCCTGCCATCGTGGTGATGGTGGTCAAGAGTACAGGGCGAATGCGGTCTTCTGCTGTGCGCACAATGGCGTCGATCCGTGGCATGATCCGCGAGTATTCTTGGTAGGTGTCGATCAATACGATGTTATTGTTCACCACAATCCCCGCCAAAGCGACAACCCCCGTGCCGGTCATGATCATGCCGAACGACATGTCCATCACCAAAAGGCCCACTAGAACGCCGGCGACAGACATCACCACCGCCATGAGCACCAAAACCGAGTTGTAGAACGAATTGAACTGGGCCAGCAGAATGATGAACATCAAAGCCAAAGCGGCGGCAAAAGCTTTGCCAAGAAAGGCGCCGGTTTCGCGCTGCTCTTCGTCATCGCCTGTCCATTCCCACGTGACACCGTCCGGCAGGTCTGCGTCGTTTTCCAACCAGGTTGTGAGCAGCGCTACGCGTTCGACGGGCGTGATCGCGATGCCGGCTTCGGTGGTCATGTCTGACGCCACGCCCGCTTTCACATCGAAGTAGCGTTTTTGATCCACGCGGTCGATTTGGGCCAGCTTTTGCACAGGTTCACGGGTGATGAAGTTTGACAACGGCACCAGCCCACCAGCGGTGCGCACCTTGAGGTTATCAAGCGTTGACATCACGCGGTCTTTTTCGGGTAAGCGCACGCGGATGTCTATCTCTTCATCCGAGCTTGGCACCCGCATTGTGTCGAGGGTGATCCCGCGCGTCACGAGCTGGACCATACCGCCCACAGTCGCCACATCTGCACCGTAGCGGCCAGCTTTGGCCACATCGACGTTGATCTTCCAATCAATGCCGGGCAGGGGACGGGTGTCTTCAATCTCGGTCAGGGCTTGCGTGTCCTCGAACTTGTCGCGCACCGTTTGCACGGCTCCGTCAAGCGTGTCGAAATTGTCACCAATTAAACGTAGGTGAACAGGTTTCGACGAAGCCGGACCACCAGACAGAGCTAGGATTTCGGCATAGATACCAGGGATTTGGTCAAGGCGTTCTTGCAGCTCGTCCAAGACTGTGTTGCCGTTGTATTCTTCGGCGACATGCGTGTCCTCAAAGAACAAGAATCCGTCTTGGGTGACCGTTGGGCGTTCGGCCCAAGGTATCAATTCGACTTGGATTTGACCAATGGTGTCACGGGGGCCTTCGCCGCCACCTGTGTTGGCATTCAAACCACCAGAACCGGCAAAGGCAAAGGCGTTGTCGACACCGACTTGGGTCAGAACGACGTCTTCGACTTGACGCACGAGGGCGTCTTTTTCATTCAATGACAGGTTGCCACGTGCGCGCACGTATATGATGGCTTGTTCTGGTTCAGTGTCTGCGAAAAATACGACGCCTTTGTTGTTGGCGCCGTAGTAGCCGAAAATGGCGACAACGCTAAAAATAACCGCAGCAATCGTGACAACGGGCATCACTGGATTGCCAGCAATGGCGTAGGTGAACCATCCAAAGGGTGAGCGTTTATAACCTGCGCGGATTTTTTGTTCTTTTTTCTCGCGACCTGCTGCGGCCAATGTGATGCCTGAAAATGCAGAACCGATGAGAAATACAACAGCGCCAGCAATGAGCCCCACAAGTCCATCGGGTGCTGAACCACCGAAGAGGTATCCAGGGTTCATCAATTGGCGTAGACCAACAAATACCATGTAGGTCGAGGGCACGACCAAAACGGCGCGCACGATCCATGGCAGGCGCGCTTTGAGAACCGCTGAGGTGCGGTCAAACAGGCGTGAAATACGGCCAGAGACACCGCCCATAACAGGCAGATAAATCAAGGCCACAATCAATGAAGCCGACAGAACAAAAATGATCGTGACCGGCAACATCCCCATAAATTCGCCCGCAACGCCCGGCCAAAACAGCATCGGCAAAAAAGCGCAGAGCGTTGTCGCAGTCGAGGACACAATCGGCCAGAACATGCGCTTGGCTGCTTCAACAAAGGCCGCCATCGGGCCTTCGCCCTCGGCCATTTTACGATCCGCGTATTCCACGACAACAATTGCGCCGTCCACCAGCATGCCCACCGCCAAAATCAAACCAAACATAACGATGTTGGAAATGGTGATGCCCATGAGGCCAAGTAAAATGAAACACAGCAAGAAAGACGTCGGTATCGCAAAACCAACCAGCAAAGCCGACCGGATGCCCAAAGACGCCAAGACAACGATCATCACCAAGGCTACAGCGGTCAAAACAGAGCCTTCGAGTTGGCTCACCATCGATGCGACCTGTGTGGATTGATCGTTCGAGGTGCCGACATTGATCGCTTCTTGCAAGGCTTGTGGCCAAGTGGCCACTTCGGCATCGACTTCGGTTTTGATCAACTCAACCGTATCGATGATGGGAAAGCCTTTGCGTTTGACAACTTGCAGCGCGACACTATCGACGCCGTTAAAGCGCGCCGTGCCTTCGCGGTCTTCAAAAGTCAACCGAATGGACGCGAGATCCCCAAGCGTAATCACGCGGTCGCCGTTCACTTTAACAGGCAGGCCCATCACATCGCTTTGGTCATTGAAAGAGGCCGGAATCTTGATCGCGAAAGTCCCAGTGGATGTGGACACTTCGCCCGCGGCCACCAGTTGGTTGTTTTGGGTGACGACTTGGATCAACTCAGCTGCGGTGACGTTGTAGGATTCAAGACGCAAAGGATCGATGATCACTTCAAGCATCTCTGCACGATCGCCTGTCAGCGCGGCTTCCAAGATGGGCTCAAGCCCTTCCAAACGGTCTTGCAGCTTGCTGGCGTATTGCACCAAGGTGCGCTCTGGCACGTTGCCTGTTAGGTTGACGATCAGGATCGGAAATTCGGAAAAGTTGATCTCGTTGATCGAATAGTTGTCCGCGCCATCAGGAAAATTACCCTCGGCGCGGTTCATGCGATCACGCACATCGGCCATGATCTTGGTTTTGTCCCAGCCAAATTCGAATTCTAACGCGACACCGGCATAGCCTTCTGAGGCCGTACCCGACATTGTATCCAGTCCATCCAAATCTGACAGCTCTGTTTCCATTGGCTTCACCAATAGACGCTCGCTGTCCTCGGCTGAAATGCCTTGAAAGGGAACTGAGACAAACAGGGCAGGGATTTCAATATCTGGTTCGCCCTCTTTGGGCAGGCTTACATAAGCCGCTGTCCCAAGCACGAGGGTCAGCGCGATGAATGCCAAAATCATTCGGGCGCGTTCACCGGCCCAATCAACGAGACCCGTCATTGTACAGTCTCCTCAAAGTGGGGATCGACCAAGACGCCTTTGCTAACGTATTCTTGACCGACTGTAATGATGTCCACGTCCTTAGGCAGGCCAGCGACCCAAATGCCGTCTTGGGTGTCGCGGATCACTTCGATGGGCATGAAATCAACCAAATTGTCAGCGCCCACTGTGCGCAATCCGATAAGGCCATCGTTGTTGAGCGTCAAAGACGATTGCGACACCAGATGCGCCAAGCGTCCGGCAGATGATATGCCAATTTCGACAGTTTGACCATCGCGGATTGCGAAATCTGTGTTGGGCACTTCGACCTCAACGCGGAACGTGCGTGTTTCTGGGTCTGCGGAGCGCGATAAGAATGTGACGCGGCCTGTGACTTCTGCGCTAGAAATAAAGCGCGCGCCAGCCAAAGCACCCACTTCGATTTTGTCGACTTCGGTTTCAGGGGCGAAACCAACCAATTTGATCGGATCAAGTTGAATAACTGTCGCACATTCTGAACCCGCTTGCAGTGATGTGCCGAATTCTGCTGTGTCTGTTTCCAGAAGACCCGCAAATGGCGCTGTGATTTCAAGGCGTTCGATGTCTTTTTGCACTTGCGCCACCGCAGCCCGCGCGTTCTCTAATGCAGCCTCAGCTGATAAAACTTTGGTTTCAGAGGCATAGCCACCTTCGGAGAGGGTTTGCGCGTTGTTCAAGCCGACCTGAGCTTCTGCCAGACCCGCACGGGCTTGCGCCAATGTTGAGGCGCGTGTTCCCGGATCAAGCTGACACAACATCTGACCCTGTTTGACATAGGCCCCTTTGCGCAGCGGCTCTGACATCACTTGTCCGCCAGTTTGGGCCGCAACAGTCACTTGACGCGCGGCCTGTGTCTCGCCGCGCAAAATAACCGCGCTGTCCAATTCGCGTGCAACAGAATGTGTGGCCACCACGTGTACGGCTTTGGTCTTTGTCTCTTCTTTTAAACCAGGCGGTGCAAATGCGTCCGCTTGGGTTTCGACCACCGTCACGGTTTCAGGAGCACCGGCCCCGGTGGTTAGACGATCACGTTCAAAAATGAAGAAGTATAGTGCTACGCAAACGAGCAGGGCGATGATGATTGACATAATACGCATAGGGTAATTTCTGTGTCCGTTGATCTTAGGCGGCGTTTAGCCGGATTTATATTTCAGGCTAGATAGAGGAAAATGGCGCTTTGTTGGCCCAAAGGTTGCCTGAAACCAGATGGGAGCACTCTCTAGTTGCATCAAATCTTGTGCTGGTCTTAAACAGATTAACATTATGGTCAAGATGGGCAACGACGCCAAGCTACGCAAGATGTTCAACAACATTACATCAGCAATACGATTATAATGGACGATTGCTTCACATAAACAGTTAAAAAACGCGCTTTTAGCCGGCAGTATTTGAGTTTTAAGCGTCCATATGGTGAGTTTGGGCCGTTAGCGGGAGCAATTGCGACAAATGAGCCCTACTTATACGGAATTGATCAGCCTAGCTTTGCGCGATAAGTTTTGAACGTCAACGTGATATGAGGCCAAAAGACGTTGCGTCATTCTTCTGAGTGCACGCGACTTTTACGTCTTCAATCGCGTGTCGCTTGCTCAATGTTTCACATCCTCTTGGCAAGGGTTCGTGGTTCGGGGTAAGAGGGACTCAACACCAAGAATATGTGCAGCTTCTTAACGAGCACACAGATCAAAGTTTGAATCGACCCCGGGGGCCAATGTGAGCAATACTGACAGTTTTATCGACGAAGTGACCGAAGAGGTTCAGCGCGACAAACTTTACGCGACTTTGCGCAAATATGGCTGGATTGGAATCGTTGCCGTTTTGGCCATTGTGGGCGGTGCTGCATATAACGAATGGTCAAAGTCTAAAGCTGAAACCTTGGCGCAAGCCAACGGAGATGCGATTACGGCGGCTTTGACCTCTGGTGGTGATGACGCCTCAGCGCGGGCGGATGCCTTGGCTGCTGCTGGTGTAAATGGATCGGCGCGTATTGTGGCTGACATGGTGCGTTCCGGCGAATTGCACGCAGCGGGTGACACTTCTGGGGCCATCGCAGCCTTGGCACCTTACACGGTTGATGCCACGCTGGATGCTATTTTTCGCGATTTGGCGATCTTGAAAACGGCGATGATCGGGGCGGGGGATATCACCCCCGAAGACCGCATCGCGCAATTGGCGGGTATCGCGTCGCCGGGCGCGCCGTATCGTTTGCTGGCTGAAGAACAAATCGCAACCGCACAGGTCGAACTTGGCGATATCGAGGCCGCTGTGGCGGGCTTGCGCGCGATTGCACAAGATGTTGATGCCACAGAGGCGCTTCGCCGCCGAAGCCTTCAAATGATAGTTGCACTTGGGGCAGATCCAATCGCACAATAAGCCAAGACTTTTGATTTTGCGGCTTTGATATATATCAGGGCCAGATACACGGACCCGCATGCGGGGTCGGGCGCTCTCAAAATACGAACACAAGAAAACGACATTTGACGAGGGGATCATCTCATGATCGCGCAGTTTGGTAAAACAGGGCTTTTTCTTTTGGCGGTCGGCTTATCCGCTTGCGGCGACAAAGATGTTATCTTGCCCGGCGAGCGCCTTGAGCTGCGCGATGGCTTTGCCATTGCAGGCGCAAGCGACGTCAAGGTGGCAAACAGCTCTGTTGCGATTTCGCTTGGGGCTCAAGTGTCTCGGGCGAGCTGGACGCAAACCGGTGGTTCCGCGAGTCACGCCGCAGGCCACAACAAATTCACCGCCACAACGCCGACCGTGGCTTGGGCTGTACCGATCGGCCAAGGCAACACACGTAAATTGCGGATGACCTCTGCGCCCGTGGCGGCCAACGGTTATGTCGCTGCCTTTGATGCCGGCTCTCACGTGACTGTGGTTTCTGCTTCGACAGGCGCGACTGTTTGGACACAAGACATCACACCGGCCAGTGAACATAAAGGCGACGCCTCTGGCGGGTCTTTGGCCATTTCTGGGTCGACACTTTTGGCGGCGACGGCTTACGGCGATATCATCGCTTTTGATCTGGCCACTGGTGCGCGTGCATGGACACAACGTATCGATGCAGCAGGGGCTTCTGGCCTGACCGTTCACCAAGGTCTGGTCTATGTGGTTGGCGGCGATTCGCAAGTTTGGGCCATTGATCTGGCGACGGGTTTGGTTAAATGGCAAATGAGCGGCCCCGAAACGATTGCCTCACGGGTCGGCGCGCCGGCGCCAGCTGTGAATGATCGTTTGGCTGTGGTGCCTTTTGCCGCGGGCGATATTTACGGGTTGTTCCGCAAGGGCGGCACGCGTCTTTGGTCTGCCTCGATTGCGGGGCAACGCGCAGGATTGGTTTATGCCAATGTGTCTGACATCACCTCAGATCCTGTGATCGTTGGCAACACAGTTTACATGGGCAATCAGGCGGGTCGTTTCGCGGCCTTTGATATGGACTCAGGCGAACGTCGTTGGACTGCACGTGAAGGGGCTTACAGCCCTGCGTCGATTGTTGGCGGATCCGTGTTTATCGTCACTGACCGTGCTGAACTGGTGCGTCTGTCTGCCTCAAGTGGCACGCGTATCTGGGGGCAGCAATTGCCACTCTTTACCACTGACAAAGTGAGCAAGCGCAAAGCTGTTTTTGCCCATTACGGTCCAGTTGCGGCGGGTGGCAAGCTTTGGGTGGCGTCCTCTGATGGGGCACTTCGCGGCTTTGCTCCAGACTCAGGAGCGTTGATGACACAAGTGAGCTTGCCTGCAGGCGCTGCCAGCGATCCGATTGTTGTGGGCGGCGTGATGTATATCTTGCTCGAAAACGGCACAATGGCTGCTTTGAACTAAGCACGCATAACGACCGATTGAGCTTTGCCCCTTTACCCCAAAGGCCCTTTGGGTGTATCGGGGCGACTTGAGATGAAAAGCGGGATCACCCATGAGTTTTACACTTGCAATTGTCGGCCGTCCAAATGTGGGCAAATCGACCCTGTTCAACCGTTTGGTTGGACGCCGTCTGGCTTTGGTTGACGACCAACCTGGCGTGACCCGTGACCTGCGCGAAGGCGAGGCCAAACTGCAAGGCATGCCCTTCACCGTCATCGATACCGCCGGTTTGGAAGAAGCCACCGATGAAAGCCTTCAGGGCCGGATGCGTGCGCTCACTGAACGTGCTGTTGGCATGGCGGATGTCTGTCTGTTCCTTGTGGATGGTCGGACTGGTATTTTGCCTGCGGATGAAGTCTTTGCTGACATCCTGCGCCGTAAATCTGCGCGGGTGATCTTGGGCGTGAACAAAGCCGAAGGCCATGCGGGCGAAGCTGGGTTCTTGGAATCTTATTCTTTGGGTCTTGGCGAACCTGTGCGCCTGTCTGCAGAGCACGGCGAAGGCATGTCCGATCTTTACGATATGCTCTTGCCGATCTCAGAAGAGTTCGAAGAACGCGCCAAGCGCGATGCGCCTGATGTCGATGTGATTTTGACGGATGAAGATTTCGATGAAGAGGGCGACACTTTAGGGTCTTCTCGCGAATTCACATTTGAGAAACCGCTGCAGATTGCCGTTGTTGGCCGCCCAAATGCTGGCAAATCCACATTGATCAACAAGCTCTTGGGTGAAGAACGTCTGCTCACCGGACCAGAAGCAGGCATCACCCGCGATAGTATTTCTGTCACGATGAATTGGAACGACACGCCTGTGCGTGTGTTCGATACTGCTGGCATGCGCAAAAAAGCCAAGGTGCAAGAAAAGCTTGAAAAGCTGTCTGTGTCCGACGGTTTGCGCGCGGTGAAATTCGCCGAAGTCGTGGTTGTTTTGCTGGATGTGTCCATTCCGTTTGAACAGCAAGATTTGCGCATCGCCGACTTGGCTGAACGCGAAGGCCGTGCTGTTGTTATCGCTGTCAACAAGTGGGACGAAGAGACCGATAAATCCAACAAAGCCAAATTCTTGCGTGAAGAATTTGCCCGTTTGTTGCCGCAACTTAAAGGCGCGCAATTGGTCACTGTTTCTGCCAAATCCGGCAAGAATCTTGATAAGTTGGAAGAAGCGATTTTGAAGGCGCATGAGATTTGGAACCGCCGCGTTCCGACTGCGCGTCTCAACAGCTGGCTCAAAGCCATGACCGAAGCGCACCCGCCACCCGCACCCGGTGGACGTCGGATTAAACTGCGCTACATGACCCAAGCCAAAACCCGTCCTCCAGGGTTCGTGGTGATGTGTTCACACGCGGACAAATTGAACGAGAGCTATAAACGCTATCTTGTCAATGGCTTGCGGATCGACTTTGATATGCCAGGCACGCCCATTCGTCTGTGGTTCCGTGACCAAGGCGAAGACAACCCGTATAAAAACAAAACCAAATCTGTGCCCTCACGCTTGCGCAAACACCTTGGCAAAGCACGGGCCGACGACAAAAAGAAATGGTAACGAACACGTATTTAACGTGTTAAAATTCTAGAACGCTCGCAGTTAAGTCTGCGGGCGTTTTGCATTTTCAGACCTTGCGCTGGAATTCGCGATGCCGCGCGACAAATTTTCACAAATCTGCGCATATTATCACATCGTCGCGACGGAAAAGTCGTGTGTCCGCGTGTGTCAATCAAAGGGTGTGGGTATGTCTGTTAGACTGCCCATCCAACACGATCGCGTATGTTAGAAACAAGGACGTTTTTAGAATGGTAAAAATGACAAACCACACGGCATGGCTTAGTTCTGCGGCGTTTGTAGTCGGGGTGTGTTCGGCCAACATCGCCGCAGCGGATGTAGATATTTCACTTTTTGATGCCGCAGAGATGCTGAAAACCCCAGAGATTGTGTCGTGCACATTAGAGAACGGCGAAGACGCGCAATGCGTGCAATTGGTTGTGCCTTACAAACCTACAAGCTTGGACATCGGTCCATTCTGCCCCACATCGCTCAGAGACGAAGGTGGTATCTGGGATTGGGACGGCGAAAACGCAGGTCTGTACCGCTTGAACGCAGCGTTCTTTTATATGCTCGAAGGGCTTGGGTACGAGTTCACCGATGCGGATGGCACGATGCATATTTCTGATCCCGGTGCGGGCCGCCCTGAGCAGACCAACACATGTTTGGAAGCCTCTGAGGACGACAGCGTTGTGATCACCGCTCTTATTCCGCTCTCGCCGCAGATGGCGGATCAGGTCACTGATCTTGGCACAGTGGCCAAAGTGGGCATGGGGCTTGATGGTGTGCCTATTTTTGCTGATGCGCCATCCGTTTTGCAGACAGGACATTTGCCCGCACTTGACACCTGTGGTGGGCATATTGATCCCGGTGGCTGGTACCATTGGCACGCGACCGCAACAGACATCGGTAGCGCTTATGATGAGGCTGGTGTGGATGCCTCTTGCGCCAATGTCACCCAAGACGTGACAGCGCAATTTGGCTATGCCTTTGATGGTTACGCGATGTACGGTACGCATGATCCCGATGGATCAATCCCCACAGATCTTGATGCCTGCAACGGCCATTTCAGTGAAGGCATTGGCTACCATTACAACGCGACAGCCGACTTTCCGAACCTGCCACCGTGTTTGACGGGTGTAATGGCTGAGCAGAACTTCTCGACCACGGCGAAAGGTGGTGTTGGCGCCGCGGGCGGCCCCGATGGTGGTCCTGCAGGTGGTGGCCATGGCCTTCCAGCAGGGTTTGAAGCTGCAGCCGAAACCTTGGGGGTCTCTGCGACAGATTTGTTGATGGCCTTGCAGGCAGCAGGTGCGCCGCAAAACCTTGATGCGGCCAAAGCGGCGGACAGTCTGGGCGTGACAGTTGAGGCTTTGACAGCGGCTTTGCCCCAGCGGCCTTAAATATAAAATTTCATGACATGATATGAAGAAGGCCCCAAGAGTTTCCGGGGCCTTTTTTCCATTTCGTTACAAGTCGATTTCAACCCAAATCGGTACGTGATCTGATGGCTTGGCTTTGGCACGTGCATAGGCATCGATTTGACAGTCCTGCAACCGGTCAGCCGCTTGTGGCGACAGCAAAAAGTGATCGATCCGTATACCGTCATTGCGATCAAAGGCGCCAGCTTGGTAATCCCAAAACGTATAGGTTTCATCCGCGCCGTTTTTCACCCGCAAAGCATCGGTAAACCCAAGGTCCATCAGTTTGCGAAATTTTTCGCGGCTCTCAGGGCGGAACAGCGCGTCTTTGCGCCAAGCATCGGGGCGTTTTGCGTCTTCGGCCTGCGGGATCAGATTGAAATCGCCAGCGAGTAAGAACGGTTCTTCAAGTTGCAAGAGATCGCGTGCGTGATCTTCCAAACGCTGCATCCATTTGAGCTTGAAATCGTATTTTGATCCTTCAACGGGGGTGCCATCACTGTTCAAGTCAACTGGATTGCCATTGGGCAGGTACAACCCGCAGATGCGCAAAGACGTCGTCTCGCCAATCACAGTGGCCTCGATATAGCGCGCCTCGATATCATCCGCGCCATCACGGCCCATCCCCGTGGCATTTGGCAGGCCACGGGTGACGTCTTCTAATGGGACTTTCGATAAGAATGCCACGCCATTGAATGATTTTTGCCCATGGGTTTCAACGATATAGCCCAAGTCTTCGAAATGTGCGCGGGGGAAATTTTCGTCCACTGATTTGATTTCTTGCAAGATCACCACATCAGGGTCAGATTCCTTTAGCCAATCTGTGAGCGCGTCGATGCGGGCTTTGATACCGTTGATGTTAAAGCTGGCAATTTTCATAACGCATCCGTTGTGTTTGTGGTTTTGGTCTTTATTTCCTCGAGTTTAAGCGCGCAAAGCCGCAAGGGAAAGCGTTGATCAGGGGTGATCCGCAATAGCGCGCCCTGCGGCAGCTGCTGAAGACCACGCCCATTGGAAATTATAGCCCCCAAGCCAGCCGGTCACATCGACAACTTCGCCGATGAAATACAGGCCTTTGACCTGCTTGCTCTCCATTGTTTTCGAACTCAAAGCATCTGTATCAACACCTCCAAGGGTCACTTCGGCTGTGCGGTAGCCCTCAGAACCCGTGGGTTTCAAGGGCAGGGCGTGCAACGTATCGCTGAGATCTTGCAACGCCTTGTCGGATTGATCTGCCAAGTTGCCCGAAAGTTTGAGGTTCTCGGACAAGGTGGTGGCAAGTTTTTTCGGGAAAAGCGCCGCCAAAGCCGTGCTCATTTGGCGGCGACCATTGTCTGCGCGCGCGCGGCGCAGCGCGTCAAAGATCGACGCATTTGGCATCAGGTTGGCATACACCGTATCGCCCTCAACCCAATAATTAGACACCTGCAACACAGCAGGGCCAGAAATACCGCGATGGGTGAACAGCAGCGCTTCCTCGAATGATGTGCCATTGGCCTCTAAACGGCCGTCTAACGCAGTACCAGCTAAGGGCACGATCCACTCCAGTTCCTGCGGGCCAAAGGTCAACGGCACCAAGCCGGGGCGCGTATCTGTCAGGGGCAATCCAAATTGCGTGGCAATTTGATAGCCAATGCCTGTCGCGCCCATTTTCGGAATCGATTTTCCACCTGTGGCCACAACAATATTGGTTGCCGTCACGTTGCGGCCAGACAATGTCGCGCGAAACACAAAACCATCATGCGCAATCGCATCAATAGACGTGTTCAGCGCGATATCGGCGTCTTTGGCCTCAGACAGCAACATGTCGATGATTTGAGTGGCCTTTTCGTCGCAAAACAGCTGCCCCAAGGTTTTCTCATGATAGGCGATACCGTATTTGGCGACCAGTTCGATGAAATCCCACTGGGTGTAACGCGCCAAAGCCGATTTGGCGAAATGCTTGTTTTGGCAGATAAAGTTGTCTGGCCCTGCAAACATATTGGTGAAATTACAACGCCCACCACCAGAAATGCGAATTTTATCGCCAGCGCGTTTGGCATGATCTACCACCAAAACACGCCCGCCTTTTGCAGCTGCAAATCCTGCGCACATCAGGCCTGCGGCCCCTGCGCCCAGAATGATCGTGTCGTAGTGGGATTGGGTCTTTGTGTTCATAGGGGCGTAAAACAACAAATCACACAGCGAGACAAGTGTTTCATGCCCTCGAAAAACGTAAAAAGGCGACCCATGAGGGCCGCCTTTAGGGGAGGAGGAGGTGAAAAGAGAGGTTAGTTCGCAACCACGTCGATGGTTTCAGTGGCTGCAATTGTTCCGTTTGTTGTCAGCACCGCAACCACGTCTTGGTTGGTGATTGTTTTAAAGCTCACACGTACGTCGTCGTTTGCGCCTGCGCGAACAGCTTGTGATCCGAGCAATTTGCCTTGGCCGTCTGCTGTAAGTTCGTAAACGTCTACAACACCAGCTGAAGAAGCGCGCACAAGGTCAAGTTCGACATATGATTTCAGGTCTTGTGAGTTGTCTGCGAAGATGTAGTCGGATGCGAAAGCGGAAGAACCGGCTGCGATAAGTACGGCTGCTGCTGCGAGTGTTTTTACGGAAGTGTTAAACATGGTGTGTCCTTTCAAGACGAATATTTTTGCTGATATGGGATCAGCGACCCAATTTTGATGAGGTTTGGCGTGTCGCTTAGTTTACAGACACATCAATAGTTTCAGTTGCTGCAACAGAACCGTTTGTGGTGAGCACTGCGACGACATCGTGAACGGTGATTGTTTTAAAGCTCACACGTACGTTGTCATTGGCGCCGGCGTGAACAGCTTGTGATCCGAGCAATTT
The DNA here is from genome assembly GCF_038899935.1 of Pacificibacter sp. AS14. Classification (NCBI taxonomy): domain Bacteria; kingdom Pseudomonadati; phylum Pseudomonadota; class Alphaproteobacteria; order Rhodobacterales; family Roseobacteraceae; genus Pacificibacter; species Pacificibacter sp. AS14. Next base: position 241,445 of record NZ_JBBMQI010000001.1, read on the forward strand.
GCCTTGGCCGTCTGCTGTAAGTTCGTAAACGTCTACAACACCAGCTGAAGAAGCGCGCACAAGGTCAAGTTCGACATATGATTTCAGGTCTTGTGAGTTGTCTGTGAAGATGTAGTCGGATGCGAAAGCGGAAGAACCGGCTGCGATAAGTACGGCTGCTGCGGCGAGTGTTTTTACGGAAGTGTTAAACATGGTGTGTCCTTTCAAGACGAATAATAGTTTGTGTCTGGCGGCGTGCCCTAGTGGCTTCATTGCTGCCTTGCCAATTGAAATAGACGCTTCAGCTGAAATTGTAAGGCCTTGATTGTTCACAAGAAAAAGAGTGAAATTTGACAAATCCGTGAGTGCGTGGATGCGCAGACTTGGCGCGCAAAGGCACAGACGGAAGTGGATGCGAGCATCGATTAAGATTTGTGAACTTGTGTTGGCTGTGGCGCGAATGAAAAAAGTCGTGGCGCAGCAAAACGATGTCACCAAGGCGGGCCTTGGTGTTTTTTTATGTGTTAATGGCGTCAGTACCGCCTAAAGCTTTATGGGATTTTGGGAGCGGGGCGCAGGATGTTCCCGCGCGCGAGCGCACGGCCTGAAAGACATCGCTCAGATAGATGCCGCGGCGCTCTAGGGTGCAGGCGGTTAGAATGAGTGCGTCTTTGGTGTGCTCAGAGGTGTACTCAGATTGAGGGCGCAGACTTTAGGTGCTATATTATTTCACACGGAAAAGGCGCTTCACATCAAGAGTTGAGATTACATTGAAAAGGACGTGCCGCATCCGCATGACGATGTGGCGTTCGGGTTCTCAATCACAAACCGCGCGCCGATCAGTTCTTCAGTAAAGTCGATCACAGCGTTTTCCAAAAATGGCAAAGACACTGGATCGATCACTACAATCGATCCGTCACTTTTAAGCACAACATCATCCTCAGCCGGATCATCAAGCGTGATGTCATACTGAAACCCTGAACAGCCGCCACCATCGACAGCCACGCGCAATGCTTTCACATCGCCAAGTTCGGCGTTAATTTCAGCAAGCCGTGCAAAGGCGCGTGGGGTGACTTGGGGCGGCAAAGTGAGTGTCATAATCTGTGCAATGCTCTTGATAGGCGACATTTTTAGCGAAACCTTTGAATTTACAGGCTTCGGCGTTTGTCGCGGTGTACATCTTTCAATATAAGGGGCGTAACGACGCACGACAAGGACAGTCCATGCTCAAATCCTATGCAAGCCAACCGATGGAAACCCGCGGACGGCTTTATACCGAGACACTTTCGACATTTCGTTCGCCTTTTCAACGGGATCGCGACCGTATCATTCATTCGTCGGCCTTTCGCCGCCTCAAACATAAGACGCAAGTTTTTGTCGAACATGAAGGCGATTACTACCGCACACGTCTGACCCATTCGATTGAGGTCGCGCAAGTGGCGCGCACCATCGCAGGCGCTTTGGGACTGAATGAAGGTTTGGCCGAGGCCATCGCCTTGGCGCATGATCTGGGCCATTCGCCTTTCGGGCACACGGGCGAGGACGCTTTGGTAGAGCTGATGGCGCCTTATGGCGGCTTTGATCACAACGCGCAGGCCTTGCGGATCGTCACCAAGTTGGAAAAGCATTACGCCGATTTCGACGGGCTGAACCTGACCTGGGAAAGCTTAGAAGGTATCGCCAAACACAACGGGCCCATTATAGGCCCCAACGCTGACCCGAAAAAACACCCCTCAGATGCGCCTATTCCCTATGCGCTGAAAGATGTGAACGACCAGTTCGATCTGGAACTACACACTTTTGCCTCGGCTGAGGCGCAGGTGGCGGCCATCGCGGATGATGTCGCCTACAATCACCATGATTTGCACGATGGCTTGCGCGCAGGGTTGTTTACCGCTGAGGATTTGATGGAGCTGCCATTGACGGGACCAGCCTATGAAGAAGTAGATCGCCTGTATCCGGACCTTGATCGTAACAGGCGCGACCACGAGGCTTTGCGGCGGATTTTCGGTTATATGGTCGAGGATGTGATCACCATCGCCAACAATCGGCTGAGCAGTGCGATGCCTGAAACCGCGCAAGATATTCGTGATATGGACCGCACAATCATTCGGTTTTCCAAGCCGTTTTTTCAGAATTTAAAAGCGATTAAATCTTTTCTTTTCAAAAGAATGTATCGTGCACCTTCTGTTATTGTTGAACGTAAGCGTGTTACCGCGATGGTCAATGCGCTGTTCCCGCTGTTCATGGAAAAACCAGAGCTGTTGCCCGAAGAATGGCGCCAAGAGATTGCTGTTGCGCAAAGTGACACGGATTTGGCGCGTATCGTTTTGGATTACGTTGCAGGTATGACGGATCGTTTTGCCATACAAGAATATGAACGCTTGTTTGAGGCGGCACAGTAGCGTTTGAGCGCACAGCTCAATCTGAAGCCTCAATACCTGTGATCTAAAAAGGAGCTGCGACATGGCCACCGAACATCTGGCTGGATTAACGACAGTTCAAGCTTTCGCCCTTGTCGGTGCGGCTGGCGTGGGCGCGCAATGGATCGCTTGGCGGCTCAAACTGCCTGCAATCGTTGTGATGCTGGCTGTTGGTCTGTTGATAGGGCCAGTGTTTGGTGTATTTGAGCCCGCGCGCGACATCGGGCCTATTGTGCAGCCTTTGATATCCTTGGCCGTGGCCGTCATTTTGTTTGAAGGCGGGCTGACGCTTGAACTGCACAAGCTGGGGGATGCGCGCCAAGGCGTCAAACGCTTGGTCTGTATCGGCGCGCCTTTGGGTTGGCTTTTGTCGTCTTTGGCGCTGCATTTCGGGGCAGGGCTCGGTTGGGAAACTTCGGCCGTGTTTGGTGGAATTATGGTGGTCACAGGGCCAACAGTGATCGCACCTCTGCTGCGCCAAGCCAAGCTTGATAAGCGACCCGCCAGTCTGTTGCAGTGGGAGGCCATCGTCAACGATCCTATCGGTGCTTTGGCCGCCGTTTTGGCCTTCGAGTTCGTCTTAGTGTTCCACGAGGCGGAAAGTCTTATGGCTGCCTTGGGGCAGTTGACCATCGGATTTATTGTGGCTTTGGTTGTGGGCTTGGTCACAGGACTGGGCCTTGCGCGCATGTTTAAACGCGGACAAGTGCCTGAATATATGAAGGTGCCTGTGCTTTTCGCGACGCTTTTGGTCTGCTTTGCTGTGCCCGACATGTTGTTGCACGAAAGTGGGCTGTTGGCCGTGACCGTGATGGGCTTGGTGATCGCCAATGCCGATCTGCCGTCCTTTGTTGAACTGCGTCGGTTCAAAGAACACGCAACGATCCTTTTGGTCTCGGGCGTGTTTATTTTGTTGGCGGCCTCGCTTGATTTTGCCTCGCTGGGGCAATTGACATGGCGCGCGGCCGTTTTCGTTGGTCTGATCGTCTTGGTGGCGCGACCTTTGACGGTGTTCATATCGTTGATCGGCACGAACTTACCGCGCAATGAGCGGATCTTGATCGCGTTCACCGGTCCGCGCGGCGTGGTGTTGGTCGCTGTCGCGGGGCTGTTTGGCGAACGTTTGGCTGCGGCTGGCATTATGGACGGGGCCGTCATCGGCCCGCTGGCTTTCGCATTGGTTATGGTCACGGTTGTGCTGCACGGATTCACGCTGGCGCCTTTTGCGCGTTTGCTTGGACTGGCCGCAACTGGCACGCCTGGGGTGATGTTGGTCGGCGGATCACGGTTCACCACCGCTTTGGGCGAGGCCTTGCAAAAAGAAGGCGTGCCAGTGATCGTCGCCGACACCAATCACGCCCGTCTCATTCGGCCGCGCGCCCATAGCGTGCCTGTGTTCTACGGCGATGTCTTGTCAGAGGCTGCAGAGCATTCGGTGGAAATGCTGTCCTATCAAACGGTGATCGCCGCCAGTGAAAACGATGCTTATAATACGCTTGTGGCAACAGATTTGAGCGCAGAATTTGGTCGCGAACAGATATGGCAAATCGCGCCGCATAAAAGTGACAAAGCAAACCACGCCTTGCCGACGCAACTGGGTGGGCGACCTTTTGGGACGGGTCGAAATTTTGATGATCTCGAAGGTCTGATGAAAGAGGGTTGGATGGTTCACATCACCAGTTTGAGCGATATATTTGGCTTTGATGACTGGAAAGAAACGCATCCAGAGGCCAAGCTTTTTGGGCTTTTGGCTGAGAGTGGCGCTGTGAAACGCATGTCACCTGACGATGTTGAGTTGTTGTTTCCGAACAGGGCCGCGGCCAAGATTGACGCATTACCAGAGGACCGTCGCGCTGCGGCCAAAGCCGAATTGATGCGACGCATGAGTGATGCCAAATTGTCTGCCGTCCGCGCACGTCTGACAGGGCCCACTCGTTTAATCAGTTTAATCCCGCCTGAGACTGTTTGAGCGTCACAACACGACTTTCATTGATCGTCTTTATATGTGCGCAACGCGAAGATTTGAACCGTTTTGGGGCGTTGACCTGAGCGCGGGGAATGATAAACCCGTGCCAACTCACCAGAAGAGACAAATACCATGAACCTATTCGCCGATATCCGCGCCCTTGTCATCAATAGCCTCACTGAATTGACCGCTGAGGGCATTCTGCCTGACGGTCTATCCTTTGACAATGTTGCTGTTGAGCCGCCACGCGATGCGTTGCACGGCGATATGGCGACCAATGCGGCGATGGTTTTGGCCAAACCCGCCAAGTCCAACCCGCGTGTGATTGCGCAGGCTTTGGCGGATAAACTTGCGACCGATCCACGGGTCGAGAGTGTCGATGTGGCGGGCCCAGGGTTTATCAATTTGCGCTTGAGCCAAGACATTTGGGGCGGCTTGGTGACCTCTATTTTGACCGACGATGCCTTTGGCAAAAGCGCGCTTGGTGCGGGCAAAAAGGTCAATGTTGAATATGTCTCAGCCAATCCGACAGGCCCTATGCATGTTGGGCACACACGCGGGGCTGTGTTTGGGGACGCCTTGGCGAGCCTTTTGGATTTTGCCGGTTACGACGTGACGCGCGAATATTACATCAATGATGGTGGCGGTCAGGTCGATACCTTGGCGCGGTCTGTTTATGAGCGCTACCGCGAGGCCAATGGGCTGTCGCCGGAGATTGCAGAAGGTCTGTACCCCGGCGATTACTTGGTGCCTGTTGGCGAGGATCTGAAAGAGAAATACGGCGATAGCCTGATCGGCAAACCTGAATCTGAATGGCTTGCTGATTTCCGCGTGTTTTCAACCGACGCGATGATGGAAATGATCCGTGCAGATTTGGCGATGCTTGGCGTGAAAATGGATAATTTCTTTTCAGAAAAAGCGCTGTACGACACCGGTTTGATCGAAAGCGCTATCGCTGAGTTGAAAGACAAAGGTCTGATTTACCGCGGTACGCTTGAGCCGCCAAAAGGCCAAATGCCGGACGATTGGGAGCCACGCGAGCAGACCTTGTTCAAATCCACCGATCACGGCGATGACGTGGATCGTGCCATTCAAAAATCTGATGGCGCTTGGACCTATTTCGCCCCTGATATCGCGTATCACTATGATAAAGTGCAGCGCGGCTATGATGAGATCATCGATATCTTCGGCGCCGATCACGGTGGCTATGTCAAACGGATGAAAGCGGCTGTCTCTGCCTTGTCAGACGGCAAAGTGGCTTGTGATATCAAGCTGGTGCAACTTGTGAAACTGTTCAAAAACGGCGCTGAGTTCAAAATGTCCAAACGGGCAGGGACTTTCGTGACCTTGAACGATGTGGTCGAGCAGGCTGGCAAAGATGTGACCCGTTTCATCATGTTGACGCGCAAAAACGATGCGTCCTTGGATTTCGATTTCGACAAGGTGCTTGAACAGTCCAAAGACAACCCTGTGTTTTATGTTCAATACGCCCACGCGCGGGTTTGTTCTGTGTTGCGCAAAGCTGATGCTGCTGGTGTGGTTTTGACCGATACGCCAAAATTTGACGATCCGGTTGAAATCACATTGGCCCGCAAACTGGCCGATTGGCCGCGTCAGGTCGAAATCGCTGCGAAATCGCACGAACCGCACCGTATTGCTTTCTACCTCTATGAGCTGGCTTCAGATTTCCACGCGCTGTGGAACAAGGGCAATGACAAGCCGGAACTGCGCTTTTTACAAGATGACCTAAATGCATCATCGGCAAAAATTGCCCTGCCACGGGCCGTTGCCGTTGTTATTTCTGCAGGATTGGGTATTCTAGGTGTAACGCCGGCACAAGAGATGCGTTAAAAATAAGCACCTGTGCCGGATGTCGGGGAATGAATTGGAACGTTAGTTTTCAAACATTTTCAAGAGCAGGCGATAACCCGTTGTTTTGAAACGGGAAGCGGTAGAGGCAAAGATATGGCGCAGACCTATTCAGCGCGCACGCAGCAGGGCTATGCCCCGCAGGCGGACGCTTATTCATCTGGCTCGCAAGCGGGCCAGAACTCTTCCTATGATCAATACGGCAATGGTCATTTTGTTGATCCTCAGTCGCAGTTTTACGCGCAAGAACTTGATCCGCACGGCCATGATCAACCTTTTTCAGCGGCACAATCTGCTTATACTTATGATGCCTCAGGGCGTGGGTATGCCACCGATGGCACGCCGCTTCGACCCAAACTTGGTGCTGCGCAATGGGGCGGTGCTGCCGTATCTTTGGCGCTCATAGTTGGTTTGGGTATTTGGGGTTACAACTTGATGGCGCGCGATGTCTCTGGCGTGCCTGTGATCCGTGACATGTCGGCCAATGCGCGATTGGTGCCTGAAAACCCCGGTGGTCAATTGGCGATGCACCAAGGCCTGTCGGTGAATTCTGTAACGGCAGACGGCTCTGCCGGTGCGCCTGCGGATACGCTGACTTTGGCCCCACGCCCTATGGCTTTGACTGATGAAGATCGTCCCATGGGCGATACCGTGACTATTGTGTCCAATTATCAACCTGACAACGCCTACACGCAGCCTGCTGAACCTTTGCCAGTTCCGGTGCCTTTGGCGGCTGAAGTTGTTGTGCCTGAGCCGCTTGAACTGTCCGATGTTGAACCTGTGGCCGCAGATGCAAGCGTTGACTTGGCCCCTAAGGTTGACTTGGCCCCTAAGATAGGCGCGTTCACGCGGTCGCCTTTGCCGAAAGCGCGCCCCGTCCGTTTGGCCGCTATCGCGCCGACGGATGTGACTGCGCCTGCTGCGATTGCTGGCGCGAATTTGAACGATGTTGCAGGTGATATTTTGGCAGCCCTCGGTTCTGAGGATGAAGTGCCAACGTCGCAAGTGGCTGTTGGCACGCCTTTGGTTCAGTTTGGTGCGTTTCAAAACGAAGATATTGCGCGGGCCGAATGGGACCGTCTGGTGTCAAGATTTGACGCTTTGATGGAAGACAAAACCCGTATCATTGAACAGGCCGAATCTGGTGGCAGAACCTTTTATCGTCTGCGCGCCCTTGGCTTTGCTGATGCGGCTGATAGCAATCGGTTCTGCGCAGCTTTGACCGCGAGCAATGCGGCCTGTGTGCCTGCGCGCCAACGCTAGCGCGCAGATGGGGCAGGGTGCATATATCTTTGGCTGTGAGGGCTTGGAACTTTCGCCGCTCGAGGCGCAGTTCTTTCGTGACGCAAACCCATGGGGGTTTATTCTTTTTGCGCGCAATGTCGAGACAAAAGAACAGCTTAGACGTTTAACAAACGATTTGCGTGACACAGTAGGCTGGCACGCGCCGATTTTGATCGATCAAGAAGGCGGGCGAGTCCAGCGTTTGCGTGGCCCGATTTGGCGTGAATTTGAACCGCCGCTTGACGATATCTTGACCAAATCTGATCCCAAACGCGCCATGTGGCTGCGGGGACGATTGATCGCAGATGATTTGGCGGGTGTGGGCATTGATGTGAATTGCGCGCCGACTTTGGATGTTGCCAGTGATCTGACCCATCCGTTTTTGCGCAATCGCTGTTATGGCACTGACCCCGCAACAGTGGCCCATATGGGCCGTGCTATGGTTGACGGAATGGCCGCAGGTGGCGTAGCTGCGGTGATGAAGCATATCCCAGGACATGGGCGCGGCACGGCAGACAGTCACAAAAATCTGCCGCGAGTATCGGCATCGCGTGCCAAACTTGAGGTGGACTTTGTGCCATTCAAAGCCTTGAATGATCTTCCTATGGGAATGTCCGCGCATATCGTGATGGAGGCGATTGATCCAGAACGTCCAGCCACACAAAGCCCCGCCTGTATTGATGTGATCCGCAATGAGATCGGCTTTAACGGCTTACTTATGACCGATGATCTGTCAATGCAGGCGCTAGATGGCACTGTGTTTGAACGCGGCCACAAAGCGCTTGAGGCAGGATGTGATATTGTGCTGCATTGCAATGGTGATTTGATTGAGATGCAAAGCGTCGCCGCGCTTGGATACATGAGTGATCTTGCACAACGTCGCGCAGATTACGCCGCAAACAGCCGCCCCAAAGCGCCAAGGTTAACGACACAGACCATTGACATTGCTGCGCTGGACGCTGAATTTCAGTCTTTATAAGCGCGGTCAAACAACTGGAGCCGGTTTGAGCCCATGCCACAAGACGATCAATTTGAACTGAGCGATGTGCTGAGTGTCGAGGAGCGGCTTGCGGCCGAGGCCTTGATTGTGGATGTGGACGGCTTTGAAGGCCCGCTTGATTTGCTGCTGACCTTGTCGCGCACGCAAAAAGTTGATCTGCGCACTATTTCTATTTTGCAGCTCGCGCATCAATATTTGGCCTTTGTGGAAAAGGCCAAAGAGCTGCGGATCGAATTGGCCGCTGATTACTTGGTGATGGCGGCTTGGCTCGCATTTTTGAAATCGCGTCTGCTATTGCCCCCTGATCCAACAGATGAAGGCCCGTCAGGCGAAGAGCTTGCTGCGCATTTGGCGTTTCAATTGGCGCGGCTGTCAGCCATGCGCGAGGCGGCGGCGAAATTGATGGCGCGGGATCAAAAGAGCCGTGATTTTTTTGTGCGCGGCATACCGGAAACCATGGATCGCGTGCGCAACGTGACTTATACCGCGTCGCTTTTGGATCTGATGCAAGGCTATGCGCGCATTCGCACCAAAGACGAATTTCGCCCGTTTGTGTTGGATCGAGAGTCAATTTTGTCGATGGAACAAGCGCTTGAGCGGATGCGTGGGCTGATTTCTTTTGCCGGCGATTGGACTGATCTGTCGTCCTATTTGCCTGAAGGCTGGGAACTTGATCCTAAAAAACGCCGATCCGCCACGGCAGCCACCTTTGCGGCGTCATTGGAGCTGGCAAAAGCTGGCAAGATTGAGATTCGCCAAGGCGACACTTTCGCCCCTATTCAAATCAGAAGCGTGAACATCAGATGAGCCAAGATCCAATAATCGCTCCATCGAATACATCCGAAGACGCAGCACAAGACCAAGCCCCACGCGAAAGCCTGTTTGAGGCACCGCCTTTGGCCGAACAAGAACGCATGGTTGAAGCCGTGCTATTTGGCTCTGCTGATCCCGTGAGCCTTGCTGATTTGACCGCGCGCATGCCACATGGCTGTGATCCAAAGGTGGCTTTGGAACAGTTACAGCGTCGCTATGAGGGGCGTGGCGTCCGTGTTGTGCGCGTGAACGAGGCTTGGGCCATTCGCACAGCGCCAGACTTAGGGTTTTTGATGCAAAAGGAAACCATCGAGACGCGTAAACTGTCACGCGCCGCGATCGAGACGTTGGCGATCATCGCCTATCACCAGCCCTGCACACGTGCCGAAATCGAAGAGATTCGGGGCGTTTCTGTGTCTCGTGGGACGATTGATCAGCTGATCGAGATGGAATGGATCAGGTTCGGCCGCAGGCGCATGACGCCGGGGCGCCCAGTGACCTATATCGTGACGCCCATTTTCTTGGATCACTTTGGCCTTGAAAGTGCGCGCGACTTGCCTGGTTTGAAAGAGCTGCGCGCAGCTGGGCTTTTGGAAAGTCGGCCAATGCCTGATATAGGGGACATGTCTGAGGAAGACATCGACGAGCAAGATGATTTGTTTGAGGATGAAAGTTAAGATCGGGGTGCATTAACCCAGCGCCATCTTTGTGGCGTATTGCCCCTGTAGTGAACTTTAAAACAGAACCAAAAGTGTTATCTTTAACGGATAGGGCTGTGAAAAAAACGGAGTGGCAGATGAATATCGAGCGAATCTTTAATATGGTGATCCGTCAGGTGATGCGTCGCCTTGTCAACAAAGGTATTGGCGCAGGTATCAACGCGGCGACAAAAGGGCGTGGCGCAGGGCAACAACAGCCAATGCAAACACAACAAAACACGCCAGCCGATATAGAGCAGCAGCAATCAGCCAAACTGATGGCCAAACGCGCGCGCAAAGCTGCCAAGCTAGGTCGTCGGCTTTAGGGCACCATAGTGTGTTGTGCCTTTGAACTAAAATCGCATGTTGCGTAGTTTGGGCAATCTTTTGCCTGTTTTTAAATCTAGAACTCTAGCCTTCAACACGTTTACACTTTGTTAACCTTTTGGCCGCACTTCTTTCATATTGCTTTGTGAATTTTGTCTTAAGGATGGAGCTGGCGTCAAAATGGTATGTGTGAAGGACGGCCATATATGGGTCGCATGACAAAACTTGTCTCCGGATTTGGCCAATTGGGGTCTGTCGGTTTTGGACCCGCGCTTGTCGCTTTGAAGTTGCAAAAGCTTTTGGCCTTTTTGGGTGCCGCGGGTGCCATGGCTTTGTTCTTTTCCATAGTCATGCATATTCAAATTTTCTCAACAGTGTCTCGCGTGAACGACATGCATGGTCTTACAGCGACATGTTTGTTGCTTTTGGCTGTAGCTATCATGGGGCGACGAGGATTTCGCAAAGCAACGCATATTCGTGACGCTGCATTTGCTTTGATCGCGTTACTCGCATCATCGCGCATTTGCGAGGCGCTCCTTTGGCAAAATTTAACGTTTTCGTCTGATATTGAATCCTTATTGGGACTGACCTTAGATCAACATAGTCCGATGGGTTTGAGTACGGCGCTAAGCCTGTTTCTATTGAGTGCAGGAGCCTTCTTGCGGCACCGCGCTTCATCGGTCTCTATCGTGATGATTTTAACAGGATTGGTCTTGCCGAGTGTTTCTGCCCTGGGCTTCTCCTATCATCATCGCGGTTTAGACGGCCAAATGTCCTTGGCGACGACTGTATTATTGCTAACGCTTGGCGGAGCTGAACTGCTTTTGTTTGTGCGCTCTTCACTTCTGCGTCCGTTTTTAACCACGTCATCTTGGGGGCGAATGGCGCGCTTGCAAATGATTATTGTCATAGGTGGAACGTGGCTTATCGGATTTTTTGCGGACCGGACTAGTTTTGACGGCGCAGTCGAAACAGTCGTTGCTGGGGTGATTTGGTTGTTTTTGGTGACAATGCTGATCACGGGCCCAATGTTTGAGCGGGTCGATCGTGATAGACGAGCATTGGAGCGTGAGCTGACCCGAAAGGCGAACATTGATCCACTCACGGGCCTGTGGAATCGGCGCGCGGTCCGTGAGATGCAGGCTTTCGGATCGTCAAATGACGAAGAAACGCGGTTGTCGAGGGCCGACCAAATTGGCGTTATTATGGCAGATGTTGATATGTTTAAACGCATCAATGATGTCGCGGGGCATGAAGAAGGTGACAGGGTGCTCCGTAACATCGCACGGGTGTTGCGCGAACGCGTACGCGGCCTTGATGTTGTAGCGCGTTGGGGAGGTGAAGAATTTTTGATTCTTTTGCCTGATCTGTCGCTTGAAAGGACAATGGAAGTGGCACAGGTTTTGCGTGTTGCTGTGGCGACGTACGTTAAATGGTCGAACAATGGAGATTTTGAATCCGTGACACTTTCTATTGGCGTAACATCCATGAATGAAAAAGTCGGAAAGTCTCTCGAAATTGCGTTAAAAGATGCAGATCACGCGCTCTATGCAGCCAAATCTCTCGGACGAAACCGCGTGATGCTTTATGGCGATTTGATGCGCAAAGTGTCAAAAGATACGGCTAGAGACATATTACTCAACCGCTCCGTGCATTGACCTGAACACCTAGGCGACAAGACACATATGTCTACCGATGCAGTCAATTGGCTTGGATTCTGTGACTTAGTTGGGTGATTTGAAGTGCTTCGACAGTTTCAGGCCTTGCCCTTGGTAATTGGACGCCAGATCAGCGCCATACAAACGGTTTGGAACCTCTTTCATGCGCTCATACACTAGGCGCCCGACGATTTGCCCGTGTTCCAATACAAAAGGGGCCTCATGGCATCGCACTTCTAATACGCCACGCGATCCTGCGCCACCTGCGTTGGCATGGCCAAAACCGGGGTCGAAAAAGCCAGCGTAATGCACGCGGAATTCGCCAACCATCGCTAGATAAGGCGCCATTTCAGCCGCCATTTCTGGTGGAATATGGACGGCTTCACGACTGACCAAAATATAGAACGCGCCAGGGTCCAAAATGATCCGCCCGTCTTTGGTGTGGATCTGTTCCCAATAGTCAGCAGGATCGTAGTGCCCGATATTATCAAGGTCGATCACGCCCGTATGCGGTTTGGCTCGGTACCCAACAAGATCGCCCTCAGTAGGGCGCAGATCGACAGAAAATCCCAAACCTTGATCGATCACCACTTCGCCATCAACAAGTGGGCTGTGCATATGCAGTTCGTGCAATTCGGGATCACTCAAAACCGCTTGGCCTTCACGAAAGCGAATTTGATTAAGGCGCATCCCTGGACGCACAAGAACAGAAAAAGACCGAGGACAAATTTCAGCAAAAAGCGGACCAGAGTACCCCGGTGCGATGCGATCAAATTCGACACCCTCATCGGTGATCAGACGGGTTAATAGATCAAGGCGACCTGTGGAACTCTTAGCATTTGCAACGGCTTGCACGGATTGCGGCAGGTTCAAGCTTTCCATCAAAGGCACAACATAGACGCAGCCTTTTTCCAAAACGGCACCATGACTCAGGTCGATTTGATGCATTTCGAATTCTGTTAGGCGATCCGCGACTGAGTTGCCAGCGCCCGCCAAAAACGAAGCACGCACGCGCCATGCACGATTGCCAAGACGCAAGTCCAATGATGCAGGTTGAATTTGTTCAGGAATGACAGACGGCGTGGCGGTTATGGCCCCGTTTTCGATCATGTTTTGAATTGCTTGATCTGCGAGTACGCCCATCATCTATCCCCAATCTCTACCGTTTTTTATTGTGATTGTGCTTAACGCAAAAATGCCCGCTGCGATAGACGCATGCGGGCATTTTTGTGGGGGTTTAGTGGTCGGGCTAGCAGGACTCGAACCTGCGACCTTCCGTCCCCCAGACGGACGCGCTACCAGACTGCGCTATAGCCCGAACTGACGCCTTTCTAATGATTTTGTTAGGCGGGGCAAGCGCGAAATGTGCATTTGTATCTCGTGCTTGTTGTATTTCTGTTCAAAGATCTATCCGGTTCGTAACAGTCTTGCTTTGAGTGCCGTAACGCGGTTAAAAATGGCTTGAACCTGCTGTGGGTCTGAGGCCAGCGCGTTTTTATTAAGCCTTCCAAGCACACCTTCAGGTACATCAAGACCCATCGCATCATCTTCTAAATCATTAGAAATTGCATCGGTTGGTAGGTTCTGGATGGGATATTCTTGGGGTACGTCGCCAACTGGCTCAGTGAGCGTAACTTCAAATTCTTGTAGATCTTTTAAAGTTTCAGACAGCTCATCTGAGTTACCCTGTTGGCTCTCAGGCTCTGAAATGTCCTGTGAAGTCCCTTTGTCTGGCTCAAGATGCGCAATTTCTGAAGCCGTCTCTGGGGCAAAGCTATCTGAAACATCTCCACCGAGTTCCGCAACCTGTTCTTCAATTGGCTCAGCAGTTTCTATCGATAGCTCAACGTTGGCTTTTGGCAGGGATCCAACTTCATGAGAAACATCATCATCGGCGTCATGAGTTGCCAGCGCATCTTGCAACGCAGCTTCAAAGGCGGCGTTGTTTGCCAGGGAGGACGCAGTCGAGAGTTCATCCGCTTTAGACGCAGAGTCAAAACCGAAATCAAAGGTGACTTGCGCGGGAGCTGGGGATGTATCTTCAGCAGGAGCCAAGTCTGGTTCTGCAACAGGCGACTCTAACGCCTCCGGTTTGGCTGCGATTTTTTGTGCCGTTGCTCGATGCGCAGGATTCGGTTCAATACTTTCGACGGTTGGAGGACGTGGTGCATCGGTTTCAATCATCAGTGCTTCAGCAGCATCTGTGGTAGACACATCATCCGTATCTGGAAGCGCAGATTCTTCCATAAGCGCTGAGTCAACTGGGGCATCACGTGCAACGGTTTGTGCAAGCGCATTCGGATCAGGTTGCGCAGGAATATCTGATCTAGAAAATGGAATTATTCTTTCTTCTTGCGTCACAGGCGTTTTGTCAAATGCGCCTGTTGGCACGTCCTCGGCCATAGGCGCTGCAGGCACGGGGCCAACAGATTCGCGGGGTGGCTCAACCGGATCGACGCCTTCGATCTGTGGTGACATCGAGGCAACATAGCGCACGCCATGTTCGCGCAGAAGCTTTTGAACGCCGCGAATGGTCATGCCATCGTCGTGAAGAAGCTTTTTAATACCACCGAGGAGAACCATGTCAGATGGACGGTAATACCGTCGTCCGCCTGCGCGCTTGACGGGTTTGACTTGTGAAAAGCGGCTTTCCCAAAAACGCAAAACATGCGCGGGCGTACCGAGCCAATCGGCAACTTCGCTGATCGTTCGAAAAGCGTCGGGCGATTTATCCATTTAACAACAGTGCCTTAGGTTTTATTGCCGTCTGCGACACGGTCTTTCATGAGGTGGGATGGGCGAAAGGTCATCACGCGACGCGCAGGAATAGGGGCTTCATCCCCGGTTTTTGGGTTGCGGCCAACGCGGGCAGATTTGGACCGGACCGAAAAGGTGCCGAAGGAAGAGATTTTGACGGTTTCCCCTTTTACGAGGGCGTCTGACATGTGCTGCAAAACGCTTTCAACAAGCTGTGCAGATTCATTGCGGCTCAGGCCCACTTCGCGAAAAACGGATTCGCTTAGGTCCATACGTGTCAAAGTCTTGCTCATAATTGTCCCCTGTGGTTGATTTAAAATAACAGTGGCAGGTCGCAAAGCATCCGTCAATATCAATGACTTGGGCAACACCGTTCAGGTGCAACATGGCCGTTTTGCTTAAAGGTCTATTACCAGCGCAAAACGACAGCGCCCCAAGCGAGGCCGCCACCGATGGCTTCTGCAACGCAGATGTCGCCTTGCTTGATTTGGCCACGAGCTTTTCCGACAGACATCGCCAAAGGAATAGACGCCGCAGAAGTGTTGCCGTGGTCTTGAACGGTGACAACAATTTTATCCATGGGCAGACCCAACTTTTTGGCGGTGCCCTCAATGATGCGGATGTTGGCTTGATGGGGCACAACCCAATCGATGTCAGCGGCTGTGATGCCTGCTTTATCCATGGCGGTCTCGGCTGTAGAGGCAAGTTTTGACACGGCTTGGCGGAACAAAGCGTTTCCCTGCATGCGCAATTTACCGGAATCGCCCGTCGAAGACACGCCACCATCGACATAGAGCATGTCGCGGTAATTGCCGTCGGAGTTCAGATCAACAGAGAGAATACCACGATCATCAGAGGTGCCAGTGCCCTCTTGGGCCTCAAGCACAAGTGCGCCAGCGCCATCGCCGAACAATACACAGGTTGACCTGTCGGTCCAATCCATGATGCGGCTAAAGGTTTCCGCGCCGATCACCAAAACACGTTTGGCCTGGCCTGACACGATTTGCGCATTGGCGTTGGACAAAGCATAGACAAATCCGGCGCAAACGGCTTGCACATCAAAGGCAAAGCCTTTTGTCATGCCCAGTTCTTTTTGAATCATCGTGCCGACAGAGGGAAAGGTCAAATCAGGTGTCGATGTGGCGACGATGATCATATCAATATCATCAGCCTCAAGGCCTGCATCTTTAAGGGCCGCGCGTGCCGCATGGGCCCCCAACTGCGATGTGGTTTCACCTTCGGCGGCAAAATGGCGACGCTCAATACCGGAACGGGTGCGAATCCATTCATCCGAGGTGTCTAGGGTTGCCTCAAATTCCGAATTTGGCACCACACGCTCGGGAAGATAATGGCCAACACCTTTGATAACTGCCCGCACGGTCATAGTGTCTGCTCACATTTGTTATTTGTTATTGTTCAGTTTGCGCTGCGGCTGCGGCGGATGCAACCCGTGCGGCCAAGCGGTCAGAAAAGCCAGACGCGGCCAATTCATAGGCCAGTTTGATGGCTGCAGATACGCCCGTGGCATCTGCAGAGCCATGAGATTTCACAACGGTTCCGCGAAGGCCCAAGAAAACGCCGCCGTTCACACGGCGTGGATCGATTCGTTTTTGCAAACGGCGCAAAGAGGTCAAGGCGAGCAGGGCGGCAATGCGCGACAAAGGCGTGGCCTTAAAGGCTTCTTTGAGGAAATCACCAACAAGTTTCGCGGTGCCTTCACCGGTTTTCAAAGCGATATTGCCAGTAAACCCATCGGTCACAATAACATCAACCCGATCCCCTGGAATGTCGCCACCTTCAACGAATCCCTCATATTGGAACCCGCCAATGCTAGCCGATTTCGCGATCAACTCTTGAGCTTCTTTAAGTTCTGCGCGGCCTTTGTGGTCTTCTGTACCGACGTTCAGCAAGCCGATCCGTGGATTTTTCAACCCAAGGCCGTTGCGGGCATAAGAGGCGCCCATCATGGCGTATTGCAACAGATCGCGTGCATCGGCGCGGATGTCTGCACCGACATCCAGCATCACGTTGAACCCTTGCGGATTGCGTGAGGGCCAAAGGCAAGCAATCGCAGGACGATTGACGCCTTCGATTTTGCGCAGACGGATCATTGAGGTCGCCATAAGCGCACCTGTGTTGCCGCAAGAGACAATAGCCTGTGCCTCGCCGTTTCTGACGGCATCGATGGCTGAGCGCATTGATGTATCCGCGCGACGCATGGCTTGAGATGGCTTTTCGTCCATGGAAACAATGCCTTGCGCGTCACGTATTTCAACGCGACCTTCTAGGCGTTTGTGCTTTTGTATAAGTTTTTTCAGCGCTGCGGCATCACCGTGTATGATAAAATTCACGCAGTCGTTTTTAGATGCAGAACGCGAAATACCGGCAACGATAGCTGCCGGTCCGCGATCGCCGCCCATGGCGTCGATAGATAAAGTGACCCGCGTGCCAGCAAGAGCGCCCAGACGCCCCATGACCTTATCCGCATCTTCGGGTGTTGCCGAAGGGGCCTCGGTGGGGTTCTGTGCGCTCATGCTGATACTCTATCGGTCGAGCTTATGCTGCGTCTTCGTCGTAGTCGATGTCGTCAGCTTGCGCGACAACTTCACGGTCAGCATAGTGACCACATGCGCCACAAACGTGGTGTGGGCGTTTCAGCTCGCCACAGTTTGGGCATTCCGCTGGGTTACCTGCAACCAATGCATCGTGTGAACGACGTTGGCCGCCGCGTGAACGTGTGATCTTACTCTTTGGGACTGCCATTGGCACAACCTCGAATTTATGGGGGCAGAGTGCCCCGGAACTGTGGGGCGTCGCCCCTGAATTTATCGGCAATCCGGCGTCATTTTGCGTGGCGCAAAACGGTCGAACCCCAACATGCAATTGAGGCCGGGAACATACTGAGAAATACGTATGTTGCAAGGCCTTTGTTTGCAGCGAATTGATGGCCCGTCTTAGTCGCCTTTTTCCAGCTTGTCACGTAGGCTTTTCAATGAAGCGAAAGGTTTTGTGTCTTCATCGGTCATTGCATCGGTACCCTGCTGTGTAAATAGGGTCTCTGGCAGCTCTGCATCCGATGCGCGGGGGTAATCTGGCAGGGCTAGAACCAAGGCTTCAGAAGCCACATCAAGCAAAGTGAGCGATACGGGAATCGGCTCGACGGTGTCATCTTTGGGCACTTCGATCTCAGATTCGTTTTCGGCTGTGGCCAAAGCGGGATCGTTAAAGTCTGATGTGTAGAGCCGCTCCACGATAACATCGACACGGGTGGTGACGGGTTCAAGCGTGGCGACGCAGGCCTGCGATACGGTCGCGCCAAGTTTAGCTTTAAGTTGCCAATCGTGTTTGGACGCGGGGATAAAACTGCCCTCAAAGCGCAGTTTTTTAAGACCAAGCAGGCCAAGGTCTTCGCGTAGGGACTTCATTTGCGCCGCATCGGGCTCCAAAGTGAAGCTGTGCTCACGGGTGCTGGACAGATCGGACAGGCGAAAAGACGCGCCCCACGTGTTTAGGCTGATTTTCGTACCATTTTTAGACATGGATGCGTTCTCCTTGATCGTCGCGCGGTGGTCGTATAAGCCGATTAAAAGGCAAGACGGCACAACGCAAGAGGGGCTTATGCTCAAAATGATCAATATCGACCGGACGACATCATGGATTGGCCGCATAGCAAAAGGCGCGTTGATGATTATAGGCGCTTGCGCGCTGAGTGCCTGTGTCGCGCAAATTCGCAATCATGGCTATCTTCCTTCTGATGAGGCTTTGGCCAAAATCGTAGTGGGACGCGATACAAAGGATACCGTACGCGAGGTGGTTGGTCCGCCGCAAGCCGAAGGTCTTTTGGCCGCGTCTGGTTGGTATTACGTGCGCTCTGAGTTTCAGCACTTGGGCGCGTTTGAACCAAAAGAGATAGATCGCCAAGTATTGGCCATCTCGTTCAACGACAGTGGCGTTGTGACAAATGTAGAACGTTTTGGCCTGGACGAAGGGCGTGTGATCGTTCTGTCGCAGCGGGTTACGACGTCTAATGTGCAGGGTACGACGTTCTTAAGTCAGCTGTTTGGCAACTTGGGACAGATTTCTGCGGAACAGTTGCTTCAATAACAGATTCCATAGCTTTGATATGAAAACGGCGGCCTATCTAGGCCGCCGTTTGTCGTTTTAGCTGTGATTTTGCCGTTCAATCGTCTTGGCTTGCGTTGTCACTGGGTTCAAACAGCAGCGCCACGCCGTTGATGCAATAGCGTCGGCCCGTTGGTTTTGGCCCATCTGGAAATACATGTCCCAAATGCGCGCCACAATCGTCGCAATGCACTTCGGTGCGCGTCATACCGTGAGTTGTGTCATGACTTTCGCCCACAGGCGCGTCGTCTTTGGCGGCATAAAAGGCTGGCCAGCCGCAATGGCTTTCATATTTGGTGTCTTGGGTGAACAGTTCAGCTCCACAACATACGCAGTGAAACGTGCCCGGTTCTTTTGGAAACCCAGGGTGCGAGTAGGCGCGTTCCGTGCCCTGTTCGCGGGTAACACGGTAGGCATCGGGATCAAGTGCCTCTTTCCACTCGGCGTCTGACTTGTTGACCTTTGGTGTGTTCGACATGAGGCCTCCTAAATATATATGGGCGTTTTTTGAAATGTAGTAGTTTTCACCCGAACCACCAGCGCATAGCGATATCACGTGGCGTCAAACTTTTGTCATACCTTGTAGGTTATCCTTAGGGCACTCATACTCTGGTCACGCCGCGATCTGCGGAGGACATAATGCGGAATATACAAAAGGCCTAACCATGTTGAATTTGCGTAAATCGCGGTACACTGTCCGCATCGCCAACGATCGTGCTGACATCGCAGCTGCGCAGCGCTTGCGGTATATCGCATTCGTGGCCGAGGCAGGGACGCTGGCGCGCAAAGATGGGCTTGACGCGGACGACTTTGACGTTCTGTGCCACCATGTTTTGATCGAAGATCGCAAATCCGGCCAGCTTGTGTGCTGTTTTCGCTTTTTGGACCTCAAAGACGGTGGTGATATCGGCACAAGCTATTCCGCGCAGTATTACGGGTTGGACAAGCTTGCCACCTACAAAGGTCGCATGGTCGAGATGGGACGCTTTTGCGTGCATCCTGAATGGCGTGACGCAGACATTTTGCGCGTCGCTTGGGGGGCTATGACCACCTATGTCGATGATAACGCTGTGGATATGCTGTTTGGCTGTTCCTCGTTTCATGGCACCGACTGGGCTGTGCATGCCGATGCTTTGGCGATGCTGAAGCACCGGCATTTGGGACCAAAAGGGCTGCTGCCGCATGTAAAAGCGCCCAATGTTTTTAAATTCGCCGCGCGCCTGCGCCGCAAACCCAATGCAAAACGCGCCGCTTTGGCGATGCCGCCGTTGTTGAAAACCTATCTGATGATGGGGGGATGGGTTTCGGATCACGCTGTGGTGGATCGTGACCTTGGTACGATGCACGTCTTTACCGGCGTGGAAATCAGTGCGATTCCACCTGCTCGTAAAAAGCTTCTGCGCGCTGTGGCGGGGTAAACCTGTTTCTAAAGCGCCTGACACTACCGCATATGCCTCTACAGCGTCAGGTGCGCTTTGACGTAATCCATGCCGGATTTTTGAAAGACCTCTGTGTCGATTTTAAATCCGCATTTTTGGTAAAACCCCGCAGCACTCAACCGTGCATCGCACCAAATTAACGTGGCGCCTTTGGTTTTGAGCTCTGTACGGGCTGCAAAAATCAATCTGCGTGCGATCCCTTGGCCATGCAGCTTTGGCTCTACGGCCATCTTTCTCAATCGAAATACGGATGCGGCGTCGGGGTCGCGAAAAAAACTGCCGATTCCCACTAAAACCTCGTTTTGATAAGCTCCGAAATTCAGAGCATTCTCGTCGCCCGGCAAATGCATCTCGGCGCGACTTTTGTTTGGCCATAAAACACGCTGCCGCAAATCAAGCGTTTGCTGGGCAGTTATGCTGCGAATTTCAACGATCATAGGGCCTCCCGTGTTTTGTACATAATATATATGCGCTCAAATGCTGTTCCAGACCTTATATAACTCAGGACCGCTTGACGTTCATTGCGGGCCATTGTAGCGGGATTGCATGGCACGCGCACCCTTACTCCAGCTCTCGAACATCTCGCTCACTTTTGGCGGAGATCCCGTATTTGATGGCCTCGATTTGGTCGTCCAACAAGGCGACCGTGTCGCTTTAGTGGGGCGAAACGGATCGGGGAAATCCACCTTGATGAAAGTCATGGCCGGACTGATGGAGGCCGACAAGGGCACCCGTGTCCTTGGTCCTGGCACCACGGTGGGCTACATGGAACAAGAGCCCAAGATGGAAGGCTTCACCACTTTGGGTGAATTTGCCGCATCCCAGCTTGATCCCATGGAAAGCTACAAAGTCGACATGGTCGCCGAAGGGTTGAAATTCAATCCAGAAGGCTTGATCGCCACTGCATCGGGGGGCGAACGCCGTCGTGCGGCTTTGGCCAAATTGTTGGCAGAAGCGCCTGAATTGATGTTGCTGGACGAGCCGACCAACCACTTGGACGTCCAAGCCATCGCATGGCTCGAAGAAGAATTAAAAACCACCCGCACGGCCTATGTGATCATTTCACACGATAGGGCTTTTTTGAACCGTTTGACCAAAGCCACGCTTTGGGTCGATCGCGGTCAAGTGCGCCGCCAAGAAGAAGGCTTTGCCGCCTTTGAAGCTTGGCGCGATAAACTGTGGGAAGAAGAAGACGAACAGCGTCATAAATTGAACCGCAAGATCAAAGCTGAGGCCCGTTGGGCTGTCGAAGGCATCTCTGCGCGTCGCACACGTAACCAAGGTCGCGTGCGGGCTTTGCAAGATCTGCGCGCTGAAAAGTCGTCGCAGATCAGTCGTCAAGGCACCGCTGCCATGGATCTGGAAGTCTCCGAAGTGTCGGGTAAGCGCGTGGTCGAAGCCATCGGCGTGTCCAAAGCCTTTGGCGACAAGCAAATTCTGAGCAATTTTGACATCAAAATCGGCCGCGGGGATCGTATCGCCTTTGTCGGGCCGAACGGTGTGGGCAAAACCACCTTGCTGAAAATGCTCACAGGCGAGATTGAAGTTGATTCTGGAGAAATTAAGCTTGGCACCAAGCTTGATGTGGCGGTTTTCGACCAAACCCGCAGCAATATTCGCGAAGATTTGACCCTTTGGGAAGCCTTGCTGTCTGAAAAAAACCTCACCGTTTCTGGTCGCGCCGATCAGATCATGGTGCGTGGTCATCCCAAACATGTTGTTGGCTATCTCAAAGAATTCCTCTTTTCCGATTCCCAAGCGCGTGCGCCCGTATCGGCGCTGTCTGGTGGCGAAAAAGCGCGTTTGCTTTTGGCGAAAATCATGGCGAAACCGTCCAACCTTTTGGTGCTCGATGAGCCGACCAATGATCTGGATATTGAGACGCTGGATTTGCTGCAAGAGCTGTTGACCGAGTTTTCAGGCACTGTTTTGCTGGTCTCGCACGATCGTGATTTCATCGACCGTGTGGCCACGCAGACCATCGCGATGGAAGGCGACGGGCAGGCGACTGTTTATCCTGGCGGTTGGAGCGACTATCAACGCCAACGCAAAGCCACAGCCCAGAAAACGGCAACGACCGTCAATATGAAGTCCAAGCAAAAGGGATCAGCAAAAATCGCTGAGCCTACACCTGCGGCGAAGTCCAAACTATCCTTCACCGAAAAGCACCGCTTGGAAACTTTGCCGGCGGAGATTGAGCGGATCGAGGCAGAAATCGCCAAACTGGGGGAGCTGATGGCAGACCCTAAACTGTTCACAGATCATCCTGCGAAGTTTGCCAAAGCGACGGAGATGTTGTCCGAACGCCAAACAGCTCTCGAGACGGTCGAGGCTGAATGGATCGATTTGGAAGAGCGCAACGCTGGCTAAAACCCGCTTATTATGCGCTGAAAACGGCCTATAAACAGCCCTTAAATCGCGTGAATGTGCAGCCACAGTGAAGCCACTGTGCAGGTTTGATGAGATCAACTTTTTCTCACGTGACTGTGAACGACCGGCCTCTAGCTAATTGAAAAATTATGAGTATTTCTTCGGTTATAGACGCACAGGGCAAGATGCCCGTGCCTATCATAATGGCCTCATTGAAGAGGCGTACAGGAGATAGATATGAACCGTTTCGCATTTGCACTCGCATCCGCATCCACACTCGCTTTCGCTGTTCCAGCACTCGCAGGCAGCTATGACCCAGCACCTGTTGAAGCACCTGTTGTTGTTGTTCCCGTACAACAAACCGCTGACGCGGATTGGTCTGGCTTTTACGGCGGTCTTTCTGCTGGCTACGGCTGGGGCGAAGATATTGCCGATGAAGCCGACGACGCAACATACGGCCTTTTCGGTGGCTACAACTATGACCTTGGCAACTGGGTTTTGGGCGGCGAACTTGAGTACGCGAAAACAGACTTGGAAAACGATGACTCGTCTATCGACGACATGACTCGTTTGAAATTGCGTGCTGGTTATGACCTTGGCAAAGTTGTTGTTTACGGCATCGTTGGCGCCAACTACGCCAATGCGACTATCGATGGCACAGATTACTCCGACACAGGCGTAAGCTACGGTATCGGCGCTGACTACGCTTTGTCTGACGCAGTTGTTGCTGGCTTTGAAGTTTTGCAAAACGACTTCAACGAATTTGACGACAGCGGCGAAGATTTGTCTGCGGCAACAGTCGGTGCGAAAATCGCTTACCGCTTCTAAAGCGACTGTGGGGTAAACATCTTACCTCTTTAAAACACTTAACCCCCGATCCTTTGTTGGGTCGGGGGTTTTGCATTTTTACTGTTTTGCGGTTCTATAAAACTGAGGACTTGGGTATGGGATTGCCAAACGCGCATCGGCGCCTTGAGGCCTTTTGAAGTGATGTAGCGCGTCGTCTTATCAATTGCGCCTAGTATACCCATCGGGCCATGTAAGGAAAACCAAATGAAAATTGCTCTCTATAGCGTCCTTATCATTTTTATTGCTGCGTTGGCCTATGTGCGTTTGTCGCCCATGGTTGCAGATCGATGGAATATTGACCCTTTTGAGGTCGAACCACCAAAAGAAGGCGGCGTGCTGCAGCGTTTTATGTCGTCTCTTGGGGCCGTCGCGACCTTGGAGGCATATCGCGCGGTGGCATTGGCGACACCGCGTACTGTTGTTTTGGCAGGATCACCATCTGAGGCACGCATGTCTTTTGTCACCCGCAGCGCGTTGTGGGGCTTTCCTGATGTGACAACCATTGGCGTGCGCGAGACCATTGAAGGGACTGAAGTTGCTATCTTTGCACGCTTGCGCTTTGGTAAAAGTGATATCGGCGTCAATGGAAAACGTGTGATGGCATGGCGCGCAATGGTCGAAAACGCACAGTGATCCGCACGTATTTTATCTGACAGACGGCCTTGGCCCCTTGACCCTGTGGCCGTGAGCGGGCAACACCTTTCCCATGATACCAGAAGAACGCCTACATCAAATCACCCAGCGCTTTGAGTTTATCGAAGCGTCCATGTCGACCGGCGAAGGCGATATCGTGGCTTTGGGCCGCGAATATGCTGAGCTGCGCCCAGTCGTCGATCAAGTCCGCGCCTATATGCAGGTCGCCCAAGACATCGAAGACGCGACAGCCATGTTGGATGATCCCGATATGAAAGAGCTGGCGGAACTCGAATTGCCAGAGCTGAAAGCGCAATTGCCAGTCATCGAAGAGGCGCTGCAAATTGCATTGCTGCCCAAAGATGCCGCCGACAATGGCTCTGCCATCTTGGAAATTCGTCCCGGAACAGGCGGCGATGAAGCGGGGCTTTTTGCGGGTGATCTGTTACGCATGTATCAGCGCTACGCTGAAAACATGAAATGGAAATTCGACATCATCGAGCTGTCTGAGGGCGATCTGGGCGGTGTTAAATCTGTCACCGCCAATGTGGTCGGAGATGGTGTTTTTGCGCGGATGAAATTCGAATCTGGTGTGCACCGTGTGCAACGTGTGCCAGAAACCGAAAGTGGCGGGCGGGTGCATACATCTGCGGCCACAGTCGCGGTTTTGCCCGAAGCCAAAGACGTCGATATCGATATTCAAGCCAACGACATTCGCATCGATACGATGCGCGCGTCAGGGGCGGGTGGTCAGCACGTGAACACCACCGATTCCGCTGTGCGCATCACCCACTTGCCCACAGGCATCATCGTTGTTTCGGCTGAGAAATCGCAGCACCGCAACCGCGAGATTGCCATGAACGTGCTCAAAGCGCGTTTGTACGATATGGAACGTCAAAAAATCCATGATGAACGCTCTGCAGATCGCAAATCTCAGGTTGGTTCTGGTGATCGCTCTGAACGCATTCGCACCTATAATTTCCCGCAAGGCCGCTTGTCTGATCACCGTATCAACCTGACGCTGTACAAATTGGATGCGGTTATGGGGGGGGATTTGGATGAAATCATCGATGCCTTGATTTCCGATCACCAAGCGACGCTTTTGGCTGAGATGGGTCAATAGACCCTGTGCAAGTGACTGTTCAACAGGCGCTTGTTGTGGCCGCGCGGCGGTTGACTGAGGCGGGTATCGATGGCGCTGTGCGCGATGCGCGTGTCTTGATGGCGCATGTTTTGCAGATAGATGTCAGTCGGATCACTCTGATCGCGCCTGATGAGCTAAATGCTGATGCAAATGCGGCTTTTGACGCCTGCATTACGCGCCGCATTGCACGTGAACCTGTCAGTCACATTTTGGGGCGTCGCAGTTTTTATGGTCGCGATTTCACAGTCACCGCCGATGTGCTTGATCCACGCCCTGAAACCGAGATTTTGGTCGCAGAGGCGTTGAAGCAGCCGTTTTCTTCCGTGCTCGACATGGGCGTGGGCTCTGGCGCGATCGTGCTGAGCTTGCTGGCCGATCAACCTTTGGCCAAGGGGCAGGGCAGTGATCTGTCGCCCACGGCGCTTGCCGTTGCACAAGCCAACGCAGATCAATTGGGTCTTAGCAATAGCGTGCGGTTTACCCAGTCCGATTGGTTTGAAAACATCATTGGCACGTTTGATCTGATTGTCTCCAACCCGCCCTATATCGCCTTGGATGAAATGCCCGATCTGTCGCCAGAGCTGTCGTTCGAGCCCCGTATGGCGCTAACGGATGAAGCGGACGGCTTGGACGCCTACCGCATCATCACCGCTGGTGCCTTGGCACATCTGCGGCCGCGAGGACGGATTTTATTGGAAATCGGTCCAACCCAAGGGCGCGCCGTTGCCGATATGCTTTTGACGCAAGGATTAAAAGCCGTGCGGATTGTGCCCGATCTGGACGGGCGTGATCGTGTTGTCTGTGGCGTGGCTCCTAAGTCAGTTTTGTCGATATGAGCAAAACATTAGATTTTTACCTCTAAACTTTGGGTTGTCAGTCCAAATATGCTTAAAACAGGGCCATATTACACAAAACGACTTGTAAAAAAATACCAGTCATGTTTACTCACATATGCGCAGGATGGGATTGGTTCCCCCTCGCAGTCACCCAAAACTCTGCTGGTGCTCATCTTGGATCCTTTGGACCTGATGTAGCTTAAGCAGCGTTACGGGCCAGTTTATAGGCCACATTTTAGGCAAGCCGGGCCAAAGATCCGGCGCAAATAGGCGCGAAAGTCAAAACATATGAGATCTTCGAAAAATCGTTCGCGGTCAAAGCCGAACAATCGCAACAACAGCAACCGCTCTGCGACCAATATCGTCAACCGGACTTATGACAGTTCGGGGCCAGAGGGGAAAGTGCGCGGCACACCGCAACAGATCATCGAAAAATACAACCAATTGGCACGCGATGCACAGTTGAGCAATGACCGCGTTGCCGCTGAGAACTTTCAGCAGCACGCAGAGCATTACACACGTTTGCTTGGCGCCGCGCAAAAAGAGATTGATGCGCAGCGCGAGCAGCAAGAACGCGAACAACAAGAACGTCGTGATCGTCAAGAGGCTGAGCGTCTTGAACGCGTAGCCCGTGCCGAGCGCAACGGTGAACGTACCGAACGTGGTGAGCGCACAGATCAAGGCGAACGTGGTGATCGTCCTGAACGTCCTGAACGCCCTGCGCGCCGTCCTCGCAATGATTATAGTGATGCTACAGAGCAACCCAGCGCAGCTGCAATCCCTGGCGAGGGCGATCAGCCTGACATCTTAGCTCCAGCACCTGCCGCTGTTGTCGATGTGCCTTCGGACACGGACTCTGGCCTTGTGGCAACTCCAGAAGAAGCGCCCAAACCAAAACGTGCACGCGCGCCGCGCAAACCCCGCGCACCACGTGCCCCAAAAGTTGATACCATAACAGAGCCAGCCGCTGAGCCTGAAATCGAGAAAAAGACAGAAGAAAAATCGGCAGATGCACCTGCTGCAGCGCCAACTGGCGATGCGCCGGAAGCCGCTGAATAGCAAGCTGTTTCAATAGCGAAGACTAAAAAACCCGCCAATTTTGGCGGGTTTTTTCATGTCTGGTGAGAGCCATTAGGGTCGATTTAAACGTTTCGAATATAGCCAGCCCGGGGTGGCCACTGACGTAAGCGATCCGGTGTTGGCGTTCGAACGAACAGCAGCTAATGACCTTGACCGCTTTGCCGGAGAGCTCAACAGTATGAACGTTGCACTTTAGTCTTTTGTAAAAAAAACTGAGTATTCAATAATGTTGTATTATCTCATTATTCTTTTAAAGAGCAAACCCACATCGTTCTGGATGAACATCATGGCTCAGTTTTGGGGTAGTCTTTTAAAATCAAGAGCCCATCGCCTCAACTCTACACACCCTATTCAGTGTACTTGGAAACGATTTTTCCGTAGGTTCCATCCGCTTTCAATTCTTCAATCGATGCTTTGAGTTGAGCTGCAATTTCGGGGTCAAAAGTGGTATTTGACGCCAGCCAGAGCGGCGCTTCAACAATCGGTGCGCCGGTGACAATCGTCGCTGGATCGAAACCTTGAGCCTTCGTCAGGTAGCGCGCGCGGTGATCAAACGTGTACCAGGCTTCGACACGCCCTTTGTTTAGAAGAGTGGCCGAGGTCGCAGGATCTGTTGCAGGTTTAAGGTTCGTCAGGCCTGCTGCCGTGAGGCGTTTTGCGCGCGGGGACCCTTCCAATGTCGTGACGCTTTTGAGCGCTATGGCCTCGTCAGTCGTGTTTATCGCCGCGGAGGTTGTTGCAAACACTTCATTGGTGACAATGACTTCGACAATCCAATTGAACATGTCTTCTCGCGCAGGGCTGCGCAGCACCGTAAATGCAAGGGAATTGGGTGTTTTCTGAATTTCAGCATTCATCCGTATAAAAGGTAAGTACTCGAAATCAAACTCAAGGTCCGTACGCTCACTTATTTCCAACAGTAGTTCATGCGTGATGCCAGGCATGTCCGGTTCACCAATGGAAAATGGTGGCAAAACGGCGGAAAACGTTTTAATCGGTTCTGCAGAAACTCCAATCGAACCGCCCATTGCCATCGACAGGCCAAAGAGTGTTGCGCGTTTTAAGTTTGTATACATGTCCATAATTTACCTTTTCGAACTGTGACATTGAACGAATGATTGAGACAGCGCTCACTCACTCTTGCTGAGTTCTTGTCGCACAAGACCATGAATAAAATTATAAAGCCGATTTTTTGGTTGAGTGCGCCTGCACTTGATAGCTTGTGTGCAGGAAACGGTCCGTGCAGTTCGCTTTGCTGTCAGCAAAGTCGATAACAAAGGCTGCGCGTGACGCCTGTGATCGACATGACTGTTGTTCAAGCCGTCTTCGACGCTTGATCTATTACATCTGATCTAAAGTGAATTGCCTTAAGGTTTGGCGATCTCGCGCGCCAAAGCACACCACCCCTCGAGCGGCACTTGTTCCGCGCGGTCGGTGGGTTTGATGCCTGCTGCGTTCAAATAGTCTTCAATCTCAGGTTTGACACCCTTCAAAGAGGCTCTAAGCATTTTGCGACGTTGATTGAAGCCTGCTGCGACAATGCGCTCAAGCACTTTGGCATCTGCTTCAAAACGCGGTTTTTCCAGTGCTTCGAAATGGACAACCGCAGAGTGAATTTTTGGCGGAGGGGTAAAGGCCTCTGGTGGCAGTTCCATAACCAAGCGCGGGTTGGTGCGCCACTGGCTTAAAATTGCAAGACGCCCGTAGGTTTTGTTGCCCGGCTTTGCAACAATGCGGTTGGCCACTTCGCGCTGAAACATCAACGTGAGAGACGCCCAGTAAGGCGGCCATTCGGGTGGGGTCAGCCAACGCACCAGCAATTCTGTGCCCACATTGTAAGGCAGGTTCGACACGATGCGCACAGGTGGAGTGAGTTGCTCAAGCGGATTGATTTCCAAAGCATCGGCATTGATCACTTCCAATCGACCGGGGTAGGCGGCAGAGATTTCGGCCAAAGGCCCCATGGCGCGGATGTCTTTTTCTACGGCCAAAACCTTGCGCGCGCCTTCGGCCAAAAGACCACGGGTCAGACCACCCGGACCGGGGCCGACCTCGAGCACATCACATTTGGTCAAGTCACCAGCTTGGCGCGCGATTTTGGATGTGAGGTTGAGGTCGAGCAAAAAATTTTGCCCTAAAGACTTTTTGGGCACCAGATTATGGGCTTGAAGCACATCGCGCAGGGGCGGTAGCCCATCGAAACTTTTCATTATTTTGGTCCTTGAGCGCTGCGCGCAACCATATCCCACGCCATATCCAGCGCGGCAATCAGTGATGTGGGGTTGGCGATGCCTTGACCTGCGATGTCCATCGCAGTGCCATGATCGGGCGAGGTGCGAATGAATGGCAAGCCGAGCGTGACATTCACGCCGCCGTCGAAATCGATGGTCTTGATCGGAATAAGCGCTTGGTCATGATAGGCGCAGATCGCCACATCATATCCCGCTCGGGCGCGGGCATGGAACATCGTATCAGGGGGCATCGGGCCTTTGAGATCAAAGCCTTCCCCGCGCATCCGCGTGATCAAAGCCGTCATCCAATCGAGTTCCTCGTGCCCCATGGCACCACCTTCGCCTGCATGGGGGTTGAGCCCCGCGATGGCGATGCGGGGCGACGTGAGGCCCCAATGACGCGCCAAATCGGTGGCGGTGATGCGGATGGTGTCTTCTAGAACTTTGGGGGTGAACTGCGTCGGCACATCTTTAAGCGCGATATGAATGGTCGCAGGTACAACACGCAATTCGGGGCAAGCCAACATCATCACGACGTGATCTGTCTTCCCAAGGGCGGCAAGATATTCGGTGTGGCCGGGGTAGGCAAAACCGGCTCCATCTTTCAGGATCTTCTTATGAATAGGAGCTGTACACATGGCGCTGGCTTGGCCCGATTGCACCAGTTCGGCGGCGCGAGCGATCACATCTATCACGTCTTGGGCATTGGCAAGGTTGGCCTCACCAGGCACAGCAGGGGCTTTGAAGGGATGACAAAGAACAGGCAAAATACCTTTGGGGATGTCAAACGCATCTTGTGGTTGCGCTATTTCTGCAAAAGGCGTGCCCACCGGCAGATGGCGTGGATCGCCGATCCAAAAGAAAGGCACGCGTCCTTGCATCAAATGGGCAGCCTTAATCGCGACTTCGGGGCCGACACCTGCGGGTTCGCCACAGGTGAGGGCAATTGGGGGCGCTTGGGTCATTTTCGAACAATAGTGGCATCTGCACGCAGTTCGGCCAGATGACTGTCTGCCATGGCGCCAATACGCGCACTTTGCAGACCTGATTTCACAGTCTCGCGATCCACATTTGCAGATTTCTCGAAGGTGCGCTCACACAGCATTAAAAACACCAAGGTTTCGCCGTTTGAGCGTGTCAGCGCGATTGAGCTTTCGCCCGGGTCAAGCTGAGCAAGCTCTTTGGCAACATCGGCAGGGATTTCACTCAGAGGCAAAGTATCGATGTCTAGCACGCTGGCCGGCGATCCTTTAGCAATGCCGTAAAGATCATCGCATGTGTCAACGCTAGCGCGCAGTTTTGACGCCGCTTTCAAACCAGACTCAGAGCGTCCGCCTGCAATATAGTAAGCGGCATATTCAATGCTTGTGGCGCGCGGCGTAGGGGTGTCAATTTCTGACAAACCGCGCAGTTGAAATATACCGATTGCGTTGCCTGTGGACAATGGGGCCGACACTTCCCCTGGTTTCAGTGTCGTTGCCGCAGTACGCAGTGGAGCAGGTAGGTTGCCCAAAGGCGTCGGAGACATGCGACCAGATTTTTCTTTTCCGCTTGGCGCAACCGAGTATTTACGGGCGGCTGCTGCAAAAGCTGCAATGGAAGGGTTGGCAGCGATTTGTTTTGCCAAAAGTTCAGACGCGGCACGTTCTTTGTCGTCGCGCGCGGGTAGGAAAATTTCAGACATAGATACAAGCAACCCGCCTGACGGGCCGTTGTCGCGCAAAGCACGGTCTATATCAGATTCGCTTACGTTCACGCGGGAAACAAATCGTGCGCGCGCATAGTCTCGCCAAGCGAGGCCAGAGACAACGAAATCACGAAATGTTTGGTTGGATACGCCATTTTTGTTCAACAAAGACAAAAATTGTTCAGGCGCAAGGTTGCCGCGAGAGGCAAAGTCGTCGATGGCTTTTGCAGTGGCTTTATCATCAGGTTCAATGTTGGCGCGCTTGGCGGCATCAACTTTCAAACGCTCGTCGATCAAAGAATCAAGCGCCACTTTGTCTGTCACACCACCGCCGAGAACGCTCATCAACTGGACACGTTGTTGCAACTCATAGGCCGTAACAACAGAGTCGTTGACCTGCGCAACCGGCGCAAACAGGTTTTGCGCGTTTACAGGCAGAACGCTGCCACCAAATGGTACAGCAAAAAGACATGCCACCTGAACAAAGCCTGTGATCTTGGATCGAATGCTCTTCGTTTTCATACCCGTCCTCGCGTCTTGTATTTGCGTCATTTTCTCTTTCATAAGCGGTTTGTGGCTGCGGGCCAAGCGGCCAATTGAGACATGTATTTCATACGCTAAAACCCGCACGTTCCTTGCGATGAAGAACTTTGCGTTCCAAAGGCGCCAAACCCTACGGAGAGTGAGTAGCTGGTCGTGAGATCCGTTGCATCTGAGTCTTCGTAGTCGCGCGATACGCCTAATGTTACGCTGGCACATTCATTGGCATATTCAAACTCTATGCCCGTTGACGTTGTTTGCGCTTCGTCAAAATCATATCGGTAGTCTGCAGTTGCCGTCCAGCGGTCATTCAGTTTGACTGTACTGTCCATGCTAACCTCGGCCAGATCCGTGTCGCGGTCTTCATCTTCATCGGCTTGTACGTAGGAATGAACAAGACCTAAAGAATAGCGTTTGCGCAACAGATCCAGCCGTGTTTCCCATTTGTTGACTGATAGATCGTTGTCCAAAAGGGCGCGGCTGCTCAGGTTCAAGGTGTTGTTCAACTGTGCAAACGCATCGATCAAGAGATCTGAAGACATGCCAGATAGACCTGACGCATCAGTGTAGTCAGAGTCACTTTCACTTGAGAGGATGCGCCCGAGGGTAACCCCGTAACTTAACTCTTGGCCTTGATGTGAAAATTTAACACCGACAGCGCCACGTGCCCCAACGCCACGCCGATCACTGCCAGAAAACTGCGATAAGGCCAAAAAGTTTCCGGCGTCAAATTCGGTCAAAATACTGTCTGAGTCGGGGACATCACCGCCGTAGCTTTGCGACCACGACAATTGTACAATTGGTTCGATCACTTGGTGGGCGCCGGTACGGGTTGTGCGCTCCAAGGGATAGCTCAAGCGCACTTGGGCTCCCGGTGTGATACGTCCAACTTGGTCTTCATAGTTTGAGTTTTGCCAAATGGAATAGGCATCCACAACCGTCGACACCATTCCATCGACGCGAATCCCTGGCCCCCAAATGACGCTGTTTTTCCAACCGGCTTCAGCGCTGGTGCGTAGGACATCCATCCCATCAACATCTGTATCTGACGTTCTGTATGACCCGAAGGCCGACAGTTCGACCCATGCCGTGCCGCCCAGATTTTGTGGCGAAAATACGTGTTTATACGATGCATCTCCTAGCAAGAAGGGCAGCGTGTCTTCAATATCGACTTCTGAATCGCGCAAAGTTCGGATGTGAATCAATTGGGCATCTAGCGCCGTGTCTGATCCATACCGTTCAAGCCACATGCGCGATGACAGCCTGTCCCCGTCATACACATCGTAGTCCTGCAGATATGAGATGTCTGATGTGGCGCGTAGATCGATGCCAAACTGTAGATCATTGCCAACGTCCCATAGACCATTTGCAAAGATATAGCCACGCAACCCGTTGTCGGTATCGTCGGTTCCCAATGCGCCATTAATTTCAAGCGTACCATTTTGGTAAGACTGTCTGTAGCGCAGATCAAGGGAACGTGCTTGTGTCGCCAAAAAAGGAGAAACTGTCAGGTCACGGTGATCCCCCAAGGTGATGAAATAGGGTATTTGAATGCCTGTACCAATGGTAGAGTTATTCTGAAAAACCGGCACCAAGAACCCCGTTGCGCGTTCTAAAGTGGGGTCAGGCAGTCGCAATCGTGGCAGAAAAAATATAGGCACATCCCAAAGGCGAAACTGCGCATCGGTGAAGTAGAGTTGTCTTGCCTCGCTGTCGTGAATCACTTCGGATGCACGGATTTGCCACAGCGGCACCGATGAGCCTTCGCAAATTTTACAAGTGGAACTTACCGTCTTTGCCAAGCGCGTGTATCGTCCATCGATACGTTCCATGCTGGCCGCTGCCAATTGAAACTGTTGATCGATGACCAACCGTGCCGAGGTCAAGATGCCATTGCGCAAATCAGAACTAAGCTCGGCTGCAGATGCCAAAACCACTGTGTCGCCGCCATTTTGCGACAGATATATCGGACCATCAATATTCAAGGAGCCAGTGTCACGATCATATGTGATGCGCTCGGCCGAGAGACGTATGTCGTCGTAGTAGACTTCGACGTTACCATTTGCGATCAACTGCGCGCCTGTGAAGTTCACGTAATCAGCTAAGAGTGCTGCATTCTGTGTCGTGGCATTCTGTGCGAAGGGACGTGAAGACGTCGTGCTTTGTGCCTGAACGTGATCGGTTATCAAGACAAGACCTGAGCTTGCCAGAGCCAAGGCGGGCAACGCGCTTGTGATGACTTGGTGCAGTGTTTGCAAAGTTACGCGGCAATTGACTAAGGTCACGGTCACCCATCCTCCAAATGTAGTAAAAGCGCCAAAGCGGCCAAAATCACGGCGACAGGCGGGGCCCATGCCGCCAGAACGATAGGGATTTCGCCGTTTTCGCCCAAGATTGATGCGAAATTTCGTAAGAAGAAAAATGCGAAAGCCAAAAGTAATGCTGTCACCACAAGGCTTGCTGTATTGCCAAAGCGTGTGTGTCGCATCGTGAAACCTGCGCCGATAAGCATCATGGCAACCAACGTTAAAGGTAAAGCCAGTTCTGATTGAAGCCACATCTTATAAGATCGCGCTGAAAAGCCAGCTTTCTCAAGCCGGTTTATAAAGCTGGGAATTTCCCAAATTGGCACCGCTGACGGTGTGCTAAACGTGTCATGGATCTCATCAAGTGTCAGCGTCGTCGGCAAATCAAACTCATCCAGGGTTTCGGAAAGCGCCTCGGGGTTGCCACCTTCAGCCAAAGGCCAGCGTTTGGCGTTTTTGATCTTCCACACGCCAGGCTCAAGACGAGCGCTGCCCGCTTCCAACCGAAATTCAGGCGCGCCATCAATTGAAAAGCCTAAAAAGGTTACGTCAAATAAGGTAGATCCATCTAAATTTGACTGGCTCGCACGTACCACAATTTGACCGTTTTCATCGCCTTGGCGCAACCAAAGTCCTTCGTCGGAAACCGAAAATATTTGGCTTTTCTCTTCAAGATATTCGGTTTTGAGTTGGTCGAATTTTCGTGACGTCGCCGAGACAAGCGGGTTCAAAACCGCGACCACCAAAACCCCCATTAGAAATGCGACAAGCAGTGGCGCTTTTAAGGCGCGCATTGCGGATCGTCCTGCCGCGCGCGTTACAACCAATTCGGATGAACGGGCCAGTCCCAAAAACAAAACCAAAGTTGAGATGACCATGACAATCGGAAAAATCTTGTAAAGCGTATATGGAATGCGCAGCACAGAAAGGTAGAACAAGGTGCCAAGCGACAGTTCCGCGGGCCCAAAAATTCTAATCTGTTCAATCATTTCGATCATCAACGCGATCGTGCATAGAATGCCTGCGACTGTTGCCAAAGCCATCAGTGTTTTTCGCGCGAAATACAGATGCAAAATCATTGCGATGTCTCCGCTTTGTTCTTAGGCAATTTTTTGCGCCACATATTTGGATCGGCAGCATACCACAACAAAGCCGTGGTGATGAGCAAGCCAACGACCAAGGCCATATAAAGCTGCGGCCATTCGTTTGGATCGCGTCGCGTTGCTGAAATGCCGGCGCTGTCGATTGATTTGACAAAAATCAGCAAGCCGAAGGATAGGAAAATCTGTTTCCATAGCCCGAAACGTGAAAACCCGCCTGCAATTAATCCTGCAAATCCAATCAACGGCGCGACAATCGCCAGCAGAGCTTTCGCATTACGCTCATGGATCGTTTTGCGCAGCTCCGCACGGTCATGACCCGTTTCTGAAATGACAGAAGTCGGGGCGGTCATCAACTCATAGGTGGAAATTGCACGCAAAGATCGCTTTGACGTGGCTATAGGGTCCAAAAAGTCACCAAGACCATAAGCAAAGCTCTTGAATGTGGTCACCGATAGTTTCTTGGCAAGGGTGTCATATTCATGGGATTCCCCGTCAAACATTAATAAAACCGGACCTTCATCTGCTTTGACGATTAAAGCGCGGCGCGCCAAAAAGTTTCTGCGCTTACCCTCCGAGCGGCTATCGGACAGGTATATATCAAACAACTCACCTGAGGGCGGAATTTCTCTGACGTAGAATGTAACCCCAGGTACAGGATGAACAAAAGTGCCTTCGGTCAAAAGTCTTGCCGTGACGTCGCGCGTGATTTCGGCTGATCGCAATGACAATTCACGCTGCGCTAGTGGTGTGAGAACATGAGTGATGCATGCGACCATCAAAGTTACAATCAGCCCAAACACCAAGACTGGGCGCGCCAACCGCCAAGGACTATAGCCGGTGGCTTGCACGACGACCAATTCAGATTCTGAACTCATGCGATTTATCGCAAACACCGCTGCGATAAACGCCGTGATGGGTAATACATCTGCAATGATCGTCGGTAACCCAAGAGTGGTCACCTTCAAAAAGGTCATGATCGATTGCCCGTCGCCCATAAGGCGGTCAAGGAGTATGACAGCTTTATTGACCCAAAATACCAAGACAAGGATCATGGAAAACAGTCCAAACAACATCATGAGTTGGTGGAGTAAGTATTTGTCGAATCTACCCAAAATTTTCCCCAAGGCGTCTTTAAGTAAAATGAGTTTATCTGCTCAAAGAGCTGTCCGAAACCCATAATACGCTGCAAAATTTCGCCCACAAGCGGTGCGCCGCACAATAAGCAGCGCTTGCCCCTCTGGCAATGCGTGCAAAGGATCGCTACCTATTGGAAAATGGAAACGTTTGGCACGCCATGTGACCAATCAAAAGACATTGATCCAAAAAGGAGCACGCCCATGACAATCCCAGCAACTCTACAGGTCACCCAGCTAGATCTCGACGCGATCGCAACATTTAATGGCCGCGTTGCAGTGATCGTGTCAAACGACGGCAAGTTGAACGCACCAGCGCAACGGTTGAACCGGCTGACCAAAGGGGCGGTAAAGCGCTTTGTGGAAAGTGCAGCCTTTGAAAAGCTTGAGGAGGGCTGCGCACAAGAACTCGCCTTTCCCTTTGGGCTGGCAGCCGAGGCTTTGCTGATCGTAAAGCTGCAGCGGTCAGCGCAGACACAGATGGCCCGCAAAGCCGGTGCTGCGATCGGTGCTGCGCTGGATAAAAAAGATGTCTTGGTTTTAAGTGGGTATCTCAAACGTGCCTCAGATGTGGCCCTTGGGGTCTTGCTCAAAGCTTATGCTTTTACCGATCACAAATCCGAAGGGCCCGCGACCGAAACTCCAACGGTAACTTTCGCGGTCACAAAGCCCGAAGAAATCGATGCGGCTGGCGTAACAGCTTTGGCAGAAGGTGTATTTTTCACACGAGATTTGGTATCGGAACCAGCTAATGTTTTGACGACAACTGAATTTGCTAATCGCCTTAAAGACTTGGAAGGCCTTGGTGTCGAGGTCGAAGTGCTGGAAGAGGCTGATCTGGAAGTGCTCGGCATGCGCACTTTGTTGGCGGTTGGCCAAGGCTCGCGCAGCCCGTCCAAAGTTGTCGTGATGCAATGGAAAGGTGGACAAGACGAGGCGCCTTTGGCACTTGTCGGCAAAGGCGTTGTCTTTGACACAGGCGGTATTTCGATCAAACCAGCTGTCGGCATGGAAGACATGACTATGGATATGGGCGGCGCTGGCGTTGTATCGGGCGTTATGAAAACGCTGGCCTTGCGCAAAGCCGCTGCCAATGTTGTTGGTCTGGTCGGAATCGTTGAGAACATGCCCGATGGCAATGCGATCCGTCCAGGCGATGTGATCAAAACGATGAAGGGTGATACAGTTGAGATCATCAACACCGACGCCGAAGGTCGCATGGTTCTGTGTGATGTCATGTGGTACGCGCAAGATCGGTTCGAACCACGCGGTATGATTGATCTGGCAACTTTGACAGGGGCTATTGTCGTTGGTCTTGGCCACGAAAACGCGGGCGTTTTCTCGAACAACAATGCGTTTTGCAATGCCTTCCTCAAATCTGCAAAAACAGAATCTGAGGGCGCATGGCGTATGCCTTTGGGGCAAGCCTATGATGATCAACTGAAATCTCACATCGCGGATATGAAAAACGTCGGCACGCGGGCAGGAGGATCCATAACCGCCGCGCAATATTTGCAGCGCTTTGTCAAAGACGGCACACCTTGGATTCACCTCGATATCGCGGGTGTGGCTTCGGTCAAATCAGCCACGGACTTGGCTCCTAAGGGGGCGACCGGTTGGGGTGTTTTAGCGCTCAATCGTTTGGTCGATGATCTCGCAGCTGCAGGCGAGGCTTAAACATGGGGGCGGCCTTTTTCTATCACCTCACACGCAATCCTTTGCCCGTGACTTTGGCCACTTTGGCTGAAAAGTCGCTTGGGGCAGGGTGGCGTGTTGAGGTGCGAGGCCGCACTCAAGCACAATTGAAATCCCTCGATGCCGCTTTGTGGCTGCGTGAGGGGTTTCTTCCCCATGGGTTGGCTGGAGGCACGCATGATGCGGCGCAACCGATTTTGCTGACCACTTCGGCGGGCGGCAATGATGCAAGCTGTATTATTTGTGTGGGGGGCGCTGAAATTTCGCCCGAAGACATCACAGCGGCTGATCGCGTGTGTATCTTATTCGACGGTCATGATGCGGCCGCGTTGGAGCACGCCCGTGGCCAGTGGAAAAGCCTAACAGCTGCGGGTGCTCTGGCCCAATATTGGTCTGAGGAAAGCGGAAAATGGCAAATGAAAGCGCAGCATCCAAAAGCCGAAGAGTGAATTCAATCAACGTGTTAGAATGAGTTTTTGACGTGTTATCTCGATCTTCTCAAACCGGTGCAAGTAATCCATACCCAGCAACGATCCGAACAAATTCCCATCGGTCACATAGGCGCGCACATCGCTGTCTTGAACGCCGCCAACGTTTAGCGTGTCAATCGATACCACTGATGTTTTGACAGCCCCATTCGCGGTGTTGGCAATGCCCGTATAGGTCAACTCATCGATCTCAATACCGGCTTTTTCAGCATCAGCATGCGACAACACAACATTAGACGCTCCGGTGTCGACCAAAAACTCGATTGGGGTGCCGTTCACGTCCGCGATCAACACAAATTGACCGCTGCGATCTTTGGGAATCTCGATCACGCCATTGCCATGGGTGATCTGCACAGGGGCCAGACGTGGTGCTACATCTTGCCACAAACCATAGCCCGCCAAAACGCCGATGAAAATCAGCGCCCACAAAATAATGTGCCGCAACAATTGCCCCAGTGCCCGCCTGTAAGACACAAGCGTATAGACCAAAACTGTGCACAACAGGATGGCGAGATAGAAAAAACGTGCGGTGTCAAAACTGTCCATGCCCTATAGATAGGGGCACTGGCCGCAGATGTCAGTAGGGCAATAGGCCTACTTCGCCTAAGCCGTCCAAAATGAACTGGACAGACAGGGCTGCGAGCAACATTCCTAGGATGCGCGTGATGACATTGACGCCTGTTGGCCCTAAGGCGCATTCCAACAAGACGCTGATGATAAACAAGATCCAAGTGATCGTCAAAACCGCTGCAAGAGTTGCAAAAATCATTACAAAATTCAGGGTTGTTTCCGCTTGCCCTGTCAACAATATCATCGATGCAATGGCACCTGGTCCGGCAATCAAGGGCGTGGCGAGCGGGAAGACAGACGGGTCATCCTCGGAAATGTCAGGTTGATTGGCTTGATCTTCGCGACGTTTTGTCCGGCGTTCAAACAGCATATCAAGCGCCGTGAGGAACAACAAAATCCCGCCTGCGATGCGAAAGGCTGGCATTGAAATTCCCGCGAAGCCCAAGACCGCTTCGCCGAAAAAACCAAACAAAACCAAGATACCAAACCCGATTAAGATCGCACGCACCGCAATGGTGCGGCGCGCTTGCTTGTTTGATCCTGCTGTCAGAGATACAAAAATGGGCATCAATCCAATCGGATCAATGATGACAAAAAGTGTCACAAAGGCTGTCAGCAAAAAGTTCAGGTCCATGTTTAGCTTTCGGCTTTTTCAAGTTTCTCTAAAGCGGCCATCCATAGCTCTTCTGCGCGATCTTTGGCCTCGCAGACCTCGTTGTATTTCTTTTGCCACAAGACAGCCGAGGGTTTGTCATCATAAAGTGCCGGATCAGCCAGTTTGACTTCAAGCTTTTTCGCCATCTCATTGATCTTCGCCATGCGCTGTTCACATTTGCGCGCGTCAGAGCGAAGCGCGAGAATTTCATCACGGGTGAACACGCGTTTGGCAGTGGCAGCAGGTTTTGCTTTGGCTTTAGGCTTGCGTGCGACTTTGTTTTTGTCGTCCCCTTGCAGCAAAAGCTTGCGGTAGGTGTCTAGATCGTCCTCGTAAGGGGTCACATGACCATCTTTCACCAACCATAAACGGTCTGCCACAAGGCTGAGCAAGTGCATGTCGTGCGTGACCAAAATCACCGCACCTG
The DNA here is from genome assembly GCF_038899935.1 of Pacificibacter sp. AS14. Lineage (NCBI taxonomy): Bacteria > Pseudomonadati > Pseudomonadota > Alphaproteobacteria > Rhodobacterales > Roseobacteraceae > Pacificibacter > Pacificibacter sp. AS14. The sequence goes on from NZ_JBBMQI010000001.1 coordinate 281,527, forward strand.
TGTAGGCTGTCAGTGCCTCAACAAGCGCTTCACGGCTTTCAATGTCCAAGTGGTTTGTCGGCTCATCGAGGATCAACAGATGTGGCGCATCCAATGTGGCGAGCAGCAAAGACAGACGCGCCTTTTGACCACCAGACAGGCGGCCCACTTGCGTGTCGGCTTGATCTGCACCCAGACCAAAACCAGCCAATTTGGCGCGCAGTTTTGGACCAAAGACACCGGGCATGGCTGGCGCCAAATGCTGCAGCGGAGTCTCGTCAAAGTTCAGCTCTTCGACTTGGTGTTGCGCAAAGAAACCGATGCGTAACTTGTTGTGACGTTTGAGTTTTCCGCCCATAGGCTCAAGCGCATTGGACAGCAGTTTCGACAGGGTCGATTTGCCTTCGCCATTGCGGCCGAGCAAAGCAATACGGTCGTCTTGGTCAATGCGCAGATCAAGTTTGCCCAAAATCTGTTTGCCGTCATAGCCAACAGACGCGCCTTCCATATTGATGATGGGCGGCGACAGTTCTTCGGGCTCAGGGAAGGTAAAGACCACGCGCGCCGCATCCTCGGGCGCGGTGATTTTCTCCATTTTTTCAAGCATTTTCACACGAGACTGCGCTTGTTTTGCTTTCGAGGCTTTCGCCTTAAACCGATCCACAAAGCTTTGCAGGTGTTCGCGTGCTGCGTCTTGCTTTTTGGCTGCTGCCGCGATGACCGCACGTTTGGCGGCGCGGGTCTTGGCAAAATCATCATAGCCGCCGGTGTAAAGCGTCAGTTTTTTGTCTTCCAAATGGACAATCGAGTCCACAGCACGGTTGAGCAGCGCACGGTCGTGCGAGATCAACAAAACAGTGTGCGGGTATTTGCCCAAATAGGTCTCAAGCCACAAAGCGCCTTCAAGATCTAGGTAGTTGGTCGGCTCATCGAGCAGCAAAAAGTCGGGCTGCGAGAACAAAACACCCGCAAGCGCCACACGCATCCGCCAACCGCCAGAAAAGGCGGAACACGGCATGTAGATTTCTTCTTCGGTAAACCCTAGACCGCGCAGCAAGGACGCGGCACGCCCTTCGGCGCTCCAAGCGTCGATGTCGGCCAGACGGGTCTGGATTTCAGCGATGCGCATCGGGTCCGTGGCGGTCTCTGATTCGATCATCAAAGACGCGCGCTCTTTGTCTTCGGCCAAAACCGTATCCAAAAGCGACACCTCGTTGCCGGGCACCTCTTGGGCAACACCACCGATGCGTGCCCTTGAGGGCAGGTCGATCGATCCGTTGTCCAGAGGCATCTCGCCGCGCAACAATTTAAACAGCGTGGACTTGCCCGCACCGTTGCGACCGACGATGCCAACTTTGTGGCCTGTCGGGATGGTGACGGTGGCGCCTTCAAACAGGGTGCGCCCCTCAACCGAATATGTGATGTCTTGGATTTTAAGCATGCCAGCCGCTTAGCAGGGCTTTGATGGGCGGTCTAGGGGGATTGAATACCTATCGACGGATTTAAGGCCCCAAAGGCTGTTTGTGATGGATCAAGATGCAACATTCGCTTTCCAAACCGCTTTGCCCGTGCTAATCCGCGCGCAATCGCGGACGTGTGGATGTTCCATGCGTTCGGTCCGAAATACTTTCACACCCTAGGATCTACATCATGGCTATCCAACGCACATTCTCTATCATCAAACCAGACGCCACAAAACGTAACCTTACAGGCGCTATCGTTGCGAAATTCGAAGAAGCTGGCCTGCGCGTTGTCGCATCCAAGCGCATTCAAATGACACTTGCACAAGCACAAGAATTCTACGGTGTTCACTCTGAGCGTCCTTTCTTTGGCGAACTGTGTGAATTCATGATCTCCGAGCCAATCGTTGTTCAAGTTCTCGAAGGCGAAGATGCGATCGCGAAAAACCGCGAAGTTATGGGCGCAACAAACCCAGCAGACGCTGAAGCTGGCACAATCCGCAAAGAGTTCGCTTTGTCTATCGGCGAAAACTCTGTTCACGGCTCAGACGCTCCAGAAACAGCTGCAGAAGAAATCGCTTACTTCTTCTCTGGTCTCGAACTGGTTGGTTAAGGTCGAAAGACCTTACAATATTTAGCTAAGAGGCTCAGCCTCCAGGGCTTTATTAAGGGCGTGGCCAATGGCTGCGCCCTTTTTCTATGACGACCTTTGCCGTTTGCGTTCGACAGCGCGTCGGGCGCTATTTCAACGCAATTACCCCAATTTCATCTAAGATCTTTTCTATCCCTGCCAGAGGATCTGGGGTCACGCCATCTTTGATCGCATCAAAGCGCATGCGCAGCGCGGTTTTTTCGTCGCCGTTGCAATCATTCCAAGGCCGCCCTTGCAGCCCCATAACCATGGCATAGAACCCGATGAAATGCGGACGCGCACCCGATTTGAGCAATCTGGCATAGGCCGCATCAGGGCCAAGATCGCGCAGCTGCGTCGCTGTGGTGATGCCTGCGCGTGCATAGACGGCATCCGTGGCGGGGCCAAGGTTGCGAATAGAGGAAACGGGATCATCATTTGGGGATGTGGACATGAATATCTCGTGTGAAGTCACTATTGGATTGTTGTCCAGAGTGCCTTCAAGGCGCGTGATGAGCAAGTGGGCTAAGGCAAAGTCACAAAACACAAGCGGCGCATCCTTTTGAACTAGGGTGCGCCGGTAAGTCTTGTCGTTGGAGGTAAAGTTCGGTCTTAGAAAGACGCCCAATCGGTGAACTGAACAGGCGCAGGTTCTGGCTGTGGTGTTTGTGCAGGGCTCTGCGCTGATATGGGTTGTGACAGTGTAGCATATGCCATTTTGAGTGCTCCTTTTGACTGTGTGTAAAAGGAGTTTGCCCAAGCAATCTGCCGATGCTTGGGCATAAATGGGGCACATTAAGGTTAGAATGTTATAGTTTTAGAAGTCCGTATAGCAATCAAACCTGTCGTTTACTGCGGTTTTACGACCTGATCGAGTGCACGCAATGTTGTCAAAAGCGGTTGCAAGTCTTCGATCCGCACCATGTTTGGACCATCTGAGGGCGCGTTGTCAGGATCTTCATGGGCCTCGATAAACAGGCAAGCTGTACCAACGGCGACGGCCGCGCGGGCCAAGGGTGGCACCATAGTGCGATCACCGCCGGATGAATTGCCGTTGCCGCCTGGTTGTTGCACGGAATGTGTCGCATCAAACACAACTGGGTAGCCGGTTTCAGCCATTTTCGGCAGGCCCCGGAAATCGCTGACAAGCGTGTTATAGCCAAAGGAGGTGCCGCGATCACACAGCATGATGTTGCGGTTGCCCGTCGAGGCCACTTTTTCCGCGACATTCGCCATATCCCAAGGGGCCAAAAACTGCCCCTTTTTGATGTTGATAGTCTTGCCTGTTTCGCCTGCAGCCAAAAGCAAATCTGTTTGGCGGCACAAGAACGCAGGAATTTGCAGAATATCGACAAATTCTGCCGCCATCGCACAGTGGTGTGTCTCGTGCACATCGGTTAGAACAGGGCAGCCAAATTCGTCGCGAATTTTGGACAAGATCGTCAAACCTGCTTCAGAGCCCAATCCGCGTTCGCCGGACAATGATGACCGGTTGGCTTTGTCGTATGAGCCTTTAAAAATAAACGGCGTACCGGTGGCGGCGCAAGCCGCTGCGATTTTTTCCGCCAGCATGCGCGCGTGATCCAAGCTTTCCAGCTGGCAAGGGCCGCAGATCAAGCCGAATGGCAGGTCATTGGCAAGCGTGACTGCGCCCTTGAGGCTTTTGTTGCCAATGGTGACGGCTTGGATAGTGGTCATATGAATGCTCCGAATTGGTTTGCGTCCATAGATCATAAAGCGCGGGCAGGGTGCAAGCTGTAGGGTGAAACGAGGTCCATCAGAATCGTTCAAATTTGCAGATCATTTGGTGTCATGTCCCATTCATGTTCCACAGTTGGGATTTTTTTCCGTATTTTGATAAAAATATGGATATAAGTTTCATGCTTTTGCTGTTCGTTGCACGATGACGGAGAACCTCCCTAAACCCCGATGTTAGTCTCATATCCAAGCGATCATGGAGGGAATGAACATGCGCATCGGTTGTCCTAAAGAAATCAAAAATCATGAATACCGCGTTGGGTTAACGCCAGAGAGTGCGGCAGAACTTGTGGCGCACGGCCATGAGGTTGTGATCGAGCATGGCGCAGGCCTTGGGATCGGCGCAGAGGATGCGGATTACATCGCAGCAGGTGCTACTTTGGCCAACGTCGAAGACGTGTTCGCAGCAGCAGACATCATCGTCAAAGTCAAAGAACCCCAAGCGGTTGAACGCGCACGTCTGCGCAAAGGGCAAACGCTCTATACCTATTTGCACCTCGCACCTGACGCGCCGCAAACAGTCGATCTGATGGCATCTGGTGCCACCTGTATCGCCTATGAAACTGTCACTTCGCCTTTTGGTGGACTGCCATTGCTTAAACCGATGAGCCAAGTCGCTGGTCGTATGGCGGCGCAGGCTGGCGCGCACACCCTTGAAAAAGCTCAAGGCGGTCGTGGCGTTTTACTGGGCGGTGTGCCCGGTGTGGCCCCTGCGAAAGTGATCGTCATTGGTGGTGGTGTCGTGGGGCGTAACGCGGCAGCCATGGCCGTTGGTATGGGCGCGGATGTCACCATTTTGGATCGCTCAAACGAGACATTGGAAAGCATCGACGCACAATTTGGCGGCTCAGTTAAAACGCTGTACTCCAGCAAAACGGCTTTGGCCGCAGCTATCATCACAGCTGATCTGGTGATCGGCGCGGTACTGATTCCCGGCGCTGCAGCGCCAAAGCTTGTGACACGTGAGATGCTCAAGACCATGCAGCCCGGTGCTGTGCTGGTGGATGTTGCCATCGACCAGGGCGGGTGTTTCGAGACATCAAAGGCGACAACCCACGCCGATCCGATCTATGTCGAGGAAGGCATCGTGCATTACTGTGTGGCCAACATGCCGGGGGCTGTGGCACGCACCTCGACTTATGCGCTGAACAACGCGACCTTGCCGCATCTTTTGAAGTTGGCGGATATGGGTGTGAAAGAGGCTTTGTTAGCTGATCCTTATCTGCTTGAAGGTCTCAATGTGGCGCATGGCAAGGTGACCTGTAAACCTGTGGCCGAAGTGCAAGGGCTTGAGTATCTGCCCGCGCGTGAGGCGGCAGAGGCGCTATAATCCGTCACACCATTTGTGTTTCAAAGGCCCTGCATCTGCGGGGCCTTTTTTCTGCGACGCAAGGGGGGCGAAGGTTCGACGCGCTGCATTGCATTGGGTTGATGGGAGGTATGCTGAAGGCGCATATGTAAAAGTTTTATGTATGCATTTAACGCATGGCGGAGTTCTCGCATTGTGGATTGTTGCGGTGCAGCATTTGCTCCATATTCAAGTCAAGCAAACGGGCAAACGTCCACACAGAAACATAGAAATTTAGGCCAGATCATAGAGCCTTCAAACCAACGACATCCGAACCGAAAGATAGGAATATTAAAATGGCATACGCAACTTCAAACGCACACATCGCTCACTCACCTTTGACAGAGCGCTTCGCAACCGTCATTTCAAACGCCTTCAAGGGATTTGTTCTTTCCGTAGCTGAAGGCCGTTACAAGTCAGAACTGTCTCACCTGAGCAATCGTGAGCTGGCGGATATCGGCATCAAACGCGCTGACATCCCAACGATCGCTCGCGAAGCGGCACGTGGCACACGCACTTAATTTTACTACAAAAACATACGCTTAGATTTGACCCCCGTAGCCATCAGGTTGCGGGGGTTTTGTTTGTTTTGAGTTTAGAGGATGTTCGACAATGTAGATAGCGATAGAAAATCCTTTGCATTTTTGATCAATATGAAATGCGTCAGCGATCAGCAAAATCGTCGATCTGTGGCCCTAGGGGACTTTGCGTGACCCACGTCCTCAGGTAGATTTCCCGAAATGCGCAGTTGGCGCGATGGATTTTTACGGGAGACGAACATGAAAACACGTGCAGCTGTCGCATTTGAGGCTGGCCAACCGCTTGTGGTTGTTGAGGTTGATCTTGAAGGCCCTAAATGGGGCGAAGTTCTGATTGAAATCAAGGCCACCGGAATTTGTCACACAGACGAATTTACCCGTTCTGGTGCGGACCCTGAGGGCATTTTTCCTGCCATTTTAGGTCACGAGGGCGCGGGCGTTGTTTTGGAATGCGGCCCTGGTGTCACATCGTTGAAGCCTGGCGATCACGTGATCCCGCTTTACACCCCCGAATGTCGTGAATGTGCCTCGTGCAAATCGCAAAAAACCAACCTGTGTACCTCTATTCGGGCGACGCAAGGCAAAGGTTTGATGCCCGACGGCACATCGCGTTTTTCTTACAAGGGCGAAACTATCTATCACTACATGGGCTGTTCTACCTTTGCGAACCACACCGTGATGCCTGAAATCGCTGTGGCAAAAATTTCCGAAAAGGCCGCATTTGACAAGGCCTGCTATATCGGCTGTGGCGTGACCACGGGTGTGGGAGCTGTAATGAATACGGCAAAGGTTGAATTCGGGTCCACCGCCGCTGTGTTTGGTCTAGGTGGAATCGGTTTGAACGTGATCCAAGGTCTGCGCCTTGCAGGCGCGGACATTATCATTGGTGTTGATCTTAATGATGATAAAGAAGAATGGGGCCGCAAGTTTGGCATGACCCACTTTATCAACCCCTCAAAGGGCGGAGATGTTGTCGAGCAAATCGTCAATCTAACCAAACGTGGTGATGACGTGATCGGTGGCGCGGATTACACATTCGATTGCACAGGCAACGTCAATGTGATGCGTCAAGCATTGGAAGCGTCTCACCGTGGGTGGGGCGAAAGCGTCATCATCGGTGTTGCGGGCGCGGGCCAAGAGATTGCCACGCGTCCCTTCCAATTGGTCACAGGTCGCACGTGGAAAGGCACTGCTTTTGGCGGTGCGCGCGGGCGGACAGATGTGCCTAAAATCGTTGATTGGTACTTGGATGGCAAAATCGAGATCGATTCAATGATCACCCACACCATGGGCTTGGACGACATCAACAAAGGCTTTGATTTGATGCACAAAGGCGAATCTATTCGCTCTGTCGTTATCTATTAAAACTTAAGTTTCGCGCGCAAGTTTTTGCTTGCGCGCTATTTTTTCATTTGGAGGTGCATTATGGAAACCGTTTCAACCAATCTTGCCTTTGGCGGGACGCAAGGCGTCTACGCACATCAATCTAGTGCCACTGGCACGCAGATGACCTTTTCGGTCTTTGTGCCGCCCCAAGCTGCTCATGAGAAATGTCCTGTCGTTTGGTATCTATCGGGTCTGACCTGTTCGCATGCAAATGTGATGGACAAAGGCGAATACCGTCGCAAAGCCGCCGAGCTCGGCCTGATCATCGTGTGCCCAGACACCTCGCCACGCGGCGATGATGTGCCCAATGATGAGAGTTGGCAAATGGGGCAAGGGGCAGGGTTCTACGTTGACGCAACCGAAGAACCATGGGTCACGCATTTCCAAATGTATTCCTATGTCACAACAGAATTGCCAGCCTTGATTGCTGGGAATTTCCCTGCGGATATGTCACGCCAAGGGATCACGGGTCATTCCATGGGCGGGCACGGGGCGCTGACAATTGCGCTGAAAAACCCTGATACGTTCAAATCCTGTTCCGCCTTTGCGCCGATCACCAATCCCTCTACGGCGGACTGGTCTAAGGGGGCGCTTAAAGCCTATCTTGGAACTGACGAGACCAAATGGGCGGCGCATGATGCTGTTTGCCTCATCGGATCCGGTGCGCGTTTTCCAGAGATTTTGGTCGACCAAGGGGCGGCGGATAATTTCTTTGATGGCTGCAACCCACAGGCCTTGCAAGATGCCTGCGCAGACACTGACATCGCGCTGACCTTGCGCTTGCAAGAGGGTTACGATCACTCTTATTTCTTTATCTCGACATTTATGGATGATCATTTGGCGTGGCATGCGGAACGCTTGTAGCCATGATGACGCGCTGATCGTAAAGACCTAGCTGCGCGCGACGATCCATATGTCACGCGCAGCTGGACTGGCGCAATGGCGCATTCCCCTCTATGTAGAGCTGAAGCAATTTTTCTGGGGGGGAACTCATGCGCAAAGTAACACTGCCTGAACGGCCAAATTGGCGTGACCAAGCGGCTGAATTGGGCTTTACCTTTGCAGATATGCATGGCGAACCCTATTGGGACGAAACAACTGCCTATCAATTCTCACTGCGTCAAATCGAGGATGACATCGAAGATCCCTCGACCGAACTGCACACAATGTGTCGCGATGCCGTGGCCGAGATCGTCAAAAGCGAAGAGTTGCTCGAAAAACTGGGCATTCCCACGGCATATTTCGATCTTGTCAAAGACAGTTGGGGGCGCGGCGATCCTGAACTTTATGGCCGCTTTGATCTGGCCTATGGTGGCACTGGGCCTGCTAAGTTATTGGAATATAATGCGGATACACCGACCTCTTTGTTCGAATCCGCCTCATACCAATGGACGTGGCTGGAAGATCAGATCAAGCTGGGTGTCCTTGGCAATGACGACGATCAATTCAACGGAATCCATGAGGCTCTGGTGGCCCGTTTCAAAGCACTGTTTGAAAACGCGATGGATCTGCATTTCACCGCGATGAGCGGCAATCCCGAAGACTACGGCACTGTCGAAATGCTGGGCTGGGCTGCGCGTGAAGCGGGGCTTGGCGCGCATTACTTTGATTTGGAAAAGCTGGCCTTGAGCAAAGAGGGACAGTTTTTGGACGACGAGTCCCGCGTCATCGGCGCGCTGTTCAAACTCTACCCATGGGAAGACATGCTGCGCGATGATTATGCCCAGCATATCGAAGGTGCCAATTGCTTGATGATTGAACCAGCGTGGAAATCTGTTGTGTCCAACAAAGGGCTGTTGCCTGTGTTGTGGAGCATGTTTGAAGGTCATAAAAACTTATTGCCGGCGTTCTTCGAGGCGGATGTTTTTACTGGTCTAGATGGCACAGGTTCTGTGAACCCCAGCGTTGCAGAGGCATTTGAACGCGCATCAGACACCTTGCGTGCAGGTCATGTCCGCAAACCGATCTTTTCGCGCGAAGGTGCGTCAGTGTCGATCATCGAGGATGGGGCCACAACCGATACGGCGCCTAACGATGATTACAGCGCTTTCCCGCATATCGTGCAGGCCTATCACGCCTTGCCAGAATTCGACGGGTTTCGTCCCGTTATCGGGTCTTGGATCGTCGGCACGCAATGTGCTGGCATGAGTGTGCGCGAAGATCGCTCGCGCATCACCCAAGATCTGTCCCGTTTTAAACCCCATTTCATTCGCGATTGATCTCAAAGGATATCCCTATGTCAAAACGTTCCAAAACCGTCGCTTTGAGCATTCTTGGTGCTGCCTCTTTCGCTTTGGCTGGTTGTCAAGACGAACAAATCGATGCGCAGGCCTATCCTGATGTCGCAACTTGTAAAGCTGAAGTCGGTGAGGGCGGGTTGGCCTCAACCGAGGCCTGCGACGTGGCATTTGCCGAGGCCCAAGCGCTGCACGTTGAAGCCGCACCACGCTATGATAGCATCGAGGTTTGCGAAAGTCAGCACGGCGAAGGGGCTTGTGGTTCAGAACAAGCTCAGGTTGGCAATGGCGGCTCAAGCGGTATTTTCATGCCACTTTTGACGGGCTACTTAATCGGCAATATGCTGAGCAATCGCGCCGGCATGGCGGGATCGCAACCTTTGTACCGCAAGGCAGGCGGTGGCTACACCAACGCCTCTGGCAATGCGAGCTATTCTGGAAACAAGGGCAAGGGCACCCTGAGCAGCTCTCAATTTAGCAAGCCCGCAGCAACCGCAGGCAAAGCCCCAATGACCAAGTCGAGCATTGCATCGCGTGGTGGATTTGGCAAAACTGCGGGAACGCGCAGCTATGGTGGCTAAGAGCTGCAGTTCGCAATTGATGGCAATTAACCAATGAAAAATCCGCCCTAAGCTCAGGGCGGATTTTTTATTAAAAACAATTATTTAATGCCTATATATCATGTATTATGTTAGAAGGTGCACAAGCGAGCTGAAAGCGCGTTTATATATAAGCTGCAATTCCGCGCCAGCCTGCTAGAATAGCGGCTAAGGCCATAACGCCAATCGCGATATTGCGATATTGCGTGCTGTTCAGACGCTTAAACGCGGCGGTACCAAGCCAAGTGCCGAGTGCCATTGATGGGATCGACATGGCCGTAATAATGAGTATCGACTGCGTCAATGCGCCTTTCAAATACAAGCCAGGCATTGCCAAGAGGACGACCACAAAGAAGAACAACAACAAAGATGCATGTGTTTGTTTGGGTGGAAGGCTTGTGCCCAAGAAATACGCCACTGCAGGTGGTCCAGGCATGGCCGCCAACCCCGTAAAGGCACCTGCGACGACACCGGCTACGACGGCCAATGGACCGTTGGGCGCAGATGTGCTGGGTTTGTAGCGCAGCAAGATAATAAGGCCTGCCAGAACAACAACAGCGATCATAATGCGCGCGGCATCTGGGCTCAACGCCGTCAGGCCCAGCACGCCGACAGGGATTCCCACGATGGCGCCAATGCACAAACGCAAAAACGAAGGTCTGTGAATCTCTGAATACAGAGTAAAGCTATCGCGCACGCCGACGACGATTTGCAGCAAAATTGATAGGGTCACAGCCTCCAGCGGCGACAAAACCACAGACACGATTGGCACGGCGGCAAGCGCAAAGCCAAAGCCGGCCATGCCGCGCAAAAAGGCGGAAAACAGGACCGCGACGAGAACAAGGATGGTGGTGCTGAGGATCATAAGTAGGGCTTTCTCGAATCAAGATGTCTAGGTGTTACTTTGGCCGTAGACAGCAATGGTAAACGACGATTGGTCCACGCCTTGGGTTTTTATGGGGCCACAGATGGGCCATGCTCCGCCAAACGGGTCGCGACTTCGCCAAGAACACGCATGCCCGGCACGATGGCTTCGGTTTCGATTAGCGATAAACCAAGCCGCAAGAAACGCCCTGCGTCTTCGGGGCGCACAAAGGGATCGCCGCTTTCAAACAAAACTCCGGCTTTCATCGCTTCACGCATGAGGTCTCGACCATCTATTCCACTTGGACATTCCAACCAAACACTTGCTCCACCTTGGCAGGGCTCCGGTATTTTGAATCCGGGCATCAGCGTATCGATGTGCTCCATGACGCGATACCACCGTTCGGCATGGACTTTGCGCAGTTTGCGCACCAGCGCGAGATAGTGCCCCTCGGCTAAAAAAATCGCTGCAGCGCGTTGGTTGTTTAACGGCACCGAGCGGTGCATCAAGCGGCGCAGCCATCGCGCTTCTTGCACGACCTCCGCTGGGGCCACCATAAAACCAAGTCGCACGCCGGGGGCTAAGACCTTTGACAGGGTGCCAAGATACAAAACGCGCCCGTCTTTATCGCGCGCTTTCAGGGCGGTGTCGCGCGCAAAGGAAACCTCGCCTTCATAATCGTCTTCGACAATCAAAAAGTCTTCTTGGGCTGCCAGCTTTAAAATTTGATCGCGGCGCGCATCCGTCATCAAAGTCATGGTTGGGCATTGTGCGCCGGGGGTGAGCAGGGCCACGTCCAATCCCAATCCAGGGGCGATCCGCGCGCCCTGTTCGTCGATCGGCAAAGGAACTGACTGTCCGCCGTAAAGCTCATAAATAAAACGTGAATCAGGATATCCAGGGCTTTCACAGCCGACACGAGCGCCAGGTCCAGACAACATTCGCGCCAGCAAGTAGAAACCTTCTTGAGCGCCCAGTGTAATCAAAATTTCTTCAGGGCGCGCATAGACGCCGCGATCAGGCAAAATCCTTGTGCGAATTTGCTCAATCAGCATTGGATCATCATCAACGGCACGATCTGCGGCCCACCAGTCAATCGAGGCGCGCCCCAAGGTGTCTCGAGAGGCCGCGCGCCACGCGTTCACCGGAAATAGGCGCGGATCGACCTGACCATAAATAAATGGATAAGAGTAGTCTTTCCAATTCAGTGGCTTGCGGATGTGATTGAACCGCGAGGGATGTATGCGCATCCGTGCATTCCAATCCAAAGATGATGGCTTTGCGGCATTCTCGTCTTGCTCGGCGCCACGGGCCGACACAAAACATCCCCGTCGCGCTTGGCTTTCCAAATACCCTCGGGCAATCAGTTCATCATAGACAGCTGTTGCTGTGTTGCGTGCGATACCCAATTGCTCTGCCAAGGCGCGCGAGGATGGAATTTTCTGCCCGACGACCATCTGCCCATCGTGAATCGCATCGATGAAAGCGCGACGGAGCTGGCGTTGCAAAGGCTCCGCACTGTTGCGATCAATGGAGAAGGGTAAGTTTTGCATCTTTAGCTTTCTTCTTGTTCAGGGCTGTGTATGGCATTCTGGCTCCTGTTTATTTTATAATTAAGGGGCCAGATTAAACCATGCAATGCGAAAATCAGGAGATATGCTCAAGATATGTTATGAAATTTCGTATGTATGCCTGAAAAATTAGCGCTAATTGGAGGGCTTTTCAATCTGGCTCCGTGGGAGTTTTGTAACTGGCTCTATCGATTGTGGTGGTTTCAGCGATGATCTGCAAAAATAGTCTCTTAACGCTTAGGTAAATCCGTCTCATGGAAATGACTCAAATCAACGACATTCGCGCTATTGTAGAATCTGACCGTACGCATGTTTGGCATCATCTGTTTCAACACGCTGCATTTGACCAAAAAGATCCGCGTATTTTCGTTGAAGGTCGTGGAATGAAGTTGTGGGACCAAAACGGTCGCGAATTTCTTGACGGTGTGTCGGGCGGACTTTGGACTGTTAATGTTGGCTATGGCCGTGAAAGCATGGCCAATGCGGTCCGCGACCAACTTATGAAAATGAACTTTTTCGGCGGCAATATGGGCACGGTCCCTGCGGCACAATTTGCCGAGAAGATTACATCAAAAACGCCTGGCTTGGATCGCGTGTTCTTTTTGAACTCTGGGTCCGAGGCCAATGAAAAAGCGTTCAAAATGGTACGCCAAATTGCCCATCAACACCACGGTGGTAAAAAATGGAAAATCTTGTACCGCGAGCGCGATTACCACGGCAGCACCATGGGCGCGATGGCGGCGACAGGTCAAGGTCAACGGACTGACAGCTACGGTCCATTTCCTGATGGTTTCATTCCTGTGCCGCATTGTCTTGAGTATCGTGCGCAATGGGATGTTGAGAACTACGGCGTACGTGCTGCTGATGCGATCGAAGAAGTCATCTTGCGCGAAGGTCCCGACACCATCGGTGCGATCTGCCTTGAACCAATGACAGCAGGCGGTGGCGTGATCACACCGCCCGCGGGTTACTGGGAGCGCTTGCAAGAAATCTGCACAAAATACGACATTTTGATCCACATGGACGAAGTCGTCTGTGGCATGGGCCGTACAGGCGAGTGGTTCGGTTACCAAAACTATGGCATCAAACCTGACATCATCACGACCGCAAAGGGTGTGGCGTCCGGCTATGCCGCGATCTCGTGTTTGATCACAACAGAAGATGTGTTCCAAAAGTTCCGCACCAATCCTGAAAATCCAATGAGCATGTTCCGTGATATCTCAACCTTTGGCGGCTGTACGGCAGGACCGGCGGCGGCGATGGAAAACATGCGTATCATCGAAGACGAAAATCTCTTGGGGAATTCCAAGAAAATGGGCGCTTATTTAATGGATAAGCTGCATGAGATCAAAGATCGTCACGCGATTGTTGGCGATGTGCGTGGCCAAGGTCTGTTTTGTGGACTGGAATTGGTCGCGGATCGCGATACACGCGAACCTCTGGCAGAAGCTTTGGTGGATAAAGTTGTTGCAGGTTGTGACGCAGAAAGCGTGTTGATCGGCAAAACAGCCCGCGCGATCGAAGGCTTTAACAACACACTTTGTCTGGCCCCATCGCTGATCGTAGGAGAGAGCGAAATCAACCAAATTACAGAAACACTAGACCGTGCTTTGGGTGCGACCCAAACCTCGGCTTAAGTCAAGAATCGTGGTTCCAAAACGGGGGGGGCGCCATCCCCAAATGACCTGTCAATTTGGGTTAACCCTTTTTTGATTTCAAAACCACCATATCGTACCGGAAGGCGTAATGGTGAAGGGTGCGTAAAAAATAGGCTTTCGAAATTGAAACGCGGATGTGGCCTAGTATCCTTAAGAAGTCAAAGAAAACCACTACCAGAATCGGATAAACCGATCACAATCTAAGGCATAGGAATGTGCCAAAAATCAACATGGAGTTATCAATGATCTTTTCTAAAACACTTAAATCCCTTGCGGGTTCAACTGCACTGGCCCTGACAGCACTTGGCGTTGCGACACCTGCATTTGCTGTCGAAGAACTGACTGTTGGGTACTTTCTAGAGTGGCCAATGCCTTTCCTTGCTGCCAAAGCAGATGGCAAATACGCCGAAGCCCTCGGCGTGCCAGTGAACTGGGTCAGCTTTGACACAGGCACAGCGATGTCTGCTGCTATGGCATCTGGCGATGTTCAAATTTCAGTCAGCCAAGGTGTACCGCCCTTCGTGATTGCGACGTCTTCAGGTCAAGCGTTGCAGATTTTAGATGTTGCTGTGAGCTACTCTGAAAATGACAATTGTGTTGTTGCAACTGCCTTAGAGATCGACAAAGACAGTGCCGATGAATTGGCGGGTAAAAAAGTTGCTGTTCCGCTTGGCACGGGTGCTCACTACGGTTTTTTGAAACAAATGGAACACTTTGGCATCGATTTGGCATCTCTGGACATTATCGATATGGCACCAGCAGACGGGGCTGCGGCTTTGTCTCAAGGCGCAGTTGATTTTGTCTGTGGTTGGGGCGGCGGTTTGGCGCGCATGAAAGAGCACGGCAACGTATTGCTTACAGGTCCAGAGAAAGAAGACCTTGGCATCTTGGTTTTTGACGTAACAACTGCGCCTTCTGATTTTGTTGTTGAAAATGAAGATGTTGTTTCAAAATTCTTGGCTGTGACAGCTGAAGCCAACGCAACTTGGATGGCAGATCACCCTGCAGACATGCTTTCTAAAATCGCATCTGAAGCGGGCATGGATGAAGACGCAACTTCGACATCCCTTTCCACATTCGACTTCCCGTCTGTTGAAGAGCAACTGTCAGAAAAATGGCTTGGTGGCGCGGCTCAAGAGTACATGAAAGGCGTCGCAGACGTTTTCGTTGAAGCTGGCTCCATCCCATCAGCCCTTGAGAGCTACGACGATACTGTATCTACTGGTCCGCTCGCCGCGATCAAGTAATGGCATACTCAATGCGCAGGGCACAATCGCCCTGCGCATTTTTTGATGTGTTCCGAAAAAGTGTATGAAAAAGGAGAACCTCGTGGGTGCTCTACAAATTAATGACATTTCCATGCGTTTCGAGTTGCCGGATGGCTCTCATGTGCAAGCTTTGCAAAACGTTTCCTTGAACTTAGAAAAAGGTGAGCTTCTTTCTGTTTTAGGCCCGTCGGGTTGCGGAAAGTCAACACTTTTGAATATCTTAGCCGGTTTTCTTGCTGCGACTGACGGCGTGGTTACTCTGGGCGGCAAGACCGTCACGGGCCCAAGCGCTGAACGCGGAATGGTGTTTCAACAAGGCGCACTGTTCGAATGGATGAGCGTTCGCGAAAACGTTGAGTTCGGTCCGCGGATGAAGAAAATGCCTGAAACGGAACGCAACACAATCGTGGAAAACCTGCTTGATACAGTGGGCTTGCGCGACTTCAAAGACAAAGCTGTTTATGAGCTTTCAGGCGGGATGCAGCAGCGCGTCGCGCTGGCACGGTGTTTGGCCAACGATCCTGATGTGATTTTGATGGACGAACCGCTTGGCGCACTTGACGCTTTGACCCGTGAAAAAATGCAAGGTTTGGTTTTAGACCTTTGGAAGAAGACTGGCAAAACCATCATCTTGATCACCCACTCTGTTGATGAGGCGCTTTTGTTGGGCGAACGCCTATTGGTGATGGCACCACGTCCAGGTCGCATCTTTAAAGAATACCGTCTTCCGTTTGCAGAGCGAGCCGTTGGGGCCGATCTGCGCGTGGTCAAAGATGACCCTGCGTTTGGCGAGACCAAAAAGGAAATTCTCGAAATGATTTGGGAAATGGAAGAAGAAATTATGGGCGGGGGAGATCACTAGATATGTCTGGTATTATCGTACTCGCAATTTATGCTGGCTTGTTTTCTGGTGCATTTTTCTTAGCCAAGGTGATCCGTGCGGCTTTGGGAAAAGCCACTGATTACACGTCTTTGAAAACCGTGACCTTTGGTGACGAAAGTGCTGTCACTGCGGACCGCGTGGCATCCATTATTTCGGTCATTGCTGTGTTCTTGGTTTGGGGTGCTTTTACAGGGTCCAAATTGGTTCCGATCCATATGCCTGGTCCCTTTATGGGCAACACCAGTTTCACCTACACATCGACCGGTCCAAGTGGCGACACGGCGGACGCTATTGTTGATGTTTTGGTTCACAAAGCTGGTGAAGATGTTAGCGCGCCTGAAGTTGGTGCCTCAACAGACTTTGCACAAAACGATTCTGCCACCGTGGCGGCATGGCGTTCAGTCCTTATCCGTGCGCAAGCCAATGATGGGGATGATGCATCGATCACTGCCATCGAAGGCAAAGCGATCACCCCGGGTAAAACAGTCAAAGTGCCGAACGGTGAAGTCACGATGACAGGCAAAGGGTCGTTGAACTTTTCACCAAACCCTGGCTGGCAGATGGAGCCTATTTGGCTTCCAGCACCAGAAGCTGTTGCCGCGCGTTTCTTTGAAATTGCAACCGATGGCTACCAAAACGTGTCTTTGTTTTCACATATTGGTTGGTCTTTGTGGCGTGTTATTGCTGGCTTTGTGCTTGGCTCGCTTGTGGGTATTCCGCTGGGCTATGCCATGGGCCTGTCCGGTTGGGCCCGCGGTTGGTTTGATCCGATCGTCGAGTTCATGCGTCCGGTTCCGCCGCTTGCCTTAATCCCGCTTGTGATCATTTGGTTCGGCATCGGGGAGCAGGGTAAGATTGTTCTGCTGTTCCTTGCTGCTCTTTGGGTGATGATCATCGCCGCCCGTGCTGGTGTGTCTGGGGTCAATATCACCAAAGTGCAGGCCGCCTATTCTTTGGGGGCCAGCAAATGGCAAATCCTACGCCATGTTGTGGTGCCAAACTCGCTGCCAGAAATCTTTACCGGTGCGCGGGTTGCCATGGGTGTTTGCTGGGGCACTGTTGTTGCCGCTGAACTGGTCGCCGCGGAAAAAGGGATCGGTAAAATGATCGTCACCGCGTCCAAGTTCCAATCGACAGACATCGTATTGATGGGGATTATTGTGATTGGCCTGATCGGTTTTGGCATCGATATCTTGATGCGCAAAGCTGAAAACTGGTTGGTCCCATGGAAAGGCCGCAGCTAAGCTTTTCAAGATCATACTCAAAACAAAAAAAACCACCGTTTGCCTTGCGCAAACGGTGGTTTTTTAAATTTTAGGTGTTCCGTTCAGTGTCACATCGTCGTGCCCTCATCAGATGACCGTTTCGCTGAACACATCGAGCGATTGCGAGATATTGGAAGCCGTTTTGGTAAACTCGGGGAACAATTCATTTTGAAGAAAATCACGCAACTGCTTGGCCAAAACTTCTGGCAAGGCGCCAAGTTCGTTTATGCGATTGACCAGATAGATTTGGCGCGAAATATTGGCAAAGGGTAGGGGGTGGATATCCACCAGCCCGCGAAACCGACTGGCATCTAAAATGCTCAAAGGCGTTGCCAGAGTCCAACCACCGGTGCGTGCGACGGTGGCGATCACTGACCGGCTTGTTTCGAACGAAAAGCGCCGCGGCGCATCAAACCCCAAGCGTTTGAGATGGGTTGCAACCAATTGACCCATAGGCATAGCTTCGGAATATTGCACCCATGGCAAGGCACGCAATGCGCTGCGCCAATCGTTTGTGGGTTGATACACGCCACGCGCCGTCACCAAGACAAATTGCTCGCGACACAGCTGTTGGACTTGAAACTTGATTGTGTTTGTTGGGATGGTGGCCGTGACAGCAATGTCAGCTTCACGCGCCTCTAAGCGGGCAGTCACGTGATCTGATCTTCCTGAAAACGTATTGATAAAGCTGCGGGGAAGCTGCGTCTGCAGCGAAGTGGCCATCAAGGGCGTCAAAGACGCATCAAGATCGTCAATGATCGCACAGTTCAGAACCGGTAGGCTTGCGACGGTAAATTCCCCTAGTGAGGCTTCGGCCGCCAAAAGCATCGCGACCACGCGGTGGGCGTGCAAGCTAAGCACTTGGCCAGCAGGCGTAAGTGAAATGGGCTTTTGCTTGCGGTCAAACAAAAGTGTGCCGAGGTTCTGTTCCATCGTCGTGATTTGCTGCGATACGTTTGATTTGCTCAAGCCTAGATTTTTCGCGGCTTCAGCAACCGATTTTGTGTTTTCCAAAGCAATGAAAACCCGTAACCCCCGTAAAGTCAGGCGGTCTGGAAAGTCATTGAGTATGGAGGATGTGCTTAAGGTATCTGTCATGTCTTATCGTAACCTTTGGCCCGTTCGGAATCAAATTTAATACTGGATCGAAGTGGCTTTTTTGTGAACCTGATCAGCGCCAGGCGTTTTCATTTCGCTGAAATTTTGGGCGCTAACAATTCGGAGCTTTTATGCGTAAAAGTCTTTATTTTTGAATAATATCACGAGTTCTTGGCCTTTTTGATATGTTTTTGGGCAGTATTTTTACAGAAGTTGGTTCTGTATTTTAAAGTGGTGCGTTCTGTTTTTCTGAACTTAAGTTTGAACGATTGACCGTGACTTCACGCTCAGGTTTAGAAGATACAAATCCAAAATTAAAAGTGAGATCGATATGAAAACTCAAACACGCGTTGTTGTTATTGGTGGGGGCATTGCTGGCTGTTCCACGCTCTACCACCTTACACAAGAAGGTTGGACCGATGTTGTATTGGTCGAACGTAACGAATTGACATCTGGCACGACATGGCACTCTGCGGCTCAGGTGACAAACTTTGGTGGAAACCAAACCATGGTTGGCCTGAAAAGCCACTCGATCAAACTGTATCAAGAGCTGGCAGCAGACGCTGATTACCCTGTTGGTTATCACCACGGCGACGGTGGCATTCGCTTGGCCAACACCGAAGAGCAAATGCAAGGCTACCGCCACTTTGCCTCTATGGCGCGCGGCATGGGCGTTGATTTCGAAGTGCTTGACGCCGAAGAATGTGCGCGTCGCCACCCTTTGATTTCGACTGACAACCTGCTCGGCGGCCTTTGGGACGCGTCTGACGGCGATATCGACCCTGCGCAGCTCTGCCAAGCGCTTGCGCGTCGTGCCCGTAAAGCTGGCGCAGAAGTGTACCGCAACACACCTGTGACTGCCCTGACGCAGCACAAAGATGACACATGGACAGTACACACAGAACATGGCGATATCGATTGTGAAATCGTTGTCAACGCCTGTGGCTACCGCGTGAACGAAGTGGGCAAAATGATGGGTGTTCACCACCCCGTTGCATCTATGGAGCACCAGTACTTTTTGACTGAAGACATCCCTGCGATCGTTGAATCAGACAAGCGTATGCCGCTTCTGCGTTGCCCAATCTCTGACTACTACTGCCGCCAAGAAAAGAACGGCCTTTTGGTTGGTTTCTACGAGCAAGATTGTAAAACTTGGGGCATGGACGGGATCGACCCGAACTTTGTCAACGCGCTTTGCCCAGACGATCTTGACCGCGTCATGGACGTTCTTGCTGGTGCATTCGAGCGTATGCCAGCTTTGGAAGAAACCGGTATCCGCGCGATTGTGAACGGACCTATTACGTACACCATCGACGGCGCGCCACTTGTTGGTCCGATCCCTGGCAAACGCAACGCTTTCTGTATCATCGGTCTGCGTGCGGGTCTTGGTGAGGGCGGTGGCCACGGTTTGATGCTTGCGCAACAAATCGTTCACGGCGAGGCTGAGTTCGACACATGGTGCATCGACCCACGTCGTTTCACAGGTCACACCAACGTTGAATTGACCGCGTTGAAATCTATCGAAGATTACCAAAACGAATTCCGTTTCCACTTCCCACATGAGCACCGCCCCGCAGGTCGTCCAGCGAAAACAACACCTTTGACGCCAATCTTGGCTGCTGAAGGCGCGGAATTCACTGTTGTGAACGGCTGGGAGCGCATGGATTACATCAAGCCAACACCTGATTTTCACCCTGCTTTGAACTTCCTGTTCGACGAGACCTTCGACATCGTCGCAGCTGAAGTCAAAAACGTGCAAGAAAACGTCGGCCTGTGTGAAGTCAACGGTTTCAACC
Source organism: Pacificibacter sp. AS14 (assembly GCF_038899935.1). NCBI lineage: Bacteria > Pseudomonadati > Pseudomonadota > Alphaproteobacteria > Rhodobacterales > Roseobacteraceae > Pacificibacter > Pacificibacter sp. AS14. Next base: position 301,868 of record NZ_JBBMQI010000001.1, read on the forward strand.
GCTTCGAGATCACCGGTGCAGATCGTCACGCGTTCTTGGACCGTATGTTCTGTGGCAACGTCACCAAAAAAGACGGCCGCGTTGGCTTGGGCTACATGCTGAACCACCACGGTATGGTCAAAGGCGAGGCGACAATCGCGAACATTCCAGCCTCTGACCGCGGCCCACAGCGCGCTTGGTTCGGGTCTGCCGCTGCGGCTGAATTCCACGATATGGACTGGTTGCAAAAGCACCTGAACGCCGACGAGGACGTTCAAATCAAGAGCCTGACAAACGACCAGACTATTCTTGTGTTGGCTGGGCCAAAAGCGCGTAAAGTGCTTGAAGCAACAAGCCGCGGCGATTGGTCTAAAGAAGGCTTCAAGTGGTTGTCAGTGCGTGAAGCTTTCATCGGCTTCTCACCTGTGACTGTCCTTGGCGTCAGCTTCTCAGGTGAGCTTGCTTACGAGATCCACGTACCAAACGCATCACTTTACGCTGTGTATCTTGCTTTGCGTGCAGCAGGTAAAGAACACGGTCTTGGTCTGTTTGGGGCACGCGCTGTTGACTCCATGCGGATGGAAAAAGGCTTCATGCACTGGAAAGCAGACTTGCTGACTGAGTTTGACCCCTTCGAGACCTCATTGGATCGTTTTATCAAAGTTGAAAAAGGCGATTTTATCGGTAAAGAGGCCTTGGTCAAACGCCAAGAAGCTGGTCTTACAGCTAAGTTGGCCTGTTTCAAGATCGACGCGACACATGCACCAGCCATTCCTGGTGGCTCGCTGATGCTTGACGGAAAAGTGGTCGGAACGATCACATCTGGCGACTATGGTCACCGCGTTGGCATGAACCTTGCTTACGCCTTCGTGAAACCAGAACTGGCAGCCGTTGGCACCAAGATGGAACTCGACCTGCTCGGCGATATGGTTGGCGCGGAAGTGATTGAAATGTCACCTTACGATCCATCCTACGCTCTGATGCGGGGCTAAATAGCATCTGAGTGATCGGCTTTACGGCTGGTCCTCAGAAGCTAGAACAAGTTGATCTGCGGTGCATGGACCCCTTGTGCATCGCGGGTCGAACCAGCGGCGACGGACATTCAATCGGCGTTGCTGGTTTAGATCCCGATACGCGATCAGCGCGCGCTATAGGCGCATATTGAATGAACTTAATCTCCCTTAATCTCTCAAGGAACGATGTGATGAAAATTTTAGTGCCGGTAAAACGCGTCATTGACTACAATGTGAAAGTCCGCGTGAAGGCAGATGAAAGCAGTGTTGAACTTACGAACGTAAAGATGTCGATCAATCCGTTCGACGAGATCGCAGTTGAAGAAGCCATCCGCTTGAAAGAAAAAGGCGTCGCGACTGAAGTTGTTGTGGTCACGATCGGCGTGAAAAAATCCGAAGACGTGCTGCGGACTGCCTTGGCTATGGGGGCTGACCGCGCGATTTTGATTGAGGCAGCAGACGACGTACACACCGATATCGAACCTTTGGCCGTTGCCAAGCTTTTGGCGAAAGTTTCTGAGGCCGAGGCACCCGATTTGATTTTGGCGGGCAAGCAAGCCATCGACAACGACATGAACGCAACCGGCCAGATGCTGGCGGCTTTGCTCGGCTGGGGGCAGGCGACTTCTGCGTCTGATCTGGAAATCACCGATGGTGTTGCCCGTGTGACCCGCGAAGTTGATGGCGGTCTACAGGTTGTTGACGTGAACATGCCTGCGATTGTGACCTGCGATTTGCGCCTCAACGAGCCGCGCTACGCGTCACTGCCAAACATCATGAAAGCCAAGAAAAAGCCACTCGCAGCAACCACAGCAGCAGATTACGGCGTGGATATTACGCCTCGTTTGACTGTTGTGAAAACGGTCGAGCCAGCCGCCCGCGCGGCAGGCGAAATCGTCGGTTCTGTTGAAGAGCTCAAGGCCAAACTTAAAGAAGCAGGAGTGGTATAATGTCCGTTCTTCTCGTCGCCGAAATTTCCGGCTCGCAAATTTCTATTGATGCAACATCCAAAGCCTTGGTGGCTGTGTCATCGCTGGGTCCTGTGACAATCTTGGCCGCAGGCGAAGGTGTTGATCCTGCATCACTCGCTGCATTGGCTGGCGTTGAAAAGGTACTTCACGTTGAAGGGGCTGAATACGGCCACCAAATGCCAGAAGCCTGCGCCAAGCTGCTGCAAACACTAGCACCAAACTACACCCATATCGCAGCCCCTGCGACCACATCAGCCAAAGCGACCTTCCCACGCTTGGCGGCTTTGCTCGACGTGATGGTGATCACTGATGTGATTGCCGTGGACAGCGCGGACACATTCCAACGGCCTATTTATGCGGGCAATGCGATCCAAACTGTGACCTCAACAGACGCGATCAAAGTGATGACTGTACGTACAGCTGGCTTTGAAGCTGTGACTGACGGCGGAGCTGCTGGGGTTGAAGTGATCGATGCAGCCGAAGGCGTAGAAAGCTCTCGCTGGGTTGAAGACCGCGTTGTCACAAGTGACCGTCCTGAACTGACATCTGCGGGTGTTGTTGTCTCAGGTGGACGTGGTGTTGGCTCTGAGGAAAGTTTTGCGATCATCTCTGCGCTTGCAGATACACTTGGCGGTGCCGTTGGCGCGTCTCGTGCGGCTGTGGACAGTGGCTTTGCGGCCAACGACATGCAGGTCGGTCAAACGGGTAAAGTTGTCGCCCCTGATCTGTACATCGCTTGTGGTATTTCTGGGGCTATCCAACACTTGGCTGGCATGAAAGATTCCAAAGTGATCGTCGCGATCAACAGCGATTCAGAGGCGCCGATTTTCCAGGTGGCAGACTACGGTTTGGTCGCTGACCTGTTCGAGGCTGTTCCCGCTTTGACGGAGCAGCTCAAATGACAGCACAGCTCATCGACGGTAAGGCACTCGCATCAACGGTGCGTGGGACTGTAAAAGACGCCGTCGCACAGCTTAAAGCCGAGCACGGGATCACCCCGGGCTTGGCTGTTGTCCTTGTTGGCAGCGATCCGGCGTCTGAAGTCTATGTGCGTTCCAAGGGCAAGCAAACCATCGAGGCGGGCATGAATTCCTTTGAATTCCGCCTGTCTGTGGACACCTCTGAAAAAGAACTGATGGGCCTGATTGAACGGCTCAATACAGATCCTGAGGTGCACGGCATTTTGGTGCAACTTCCATTGCCTGCGCATCTTGATAGCAAGCTCGTGATCAACGCGATCCATCCGCATAAAGACGTCGACGGCTTTCACACCACCAATGTCGGTATGGTCGGCACCGGGCAGGACGCGATTGTGCCTTGTACGCCGCGCGGTTGCATGATGATGTTGGCACAGATTTATCCTGATTTGCGGGGCAAAACCGCGCTGGTTATCGGTCATTCCAACATCGTGGGCAAACCCATGGGGCGCCTGTTGTTGAACGCGGATTGTACGGTGATTGTGTCGCATAAATCATCAACCAATATCCCTGAGCTTGCGCGGATGTCCGACATTATTGTCGTCGCTGCCGGTGTGCCTGGCTTGGTGAAAGCCGATTGGATCAAACCTGGTGCGACCGTGATCGATGTGGGCATCAACCGTGTCCCCGCGCCTGAAAATGGCTTTAAAGACGACGGCACGGTTAAAACCAAACTTGTGGGCGACGTCGATTTCGACGCGGCCAAAGAGGTCGCGGGCGCAATCACCCCTGTGCCTGGTGGCGTCGGCCCAATGACCATCGCTTGTCTCTTGGTCAACACTCTTAGTGCGTGTTGCAACCTTAATTCCCTCCCTGAACCAGTGCTTTTGGGCGCTTGAAAAGGAAATACGACTATGACAAACCATTGCCTCACCGTGACCTGTACTACCAGCCGCGGCATCGTTGCAGCCATCGCGACGTTCTTGTCTGATCACGGCTGCAACATCACAGACAGCTCGCAATACGACGATTTGGACACCAACCAGTTCTTCATGCGCATCAGCTTTTCTTCGCAAGAAGGCGTGCTGCAAAGCGATCTAGAAGCTGAATTCGCTGCTGTTGCTAAGCCTTTTGACATGCAATTTGCCTTCCACGACGAAAGCATCAAAATGAAAGTCGTGATCATGGTCAGCCGTTTTGGCCATTGTCTGAACGACATTCTGTACCGTGTGAAAATCGGCGCTTTGCCTATTGAAATCGTGGCCGTGATTTCAAACCACATGGATTACCAAAAGGTTGTTGTGAACAACGACCTGCCATTCCATTGCATCAAAGTCACCAAAGAAAACAAACCAGAAGCCGAAGCTGCGATCATGAACGTGGTTGAAGAGTCAGGTGCTGAGTTGATCGTTTTGGCGCGCTATATGCAAATCTTGTCAGACGCGATGTGCACCAAAATGTCTGGCCGTATCATCAACATCCACCACTCGTTCTTGCCATCTTTCAAAGGTGCAAACCCTTACAAACAAGCCTTTGCTCGCGGCGTGAAACTCATCGGTGCGACGTCTCACTATGTGACGGCTGATCTTGATGAAGGCCCGATCATTGAACAAGACGTTGTGCGCATCACCCACGCACAAAGCCCCGAAGACTATGTGTCCCTTGGCCGCGATGTCGAAGCGCAAGTTCTGTCCCGCGCCATCCATGCGCACGCAAACCACCGTGTGTTCTTGAACGGCAATAAAACCGTAGTCGTGTCTGCGTCACCGGGCAGCTACTCGTCTGAAAGAATGGGCTAAACCATGTCGCAAACAAGCAATGATATTGACGCTCCTGCGCGCGAAAGCATGGACTATGATGTCGTGATCGTGGGGGCGGGGCCGTCGGGCCTGTCTGCTGCGATCCGGTTGAAGCAGCTCGATCCAAATCTTGAGGTCGTGGTGCTGGAAAAGGGCTCCGAAGTTGGTGCTCATATCCTGTCTGGTGCTGTTCTTGATCCCATCGGGTTGGATCGCTTGATCCCTGATTGGAAAGAAAAATCAGCGCCGATCAAGACAGCTGTCGCTGAAGATCATTTCTTGTTTTTGACTGAAAAAAGCTCTGTGCGCATCCCGAATTGGCCGATGCCAAAATTGATGTCCAACCACGGCAACTACATTGTCTCTATGGGCAATGTGTGTCGTTGGTTGGCCGAGCAAGCCGAAGCCTTGGGCGTTGAAATCTTCCCCGGTATGGCCGCTTCTGAATTGGTCATGGAAGGCGACCGCGTTGCGGGTGTCGTTGCTGGCGAATTTGGCCGCGAATCCGATGGCAGCATTGGTGCCAACTATGAGGCGGGCATGGAATTGCGCGGCAAATATGTTTTGCTGGGCGAGGGCGTGCGCGGATCTCTGTCTAAAATCGTGATGGATAAGTTCAATTTGTCAGACGGGCACGCGCCACAAAAGTTCGGCCTTGGCATGAAAGAAATCTGGGAAATCGACCCCGCCAAGCACAAAGAAGGCACCGTTCAACACACGATGGGTTGGCCTTTGGGCAGCAATGCTGGTGGCGGGTCTTTCATTTACCACATTGAAAACAATCAAGTTTACGTGGGCTTTGTGGTGCATCTCAATTATGAGAACCCGTACCTGTCGCCTTACATGGAATTCCAGCGCTTCAAACATCACCCCGTTGTGGCTGATCTGCTCAAGGGCGGCAAACGCGTAGCTTACGGCGCGCGTGCGATCTCGGAAGGGGGCTTGCAGTCCTTGCCCAAACTGACTTTCCCGGGCGGTGTTTTGTTGGGCTGTTCTGCGGGTATGGTCAACGTGCCGCGCATTAAGGGCAACCACAATGCGATGCTGTCTGGGATTGCTGCGGCCGAAGCTGCGGCCTTGGCCATTTCTGAAGGCCGCGAAGGCGATGAGCTGGCGGATTACGAGACCGCCGTGCGCGATGGCGATATCGGCAGTGATTTGAAAAAAGTCCGCAATGTCAAACCTATGTGGGCCAAATGGGGCATGATGTGCTCGTTAGCGTTCGGCGGCTTGGACATGTGGACGAACGAATTGTTCGGCCTGTCTTTGTTTGGCACCATGAAGCACGGCAAAAACGATGCGCAAGCGACAGGCGAGGCGAAAAATTTTGCCGAGATCACCTATGCAAAACCCGATGGCATTCTTAGCTTTGATCGTCTGACCAATGTTAGCTTTGCTGCGACGAACCATGAAGAAAGCCAGCCGTGCCATTTGAAGTTGGCCGATTCTTCTGTGCCGATCGAAGTCAATTTGGCCAAATATGCCGAGCCAGCGCAACGCTATTGCCCTGCAGGTGTCTATGAAGTTGTCGAAAAAGCAGGCGTGCCGGAATTTGTGATCAACTTCCAAAACTGCGTGCATTGCAAAACCTGCGATATCAAAGACCCAAGCCAGAACATCACATGGACCACGCCACAAGGCGGGGATGGGCCAAACTATCCCAACATGTGATTTTTTTTTCGAATAAAAGTGTTACGAGTGGCCTGTTGATATTGGCAGTATTCAGCCCAGGCTTTGTCACATCACCGTTGGCTGTGAGGCGCAGAGGACGATGCCAAGCCGTTGCAAAGGCTTGGCATCGTGAAGTATCTATTCTGCGTCTGCTGGTTTGATTTTATCCCATGTTTGGGTGTCAAAATCGCTTGCATCATGGCGTTCGCGCAGTTGCAGGTCTTCGTCGCCCCAAGCTTTGTTCACCATCTTGCCGCGGATCACAGCAGGGCGGGCTGCGATGTCTGCGACCCAGCGATTGACGTTTTTGTATGACGCCACGTCGAGGAATTCTGCCGCTTCATACACGATATTCTGCACCAGCGCACCGTACCAAGGGAATGTCGCGATATCGGCGATGGAATAGTCTTCCCCGCCCAGATATTTGCTTTCATTCAAACGTCGGTCCAACACGTCCAACTGGCGTTTCGTTTCCATTGCAAAACGGTTGATCGGGTATTCGAATTTTTCGGGCGCATAGGCGTAGAAGTGGCCAAAACCACCGCCAAGATAAGGGGCCGAGCCTTGCAGCCAGAACAGCCAGTTCAAGGTCTCGGTCCGGCCCTTTGGATCAGTTGGCAAGAAGGCCCCGAATTTTTCAGCCAGATAGAGCAAAATCGCGCCGGATTCGAAAATGCGCACGCCGTTGGTTTCGTCAAACAGGGCAGGGATCTTTGAGTTCGGGTTCACCTCAACAAAGCCAGAAGAGAACTGATCGCCCTCTTGGATGTTGATCAACCATGCGTCGTATTCTGCGTCGGTAAAACCCGCTGCCAGCAGTTCCTCGAACATGATGCTGACTTTGACGCCATTGGGCGTTGCAAGTGAATAGAGCTGATGCGGGTGTTTGCCAACTTGCCGGTCTTTGTCAAAGGTCGGCCCTGCGATGGGGCGGTTGATGCTGGCGAACTTGCCGCCGCTCTCGGCGTCCCAAGTCCAAACTTTAGGGGGTGTATATGTCATATCATGTCCTCTTGGGGAAAAAATTGCGTTCCACTCAGCTATGCAGATGTGTGTCTTGTGCGTCAAATCGCCAGCCCCAATATCGCGGCATGTGTTCACAATTCAGCGAGCAGTGAGGGGCGTAAACCGTGATCAGAATTGAAGAGGCAAGTTAAAAGTTTACTCGCTGTTCCCCCAGCGTTCTCCTCAGAGGATTTTCAAAAGCCAAAAGGGGCTAGCTGAAATCAGCTAACCCCTTGGAATTTTTGGCTCCGGCGGTAGGGATCGAACCTACGGCCAATTGATTAACAGTCAACTGCTCTACCGCTGAGCTACGCCGGAATGTGTGGGCTGTATAGCTATGAGAATTGGGGGCTGCAAGAGGGATTTATGACAAAATCTCACTTTTTTTAAACTTTGGTCACTGCTAGAGAAAAAATAGCTGTTTCACGCAGGTTTGGCGTCGCTTCAACCTTTGATTGTTCTTTGAGATCAATAAGATGTGCCAATGTGTTGCGCGCAGCCGCTTTGAGTGTAAAGGGACTAAGATCGCCGTAGACCGCTAGGGTGATGTCTTGCAATCCCAACGGTTTAAGCGCGAGGGCCTGTAAGATTTGATGTTCGCGCTTTGCACGATGCTCAAGCAGTGCGGTAATGCGCGAATGGCCGGTCTCAACCGGTGCGCCGTGGCCAGGATAAAGCGGGCCATCCAAGCGCATCATCAGCTTTTGGCAACTGGCACGAAACGCAGCGGCGTCGCCGTCAGGTGGGGAAATGAGTGAGCTGGACCACCCCATAATCAGGTCGCCACTGAACAGGCCGTCGTTCCAAGCAAAGCATAGGTGATTGCCCATGTGCCCCGGCGTGTGCAATGCGGTAATTGGCCCTGCAGGTGTCTCAATCTGTTGCCCATCATCAAGCAGCACATCGGGTTTAAATGTCATGTCCAGACCTTCGCCACCGCCCATTTGCGTGGTCGCTGCGAGATCGGTCATCACTTCAGAGCGCCCTGACACAGCATCACCAAAGGCCAACACCGGCGCGCCTGTCGTCTGTTTGAGATCCTGCGCGCCGCCGCTGTGATCCTTATGGGCGTGTGTCACCAAGATATGCGAAATTGATGTGCCTTGGGGCAGGGCGCTTAACAGGGCGTGTGTGTGTTGTGTGTCCTTGGGGCCCGGATCAATAAGAACGCGCGTGTCACCTGTGCCCAAGATATAACTGTTGGTACCCCAATAGGTCATCGGCGATGGGTTTGGCGCGATCACCCGGATAAGGCCCGACGCAAGGGTACTCACGGTTTCAGGTCGTTCCATCATGTGTTTCCTCTTTGCAAGCTTGTTTGGCACAGCTACCAATAGCTTATGATATTTGCATGGCTAAAAAAATACATGCCGCGTGGTCTTTATGGCCGTGCTGTGCTCATCTTGCTGGTGCCAATTGTTGTTTTGCAACTTGTGGTTTTGGTGGCCTTTTCACAACGTTATTTTAGCGATGTGACGGATCAATTGATGCGGGGGGTGCGCGCTGATGTCTCATTTTATGTCGATGCGCTGCAAGAGGCCCCTGAACAAGACCTGTCGGTTATAGTACATGATTTGGATCAGCGTCTTGGGTTCATGACTCGCGCCATTGATGACTCTACGCCTGTTATCGATCGTCGCGCGTGGTATGATTTTTCAGGTATTTTGATTTCAAGGATTTTGTATTCTGATATACAAGGCATTGAAGGTGTTGATTTAAAATCAAACAGCCGCAGTGTTATTTTGGGATTACATCTCAATGGTCAACACATTGAAATCCAAGTGCCACGTGAGAGAGCATCTGCCAAAAATCCGCATCAACTCATTCTTGTGACCCTTATGACCAGCGTTATCATGGCGGTCGTCGCGGCGACGTTTTTGCGAAATCAACTGCGTCCCATTCGCAGGCTGGCACGTGCCGCCGAAGCCTTTGGGCGCGGGCGCAATGAGCCCTATAGACTGGCTGGTGCATTGGAAGTTCGTGCCGCAGGGGCGGCATTTGTCGATATGCGTGCACGGATTGAACGGCATATTGAGCAACGCACTTTGATCTTGTCCGGTGTGTCCCACGATCTGCGCACGCCGCTTACGCGTATGCGGCTCAGCCTGTCTCTTTTAGAGGCTGACCCAAGCTTGGCGGAGGACATCAACGCGCTGCAAGAAGATTTGTCTGAAATGGAACGGCTTTTGGATGATTTTTTAGCCTTTACGCGTGCGGATGCTTTGGATGCGCCTCAAAAAGTCAATCCCGTTTCAATTTTGATGGGCGCATATGAGCGCTCAAAGCGGTCTGGCGGGACGATCACCTGTGAAGGGCTTGAGCTTGGAGATCACGTGATTTCTGCACGCCCTGATGCTCTGGCACGCGCACTAGACAACTTAATTTCGAACGCATTGAGATACGGAAAATGTGCACATGTGTCATTGACCATCCTTGAGCGATCCGTGGTGTTTCGTGTCGAAGATGATGGGCCAGGCATTGATGCTTCAGATCGTGAGAAAGCATTGCAGCCTTTTGTGCGATTGGATGCAGCACGCAATCAAAATCGTGGCTCTGGGGTTGGGCTTGGTTTAGCCATCGCAACAGATATAGCGCGCAAACATGGTGGTATTTTGCGACTTGGCCGCAGTGCAAGACTTGGTGGATTGAAAGCTGAAATCGTGATCGCGCGCTAGCGGAAAGTTTCAACAATTAGGGTATCAAAACTAGGGTATCCAAACGCCGAAAGATTGATTCACCGTGGCAAATTGTAAGTGAAGCCTTTGCTCCTCAACGGGTCACGCTCCTCCGAGCCAGAGCCCAAGTGACAAGCTATACTGGAAAAGCAATTTAGTCAGCAGAAGATGGTGGCTTTAAAAAGGTTAAAGATCACGAAAAGGGATACTCTGACAGTACTTTAGCCACTTCAGTTTTTGTGTTGATTGTGACTTCAAAATCGAACTTACGTGTTGTCGCAAGGATATTTGTAAACATGAAACGCATCAGACGACCATCACATTAAAAGAATAATTTACCAAAAGTTCTGGTTCTGGGTCGTCTGAGTTATAATGTCCGTCTAGAGCTGTCACATGGCCTGTTATGCTGCCCCCCTGTGGACGCGATTGACTGATCCTAGGGCGACCAATGCGCGGTATAACTCGCAACAAATGGATTGTAGTCTATGTTCCATACCGCATACTCATAAGGCTCGGTTGCAAAACTGGAAAGCGGTGCAGAAAATGTAAAACTAAACCGCTCGCTCGGTTCAACTGCAACCATTTTTAATATTACGCTTCGCCAGTTCTATACTGCTAGGCTAGGTTAGTCCGTCTTCACTCAGTCTGCTTCATCGATATTCTCCCTCGACAGAGGTGAACCGCGGCGATTTACGCAAGAAGAGCTCGATTGGCGTGCGATCAACGCGCCCTGGAACCTGCGGCGCGACTTCAAGACGAATACGACTTGGGATCGCGAGTGCGGGGCAGAGGTGACAAAATGAACTTTGGATTTGGGTTTGCCAGGTGCGAAGGTGGCGCCGATAATTGGGGGTGCCGATGTCATTCATCGTCTGGGGATTCTCTGGGGGTCGTACTCTCAAATGGCCCCAGACGTTCCCTATTTTTCCCATTTCGGCAAGTGATTACATCTTAACGACCCGCACGGAGACGTATTCTAAGGTGCTGTATCTAATGTATAAAATATGTGAAAACTCTGGAGCGGGTAACGAGAATTGAACTCGTAACTAAAGCTTGGGAAGCTGCCGTGATACCTTTTCACCATACCCGCTCTGTGCGCCTTGATTAGGCGTAAGTGTTTGAGGCGTCAAGCGCCACAACAACATGGCGCTCGCTAAATCGACTGTTTAACGGCGCCGACGTCGGCCAGTGCCGCGACCACCCTCACCGCCGCCTGCATTAAAAGACACATCGGGCAAAGTGACTAGGGCGCGCAGGCCCGCGAAGGGCGCTGTGGCATGTGGGATGGCATTGGCATCGACAAAGTGCTCTTGGAAACGCGGCTCAATCGCTGTTTCGATCTTTGTGATTTGATGCACCAAGGCCTCGACCTCGCGTCGTGCGGCCACGTTAAGCAGCGCAATTTGCGCGCCTGTTCCGGCTGCGTTGCCGGCAGAAACGACTTGGTCAAGCGCACAATCGGGGATCATGCCCAGCACCATCGCGTGTTTGGGGGAAATATGCGCACCAAAAGCACCGGCCAGCACAACACGCTCGACAGTGTCAGTGCCAAATTCATCCATCAACAGCCGAGCACCCGCGTAAAGCGCTGATTTTGCAAGCTGAATGGCGCGGATGTCGCCTTGTGTCACTTCAATCACAGGCCCACCATCGGCAGAGCCATCCATCAGCAAATAGGCGTGGGTTCGTCCCGTTGGGCGACAGCGCTCTGTACCAGTCTGCTCAGCTGACCCGATCAACCCACCAGCATCGAGCAGCCCAGCCATGCGCATTTCTGCGACGGCTTCGATAATACCAGAGCCACAAATCCCCGTGACGCCCGTGGTGGCGGTTTGCACGGCAAACTCAGGATCAGAAGACCAAAGATCACAGCCAATGACTTTGAAACGCGGTTCTTTGGTGACGGGATCAATCTCAACACGCTCAATCGCACCAGGAGCGGCCCGTTGGCCGCTGGAAATCTGCGCGCCCTCAAAAGCAGGGCCCGTTGGGGATGAACAGGCTAGGACACGGGTTTTATTGCCCAAAATAATCTCGGCATTGGTGCCCACATCGACGATCAATGTGAGCGGATCAACGTTTTGCGGGGCCTCAGACAGCGCCACAGCGGCCGCATCCGCACCAACATGCCCTGCGATCAGCGGCAAGATATAGATCTGCGCTTGGGGGGCGAGATTCAGACCTATGTCACTGGCCGCGAGATCCATGGCGGATGAGGTCGCAAGCGCAAAAGGCGCTTGGCCCAGCGGGATCGGATCAAGCCCCAACAAAAGGTGATGCATCACAGGGTTCATCACGAACACGGTCTCGAAAATATCGGTGACGGCCAGACCGGCTTCGGTGGTCAGGTCTTGCGCCAGCGTGTTCATCGCGTCGCGCACGGCAGCGGTCATATCGGCCGATCCGCCGTCATTCATCATCGCGTAAGACACGCGCGACATCAGGTCTTCGCCAAAACGAATTTGCGGGTTCATCACACCGCCAGAGGCTTTAACCTCGCCCGTCACAAGATTGGTCAAATGTGCCGCAATGGTGGTCGACCCCAAATCAACGGCAAGGCCATAAAGATTAGGTTCCGCAAATTTCGGCCAAACGCCAACAATTTTTGCGGCTCCCATGCGCGCTGTGTGCACGGCCAAAGTGGCGGTGTTTTTACCGTCTAACAGTGCTTTTTGCAAAGGAGCAAGCAAGGCAAAGGGCAGGGTGATCCCGTCCAGATCAAACTGGGATTTCAACGCCATTTCAGTGCGTTCCCAGTCGCCAGACGGGTCGTGCATATCGGCCTCGGCCACTTCGACATAATAAAGTCGCGTCGCAGGATCCATTTCGATATGGCGCGTCGTGGCAGCTTTGCGCACCACTTGTTTGTGCACTTGGCTTTCGGGCGGCACGTCCAAAACCACATCGCCAGTGACGCAGGCCTGACAGCCCAAACGACGGCCCGTTTTCAGGCCCCGAACGCGATCGTAGCGTTCCTCAACAGCGTTGAATTCAGTCAGAGCGTCTTCACCGGCGGTGATGCCATGCTTGGAATGATCCCCAAAGGACGGCTGCACCTGACATTTCGAACACACACCACGTCCACCACAGACGGAATCCAAATCCACGCCGAGCTGACGTGCTGCCGCCAAGACAGACGTGCCGCTTGGCACACGGCCACGCTTGCCGGATGGGGTGAAAATCACCAATGGGTCTTGCGCATTTTGGGTGTCTTGGGACGCGTCGCTCATGTGGGTCTCTTTTCGGGGGTTATTTCAGATCATTCGGGTCGAGGTCGCGCCAGTCGCCGCTTTTCAGGCCCGCAATAGTCCATGGACCAATCGCGACACGGATCAAGCGCAGGGTCGGAAAACCAACATGTGCTGTCATGCGGCGCACTTGGCGGTTTTTACCCTCTGAGATGGTCAATTCCAGCCAGCTGTCAGGCACGGATTTTCGGTAACGCACCGGCGGGGTGCGCTCCCATAGCATCTTTGGTTCCGCCACGCGCCGCGCTTTGGCGGGGCGCGTCAGACCGTCTTTTAGGTCCACCCCGCGTCGCAAATGGTCGATGGCCTCATCCGAGATTTCGCCTTCCACTTGCGCCAAATAGGTTTTGGCCATCTTGTTTTTCGGGTTCGAAATCTTTGCTTGAAGCTGGCCGTCGTCTGTGAGCAGCAAAAGGCCTTCTGAATCGCGATCAAGCCGTCCTGCGGGATAGACGGCGGGCACTTTGACGCAATCAGACAAGGTGGCGCGCTTGGTGCCCTCAGTGCCTTTGTCGGTGAACTGCGAGAGCACATCGAAAGGTTTGTTCAGTGCGATCAAGCGCGTCATATCAATATCCCTTTGCGTCGGTTAACGACGACGCCGTCCGCCACCGCGACGTCCACCACCAGACCCGCCAGCAGATGCAGCGTCTTTGGCGGCATCGGCAAAGGATGCTCCGGCGGTCACAGCATCCATGATGCGGCTAAAGGCAATCCATTGCGTGCCGTCTGGGTCGCGGTCCATCAGCAAGTTGGCGGCGCGGATGGCCTCCATTTCTTGCATCCGCACAGGGTTCATAATAGCGGAGGTCATGCCCGCGCTGATCGCCATTGGCAAAAACGCGGCGTTGATACCGTGGCGTTGAGGCAAGCCAAAGGACACGTTGGACGCGCCACATGTGGTGTTGACGCCCAATTCTTCGCGCAGACGACGTACTAGAGTAAACACTTGCTGACCCGCTGTGCGCATCGCGCCGATTGGCATTACAAGTGGGTCGACCACGATGTCATGAGCCGGAATGCCAAAATCAGCAGCGCGCTCGACAATCTTTTTGGCCACAGCAAAACGCACATCTGGGTCTTCTGAGATACCAGTGTCATCGTTGGAAATGGCCACGACAGGCACGTTGTATTTTTTGACCAAAGGCAAAACCAGCTCAAGGCGTTCTTCTTCGCCTGTCACAGAATTCAAAAGCGGGCGACCTTCTGAGGCCTCAAGCCCCGCTTCCAAAGCGGCCGGCACAGAGCTGTCGATGCACAAAGGCACGTCCACAATCGCCTGAACCCGCGCAATCAATTCGCGCATAAGTGGCGGTTCAACAAAGTTGTTGTCGGCGTAGCGGGGGTCTTCGGCCATTTTGTTGGAAAACACAGCACCGGAGTTGATATCAAGGATGTTCGCGCCACACAAAACCTGTTCCAGCGCGTCACGTTCAACGGTGGAAAAATCGCCAACTTCCAATTCAGCGGCCAGTTTCTTGCGCCCTGTTGGATTGATGCGTTCGCCGATCACGCAAAACGGCTCGTCAAAGCCAATCACAACGGTTTTTGTTTTGCTCTCGATCACAGTGCGGGTCATTGGGTCGTCCTTATAAGGGGCTGCTGGCCGCACGGTGTGGGCCAAGTCTATTTACAAGCGTTTACGCAGTTGGCGCAACGCCGTCATTGTCTATGAGGGTCTTGAGTGTCTCTTTGTCAAAACCCGCATCAAGCTCGGCGGCTTTTGCATCTGCTGCGGCTTGAAGATCGCCTTCAACAGTTCCGCCTGACACATCGCGCCACTCGGCCATGTAAGCATCGCCATCCGTGGCACCGATACGCATCGCAACACGGTCGATGGCTTGTTCAAACCGTTCTGGCAAAACGGCACGGGCGGCTTTGCGACCACGGCCCACACGGACCTGTGCAGGGATGTCGCGCCAATAGATGATTGTGAGCTCAGACATAGGGAACCTCAAACATAGGACTTCGTTGGCGCCAAGGCTTAAAGAAAAGGGTAAGGCTGCGCCAGACCCGTGATCCGGTGTGCGACTGGAAAAATTCTCAAGAAGGTTATGAACGAAAGCGGGATCAATTCGTGTGGATCACAAAAAAGGTGATTGATTGTGCTGCTCACTAGGCTTGCGGCGGGGTCATTTTTGAGCGTAAGATCAAATCAACTCAGAATGGAGGGCGTGTGATATGACGCCCAAGCGTCCCAATGGTGCGGGCGCGTTCCCCATAGCGGTCGAGCCTCTCGCACCTGCAATAGTCGATCCTGCGCAGCTGTACGCCGCGCTGGACCTTGGCACAAACTCGTGCCGCATGTTGATTGCCCAACCCAAAGGCAGTCAGTTTCATGTGGTGGATAGTTTTTCGAAATCTGTCCAGCTTGGCGCTGGGTTGGAGCAGACTGGGCGTTTGTCTCGGTCTTCTATATCGCGCACATTGCAAGCTTTGAAGGTTTGCAAGAAAAAGCTAGAAAAACATGACGTTAAGCGGATGCGCCTTGTGGCAACCGAAGCTTGTCGTCGTGCAAGAAACTCTCGTGATTTTTTACGGGCTGTACGCCGCGAAGTTGGGATTGACCTCGAAATTATCAAACCAGAAGAAGAAGCCCGTCTTGCGGTTATTTCTTGTGCGCCACTTGTTTCCACAAAAACCGAACAGCTTCTGGTGGTCGATATCGGCGGCGGTTCAACCGAGCTGGTTTGGATAGACTTGTCATCCGTCCCGCGCATTGAACGCCCGCGCGCGATCATGCGTCTGCACCGTGGGTTTCACAATTCAGACAGTCCGTTTCCCCACGCAAAAGTCGTCGATTGGATTTCAGTACCTTTAGGTGTGGCAACACTCAAAGATCAGTTCCAAGACGTTGACGACGATTCCGCGCGTTTCGCGTTAATGTCATGGCTGTTTGAAGAAAAGCTGGCTGATTTTGCGCCTTATGCCAATGACGCCTGCCGTGAAGGATTTCAGATTATCGGAACGTCCGGCACGGTCACCACGGTTGCGGCCTCGCATCTGGGGCTGCGTCGTTATGATCGCAATAAGGTCGATGGCTTGCGCATGACGTCGGAACAAATTGACCGCGTGATCCGTGATTACCTTGATCTGGGGCCTGAGGGGCGGCGGCGTGATCCGCGTATCGGGCGGGATCGACAAGAATTGATCATGTCAGGTTCTGCCATCTTGCAAGCTTTGTTGCGGATTTGGCCGACAGATCGCCTGTCCGTCGCCGACCGAGGTCTGCGCGAAGGCTTGCTTTATGCGCAAATGAGCATGGACGGTGTTTTGGAAGAAACGGTTCCATAGCTCGATATTTTTTGAATGCAATACATGAAAAACGCCCCGTAAGTGGAGCGTTTTTAAGTATAATTTTGAAATCAGCCTATGGGATGATGCGGGTGTATTTCGTGCCTTCGACGGTGGCGCCCGCAATCAGTCCGGCTTGACCAAACACAACAGCAATTACAGGAGACAAAGATGTCGTTGTCTCAGCCGATATATTTTCGCCGCGATTGTTCAGCGCATATTCGATGTCCGCACCCGCTGCCCAACCAGGCGAGCCGCGGAAAGTCTGCAATGCGTCATTGGTCATGAAAAACAGCACATGTGCATATTGTTGCGCGCCGATTTGCAACCCGATCGAGGCTTGAGTTGACGAATAATAGTCAACGGTGACGTCATTGATGCGCAATACGCCGCGTCCGTAGGACCCACCAAGGCCAAAGCCCGCTTCGGTCACCAGCGGCATCACCAAGATACCGACTGATTTATCACGTAATTCGCGGGTATTGGGATATGTGTTAAAAAGATATTGCAGCGACGCATCTGCGCGTGCGTCAATTCGTGGTCCGCCAGTGCCTTGCAGCCCGTTATTACAAGCAGTAAGCAGGCTTGTTGCACCTAAACCAACCATGAACGTACGACGGTTGGCCTTTGATCGGCTTGGTCTTTCTGTCTGCGCCAATGTTTTAGTCATGGAGCTGCCCTTTTGATATCGGTGCCGCACTGGCACCATGTCCTCATGAATAAGGCTCTTTGTACGCAGTTTACAGTGTCATCGCGGGCTTTGTCATCGCACAATCGTCATTTGGGAGGTTTTCGGCAAATTTTACCCTGTTTTCAGATAGGCTGCGCTGCGTCTTATGGCTTATTTAGCTAAAATACGGGCCACGTCAGGGGCAAAATAGGTCAAAATTCCATTACATCCTGCGCGCTTAAAGCACATAAGGCTTTCCAACATTGCTTTTTCGCGGTCAATCCACCCATTTTGCGCAGCGGCGGCGATCATCGCGTATTCGCCGGACACTTGATAAGCAAAGGTGGGCACGCCAAAGCGGTCTTTGACCGACCGGCAAATGTCCAGATACGGCAGGCCCGGTTTGACCATGACCATGTCGGCGCCCTCCATCAAGTCGCGTTCGATCAAACGCAGGGCTTCGTCGGCGTTAGCTGGATCCATTTGATAGGTCTTTTTATCGCCTTTGAGCGCACCAGATGCGCCCACGGCATCGCGAAACGGGCCGTAGAACGCCGAGGCATATTTGGCTGAATAGGACATTATGGTCACATTGCTGTGACCTGCCACTTCCAAAGCGCGGCGAATTGCGCCTATCCGCCCGTCCATCATATCAGACGGCCCGATAATATCTGCACCTGCATCGGCTTGCGCGACAGCCATTTTGACCAAAGCCTCGACGGTCATATCATTGACGATTTCGCCCTCGACAACAAAACCGTCGTGTCCGTTGATGTTATAGGGATCAAGCGCCACATCTGTCATGATCGCAAGCTCGGGCACAGCTGCTTTTATTGCACGGATGGCGCGGTTTACCAAATTGTCGGGGGCCCAAGCGCCAGCGCAGTCTTCCGTCTTAAGGTTTTGTTCTATATAAGGAAAAATGCAAATTGCGGGAATGCCCAATGCGTAGGCATCTATAGCCTCCTTGACCAAAAGATCCACAGACAACCGATCAACGCCAGGCATAGATACAATCGGTGTGCGTGCGTTTTTGCCGTCTTGCACAAACACAGGCCAAATTAAGTCATGCACTTCAAGGGCGTTTTCACGTACCAAACCGCGCAAGGATTCCATTTTGCGGGCGCGGCGCAGGCGTGTCAAAGGGTAGGGTGCAAGAGTGCGGGGCATAGGCTGTCCTTCGTCGCAAGTCACAGTTATATCTTGTTCTACGAGGTGACATGGATTTTACCTCTCATCAAGGGTAGGAATCGCCGCAGCCGCAGCATAAAGTCCCCCAAGTTGCGACAAGCAAGCTTAACGATCAGAAAGAATTACCGTTTTGAACCTCTATCAAACTATTTTTGAAGTGATCGACATGCGGTCCTTTTCGAACCTTTGGTACTGGATCGCTTTGGCGGTTCTTTGGTCTACCGCCTCTCACTATGTGTTGGGGGTGCCATTTGATCTTGCCCAAAGAGCCGTTAAAGATGGCGGTCAAAAAATGCAGGATATCGAAACATTGGTACGCATCAATGTCAGTCGCATTTTAAACATCGCAGAAGTCTCTGGCTTGTTTATTGTTGGGTTTGTCGCTGCGGGTCTGACCATTCTATTTGCATTGGGTGCGTTCTACGGCGCAGAATTTGCGCAAGCGGTTTTCTTGATGGCCTTCCCAATGACTTTTGTTGGGCTTATGAGTGTCAACACAGCTATGAAAATTAGGGCTGATCTGCCAGCAGGCGATGCGCTTTTTTCTATTCTGAAACGACACAGATTTTTCACACAAGTTATTGGAATGGTTTCCATTTTCATCACTGCGATGTGGGGCATGTTCCAAAACCTTGCGACAGGCCCATTGGGCGGATAAAACGCGGAAAGCAGACATGAGCACCAGCACCCATATTCAAGTCGGCGGCGCGCCCGAAGGCTTTGATGCCTATTTGCTGGCTCGTGAAGTTGCCAAATCTGATGGCCCTGTTATTCATATTGCGCGCGACGACAAACGCCTTGCCGCGATGCGCACGGCCTTAAGGTTTTTCGCGCCAGATATGCCTGTTTTGGATTTTCCGGCTTGGGATTGTCTGCCGTTTGATCGTATGTCACCCAATTCTGACATCTCGGCACACCGCATGGCGACTTTGGCCGCACTGGCTCATGGCGCAGCCCCCAAACGGTTTGTGTTGCTGACAACTTTGGCCGCAGCCACGCAGCGGGTTCCGGCGCGCAGTACCTTGGCAGAAGCGGCGTTTACAGCACGTGTTGGCGAACGGATCAACGAGGCCAATTTGCGCGCCTTTTTGGTGCGCATGGGCTTCACCCAAGCACCCACAGTGGTAGAGCCAGGCGATTACGCGATCCGTGGCGGCATCATTGATGTGTTTGCGCCAGGACAAGATTTGCCAGTGCGCCTTGATTTCTTTGGGGATGAGCTTGACGGCCTACGTCGTTTTGATCCGGGCAATCAGCGTACGACCACCAGCCTGAAGGAAATAACCTTTACGCCAGTGTCTGAAGTGATTTTGGACGAGGCCTCGATCACGCGCTTTCGTCAAAACTACCGCATTGAATTTGGCTCCGCTGGGTCAGATGATCCCGTTTATGAAGCCGTGTCGGCCGGCAAAAAACACGCAGGTCTTGAGCATTGGTTGCCTTACTTTCATGAACGCCTTGAAACCTTGTTGGATTATGTTCCTAAAGCAACAATTTCCCTTGATGATCAATCGACTGCGGCGCGCCTTTCACGTTGGGAAGGCATTCAAGATCAATACGAAAATCGCGCTGAAGCCCTAAAAGCCAAGGGTCGCATGGACAGCGTTTACAAACCTTGTCCACCAGAGCTTTTGTATCTCAATGATGCCGCTTGGGAAGCCGAGATCGAAGGCCGACGCGTCTTGCATTTTCACGCCTTGCCACTGCCAACCGGTTTGGGCGTCATTGATGCCGGCGGATTTATCGGACGCAGCTTTTCGCCAGAGCGTCAACTTGAAAATGTAAACCTTTTCGATAGCTTAGCGCAGCATATAAATGCAAAACGCCAAGAGGGTCAGGTGATTGTTGCCTCTTGGTCAGAGGGCGCACGAGACCGCATTTCAACACTTTTGCAGGATCAAGATCTCAACGGTGCCGTTGAAATTGGCGACTGGCGCGATGTGCCTGAGGGTATTGGCGGTGTCTATTTGGCTATTTGGCCGCTCGACGAAGGGTTTGAGGCCAAGGTTGACGCGGGTCGCGTTACCGTTATTTCCGAACAAGATGTTCTTGGCGATCGGCTAATCCGCCGTCCAAATCGCAAAAAACGGGCTGAAAACTTCCTGACAGAGCATTCCACCATGTCTATTGGTGATCTGGTCGTACATGTCGAGCATGGCGTCGGAATCTATAAAGGGCTTGAAGTCATCGCCGCCCTTGGAGCTGCGCATGAGTGTTTGCTACTGGAATATGCAGGCGGGGATCGTCTGTACCTTCCTGTTGAAAACATTGAACTTTTAAGCCGCTACGGCCACGACGAAGGCATGCTAGATCGCCTTGGTGGCGGGGCTTGGCAGGCCAAAAAATCACGGATGAAGGAACGCATCCGCGAGGTTGCTGAAAAGCTTATTCGTATCGCTGCGGAACGTCATCTGCGCAAAGCGCCGATCATGCTGCCGCCCGACGATATGTGGGAAGCCTTCTGTGCACGTTTTCCTTACACCGAGACCGAAGATCAGCTGCGCGCCATTGAAGATGTGCTCGACGACTTTGAGGCCGGTCGCCCTATGGATCGTCTGATTTGTGGCGACGTGGGTTTTGGCAAGACGGAAGTCGCGATGCGCGCCGCCTTTATCGCAGCAATGTGCGGCGTACAGGTGGCGATGATTGCACCAACGACATTGCTTGCGCGCCAGCATTACCGGTCTTTTGCAGAACGTTTCCGTGGCTTTCCGATCAATGTGCGGCCGATGTCTCGCTTCGTGTCGACCAAAGAAATGGCGCTTACACGGGCGGGGATTGCTTCAGGCGAGGTCGATATCGTTGTCGGCACCCATGCGGTTTTGGCTAAGAATGTAAAGTTCCATAATATCGGCCTGACGATTGTCGATGAAGAACAGCGCTTTGGTGTCACACACAAAGAGCGCCTCAAGTCTTTGAAAACAAACATTCATGTATTGACGCTTTCGGCCACGCCAATTCCGCGTACCTTGCAGATGTCACTGACTGGGGTGCGTGATTTGTCGATCATTGGCACGCCGCCCGTCGATCGTTTGTCGATCCGCACTTATGTGTCTGAATTTGATACTGTAACGCTGCGCGAAGCTTTGCTGCGTGAACATTACCGTGGCGGGCAGTCGTTCTTCGTGGTGCCGCGCATCAAGGATATTCCTGAAATCGAGGAGTTTTTACGCCGCGAAGTGCCCGAAGTTAGCTTTGTCGTTGGTCACGGCCAATTGGCAGCGGGCGAGCTTGATGATCGGATGAATGCCTTTTACGATGGCAAATTCGATGTGCTGCTTGCGACCACAATCGTTGAAAGTGGCATCGATATTCCGACCGCCAATACGATGATCATCCACCGCGCCGACATGTTTGGTTTGGCGCAGCTCTATCAAATTCGTGGTCGTGTTGGGCGGGCAAAAACCCGCGCCTATGCCTATTTGACCACAAAACCCCGTGCGCCTTTAACCGCCACCGCAGAAAAACGTCTGCGGGTTTTGGGCAGTCTGGATACTCTGGGGGCTGGATTTACGCTGGCCTCTCAAGATCTTGATATTCGCGGCGCGGGCAATTTGGTGGGCGAAGAACAATCTGGTCAGGTCAAAGAAGTCGGTTTTGAGCTCTACCAAAACCTGCTGGAAGAGGCGATTGCCAAGATCAAATCCGGTGACGAGGCTGTTGATTTCGATGATGACGGCCAGTGGGCGCCGCAGATCAATTTGGGCGTGCCTGTGCTTATCCCCGATACCTATGTGCCCGACCTAGATGTGCGTCTTGGGCTATATCGCAGGCTGTCTGGTCTGCGTACTAAAGTGGAGCTGGAAGGCTTTGCCGCAGAATTGATCGACAGATTTGGGAAATTACCCAAAGAGGTCAATACCTTGCTGGTGATTGTTCGCATCAAGGAAAAATGCCGCGAAGCGGGCATCAGTCGCCTTGATGGCGGACCAAAAGGCGTGACCATTCAGTTCCACAACGACAAATACGCAAGCCCTGTTGGTTTGGTGAGCTTTATTCAGGCGCAAAAGGGTCTGGCTAAAGTGAAAGACAATAAGATCGTCGTGCGCCGCGATTGGAAACGTGACAGCGACAAGATCAAAGGTGCTTATTCGATTGCACAAGATCTGGCGAAATTTGCCAAAGAGGCGTCGAAAAAGCCCGCTTAAAGTTTGAGCTTACGGTTTTGACAGATGCCGATGTTCAACAAAACTTGCAAGAGCCAGAGCGGCACATCCGAGAATCGCAATGGTTGCTGCCTGTGCTGCGCCGCTCATCAAGGCCAGTCCGATAAAGGACAGGCATTGACCGAGATATTGCGGATGTGACATGTGCCTGTAAGGGCCTTTGATGCAACGCTGTGCAGGATAGGTTCCGCCCAAGGGCCAACCTGAGGTGGTTTTGACGCCAAGCGCTGAGGTGGCCCAGCTGTGATAAATCGAACCGATCACAGCCACGCCAATACCGATATTTTGAACAAGCGCGGGCAGGGCAAGCGTGTTGCCTTGCGTAAATCCCAATCGGACAATCGAAACATAAATCGCGCATGTCAGCCCCCAAGACCACACAACGGTGATCCATGTTGGGTGTTTTGGGGGCCAAAATCTTGCCCGTGGATACAGCGCCGCATGGATCAAAGCGCTGATCCAGCCAAGGCATGCTGCAAGTCCTAAGGCAAAATTCACATTCACTGAACTGGAGTGTCGCCGACTTGTTCCATCAGCTCATCGATCACGCTTAACCAAAGCCCACTGTTTTGTGCGCCAGAAACAGCGTGCTGCTGCGCCACGACAAACAATGGCACGCCGGTGATGCCGCGTTCTCGACCGTGGACATCGCGTGATTTGATCAGATCGACGTCTTCTTGCGTGTCGAGCAATCGCGTCACGACAGAGGCATCCATACCAATCGAGTCCGCGATATCGGCCAAAGTTTCCGCATCGCCAATATCGCGACCATCGACAAAATAAGCCTCGAACAAAGCGTCGACCATAAGCGTCTGTTTTGCTTCAAGGCCAGCCCAGTGGATCAAACGGTGCGCGTCCAGTGTGTTCGGTGTCTTCTTGATTTTTCCCAGATCGGCGTCAGGTAATTCTGCTGCAAGTGTTTCAACGATAGGGCGGTAAGCGGATTTTGCACCAGCCGTGCCACCAAATTTACCTTCAAGATACGCGCGACGATCCATGCCATCTTGCGGCATATCGGGGTTCAATTGAAAGGGATGCCACTCCACAACAAAGGGATGGTCTGGACGTTGATCTAAAGCTGCCTCAAGGCGGGCTTTGCCAATGTAGCACCAAGGACAAATGGGGTCTGAAAAGATGTCGAGTTTGATCATGTGTTGGTGTCCTGTGTCGCTAATACGAGTTCGATTTGTGTTTTGTCATAGCTAGCGCATTTCGCCAAAAATGGAAGTCGAATCCATAAAAGGAAAATATTCTTCCACTTCACGATACCTCTCAAGCTGGATGTTCTCATTGACCTATATCTAGTAATTCGCGGGGTTTGCAACTTTGCAAACTCTCCAGTGTTCCGCTTAAGTTCTTTAATTGTTCTTACTTTAGCTGCATTGCGACACTTCGACTTGTGGTCGAAGTGTTTCAGGTCGTTAGGCGTGACGCGCTGTCCGTATTGTGTTTAACTCACTGTAGTTAAACGAGTTCATTAGGGTTACGAACATGGCATTTTATTCCGACCGGTCCTTCTCAACGTTCCAAGGCCGCGCTCAAGGTCGCTCCAGCACTCCGATGCTGTCGCAGCGCTTGCGGTTGCCAGTTGTGACACTTGCTTTGGGCGCTATCGCGTCTTTGGTGGTTGCTGCCGGCGCGCTGGATTGGACGTCGAACGGATTATCTTTGTCAAACGAGTTGAGCAATGTTGAATACCTGACTGGTACGATTGATCCTAAAAAGTAATCGTAGCCTCACACAGAATAGGGCCAAGCAAGATACCCCATCGAGCAGTGTTTCCCCAAGACGACTGGCGTTTGGTCCCAAGAACCCCCGAAGATGCGAGCAACAGCATCCGGGGGTTTTCTTTTGTTTTGAAGTTAAGAAATTAAGCGAAGCGCAGCGTCAAGGAGCGCGTAAGCGCCTTAGTTTTTGAACAACTTCGCGCCGATGAAAACCATCAACAGCGCGCCAATAATTTGAGCCGCTATAAACATCGGAACATGTTCTGGCGCGATACCTGCAAAGGTGTCCGTCAGGCTCCGCGCTATAGTCACGGCAGGGTTGGCAAAACTCGTGGACGCCGTGAACCAGTAAGCGCCAGTGATGTAGAGCGCCACCAAAGTGGGCACCGTATCTGGACGATGTTTGAGCCCGCCAAAAATGGTGAACAGCAAACCAAAGGTCGCAACGATTTCGGCAATCCATTGACCTGTACCTGTGCGCGCTGTTGTTGAGATTTGCAACACGTCTAAATCAAACATCAAGTGCGAAATGAACACGCCAAGAATGCCGCCGATCACCTGAGCGATCATGTAGGGCGCGGCGTCTTTGACGGCATGTTCGCCGCGAATGGTAAAGGCCAAGGTCACGACCGGATTGAAATGCGCGCCCGATACGGGACCAAGCGTTGTAATCAGCATGTACAACATAGCGCCTGTTGCGATGGCATTGGCCAAAAGGGCGACGCCGGTGTTTCCACCCGACAGGGCTTCTGCCATGATCCCAGAGCCGACTACGCCAATCAACAAAAACGCAGTACCTATGCCTTCGCTCCAAAGGCGTGTTGAAAGCGTCTGCGTCATGGAAGCGTTCCGATACGATCAAGTTCCGATTTCAAAGTGGCCGCATCCAGTGTTTCAAAGGGCAGTGCGATCAATGCCGCGGCGCGGCGCGATAAGATGTCATAGGCTGTGTCAAAAGCGTCTTGCCAATTGTCCTCAATAGCCGCGGCAGGATCTTCGACACCCCAATGGGTGCGCACTGGCGCGCCGGGCCAATAGGGACATTCCTCAGCTGCTGCTGATCCGCAAACTGTGATCACTGCATCCATGATGGGCGCATCGACATCTTCAAATTCATCCCAACTTTTGGAACGCGCTTTAGATACATCGCGACCCAAGCCGTTGAGCAGTACGATCGATTGAGGATGCACCTTGCCAGAGGGGTTTGATCCAGCTGAAAAGGCTGTGATTCGACCGTTTGAAGCTGCAGTAAGCTCGGATTCGAGCAAGATTGATCGGGCTGAGTTGCCCGTGCACAGGACTAAAATATTCATGGGATGCGTCTACTTAAGGTTTGTAACGATTATGTGACGCTGGTTGTGCCATGATTATTTGACGACCGCGACTGTGGTTTTTACGGTAGCTTTAGCAATCTTTGCGCTCGTTTTGACGCCAATACGCGCAGCGCCGCAACCAGAGACTGCGACGCACAGAGTTATACACCAAAAAGTTTTGATCACTCAGAACCAACCTTGGACGGTGCGCGATGCGCCAGAGATGTCTTCTCCAACGCCCGCGACGGTGCCGCAAGATGCCAAAGAGCTCAGTAAAATCAAAGCAAGTATCGTTTTCATCAGTCTTCCCAGTACCAAACATCAGGTTGCCAGCCGATCCAATCACCATAAATCGGCAAAGTTTCAGGGAATTTTAGCTCTTTTGCATGGGCTAGACGAGAGATATTCCATTGATAAATCGGAATAACATAGCGCCCTGAAGTCAAAACGCGGTCTAAAGCGCGTGCCGAGGCCACAAAATCATCATTTTGAGTAGACGACAGCAATGTGTCGATCAACGTGTCGACAGCTGTCGATTGTATGCCGATAATATTACGCGATCCTTGGGTCGTTGCAGCCTCAGTGCCCCAGTACCCTTTTTGCTCATTGCCAGGCGAAAGCGATAGCCCGCGGCGAAAGTTGGTCATACCAAAGTCGAACGCGTCTGATCGCTCACGATATTGTGGGCTATCGACAACTGTAACGGTCGGCGTGATTCCAATTTGCCTTAGAGCCGTTACGTAAGTGTCTGTTATAGATTGATTTTCATCGTCTCCTACTTTGAGTAAAATCTCAAACGTGAACGGCTCTCCGGCTGCGTTCTGCATGACGCCATCTTGCACGGTCCATCCGGCTTCTTCAAACAGGCCCATGGTGCGGCGCAGTGTTTGACGGTCATTTTGTGTGCCGTTGGTTTGTGAAAAGCTGTAGCCCTCTAGCGCACCTGGCAGCAATTCATCCGCAAATGGCATGAGCAGCTCAGCCACTTTGCCTGTCGCAGGACCGTCTTGCATGCCAAGGACTGAGTTCGAGAAATACGAAGTGATGCGTTGTTGCTGAGATCCAGTTTGCACCTCGTTGATGTATTCAAAATTGAACGCTTCTATCAAAGCCTGACGCACGCGCCAATCTTGAAACTGGGGCAGGCGGGTGTTCATCGCAAACCCTGTCATGCCTGAGGGGCGTTGATGCGGGATGATCGATTTGACCACATCGCCGCGCTCAACTGCAGGAAAGTTGTATTGATCATCCCATGTTTGCACGTTGAACTCGCGATGTGCGTTTAATTCACCAGCTTTAAAGGCTTCGATTACAAGACTGGAATCTGTGAAGAATTCCCAACGTACAGTGTCAAGATTGGCTTGACCGCGCATGAAAGGAACATCTTTGCCCCAATAGTCCGGGTTGCGCGCCCACTCGACAAAGCTGCCGGCCTTGTAGTCGGAAACCACATAGGGCGCTGATCCAATGGGAATGGTGTCAAAGCCGGATTTGGTGAAATCCTTGCCCTCCCACTGCGCCTTTTTCAAAATGGGACGCATCCCCACAAGCAACGCCAGCTCGCGGTTGTCGGTGTTGAAGGTAAACTTGACCGAATTGGGTCCAGTTTGCTCCATCGACTCAATCTGGCCCCACAAAGACGCATAGCGACCATGGCCTTCGGTGCCCAATTTTTCATAGGACCACATGACGTCTTCAACAGTTACAGGACTGCCGTCAGAAAACTTTGCCTCAGCGCGCAGAGTAAATTCGGCCCATTCGCGATTCGGACCTACATCAATCGATTCGGCTAAAACGCCATAAAGCGCGAAGGGTTCACCGTAAGAGCGGCCCATCAAGCTTTCCGCCATCATAAATCTGAGCTGCCACGGCGTGGTGCCTTTTTGGATGAAGGGGTTCAAGCTATCGAACGTACCGCCTTCACCTGTGACGATCTTTCCGCCTTTCGGCGCATCAGGGTTTGCGTAGGGTAGAGACACGAAATCTTGTGGTAGAGCAGGTTCACCATACATAGCGATGCCATGCTTTGGTTCGGCGGACGCTATGGAACCCGCTAAACAAATCGCTATAGCGGTTGTCGAAGCTAGAAATTTACCGAAAAACTGCGTCGCCATTATTGAAACAATGCCTCCATGCCTGTGGTTTTATTACATCTTAGCTTATGCCTCTTTGTCCGAGGTATCAAACTTTTAGCTTGGATGGCGTCAAAGTTAAGCGTATAAAGAGATCACTGCTCGATAGGTTTCTTGCCTGTATGAAACCTGCCTCAATAACTTTGCGCCCGCCTTGTGCGGGCGTTTTTTTTCGCTCAAATTTTGAAAATCCCCAAGCTGGCTTGAGTCATTCGCACTTTCAGCGCTGCTTTGTCAGCTCATCAATGTCGCTCCGAAATACTATCCATTTGATCGCAAAACCGATTCTGCAATGCAGCTTGCGATTGTGCTTTGATTTGCGGGTGCAGCATCTATTCTATCCATGGCGCATGAAAAAGATGCACGACATGAGGAATGGCAAAATGACTTTAAACGGTAAAACGGCGGTGATAACGGGATCAAATTCAGGAATTGGCCTTGGGGTGGCGATTGAACTGGCCAAGGCTGGCGCAGATATTGTGCTCAACTCCTTCACAGATCGCCCCGAAGATCACGACATTGCAACCGACATCGCGACCCAATATGGCGTCAACGCGCGTTATATCGCCGCTGATATGTCCAAAGGGGCAGAGTGCCGTGCGTTGATCGAGCAGGCAGGCGCCTGTGATATTCTGGTGAACAACGCAGGCATCCAATATGTGGCCGCGATTGACGAGTTTCCAAGCGACAAATGGGACGCGGTCATCGCCATCAACATGAGTTCAGCTTTTCACACCACGGCGGCGGCCTTGCCTATTATGCGCGCTGCCGGTTGGGGGCGGGTGATCAATATCGCTTCGGCCCATGGTTTGACGGCATCCCCATTTAAATCGGCTTATGTCGCGGCCAAGCATGGTGTTGTGGGGCTAACGAAAGTGACAGCGTTAGAGACGGCGGAAGAAAACATCACCGCCAACGCGATCTGCCCAGGCTATGTTTTGACGCCGCTGGTCGAGGCGCAAATCCCAAATACGATGGAAAAATACGGCATGGACCGCGATACAGTCATTCGCGAGGTTCTGTTGGAACGCCAGCCATCTAAAGCCTTCGCAACGGTTGAGCAGCTGGGGGGCACTTGTGTGTTCTTGGCCTCTGATTCTGCCGCGCAGATGACAGGTACAACACTGTCCATCGATGGCGGCTGGACCGCGCTGTGATCTAATACTTGCGCGTCGCCTTATGTTTTGGGCGGCGCGACGGCATCTTTGCCGTTTGGATAGACAAGCCCAGCTGAAATCACCAATTTCGCTGCATCTTCAACAGTCATGTCCAAGATTTTAACCTCTGACGTTGGGAAAAACAGCAAAAACCCAGACGTCGGATTGGGGGTCGTCGGCACGAAGATCGAGATCAGAGGATCATCAGCCTCTGCGGAGGCCGCAACTTCACCCTTTGCCGTCGTGGACACAAAGCCAATCGCCCATGTGCCTTTGCGCGGGTATTCGACCATACAGGCCTGATCAAAGGATGTTTCCGACTGGGCGAATACCGTTTCTGCGATTTGTTTCAATCCGTTATAGATCGAACTTACCACGGGCGTGCGATCCACAAGTGACTCAGCCCATTTGATGAAAGAGCGCCCCAATAGGCCTTTGGCCAACCAACCAACGATTACCGTAAAGACCAAGAAAATGACAACACCAATACCACGCACGTTGACGGGCAATTGGTTGGCGGGGTCAGTGTAACCCAAGAGACGGTTTATGATCTCACCCGGGTGATAGGCACGGGGCACAAAATTCAAGACCCAGCCATCAAACCAGCCGGTAACAGTCCAAATCAAATAGGCTGTCAGACCGATTGGTGCCACAACCACCAATCCCGTAAAAAATGACGCGCGCAAAGCTGCGAGCATCGTGCGGCGTGTGACGCGGGCGGGGTTTGGTTCGTCAAACGGGTTGGTCATAATCTCAAAACATACCTAAAGGGGCGTGATCGCCTGTTAATTGGAACCTAGGCACACAATATGTCAGACACAATGACAGCTGAGGCCTAAATATCCATTTATGGGCGAAAAATTGAGCTCATGCACATAAAGCGCACGCAATTTGCGCAGCCAAGCGCGCGTTGTTGCGCACCAGAGCGATATTGGCAGTCAAGGAACGCCCCTCAGTCAACTCAAACATACGTTGCAACAAAAATGGCGTGACCTGTTTAGCAGCGATGCCTTGGGCCTCGGCTTCTGAAAGGGCTTGTTCGATATAAGGCGTGATTTCATCAACAGAAATTTCGTCCGCCGCAGGAATCGGATTGGCGATCAGTTGACCACCCGGAAGTCCCAAAAGTCCGCGCATCACGGCAGATTTCGCGATGTCAGCGGCCGTATCCAAGCGCAAAGGCGCTGTGAATTCAGAGGCGCGTGACCAAAAGGCAGGCAGGGAGTCCTGACCATATGAAATCACGGGAACACCTTGTGTTTCAAGCACTTCCAAGGTCTTTGGGATGTCCAAAATCGCTTTGGGGCCAGCGGCTACAACTGTCACGGGGGTTTGCGCCAATTCAAGCAAATCAGCAGAAATATCAAACGTGGTCTCAGCGCCGCGGTGCACGCCACCGATGCCGCCGGTGGCAAAGACTTTGATGCCCGCCAAATGTGCGGCGATCATGGTCGCGGCCACTGTGGTGGCTCCGGTGCCGCCTGTGGCAATGCACACGGCCATATCTGCGCGCGACAGTTTGGCAACATTTTTAGCTTGGCCGAGGCTTTCCAGTTCCGCATCCGTCAGGCCGACATGAATGACGCCGTTCAGCACAGCTATGGTTGCAGGTGTGGCGCCTTCTGCACGCACATCGGATTCTACGATGCGCGCAGTTTCGACGTTTTGCGGATAGGGCATGCCATGGGTGATGATGGTGCTTTCCAGCGCAACGATGGCTGAGCCCGCATCTTTTGCGGCTTGCACGTCTGGCGATAGAACGAGAGGAAGGATGGTCATATGTCGGTATCTCCTGATACATAAAGCGCTGCCGCATCAATGGCTTGATTGAGGGCGTCAATGTTGTTTGCACCTGCCAATTCAGCCGCTATATGCGCGGCCATAAAGGTGTCGCCTGCGCCGGTCACGCGGGCCACCATGACGGGGGGCGGTGTTTGCGTAATAACTGTGTCACCCATGGCCATCGTGGCGTCTTTGCTGCCATTGGTGACCAAAACACGATGCGCGCCTTTGGCGATCAGCGCGCAGGCACCGTCACGCGAACTGGTAAAGGTGTGGTGGCACAACAGGCCAGCCTCTTCCAAGTTGACGTAAAGCGTGGCTTTAGGGTGTTTGAGCAGCGGCAGCAAGCGCTCTGCTTTGCCGGGGCTTGCGGGAGCCACGCGCAGATCGGCTTGGCTAAACAGGGGCGATGTTGCGATATCGCGCAGCAAAGCGGTTGTCAGATTTCCATCCAGCGCAACGGGCCCATTATAAGGAGTGGTCTCACTGCCAAGTTGCCCGTTCGCTAGGGGGCGCAGGATCTTATCGCCGGCGGCCTCCAAAGAATGCGCATCCGCAATCGCTGCGATCAACCCGTTTGCACCCTCGACAGCCATATAGATGTCTGTCGGCAAATCGTCTGAGCGGTATATATAGTGTGTGCCGATGCCACGCACTTGTGCTGCTTTGACCAGCTCGTCGCCCTGCGCATCGCGGCCAACTGCCGTCAATAAATCAGGGTTCAGCCCAAAACGCGACAGTGCCATAGCGATATTCATTGCAACACCTCCCGGCACGCGAATGATCCGCCCTGGCACGTCGGATCCAACGCGCATAGAGCGATCAGAGCGACCGATCACGTCCCAAAGAACGGAGCCGATGCAAAGGATATGTGTTGTCTGTGTCATAAGGTGTTTTGGCGCAATTTTTGACCAAATGGCAAGGGTTTCGCGACGGCCTGTATGGGAAAATCCTCTCATCGACCATTTATTCGCTATTGAGACCTAAAAAACACCTATAAACGCTGAAAACAGGGCTTATTCTCTTGCGCAACGTCCAAAGCCACCCTATTAGCTGCGTCACTTCACAGGCGGAGGCGGGCCCTCAAGGGAGAAATCCTTGAACGGTCCACCGGTTGGGGCGTGTTGCAAAACATGGCTCTGAAGACCCTCCGCTCAGGTATAAACCGGAAAAGGAACATGAATATGGCTCTTCCAGAATTCACAATCCGTCAGCTGCTCGAAGCTGGCGTTCACTATGGTCACCAAACTCAGCGTTGGAACCCGCGTATGCAGGAGTTCATCTACGGTGAGCGTAACGGCATCCACATCTTCGATCTGACACAAACTGTTCCAATGCTTGACCAAGCGTTGAAAGTTGTGCGCGACACAGCTGCCAAAGGCGGCCGTATCCTGTTCGTAGGTACCAAACGTCAAGCTGCTGGTCCTGTTGCTGAAGCTGCTGAAAAATGCGCTCAGTACTACATGAACCACCGTTGGTTGGGTGGCACGCTGACAAACTGGAAAACTGTTTCCCAGTCTATTTCGCGTCTCAAAATGATCGACGAAAAACTTGCGTCCGGCGCCGAAGGCCTGACCAAGAAAGAGCGTCTTGGCATGGAACGTGACCAAGGTAAATTGCAAGCCTCTTTGGGCGGCATCCGCGACATGGGCGGCGTGCCTGACTTGATCTTCGTGATCGACGTCAACAAAGAAGATCTCGCAATCCTTGAAGCGAACAAGCTCGGCATCCCTGTTGTTGCTGTTGTCGACTCTAACTGCCCACCAGCAGGCGTTGACTACATCATCCCAGGTAACGATGACGCGTCACGCGCGATCACATTGTACTGTGACCTCGTCGCACGTGCGGCTTTGGACGGCATGACTGAACAAATGGGCGCTGCTGGCGTTGATTTCGGTGCCTTCGAAGAAGCACCTATCGAAGAAGTTGTTGCTGAAGCGTAATCGCTTCAAAGACGTTACACACATGTTACGGGGGCAGGGTACACCCGCCCCCGATCCCATTTCAATTCTAGGAGAACCGGCATGGCAATCACTGCTGCAATGGTTAAAGAACTGCGCGAAGCAACAGCTGCAGGCATGATGGACGCAAAAAAAGCACTCGTTGAGTGTGCTGGTGACATGGAAGCCGCTGTTGACTGGCTTCGCACCAAAGGCTTGGCAAAAGCCGCTAAAAAATCTGGCCGTACAGCAGCTGAAGGCCTTGTGGCTGTTGCTGTGTCCGGCGGCAAAGGCGTTGCTGTTGAAGTGAACTCTGAAACTGACTTCGTTGGTAAAAACGCTGAATTCCAAGCTATGGTTGGTTCCATCGCTGGTGCAGCTTTGGCTGTGAACACAGTTGAAGAACTGTCAGCAGCTGACATCGATGGCAAATCTGTTGCTGAAACGATCACTGACAAAGTTGCGACAATCGGCGAAAACATGGGCTTGCGCCGCATGGCTGCGCTCGAAGGTGACCTTGTTGTGTCCTACGTTCACAACGCGGCGACTGACGGCATGGGCAAAATCGGTGTTCTTGTGGCGCTCAAAGGCGGCGACGAAGCATTCGGTAAACAGGTTGCGATGCACATCGCGGCTGTAAACCCTGCCTCTTTGTCAGAAGCGGATCTCGACGCATCTGTTGTTGAGAAAGAAAAGCAAATTCAGATCGACATCGCACGTGAATCTGGCAAACCAGACGCCGTGATCGAGAAAATGATCGTGGGCCGTATGAAGAAATTCATCGCTGAATCCACTTTGCTTGGTCAAGCTTTCGTTGTGAACCCAGATCTGACCGTTGCACAAGCCGCAACTGAAGCCGGTGCAGAAATCACGGGTTTTGTGCGTCTTGAAGTTGGCGAAGGCATTGAAAAAGTTGCAGAAGACTTTGCTGCCGAAGTTGCAAAGACAATGAACGGCTAAGGCATTCCGCTTTAACGTCAATGACTGAATGGGGAAGGGGCCGCGAAAACGCTGGTCCCTTTTCTGTTTTAGGTTGGTTGCGGATACGGTTCAAATTGGGGCAGAATGTAAAACGCAGCCCCCCGAAGGGAACTGCGCTCTAAACAACGTGCTACACAAACAATCGGGATGAGGGTTGCATGCAGCTTCACGATCTAAAAAAGGATCACTTTGTCGAAAATAAACAAGCGATCCTTATGTGCCAGAAAGCCAGCAAGACCAGGTAAGCTAAATATGAGCGATCTCCAATCCAATACCTGAGAAGACAAACTTCTTTGTTAAGGTAGGTAAACTTTGCATCAAGGACGTGGGGTAACGAAAGTGGGGAAAACCATACCTTTGAAATTTTTACGAAGAGATTGAGCCTAAAATGCTGAAAATAAAACTAAAATTCCAACTAAGAAAGTAAATCTAAATTCTGTAAAATTGGTTCAAAAGCGAAGCCTTTAAAATTGCCTGAGCTGTAGTGTCGACACCTAAAGCGTCACGCGCGAGCTTTAAGTGCTTTTCAACTGTTGCAGTTGTGAGTCCCATTATCTGAGCCACATCGGCAGACGTTTTACCATCTCCAACCCATTCTAAGACCTCACGCTGACGCGCTGTTAGGCGCCTTAAGTCAAATGGAAGAGAAATAATTTTTAGATGAGAAACGTCACATAAGATTTTGATTTCTTGCCCATACTTGGTCCATATGGCATCGGCTTGTTCCTGCGTCCCCTTGAACCGTTGCATCGATAAACCGATCGCACCTTTGGACCGCGTTGTTGCGTTGCTAAAGCCGATGGTATAGCCGCTCGACACTCCAAATGAGCGATTGAATTCGACTGTGTCCAGCGCTTTGCTGTCCAGTGACTCGTAAACCTCGTCGATATAGGCCCATGAACACACACCAGCATTCTGAGCTGCCCATGTGACAATTGGACCATGCTTGTAGCGGCCGTCATTGAAGTAGCCTTTGACGTAATCTGGTCCTAAGTTGGTCAGAACTAAATGATCTGTAGTGTCCCCAAAACCATTTTCGGTGTGAAAGCGCGTGAATCCATATAAGACATTTTGAAATCCCCAAGATTGAAGCTTCAAAAGCAAAACTTCCCAAACATCCTCGATGGTTTTTGCAGCTAAAATGCTATCTAGCGCAGCATTCATACCCGATCCCAAACTCATAACTAACCCCAAATACTATCCCTTTGTTCAAACTACGCATGAGGGTGCTTTTGTGCAATATTTGTTAATACTTTCCTCACTAAAGATGAAAGTATTGCGATTTTTTTACAAAAACAGGAACAATTCCTTGGAAAATAACTATATTTTGTACGAATAGACTTTGCCAGCACTCAGAGAGCCTAAGCATTTGGCGACCAAGTCTTTACGGTTTCAGCCGCACGGCTTTGGTCAATTAAGCTACTGTGATTACATCTCAGGTGGGGTTATAACTCGTGTGCAGATAATTCAGGCTGCGGGATGAAATTTGATATATTTCATTTGGGTATAGGATGGCCATTAAGAGTGTCTAGATTAATCAAATAGTTTTACATAATACCAATTATAGGATTAACGTTAATCTGAAGTCTTATACAATGTGTTCCACAAGCACCAAGATCAGAACCATCCCGCCCAAGGCCAATCATGTCAAAAGACATGACCAGCCTTAAAGGCGCTCCTCCCCGCGACGCGATTTCTGCAAGTTGTCAGCGCAACAAGTATGCGTTTGTAAACCACGTTGATACATCTGGCTGTGTCGCAAGTGGCTCTCCATCCTCATCGCGCAAGATGCCTGCATCAAACAAGAAGCCAGCGATATTGTCGAACATATCGGCGTCAATCACCCCAACAGCCTCGCCCGCATCTTGCAAGTATCCGCCTTTGACCAAGGTTTGCATTGAGGCGTGAACCAGATCAGGGTTGCTCATCATACCAGCAGTTTCAGCGATGAGAATGTCTGCGGCGGCGCTTGGATTATTGGCTGCAAACGCGTAACCACGTTGCGTCGCTTGTACAAATGCGCGGGCCGCATCAGGGTGCTCAGCTAGCCAGGTGCTATTGCCGCCCAAAAACGTTGTGTGCTGATCTGGCACGCCAAAATCTGCATAGCGAAAGGCGCGTTGGGGACGATCCAAAAGGACAGAGTTCACGCCTTCCCAAGTGCTGACCTCAAGGGTGAAATCCACGCTGCCATTGGCCAAGGCTTCATAGGCAGACGTGCCCAAGGTAACCGTATCAAATACGCCAGTTCCGCCATCGTTTTGGATAATTGTCGAGATCAGCGCATTTTCCCAATCGCTCCCGAACCCCGCATAAATCTTACCATCCAAATCCGCAGGACGTTGAATATCGTCACGCGTTCCATTGAACACAACCCTACCCGTTTCATGCTGGACAACAGCCAAAACAGCCGTCATATCCGCCCCTTTGGCACGCAGACTGTGAAAGCCGACAGCGCTTAAAATGCCAAAGTCCGCGAGCCCAGCAGAGACCAATGTTGTCGAGGATGTATCGGTGTAAGGCAAGATATCGACATCAAGATCGGCCTCGTCAAACCAGCCTTTGGATTGGGCCACATAAAGACCGACGTGGTTGGTGTTGGGGGTCCAATCAAGGGCTACGGTCACGGCGTTTTGAGCCACAGCGTTTTGGGACATGGCAGGCAAAGCAGCACATAGGCATGCAGCAGCGATCAAATGTTTCATAAGTCTTCTCCGGTTTGGTTTAATAAAATATCTAACAGATGCGCCTCAAGGGCGTGGGCCTCAGAGGGGATGGGATTGCCAAAACGTGGGCGCGGCGTGGGCACGACCACTTCGGCAATCACAGTGGCTGGGCGGCGCGATAACACGTAAATGCGGTCAGACAAGGCCACGGCTTCGCGCACATCATGGGTGACCAACAAGGTGGTCCAACGCGCCGATCGCCAGCGATCCTCGAACCACTTTTGCATTTGCATCCGCGTTAAGGCATCCAAAGCCCCGAAAGGCTCGTCCAGCAATTGCATGGGGCGATCTTGCAAAACGGTCCGCATTAACGCCGCGCGTTGCCGCATACCGCCAGACAATTGCGACGGGTAATGCTGGGCAAATTCGGCAAGCCCAAAATCTGCCAACAAGGGCATGGCGCGCGCGCGTGCTTCTTTGCGGGGTACACCCTGCACTTCTAGACCCAAGGTCAGATTGTCGAGAATGCGCAACCAAGGCATCAAGGCATCGCTTTGCGGCATAAACGCAAAGCCATGCGGGCTTTGATACAGCGGATGACCGTTACAGGTGATCAATCCGCGATCAGGGTTCAGTGCACCTGTGAGCAATCGAAAAATGGTCGATTTACCTGCACCAGATGGACCAAGAATAGATACGAATTCGCCCCGCGCCACGTGCAAGGAAATATCAGCCAAGACATCCGTCTGCCCAAGCGACAGACCCACGTTTTGCATATCCAGAACGTTCATTGGTCGCCTCCCGCATCGCGCCAGCGCAAGGCCACGCGTTGCAGCAGCGCAGTGATTGCAAACAACGCCAAGGTCAGCACAGAGCTGATCACGACAGCTGCCAACACAAGGTCAGGGCGAAAGCTGTTTTTCGCGTTCAAGATAACGATCCCCAACCCCGCCCGCGCGCCAACATATTCGGCAAAGATCGCAGCGACGACGGCATAGGTGATCGAAATGCGCAGCCCTGCAAAGAAATACGGCATCGCGGATGGCAGCCGCGCACGACGAAACACAACGCGCTTCGAGGCCCCCATCGAGCGCAAAAGCTCTTCGATTTCAGGGTCGGTGGAATCGTATCCGTCGACCAAAGCCACCAGCATAGGAAAGAAGGTCACCAGCGTGACCAGCAAGATTTTGGGCGTCAGATCAAAGCCGAACCACAGCACGACCAAGGGTGCGATCGCGACCAAGGGCAAGGTCTGACTGACCACAAAAATTGGAAACAAAGCACGGCGCAGGCGCGGCATAAAATCCAACGCAATCGACAGTACGAAAGCAACGGTCAGCGACAATGAGAACCCAGCAAGCGTAGCCTGCAACGTCGGCACTGTGTTGTGCCACAGCACTTCACGGTTCAACACCATCTGTTCCAGCACGCGCGATGGCGCGGGCAATATCAACGGGGAAATTCCCGATATTCGAACGTAAAGTTCCCATAGCGCAAAAGCACTGACAACACTTAAGACGGCAGGCAAGCCGCGTGTCAGGCCTGCGCCTGAACGGCGAGGCAACGGATTTTGCATCAGATCAGCGCTTGGAAGGGCTGTTGGCAGAGACCGTTAAATCAATTGTGACATGGCCGTTTGGCGGGCCGAAGCGGCAAAACGCCTGTTCGAGCGTCGCAAAAACCGGCCCTGCATCGCCGCTGAGACGGGTGCAGAAATTCTTTGACCTTAGAAACGTGCCGCTTTGCTTAAGAAACTCAATGCAGCCCATGATTTCAGCCATGTGATTGCCCGCGCCCATCACGTATAGCGAAAACTGCGCGTCTGCGAATTGGCCTTTGTCAGGGGTCTCAGCAATGGCACTCAGTGCGCTTTGCTGGCGCGACACCAAAGGCTCAGACGGGTTCGCCAGCGCGTTGGTTTGGCAAATGGGATCATCAGGCTCGCCGGGGCAACCGCGCGATAAGGTGCTGCGCAACACGATGTGCTGACCTGTTGAGGCCGCCGCACTGTACAGGTCGCGCAATGCTGGAAATAAGACTTCGGGCGGTCCGACGATCAGAGTTGAAATATCATCAGTCTCAATCCGCAATTTATCGCGCCATGGATCAAGAGCGTGAAGTGACGATAAAATCACATCCACGAACCCATCGGTCATCGGATAAAGGGAAACTTGTGCGCCTACAAACATTTCTGTCCTCCTTGCTACGCTGGCATTATCCAGATCAGCTTTAAGGGTCCGTGGGCTTGTGCCCCCATCTCAGCCGCGACATGACGCGGCTCCCCTGTGGTTTCGTATGATTTGCAGATCGCTTGATTGATTGCAACCCTCAAAAGAGATGTGGAGATTTACAGATGTTCCAAGACGTAACAGCAACGGCGCAGGGTCAGACTTGAGTTGGTGCCAGTGAACTTTCTGTTCCTCACGGTGGCGAGCGATTGTAGCAGACATAAAAAAAGGCGCGGGGAACTTAATCCCTGCGCCTTTATAAATACAATGAGCGTTGCCTGTCGTGGGAGCACCCATTTCGTTAGCTAAATCGCAGTGAACGATCACCTGTCCTACGTCAAAGGTTCATCCGAGCGCGTAGCCAGCGCCACGCACAGTACGCACTGGGTCTTCGCCACCGTGTTGGCAAAGCGCCTTGCGCAGACGTCCGATGTGGACGTCTACAGTACGTGTATCGACATAGATATCGCGTCCCCAGACCCGATCCAGCAACTGTTCACGTGACCATACGCGACCAGGCTTTTCCATGAAGGTGGTCAAAAGGCGAAACTCCGTTGGGCCCAGCTTTAGGGCGCTGTCAGAGCGCGTTACCTTATGGGTCTCAGCGTCCAGACGGATGTCATCAAAAGACAACACCTGCCCCACCGCTGATGGACGCACACGACGCAATTGCGTGCGTACGCGCGCCATCAATTCGATGACCGAGTAAGGCTTGACCACATAGTCATCCGCCCCCGTTTCCAAACCGCGCACACGGTCAACGTCTTCAGAGCGTGCTGACAGCATGATGATCGGGATTTGACGTGTCTCTGCGCGGGATTTTAAGCGACGACAAATTTCAATGCCAGACACACCGGGCAACATCCAATCGAGGACGATGATGTCCGGTGCCTCTTCACCTACAAACATCAAGGCATCATCGCCATTTTCGGCTTTGGTGACCTGAAAGCCTTCTGATTCAAAGTTGTAGCCCAAGACTTCACGCTGCGCTGGCTCATCTTCGACAAGCAAAACATGAGGACGATCGACAGACATCAGAACGACTCCATATCCATGTCAGTGTGAGAGGTCAGATCGCCCTTTGGACGGCCTTCTTCAGGCATTTCACCCGTGACAAGGTAGATCACTTGCTCGGCAATAGAGGTTGCGTGATCGCCCATACGTTCGATGTTTTTGGCGATGAAATGCAAGTGCATACAGGCAGAAATGTTGCGAGGATCTTCCATCATATAGGTCAGGAATTCACGAAACAACGCGTTGTACATTTGGTCAACGTCAAGGTCGCGTTGGCGCACTTGCTCGGCCAGTTCTGCGTCGCGCTGGATGTAGGCATCAAGCGCAAGCTTAAGCATTTCTTCGACTTCACGGGCCATACGGCGAATAGAGGCACCTGCCCCCGCGATCGGATGCATATCGGCCAGAACACCTGTGCGCTTGGCCAAGTTTTTCGCGTAGTCGCCACAGCGTTCCAAATTGCCTGCGATTTTCATCACAGTCAAAACAGTGCGCAAATCACCCGCTGCAGGAGACCGCAATGCGATCACACGTGCGGCTTCTTCGTTGATTTTTTCTTCCAAAGTATCGATGGCTTTGTCAGAGGCACGCACTTTGGCTGCCAGCTCAATATCACGTTCTTCCAAGGCTTGCGCCGCAGAGGTGATGTTGGCTTCGACCATGCCACCCATTTTCATTATCAGGGCTTGGATAGCTTCTAGATCGCGGTCAAAAACCGACGCGATGTGTTTGTCATTTGTCATAGAAGTCACTCCTTAGCCGATCCGGCCAGTGATGTAGGACTCAGTACGCGGGTCCTGTGGATTGGTAAAAATATGGCCTGTTTCGCCATACTCAACAAGATTTCCAAGGTGGAAAAACGCAGTCTTTTGGCTCACACGCGCAGCTTGCTGCATGGAGTGCGTGACGATCACAACAGAGAAGTTTTCGCGCAACTCGTCAATCAACTCTTCAACTTGAGCGGTGGCGATGGGGTCAAGCGCAGAACAAGGCTCATCCATCAACAGAACTTCAGGTTCAGTGGCAATGGCGCGCGCAATACACAAACGCTGCTGCTGGCCGCCGGAAAGACCTGTACCAGGGGAATGCAGACGGTCTTTGACTTCGTTCCAAATCGCGCCGCGGCGCAGGGATTTCTCGACGATTTCGTCAAGATCCGCCTTGGAACGCGCAAGGCCGTGAATACGTGGCCCGTAAGCGATGTTGTCGTAGATCGACTTTGGGAATGGGTTCGGTTTTTGGAACACCATGCCAACCTTGGCGCGCAACTGCACCGGATCGACCCGTTTGTCGTAAATGTCTTCACCTTCGATCTTGATAGAGCCTTCAACGCGGCAAATATCGATGGTGTCGTTCATCCGGTTCAAACAGCGCAAGAATGTCGACTTGCCGCAGCCAGAGGGACCGATAAAGGCCGTCACGGTTTTGTCTTTGATCTCGACATTGACGTCTTTGATCGCGTGGGTGTCTCCGTAGTAGACCTGCACACCTTTGGCGGAAATTTTATTGTCATTCATGTCAACGTCTCTTTTCACAATTCGCATATCGTTCATTGTCTGTAATCCTGTTCTACCAGCGGCGCTCGAAGCGACGGCGGAGGATGACGGCGATGATGTTCATGGTCATCAAGAAGCCAAGGAGGATGATAATCCCGCCCCAAGCGCGTTCATAATACGCAGGGTCGGCACGTTTGGCCCATTCGTAGATTTGGGCAGGCATCGCGGAGTTCGGATCAAGAAAGCCTGAGGCAATCCCATCGGGCATGTTCGAGGCGATAAAGCCAACCATACCGATGAGCAGCAAAGGCGCTGTTTCCCCCAAAGCCTGTGCCAGACCGATAATAGTCCCAGTTAAAATGCCGGGCATAGCCAGCGGCAGCACGTGGTGGAATACGGACTGCATTTTTGAGGCGCCGATGCCCAAAGCCGCATCGCGGATGGATGGGGGCACAGCTTTCAAAGACGCACGTGTCGAAATGATGATCGTTGGCAGTGTCATAAGCGTCAAAACCAAGCCGCCCACCAAAGGCGCGGATTGCGGCAAATGCGCGAACTGGATGAACACAGCCAAGCCCAAGATACCAAAGACGATAGACGGCACAGCTGCGAGGTTCGAGATGTTCACCTCGATCAAATCGGTCCATCTGTTTTGTGGTGCGAACTCTTCAAGATAGATCGATGCAGCCACACCAATCGGCAAGGCCAGCCCCAAAACGACAATCATCATAAACAAAGACCCAAGCATGGACACACCGATACCGGCTTGCTCTGGCCGCGATTCAGAGGCGTCGGCCCCAAAGATGAAATCAGCGTTAAAGGTTGTTTCCATCATGTCGGCCGCGACCATTTCGTCCGCAACGTCCAGATGCTCAAGGTCTAAGTTCTTGTCATTGATCAAAGCCTCGCGCGTGACGCGGCCTTTGAAATAGCCATCCACACGCGAAGACGCGAGGATACGGAAATTCATCGTTGTGCCGATCACGCTTGGATCAGCCAGAACCACATCACGTACCTGTGCGGGCGCGGATGAGGACAGGATTTTTGCGACGTCTTTGGCCTTGGCGAAAGGATTGTCGATGCCTTGGGCTTCTAGCGCCACGACCAAGGCATTTTCAATCAAAGGTTTATAGCCAAAGGTCGTGACCTTTTTCAATTCTTCTGGATCACGGTTGCCCGTTTTGTCCAGTTTTGCCTCAACCAATTCGATGGGAATGGTCACGAACGTCTGCTTAAACGCTGGCGAACCGTTGCCGATGATTGACACCAAAAGCGCGACCAGAAAGCACATGCCAAGCGCGATGGCGCCGATGCCGTAAGCCTTGAAACGCGTCTCAGAGGCGTTGCGCTTTTTCGTGCGCTCATCAAGTTTCAGCAGTGAGTTCTTGGGCTTGGGGGATTGATTTGCGGATAGATCAGACATTAGTCGTACTGCTCCCGGTATTTGCGCACGATAACCAGTGCGACAATGTTCAAGCATAGGGTGATGACGAAAAGCGTCATGCCAAGTGCAAAGGCGACAAGGGCTTCAGGGGACGAGAAATCCGCATCCCCGGTCAGCTGGCTCACGATCCGTGTGGTCACTGTGGTCATGGCCTCGAAAGGGTTCATAGACAGGCGCGCTGCGGCCCCTGCCCCAAGCACAACGATCATCGTCTCGCCGATGGCGCGTGATGTGGCCAAAAGGATAGCCCCAACAATACCTGGCAAGGCCGCGGGCAAGATCACTTGCTTAACCGTTTCAGATTTTGTAGCGCCAATACCCAAAGACCCGTCACGCAAAGACTGCGGGACTGAGTTGATGATGTCGTCTGACAGCGATGAGATAAAGGGGATCAACATGATGCCCATAACCAAACCCGCTGTGATCACGGCTGTGCCGCCCTGCATCCAGTTCACACCCAAGGTGCCGTCTTTACCGAAAAAGCTGACCAACATCGGACCAACTGTCAAAAGCGCAAACAAGCCGTAAACAATTGTGGGGATACCCGCGAGCACTTCCAAAAGCGGCTTCGCGATGCCGCGTGTTTTTGGACCTGCATATTCAGACAAGTAAACAGCTGCGAACAAGCCAATTGGAACCGCGACAAGCAAAGAGATGAAGGAGACATAGAATGTCCCCCAAAACAAAGGCAAAATCCCAAGTTCTGAGCCACCGCCAAAAGATGGTGCCCATGTCGTGCCGAAAAAGAAATCCGCCGCGGGGTAGACTTTGAAAAACTCTATGGTGTTGAAAATCAGCGAGAACACGATCCCGCCGGTGGTCAAGACCGCAATAGAGGCCGCCCCGATCAAAAGCCCCAAGATGACTTTTTCCACAGAATTGCGCGCGCGTTGCGTGCTTGATGTGGATCTATAGGCCAACGTAAATCCGATGGCCGCGGCTGCGATGACCGCGACAGTCATCAACCATCCGCCCCAATTCGACAGGGATCGGTATTCTTGTGCGGCAATCAAGACGTAGTCTTCGACGTCTGCGCCCAAAGCAACACCCAAGTTGGCGAGCATGCCTCGAATGTCTTGCGCGCCGACAAGGTTTTGCGTC
The DNA here is from genome assembly GCF_038899935.1 of Pacificibacter sp. AS14. Lineage (NCBI taxonomy): Bacteria > Pseudomonadati > Pseudomonadota > Alphaproteobacteria > Rhodobacterales > Roseobacteraceae > Pacificibacter > Pacificibacter sp. AS14. The sequence goes on from NZ_JBBMQI010000001.1 coordinate 345,448, forward strand.
TCTTGCGCGGTCATTACGCCTTGCGACACTGCTGTATTAAGTCCGTCAGCGACGCGGCGGACATCTGACATAATCAGGTTCAAAGCGCCATCGTCGGCGAAATTATTAGAAGCAATATGCGAGGCCACATTGACCTGAATAAGCATCGGTTGAACGATCAACCAAAGGACCAAAAGGCCCATGCTTGGGATCAAAGCCGACAACATCACGTTTGAGCCATAGTAGCTCGGCAGGGAATGAAGATTACGAATGTCTCCGCCTGCATCTTTCATGGCGCGAGCACGCCCAAGAAAAAAACCGGTCAGTCCAATGACGATAACCAATACGAAAAGCCAAAGCGCGGGCATGTATAGCTCCCTGTGCGGTCGAGTTTAAGGCGAAGATGCATCTTGGCCCGTTTCGGTGTAAAGGCGGCGCAAGGCAATCCCCGCGCCGCCTTCTATTGTTTGGTAAACCCCAAAAGGCTTACTTCATCACAACGCCTTCAGCGACAACAGCTTGTGTGTCTGCAAGAGCTGGATCGGATACGAGACCGTACTCAGCCAATGGGCCGTCTGGACCAGCCATGTCGTCAGATACGAAGAAGTCTGCGTATTCTTGAAGACCTGGGATCACACCGATGTGCGCTTTTTTGATGTAGAAGTAGAGTGGGCGTGACACTGGGTATACGCCTTCAGCGATCGCTTCTGTTGTTGGAACAACGCCAGCCATTGTTGCAACTTGCAACTTGTCTGTGTTGTTTTCGTAGAATGCGAGACCAAAAACGCCGATGCCGTTTTTGTTGCTGTCGATACGTGCAAGTGTTTCTGTGTAGTCGCCGTCGATGTCGACTGACAGACCGTCTGTACGGATAGACATACAAGCTTCTTCAGCGTGATCTTCGTCGCCTTTAAGCTCAACAAATTTAGCAAAGTCGCCAGTTTCTTCACAACCAGTCAAGATCACTTTTTCGTCGAACACTTCGCGTGTGCCGTGCTTGGTACCTGGGATGAAGGCCATGATAGGCTGAGCTGGGAACGCAGGGTTCACTTGATCCCAAGTTGTGTTCGGGTTTGCAACTGCAACACCGTCAACGATGATCTCAGCAGCCAAAGCTTTGTACCAATCGGACTGTGTGAATTCGAAAGAGTTGCCGTTGAGGTCAGATGCGAACACGATACCATCGTAACCGATACGCACTTCAACGATGTCAGTCACGCCAGCTTCAGCACAAGCAACAACTTCTTTGTCTTTGATTTTGCGTGATGCGTTGGCAATATCGATTGTGTTTTCGCCAAGACCTTCACAGAAGCGTTTGAGGCCAGCGGAAGAGCCGCCAGATTCAACAACTGGTGTTGGGAAGTCGAAGTTTTCGCCAAAAGCTTCTGCAACGATAGACGCGTAAGGCAAAACTGTGGAAGAACCAGCAACCTGTACTTGATCGCGCGCGGCAGCGGCAGTTACGGACATAGCGGTAATCGCCAGTGCAGAGGCGGTCAGTTTAACAAAGGACATATGTAGCTCCTGAATTTCATATCATGAGAGGCGTTTAGTTTCTCTCTCACCGGCGGTCTAAACCTGCTTCGCTATGCTTTTGTGAAGATAATGTAACAGTTTAATGACAAAGGCAGAAGGTCAGGCAAATAATATGACGTCAAATTAAGGATTTTGACAGGCTGATGTCCTATAAGCCCTTAATTATAAGGCAAAATCACCGAAAAACAGCTGCCGTTGCCTGCATGGCTTTCCACACGCAGTCTGCCGCGGTGGCGATTTAAGATATGCTTCACGATGGCCAATCCAAGCCCCGTTCCACCCATTTCTCGCGATCGATGGTTATCGACCCGATAAAAGCGTTCGGTGAGACGCGGTATATGATGCGCAGGAATTCCCTCGCCCTGATCTGCGATATCAACACGTACGGCTGGACCACGCATCGTCGGTTCTATGGCGTGAGAGGTGATGCAAATGGACACCTCGCCACCATCGGGGCCATATTTGATCGCGTTTTCAACGAGGTTCGTGAACACTTGGGTCAATTGGTCTTGGTCGCCGCTCACCAGATCTTCGGTGTCCCCCCCCTCAAGGCGCAAAGACACGTGACGCGCCGCAGCAAGAGGCTGCAGCGTTTGCACCACAGAGCGCACCACAGAGGGGACATTGACCTGATCAGTTGGGCGCACCCGCCGGTCTGCTTCTACACGACTCAGAGATAAAAGATCACCAACGATTCGGTTCATGCGCTTGGCCTCAGAGTCCATAATCGACAAAAACCGTGTGCGAGCGTCCCCATCATTGGCTGCAGGTCCAAGCAGTGTTTCGATGAATCCAAGCACCGCCGTGAGCGGCGTGCGCAATTCATGAGACACATTTGCAACGAAATCCCTGCGCATTTGGCCAGCTTCTTGCAGCTCTGTTTTGTCTTCAAACGCAACAATGACATAGCTGGAATCTGGCGTCACCGCCGCACGCACTTGGACTTCAAAGTGTAGGTCTCGCGCGGATTCTGAAACGCGATATGTCGCGGTCGCATCCTCGCCCAATCGCAACACATTTTCGATGGCATCCAATAGCATGGGTTGACGCAAAACAGTGATATAGTGCCTTCCCTGTGCACCCGTGCCAAAAAGATCTTCAGCCTTTTGATTGGCCACGAGCACCCGTTCATCATTGCCAATTACGATCAATGGCAGGGGCATGGCCGATGCCATTTCTATCACAAGGTCGTTTGCTGATGTCTTGCTATATTGTGAGGTGTTCATCACGAGATCTTTCTAAAAGTGCTGCTTTGAATACTGCCATAGTATGACGCGTATGTGACGGTTGTGCATGCGCTTTCTCTTTAAGGTTGTTGAAGTTGGCCTGCTGTTCGATTTTAGTATTCAAGATTCGCAAAATGGTAATTCTTCCAATAATGCCAAAAACGATATTGCATTTGGACGGGTTTCCGCTTCTGCTGTCGGCTAACAGAATATCTAATAGTGGGTCACGCGACGAAAAATGGGTAATATCTCAACTTCTAGGTTCTTTGATGTGATTGCGATGTCCCGCAATGACCGGCAGGACAATGACAAAATGACACTACTGGTTGGTGAGTATGCTCATGTTCAAGGGGCAGAGACCTTAATGCCCTCAACCTCGGCTGTCTTTTATCTCGACTTTAAGGACTTGTCCGCTAACGTCTTTCGAGCGATCAATCCTGACTTGGTGATCTCACCTGTTATTGGAACGACGTTCGATTGTTTGGAGCTGGCTGAATTCTTAGGAGGCACCGAGTTTTCAGGCCGGTATCGCGTGGTACTAGAAGACATTCCTCGGCCCGACATTATTTGCCGCGAAGTGCGCAGCACGCATCCAATGCTGGATTTTGATGTCATCAGCGGAAAATTATCGGCAACGAAACGCTTGAATTAAGTTCCAGCTGCGCCAGGACACCAATAGCCGTCTTGGCGCGCTGCAATAAGGTGGACACTTAGCCGACGGTTTTAAGTCCGTTTTGAAACCGCCGCGCATTTTGTTGGTAGCGTACCGCGGATTGTTTTAATGCATCAATTTGGTCGTCTGACAATTGACGCACCACTTTACCGGGCGCGCCCATCACAAGCGATCCATCAGGGATTTCTTTGTTTTCAGTGATCAAAGCCCCTGCCCCGATAAGGCAGTTTTTGCCGACCTTGGCGCCGTTCAGCACGATAGCGCCCATACCAACCAAAGTATTCTCGCCCAAGGTACAGCCATGCAGCATGGCTTTATGCCCAACCGTACACCCTGCACCGATGGTCAAAGGTGACCCCATATCGGTGTGCAGTACTGCATTTTCTTGGATATTGCTGCCAGCACCGACATCAATCATTTCGTTGTCGCCGCGCAATGTGGCCCCGAACCAAATGCTCGCGCCCTCTCCCAAGCTGACTTTGCCGATGACATTGGCATCATGCGCCACCCAGTAGTCGCCGTTCTCGGGCAAAATGGGTGTGTGATTGTCTAAAGTGAATAAAGTCATGTCTCAATCTCCTCGAATTCTGCTTGTAACCCGCGAACCACATCCAACAACCCTGGTTGCTGTCTGCGGTGCAAACGCTCAGCCGATACGATGGTTTTGAGACGTTCAAACGACGTGTCGAGATCGTCATTCACCAAAACGTAGTCATAGCCATCCCAATGACTGATTTCATCCCAGCTTTGACGCATCCGCTTTTCGATCACTTCTGCGCTGTCTTGGCCGCGAGTCTCTAAGCGTCTGCGCAGTTCTGTGATAGAGGGCGGCAGAATAAATACGGATAACACGTGATCGCGCAGCGCGGAATTGGCGATTTGCTGCGCCCCTTGCCAGTCTACGTCGAACAACACGTCCTCGCCCGCTTCAATGGCTTTACGCACAGGCCGCGCAGGCGAGCCATAGTAATTGCCAAAGACCAAAGCGTGCTCAAGCATTTCACCGTTGCTGACCATAGATTTAAAGTCATCCTCGGCTGTGAAATGGTAATCTATGCCATTTTGCTCGCCGGGACGCTGCGCGCGCGTGGTGGCAGACACGGAAAAGCTCAGCGTTTCGTCCCATTGCATCAAACGTTTGGCAAGCGTGGATTTGCCTGCGCCCGAGGGCGACGACAAAATAATAAGAAGTCCGCGGCGTTCGGCTGACATAAGTCCCTCCCTATAATGGACCGTATTTCTATAGTCCCCGTTGTGAGTCTTGACCACCGCTACGATTGGCCTTTTATGGGTGATTTTGGCTGCAGTGCAGCAATAAGGCATATTAAGCCCGCAAAGTGATTTGGATCGTCTCAAATGCGGCAAGAAGATGTCTTACCGTTGGGGAATGTCAGAAAGGCAGTCCTTTTTTAAAGGCCCAAATCAACGTTTGAGTCGGCCTCAATCGTTAATTTTACGGTTGCTACCAGCTCGTTTTACGATTTGGCCCCGCAAATGACCGGTTCAAGATCGCTTTTTATGATCCAAAGACCGTTTTTAGAAATTTTATTATAGTCCATTGTTTTTAATGAAATATCCAAAACGTGCGTTGTTTTTGATTTGGTTGTATATGCTCAAAAAGCGCCATTTCAGCCCCTCAAATGACGCTCGATGTTAACCATTCCTTAGGAAATTTCACCAATTCAGGCAAACTCATGGCATAAACGGGTCAAGCAAGCACAGACACAAAGTGCTCAGTCAGAACAACGCAGCACACAGCCACGCTGGAAACGATTAGGTGATGAAATGAAAATTGATTATGTCAGCGGTTCAAACGTCGTATCCCTTATGCCTCGTCGCAACGAAATTATTTTCCCAGCTCTGCGTGATGTGGAAGCCTACTGGGACGGTTTGCGCAACGGTCGACCAGTGCCAGCACGCGCTGACATCGATCCACGTGGTATGCAGTCGTCATTGGAATTTGCCTTCATTCTTGAGCGTATCGCACCTGGTGTTGCACGCTTCCGCCTTGCCGGTATGCACCTCACCGATTTGATGGGCATGGAAGTGCGCGGCATGCCACTGACTGCGATGTTTGTACCTGAGAGCCGTGCTCAAATTTCTGCGGCGATCGAAGCTGTTTGTGATACCCCACAGATCACAACAATCACCCTTAAAGGTGAGCGTGGCATCGGTCGTGGCACTTTGGATGCACAGCTTTTGCTTTGTCCGCTTAAATCAGACCTTGGCGATGTGAACCGTATTCTGGGCTGCCTTCAATCCAAAGGCGATATCGGCCGCCAGCCGCGCCGCTTTGAAGCTGTTGAAACAGTGTCTCGTCCACTTTTGGGAGACGTTCAAGATGCGCCAATGCCAGAAGGTATCACAGCAAAAGGCAACCCGATCCCACAAGGGTTCGCAGAAGCGCGCAAAGCCTACCTTGAGCAAAAAACAGACACGACAACTGCGGCAAAAGGCGCACCACAAGCACCGCGCCCAACGGGAAAACCTGCTTTGCGTCTTGTCTCGACCGATGATTGATTGTTTCTGACGTCACGCGTTGCGTTAAAAGATCTCACCTAGCTTGATCCGCAACTCGATAACGCAGCCTTGGGGGCTGCGTTTTTTTTGATTAATCAAAATGGCCAGATCTGTTGGCATAAAAAAAGGCCGAACACTTGGTCCGGCCTTTTTTAAAATAAATATCAGATCGCCTAGCGTGTGTTTTTAGACAGCTCTTCGGCCACCAAAAACGCAAGTTCCAAAGCTTGTGACGCATTCAAGCGTGGGTCACAGGCTGTGTGGTAACGATCTGCCAGATTTTCGTCGGTCACTTCAATAGCACCACCGGTGCATTCGGTCACATCCGCGCCCGTCATCTCGAAGTGAACGCCACCTGGAATGGTACCGTGCTCGCGATGGATTTCAAAGAATTCCTGAACTTCGCTCAAAACGCTTTCAAACGGACGGGTTTTATAGCCGCTGTCTGATTTGATCGTGTTGCCGTGCATCGGATCGCAAGACCAAACAACGTTTGCGCCCTCTTCTTTCACAGCTTGGATCAAACGTGGCAGATGATCTTTGACATTGCCGGCCCCAAAACGTGCGATCAAGGTCAAGCGCCCTGCCTCGTTTGCTGGGTTGAGCTTTTTCATCAAGATTTTTAGGTCTTCCGTTGTGGTTGTTGGACCACATTTCAAACCGATTGGGTTGGACACACCAGAACAGAATTCGACATGCGCCCCATCAGGCTGACGTGTGCGATCGCCGATCCAGATCATGTGACCCGATCCTGCAACAGTATCGCCCAAGGTGCTGTCCACACGGGTCAACGCCTCTTCGTATTCCAACAGCAACGCTTCGTGCGAGGTGTAGAAATCCACTGTTTTCAATTCATTATTATTGTCAGACGTCATGCCCGCAGCGCGCATGAAATCCAGCGCGTCTTGGATGCGATTGGCCATATCGCGGTATTTCTCGGCTTCGTCGGCCTCCGTGAAGCCCAGAGTCCAACCATGCACGCGGTGCACATCGGCAAAACCACCTTTTGAGTAAGCGCGCAACAAGTTCAAGCTTGCCGCGGCTTGGGTGTAGGCCTGCAACATGCGGTCAGGGTCGGGGATACGCGCTTCAGGTGTGAAGTCGAACCCGTTGATGATGTCACCGCGGTAGCTTGGCAGCTCCACACCATTTGATGTCTCTGTCGGCGCAGAGCGTGGCTTGGCAAATTGCCCCGCCATACGACCAACTTTAACCACCGGCACTTTAGCGCCAAAGGTCAAAACCATCGCCATTTGCAGCATCACTTTGAATGTATCGCGAATTTGGTCTGCACCGAACTCAGCAAAGCTTTCCGCACAATCGCCACCTTGCAACAAAAACGCTTCACCGCGCGAAGCCGCTGCCAGTTGTGACTTTAGTGTTTTGGTCTCGCCCGCAAAGACAAGAGGAGGATACTTGGAGAGTTGTGCCTCAACCGCGTTGAGTTTTGCCTCGTCCGTATACTCGGGCATTTGCACACGCGGTTTGTTACGCCATGCTGATTTTACCCAATCCGTCATTGTCTCTACTCCGGGAAATTAATTCATTTATGCCGCGTGACGCAGAGTTTTAGCGCGAGCAGCCCAAGCGTTATAGGCGCAGGTCTTGGGTTGGAAAACCCAAAATGGTAAAAAAAGATGCGCAATTTAGGGGCAATTGCACAATGAACGTACGTGAAAGATGCAAACTCGTTCCATAACCACACCAAATTTGGGGTGATCTGGCCCCAAAGTGCTCTTCGTAGCTCTTTCAAACAGACCTAGATGACCGCCATGACGTAACGTGATCATCGGTTGATTCTTAAAAAAACCTTCGATCTCAGGGTATTTTTACATCCCGCTCACACACCGCAGGAGATCGCAACCTCACCGTTTGGTGCTAAAAATGGGCATTTTTGTACATTTGGACTAAAACAGCGCGCTATTTGATGCATTACGTCGAAAAAAACATGGCCAGCGCGTATGGACGTCTCTGTGCTTTTCATTTCGAAATTGCCGATCTACGCTTTCATCAGGACAATGATTCAACTTGGAGTTTCTCGATGAAAAAAATTCTACTGGCCACTGCGGCTACAACACTTATTGCTGGCGCGTCATATGCCGACGAAATCAAACTGGGTCTGATGCTTGGATTTTCTGGTCCTGCTGAATCTTTGGCAGCGGACATGGCTGGCGGCGTGCGCGCTGCGGTAAAAGAAATCTCAGACAGCGGCAAGTTCTTGGGGGGCACAACCGTCGCGCTCGTTGAGGGCGATTCTACATGTACGGATGCCGCAGTTGCGTCTTCTGTTGCAGAACGCATGATCACATCCGACGGTATCGTCGGCCTTGTTGGTGCCTTGTGTTCCGGTGCGACAGGTGCGGCTTTGACCAATGTTGCGGTGCCAAACGGCATGGTGATGTTCTCGCCATCCGCGACATCCCCATCTTTGACAACCATCGAAGACAACGGCCTGTTCTTCCGCGCTTCCCCATCTGATGCGCGCCAAGGTCAAGTTATGGCTGAATCATTGCTTGAAAAAGGCATAAAGACCGCAGCTGTCACCTACACAAACAACGACTACGGCAAAGGCTTGGCCGATGCGTTTGAAACGTCCTACACAGCAATGGGCGGCAAAGTCACAATCAACACATCCCATGAAGATGGCAAAGCGGATTACTCTGCCGAAGTCGGCGCATTGGCGTCTGCTGGCGGTGATATTCTTGTTGTTGTTGGTTACATCGACCAAGGTGGCCCTGGCATCATTCGCGCAGCACTCGACACAGGTGCCTTTGATCGCTTCCACCTGCCCGATGCGATGATCGGCGCTTCATTGGAAGAGCGTTTTGGCACTGAAATCGAAGGTGCGACTGGTCAAGTTCCAGGGTCAGATTCCCCAGGTGGCGAGCTGCTCGTCGCGATTGGCGAAGCAAACGGCTACAACGGCACAGCACCTTACGCACCTGAGTCCTATGACGCAGGCGCTCTGATCTTGCTGGCAATGCAAGCGGCTGGATCAACGGATCCACAGGTTTACAAAGACTTCGTGATGGATGTTGCCAATGCGCCGGGTGAGGAAATCTTCCCAGGTGAATTGGCCAAAGCCCTCGATATCCTCGCCGCAGGTGGTGAAATTGACTATGTCGGCGGCACCGCTGCAGAGTTGATCGAGCCCGGCGAAGCGGCTGGATCTTACCGTGAAATTATTGTCAAAGACGGTAAAATCACCACTGTTGGCTACCGCTAGTCGGTTAGACATTATGCGCAGCCCGAGATCTCATCTCGGGCTGTTTGCATAGCCGATCCAAGAAAAAACGGTAAATCCAAGGGGATAGCTATATGATCGAAGTGCGTGATTTACACATGCATTTCGGCGGATTTCGCGCGGTGGACGGGGCATCGCTTTCCATCAAGGAAGGTTCCATAACGGGTCTCATTGGCCCAAATGGCGCGGGAAAAACGTCGCTTTTCAACTGCATCGCGGGTGTATTAACGCCTACAAGTGGACAAATTTTATTTGATGGCGAAGACGTCACAGGCCTGAAACCGCATCAATTGTTCCACAAAGGCATATTGCGGACCTTTCAGATCGCGCATGAATTTTCCACCATGACGGTGCGCGAAAACCTGATGATGGTGCCAGCCAATCAATCGGGTGAAACGCTTTGGAACGCTTGGTTTAAACGCGGTCAGATTGCGATCGAAGAAGCGACTTTGCGCAAAAAAGCCGATGAAGTCCTTGAATTTTTGACAATTTCTCACATCGCGGATGAGAAGGCTGGCAATATCTCAGGCGGTCAAAAAAAGCTCGTCGAACTGGGCCGTACCATGATGGTCGACGCTAAAATCGTGTTTTTGGACGAAGTGGGCGCAGGCGTGAACCGCACCCTGCTTTACACAATTGCCGATGCGATCAAGCGTCTGAACACTGAGCGTGGGTATACATTTTGTATGATCGAACACGATATGGAGTTCATCAAAATGCTCTGTGATCCGGTGATCGTTATGGCCGCAGGCCAAGTGATGGCGACAGGATCAGCCGAAGACATCATGCAAAATGAACAGGTGATCGAGGCCTATCTTGGCACGGGAATCAAAAACAAAGAAGCCACTGAAGGCCTGACCAAAGACGCCACCCCTGCAGCATCGGAGAGCACATCATGAGCTATTTGAGTGCCACCCATATGACTGGCGGCTACGGCGGTGCGGATATTTTGCATGATTGCGAATTGTCGGTCGAGCAAGGCGAAATCGCAGTGATCGTTGGCCCGAATGGTGCCGGAAAATCCACAGCGATGAAGGCCGTGTTTGGGATGCTGAATATCCACACCGGGTCCGTTGTGCTGGACGGTGAGGATATCACCAAACTGTCCCCGCAAGAACGCGTCTACAAAGGCATGGGGTTCGTGCCACAGACTTCAAACATCTTTCCGACTATGACGGTTGCGGAAAATCTGGAAATGGGCGCGTTCATTCGTACCGATGATTTTCGCGAAACCATGGAACAGGTTTATGAAATTTTTCCCGCGGTCTATGAAAAGCGCAATCAGAACGCAGGCGAATTGTCCGGCGGTCAACGTCAACAGGTTGCGGTCAGCCGCGCCTTGATGACAAAACCCAAATTGCTGATGCTGGACGAGCCAACGGCAGGCGTCTCGCCCATAGTTATGGATGAATTGTTCGACCGGATTATCGAGGTGGCCAAAACAGGTATCGCAGTGCTGATGGTGGAACAAAACGCCAGACAAGCGCTTGATATCGCAGATAAAGGCTATGTTTTGGTGCAAGGCGCTAATGCCTATACCGACACAGGCGTTGCCTTGCTCGCGAACCCTGAAGTGCGCCGCACTTTCTTGGGGGGTTAGACTATGCTCAGACTGGTCGTTCCAACACTTGTGTTTGCTCCGATTGTGATCGGTGTGCCGATTTACGTCTACACATCCTATGTGGAAAACCAAAAAAGCAACCTGCCAGCCGAGCTGTTTTGCTTGTCCGATATCATCTGCGAAGGCAGCGCCGCCAATTGCCGTGATGGATCAGCGCCGCTGAAGTTTAAACGCGGTGATAATTTCGATGGCGAAATGCAGTTTGATAACGGACGCAAATTGACCGGCTCTGTGACAGCGGTTGCCGGACAAATGTCAGGGCTTTTTGACGAACAAGGCGGTGGAACATATGAGCTTGAAATCACGACAAAGGCCTTCACCTTGATGCACCGCGTTCCAGATCTGCGTGACACACAAAAAGAAACCTATTTTCAGGGCACATGTGAGAGGGTGAATTGATGGATATTCTCAATGCCTTAGTGGCATTTGCGAACTTTGTACTCGTGCCGGGTACTGCTTATGGCGCACAGCTTGCGCTTGGGGCCCTTGGGGTCACGCTTATTTACGGAATTTTGCGGTTCTCAAATTTTGCCCACGGCGACACCATGGCGTTCGGCACGATGTTTACCGTGTTGATCACCGCCGCGATGAAATCTGTTGGGATCAGCTTTGGCCCCTTGCCCACCGCCCTGCTCGCTTTGCCGTTTGCGATCCTGTGTACCATGGCTTTGGTGCTTGCCACCGATCGCGTGGTGTACCGGTTCTATCGCAAGGTCAAAGCGGCGCCCGTGATGTTGGTGATCGTATCGATGGGCGTCATGTTTGTGATGAACGGCGCGGTACGGATGTTCGTTGGCACCGATGATCGACGCTTTGCGGATGGGGAACGTTTCATCATCACAGCCCGCGATTTCAAAACCATGACAGGCCTGTCCGAGGGCCTTGCCATCCGCACGACGCAAGTCATTACCGTGGTGGCGGCGATCATCGTTGTGGCGGCATTGTTTTGGTTTTTGAACAGAACTCGCACAGGGAAATCGATGCGCGCCTACGCAGATAACGAAGATTTGGCGCTTTTGTCAGGCATCAATCCTGAACGTGTTGTGACAATCACTTGGTTGATCGTGGCGGCTTTGGCCACGGTCGCAGGCACGCTTTATGGATTAGATAAGTCGTTTAAGCCATTCATATACATGCAACTTTTACTACCCATATTCGCGTCTGCCATCGTCGGCGGGCTTGGGTCACCTTTGGGCGCCATTGCTGGCGGCTTTGTCATCGCCTTTTCCGAAGTGACGCTGACCTATGCGTTCAAAAAAGTTCTCACCTATCTGGTGCCAGAGAGTTGGGCCCCCGACGGATTGGTGCAGCTCTTGTCCACCGATTACAAATTCGCTGTGTCGTTTGCGATTTTGATCATCGTTTTACTGTTCAAACCAACAGGTCTGTTTAAGGGGAAATCGGTATGAGCCATTCTCAAAATCAAACCCCGACTTCTGCTTACCGCGCGCCTTTGTACTTTGGCGCTATGGCAGCCCTCATCATCGCTGTCGGCTTTATCCAGTCTTGGAATTCGGCTTTATTCATTTTGAACATGGGGCTGATTTCCGCGATTATGGCGCTTGGTGTGAACCTGCAATGGGGCTTTGCAGGTCTGTTTAACGTTGGCGTTATGGGCTTTGTCGCATTGGGCGGACTGGCCGTCGTGCTTGTTTCGACCTCTCCCGTTGGTGAGGCTTGGCAAGCGGGCGGTGCCCGAGTGCTCTTTGCGCTTATGCTGGGCGTTGGCACAATTGTTGGCGCGATCCTGCTGTGGAAAAAACTTGCCAAAGGTCGGGTGCGCGCGATTATCGTAACGGCTTGGATCATTGCGGGGTTCTTTATTTTCCGTGCCGTATTTGATCCTGCTGTTGCAGCCATTGAATCTGTGAACCCAGCGATTTCAGGTAATCTTGGAGGGCTTGGCCTACCGGTCTTGATTGCTTGGCCGGTTGGCGGTTTGTTCGCTGCGGGGGCTGCATGGCTGGTGGCGAAAACCGCTTTGGGTCTGCGGTCTGATTACTTGGCAATCGCGACGCTTGGCATTGCTGAAATCATTATCGCGGTGATGAAAAATGAAGATTGGATGGGCCGCGGCGTGAAAAACGTCATCGGCCTGCCCCGCCCTGTGCCTTATGAAATCGATTTACAGCAAAGCGAATGGTTCATCGGAATGATGCAATCCATCGGCGCTGATCCTGTCACCGCGTCCAGTATTTTCGTCAAGCTTTGCTATGCGGGCCTGTTTTTGGCGGTTATCCTATTGCTGATCACAGCCATGCAGCTGGCGCTCAATTCGCCTTGGGGGCGGATGATGCGCGCGATTCGTGACAATGAAGTGTCGTCTGAGGCCATGGGCAAAGACGTCACAGGGCGTCATCTGCAGATCTTTGTGCTTGGGGCGGCCATTTGTGGTTTGGCTGGCGCGATGATGACCACTTTGGACGGCCAATTGACGCCAGCGTCCTACCAGCCGCTGCGCTTTACCTTTCTGGTCTGGGTCATGGTGATTGTTGGCGGGTCTGGCAACAATTGGGGCGCGGTTCTGGGCGGCCTATTCATTTGGTTCCTTTGGGTCGAAGTCGAACCGATTGGTCGTTTCATAGCCCAAGTTCTGACCTCTGGGTTGGCGGATGACAGCGGTATAAAGGAGGTCATCATGGATCGCATGGTCTACATCCGTCCGTTCACGATGGGACTGGTGTTGCTCTTTGTTCTTAGGTTTAATCCGCGCGGGTTGCTGCCCGAACGCTAGGGCTTTTCCATAGATCAATTGACAAAGGGCGCGCCGTATTTGGTGCGCCCTTTTTTTCGTTTTATGAAACCGACGTCGTATTTCAATTGGGCCTCTGCAAATGCAAAAAGGCGACCCGAAGGCCGCCCTATTCGTCATGTGCCAGTGTCAAACGTTTTAGCTTGCAAACAAAAGGCGTGTTTCATGCTTTTTCAAAGATTTTCGTGCAGACTCGTAATCGGTCAAACCGTCCTTCGTTGCGAGTTCTGGAAAGAGAGAAAACACTTCATCACGCTGCGCAGATTGCAACCCTTTAAGAGATGCCTCACCGGGTTGGAACGTTTCCGTCCAAGCACCGTTGGACAATACAACTTCATGATTATCACACATAAAGTGCACGTAAGATGTTCTGGCAGGGCGTGCCCGCGAAATACCCGGCATGCCGACCAAATGGACTGCAGGCGCCAGAACTTCGCGTTCCTCGAAGTAAAGCTGCGCGCGCTCTGAATTGAGCAAAACACGGTGCTGTGGCGAGACCATCAGATCTCGTTGAGGCAAGCCGTTGCCCAAAGCACCTTTTTGGATCAGCACAGGCGCCAAAGACTCTTGGCAGGCGAAATCAAGTTCGGTGACATCTTTTTGACCAACCCAACGAATTTCCTGTACGCCGTTGTCGCGTGTGAAGACTTTGTCGCCCTCTTTCAATGTTTCAGCACCCACTTCGCCCTGCGGAGTCGCAATAGCAGTGCCTGGTGTGAAACAAACGATCGATTCAATTTCAGAGAAAGTGATCGTGCCCGTCAGTTCACCATCATCGTCATAAAGATAAATGGTGCCACTTTCCGAGTCGTCTTTATCATAAGCTACGGTATAGTCGGCGTAATCGTAATCACTTCTGCTCAGCTGAATGACATCTACATCGTCGCCATCGCTGTCTTCGCCACCTTCGATAGTGCTGTCGCTCGACGCGGCAATAATAAAGGTATCATCGCCTTTTTCCCCGTCGACCGTGTCATCGCCGCCATCTAGGTAGATCGTATCATCGCCGGAGCCGCCTTCGATGTCGTCATCGCCGTCGCCACCATAGATCGTATCGTCACCACTCCCGCCATCGATAACATCGTCGCCATCACCGCCATCGATATAGTCATCGCCGTCATTGCCTTCGATGTCGTCATCGCCGTCGCCGCCATAGATCGTGTCATCGCCATCTCGGCCTTCGATCTCGTCGTCGCCATCACCGCCATCTATGTAGTCGTCGCCGTCACCGCCGTCGATCTCATCACGGCCATCACCGCCGTAGAGCGTGTCATCGCCATCATTGCCTTCGATCTCATCACGGCCATCGCCACCGTAAATCGTATCATCGCCGTCACCGCCAGAGATGTCATCATTGCCATCGCCACCGTAAATCGTATCATCGCCGTCGCCACCATAGATGTCATCATTGCCGCCGCCACCGTCGATGGTGTCATCACCGCTATAGCCTTTAATTGTGTCTTCACCAGATGTGCCGTCTATTTCATTATCACCGCTGTCGCCATAAATCTTGGCCATGATACATCCCCATTTAGTGTAGGCGTAAAAGTCGTTCGGAATCAAAAAATGTCAGAGGCAACTGGCCTGTCGCCTTGCATTTAATCCTGCATTTGCAATCTTAATTTTTTCTTACCATGAATTTAGGGGCCTGATAGAGGGGGATTGTGCGAACATTCCGCAATTTGCGTATTTTTGCTGCTCTGCGGCAAGTTTGACCCCATAAAATGCAGGAAATATGGTGCAAAACGCTTCGCATCCAATTGAAATTATTGCAAATAATGTAGTATCGGCACTATATCGGTGAAGCTTTGTGCAAAAAATGTAGAAAAGTTATAAAAAATAGTCGGGCGTTTCGCGTTGGGAAACGGCTGCACAGATATTTGATATTTTGATCAAATATGGAAACTGCCACATGACAATTGAGCTAAAACCCTAAGCGGGTCTAAGAATCATATGGCTGTTTGACAGTCTTATCCACGGTCATGGTACGACCCCGAATGCCATGCCTCCAAGGCTGGCATTCGGGTAAAATTTTGTATGTTTGAGTGCTTATGACACCAACAATTCAGCTTCGTGTTTGCGTAACACACGACGGGCTGTCTCATAGTGTGAACGACCAGACTGCTCGCGCAATTCAGGGAAGAGCGAGAAGATTTCTTCGCGCTGCTCTTCACCGATACCTGCCAAAGTGAAATCACCAGGCTGGAAGCTTTCAGACCATGTGCCATCCCCTAGGATAACTTCGTGGTGATCAAACATCACGTGGATGTATGTCACTCCTGCGCTCCCCATAAGCTCAACACCATCCATCTTGGTTAAGTATTTTGCAGCCACAAGAACTTCGTGATCTTCAAAGTAGAGTGCAGATCTTTCAGATGAGACGAGCATGCGGTGGTTTGGTGACACCATCATATCGCGCTCTGGCAAGTCATTGCCCAAAGCCCCTTTGCGGATCATCACTGGGCAAAGCTCAGTGCGCAGCATCAAGTCAGCGACAGACAAGGCTTTGTTGCCAACCCAACGGATGGTTTGAAGACCATTGTCGCGGGTGATGACTTTGTCGCCCACTTTGAGGGTCTCAACAGTCACTTCACCTTTTGGTGTCGCGATCATTGTGCCAGGTGTGAAACAAGGGATCACATCCTCGATGTTGGTGTAGTTGATGTTGGCGCTTTCACCTGTGCTTGTGTTCACGAGTTGGATTTGACCGTCATAGCCATTGCCATCGCTATCAGTGTTCTGCACGTGGTTCGTAATTGTCCAGCCATCCGCCAGCAAATCGCTGAGGTTGAGCGTATCCCAATCAACGCCGCCATCACCACCGTTTACTGTGGTGTTGTAAACGCCAGTAGTGACGTCATCAAACGTGATATTGATCGTATCTTGATCATCGTCACCTGACAGAACGTCGTTGTCGCCACCACCATAGATCGTATCTTCGTCTTCGCCGCCATTGACGACGTCAGTGCCTGCACCTGCATAGATGGTATCATCGTCGACGCCGCCGTCGATGGTATCATCGCCGTCACCGCCATAGATCAAATCGTCATCATCTTGACCATAGATCGTGTCATTGCCAGCGCCGCCATCGATAACGTCTTGGCCGTTTTCGACTTCAAGATCCCCCTCATCGTCAGGGATATTCAAGCTGTCTGAGTAAGATGGATCAAGGCCACCATAAATGATGTCATCGCCGTCACCGCCATCGATGTCATCAGAGCCTTCGCCACCGATGATGTAATCGTCGCCGTCTCCACCTAAGATGGTATCGTCGTCAAAGCCGCCGTCGATGGTATCATCGCCTTCACCGCCGTCGATGTAGTCGTCATCATCGCCGCCGGAAATGGTGTCATTGCCAGCACCACCGTAGAGTGTGTCTTTGTCATTCTCGGTATCGTCATCTTCGCCGACGGAGCCATATCCACGATCTGGCAGGCCTGTGTCGCCGCCCACGATGACGTCATCGCCGTCGCCGCCGTAAACCGTGTCATTACCGTCTTCGCCGTAGATTGTGTCATCACCACCTTCGCCGAAGATTTCATCATCGCCATTGCCACCGTAAAGGATGTCATTGCCATCGCTGTCGGATGTCGCAACGAGGGAGATGTTGTCGAGAAGAGGGCCGTAGTTGGAGTTTTCACTGCTGAGCTCAGAGAACTCTAGGCGATCTTCACCAGATCCAGTCACTTCAAATGTGTATGTTTCCCATTCGTCGCCTGCTGTGATTGTTCCAACCAATTCACCACCGAAGTAAACTTCGACTTGATCATCAGAGCCTTCCACACGCTGCATCACATCCACAGAAATAGTGTATGTTTCGCCTGCTGTTGTATCAACATCTTGATAGATACTGTCGACGCCACTGTCGACGTCGAGTTCGATGAATGTACCGCCATCTTGAGAGAATTCGCCTTCGAATCCGTTGCCCCAAGTTTCGATTTGACCGTTTGCATTCTGCCAGCCTTCAATGCTGTCGACTTGGCTAAATGTGCCATCGTCTTGACCGGATTCGAGTTCGCCATTGATAAGCAGGTTTTCGGAAGACGTTGCATCATCACCGTAAATTGTGTCGTCGCCTTCGCCGCCGAGCACTGTGTCATCACCAGCGCCAGCGATCACGATGTCATCATCACCTTCTTCGCCAGTCAGAATAGCATCATCGTTGTCGATCATGTCGCCGTCAGGGTCGTCCGTATAGGTCGCGTCAATCAGGTCATCGCCATCTGTACCCTCGACGATACCGTCAAGAACAACCGCGTCATCGAAAGAAATGTCAGCAATTTTTACTGTACCTGAAGTGTCAGCTGAGTCGCCGTTGTCGTGAATGACGGTAAAGCTTACAATTGGGCCCGCGATTGTCACAGTGACAGTATCAAGCGCGCCTGAGCCTTCAACGCCGCTATCCGCAGCGCCGTCGCCTTCAACTGAGTTGCCGTCAACCTCGTGCAAGTAAAGATCGGAAAATTCTACCGTCACCTCTTCGCCGGCAGCGTTTAAGGCGACGATCGTGATTTTGTCATCCCAAGAGCCGTCCAGCGAGTCGACGTCAAACACTTCGAATGTGACATTCGAGACTTCTTCGTCAAAGGTAAAAATGGCAGCTGTCGGTTCATCAACACCAGAGCTTCGCAGTTCGCCGCGGGACATGGTGAAAGATTTGCAATCTGTTTCTGGTGTCGAAACTGTAACGCCAACTGTGCTGTCACCTGTGGTCGATGAAACTGTTGTCGAACCGTCGGCACCGGTATCGTTGAGATCTAAGGTATAATCGGACATGTTTAACGCTCCTGATTGTCGCCGCGTTCATCGCTGTTCACGACGACGACGCAAATATAATGATTACTAAAATTTGCCGAAGCAAAGCAGACGGGATTAACGCCATTCAAGGTAGAAAATGTGCCTTGAGCGCTCAGACTATATGTCAGACAATGCGTCATACTCTCTCCTACACACGCAAGGGGACACCCCAAACGCGATTACCCGAAGGCGTTACTGGCCATCAATAGCCACGTAAACGGAGAATTAGATACATCTAGCGAGGCAAAACAAACCTCATCCCGCGAACGGGTTACACATGTCTATAGCAGCAGCGGAACGAGCAACCATTCCAAATACAACACGAACACGTATGCCAGATGATCAAACGATCACCTTTCTACGCGGCCGCCCCCGTGGCCGAAAAAAATTATGCCCCCCAGTGGACACATCAAGACATACGATCAAATGCTCTAGCTGCAAAAGGACTTTTCGATGAATTCAGGCAAAGTTGAGGAAAAATACTATTCAATGTAGACGGTTATGGAGTGTTTATACGCGTGTGGAAAAAATTTCTTCACAACTTAAGCGAATGTGTAAAATTTAACCATTTTCATTAAATATAATTAATTCAGAAGGTTAATAAAGTATAGGCCAAGACCTAACTTGCCGTTTGGGCATGAAATCAATGACGGGAATTTCACTGTCTTTGCCTTCATAATTTGATGACTTTGCTTTCATAATTTGATGCGTTTTTAGCCGCCATTTTGACGGTATCCTTGAAAACTCATAAACAATGCCGCCATGTCTGCAAAATTTTCGCTATTTTAGAAACAGTCAGGGGGCAAAAAGTTCGAATCGGGGCAAAGACCTAATCCATTTGAGGCAGGCGATTCGGCTCTAGATGGCCATCAAGGCTGCCAAACATTGGCATAACATCAGTCTATGAAACGCGTTGTCCAAAACTTGTAACAGAAAAACCCCAAAAGCGCGAATGGCTTTGGGGTCTGTCAGACATTCCCGAAGGAATGCAAATTTGGAATGGTACCCGCGGGCGGACTCGAACCGCCAAGCCTGTTACAGCGGGGGATTTTGAATCCCCTGTGTCTACCAATTCCACCACGCGGGCAGATTGAAGTTTAGGTCGCTTAAAACCGTTTGCTTCGTCGTGGGAGGGATTTAGCGAAGCGCGCCGCCATCCACAAGAGGGATATGACAGTTCTTGATAAAAAAATGTCATTTTCTTTTGGCGTGCTTCACCTGCCCCTTATTTTTAAGGCCTTATGTCATAGCTGTGCAGCACTGAAAGTATCGCAGGCCGCTAAGTCACCAGTTTCATAGCCCGTTTTGAACCAAGATTGGCGTTGTTTGGACGTGCCATGGGAAAATGTATGTGGTTGAGGGACACGGCCAGCATTGCGCGCCAGCGTGTCGTCACCGATTTGTTTGGCTGCGTTCAAAGCTTCGGCGATGTCGCCCCGTTCAAGCGACGCGAAACGGATATCAGCTTCACGCGCCCAAATTCCCGAATAGCAATCGGCCTGAAGTTCAATACGCACAGAAATAGCGTTGCTTTGTTCCGTCGAGGATTGCGCGCGGATTTGATTGGCCTGCCCTAAGATACCCAATTCGTTTTGCACGTGATGCGCGACCTCATGAGCGACAACATAAGCAGAGGCAAAGTCACCCCCTGCCCCCAGTTGCTGTTCCATCGTGGTGAAAAATGCTGTGTCGAGATAGACCTTATTGTCGCTGGGACAATAAAACGGCCCCGTCGCACCAGAAGCACCGCCACAGGGGCTTTGGGTCACACCTTTATAGAGCACCAAAATCGGCGGCTGGTATGTTTCGCCCAATTGACGTGCAAAAATATCGCGCCAGATTTCTTCGGTATCGGCCAAGGTCACTGACACAAACTGCGCGGACTGCTCATCAGCAGCTGTGATTTGGGTGGATTGCGTTGTCGCACTGCCGCCGCCCGCCACTTGGTTGAGCAAAGGCGTGACATCGATGCCAAGTGCATATCCAATGATCAAGACGGCAATGATCCCAATGCCGCCGATCCCACCGATAGACTTGCCACCGCTTGCACTGCGTCTACGATCTTCGATGTTGCGCGACCCGCGTCGACCCTGCCATTTCATTTTTTAACCCTCATAAATAAGAACATTCACACATTAGTGCCAGAGCGTCGTCTCACAAGTTAAAATGCTTTCATCTGGCCTTGACCCACGGGCAGCAATGCGGCCTAAAGAGACAAAACAGGCTTTGAGGATTTGGGCATATGTTGAAACGGCTTTATGATTGGACCTTGTCCATGGCGCAGCACCCCCGCGCATTGTGGGCTTTGGCTTTGGTCGCTTTCATCGAGAGCTCTGTCTTTCCGATCCCGCCTGATATTTTGATGATCCCGCTGATCGTGGCGCGGCCTAAAGATGCGTTTAAGATCGCTTTTGTTGCTACGCTGGCTTCAGTTGCTGGTGGTATGCTGGGCTATTTCATCGGTTACGGCGCGTTTGAAACCATCGGGCGCCCTGTGCTTGAGTTCTACGGCAAAGATGCGTATTTTGATGAGTTCAAAGAAACCTACAACCAATATGGCGCTTGGGCTGTGTTGATCGCAGGTGTGACGCCATTTCCGTATAAGGTCATCACCATCCTGTCTGGTGCGACGGCTTTGTCCCTGCCCGTCTTTATTGCGGCGTCGGTTGTGGCGCGGGCTTTGCGGTTCTTTATTGTGGCGGCATTGCTTTGGAAATTCGGCGAGCCGATCCGTGATTTCATTGAAAAGCGTTTAGGCCTGATGTTCACCCTATTTATCATCTTGCTTGTGGGCGGCTTTGCCGTGGTGAAATTCCTATGAAAACTGTGACACGCACCCAATTGGTTGCCTTGGCGGCTGGCGGATCGCTTGCGCTTTTGCTTGGCGCTTTCATTTTCCAAGCCTTGGGCTATCCGCCTTGCAAAATGTGCCTGTGGCAACGTTGGCCCCATGCGGCAGCTGTCTTGATCGGAGCGGCCTATATGGGTGTGCAAACCCGTGTGTTGTTATGGCTTGGCGCGCTCGCCGCAGCGATCACCTCAGGTATCGGCGCGTTTCATGCCGGTGTTGAGTACAAATGGTGGGAAGGCCCGACATCTTGCACGGGCGGCAGTGATGCTTTGTCAGGCCTGACGGGCAGTGATCTTTTGCCCGGCTCTGCCACCAAAGTCATTATCATGTGTGATGAGGTGTCATGGCAGCTGTTTGGTTTGTCCATGGCCAGCTATAATTTCATCTTTTCAGCGCTTCTAGTCATTGTTTGGGTCATGGCGGCGCGCAAAGACGCTTAAAGCACGCCACAGGACTAACAGAGCGTCTCTATGGGGCAATGAGCCATTGCACCCTATATGCTGTCTGGGGTAGACTAAAGGTCAACGATATATAGACCTTAAAACAACCACAGGCGGACATCGTGAGCGACACTCCACAAACTCCTGAATCCGAAGACGAAACACCACGCGAACCCATGTTCCACGACGGGCCGAACATCTCGATCACCGCAGAGATGAAAAGCTCCTATTTGGATTACGCGATGAGCGTCATCGTCAGCCGCGCTATTCCGGATTTGCGCGATGGTTTGAAACCTGTGCACCGCCGCATCATCTATTCGATGTACGAAAAAGGCATCACCCACGACAAATCTTACCGTAAATCGGCGAAATCTGTCGGCGATGTGATGGGCTCTTATCACCCGCATGGCGATAGCGCGATCTACGATGCATTGGTGCGTATGGCGCAAGATTTCTCGATGTCTTTGCCGCTTGTGGATGGTCAAGGTAACTTTGGGTCTATGGACGGCGATAGCGCGGCTGCGATGCGCTACACAGAATCGCGTCTGCAAAAAGTCACGTCTTACATGACGGGCGATTTGGACAAAGACACTGTCGATTTCACGGACAACTACGACGGCAAAGAGCGCGAGCCCACTGTTTTGCCTGCGCGTTTCCCGAACATGCTCGTCAACGGCGCTGGCGGTATCGCAGTCGGCATGGCGACAAACATCCCGCCGCACAACTTGGGCGAGGTGATCGATGCCACGCTTGAGCTGATCGACAATCCCGATTTGTCGATGGAGCGGTTGATGGAAATCATCCCTGCCCCCGATTTTCCAACGGGTGCGATGATCCTTGGTCGTGCAGGTGCGCGCAAAGCCTATCTTGAGGGTCGCGGATCTGTGATCATTCGTGCGAAATCCCATGTCGAGGAAATTCGCAAAGACCGTTACGCGATTGTTGTCACCGAAATTCCCTATCAGGTGAACAAATCCACGATGATCGAAAAGATCGCCGAACTTGTGCGCGATAAAAAGGTCGAGGGCATCGCCCATGTCCAAGATGAATCTGACCGCGTTGGTGTGCGGGTCGTGGTCGAGCTGAAACGTGATGCCACACCTGAAGTTGTGTTGAACCAATTGTTCCGCTTCACGCCGCTGCAAACCTACTTTGGCTGTAACATGTTGGCGCTGAACTCTGGTCGCCCAGAACAGCTGACATTGCGCGATTTCTTGACGTACTTCATCTCGTTCCGCGAAGAAGTTGTCGCGCGTCGTACTGCGTTTGAATTGCGCAAAGCCCGCGACCGCGCGCATATCTTATGTGGTTTGGCTGTGGCTGTGACCAACGTCGACGAAATCGTCGCAACCATCCGATCCTCTGCCGATGCGGCCGAAGCCCGTGCCAAATTGATGACGCGTCGCTGGCCCGCCCATGACATTGCGCCCTACATCAAGCTGGTCGATGATCCGTCGCATACGATCAACGAGGACGGCACATATAACTTGTCCGAAGTTCAAACCCGCGCGATTTTGGAACTGCGTCTGCAGCGTCTGACACAGATCGGCGTCAAAGAAGTCACTGACGAGTTGCAAGAACTCGCTGGCAAAATCAAAGATTTCCTTGAAATCTTGGCCTCGCGCGAACGGATCATGGAAATCATCTCGAATGAGTTGATCGAAGTGAAAACCCAGTTCGCTGTGCCGCGCCGCACAGAGATCGTTGATTGGTCTGGGGATTCCTCTGACGAAGACCTGATCGAAAAAGAAGACATGGTGGTCACCATCACCTCGTCTGGTTGGGCCAAACGCACGCCGCTTGCGGATTACCGCGCGCAAAAGCGTGGCGGCAAAGGTCTGTCTGGCATGGCGACCAAAGACGAAGACGTGATCACCACGCTCTTTGTGGCCAACACCCATACGCAGCTGTTGTTCTTTACTGATGACGGCATGGCTTACAAGCTCAAAACATGGCGTTTGCCGCTGGGGGGCCGTACTGCCAAAGGCAAGCCGATCGTCAACATTCTGCCCATCCCAACGGGTGTCGGTATTGCGGCGATCATGCCTGTGGACCGCGACGAAGTGGATTGGGATGATCTGCAAGTGATCTTCGCAACCTCCAAAGGCTCTGTGCGTCGTAACCGCCTGTCTGACTTCACCAATGTGAAATCAAACGGCAAGATCGCGATGAAATTTGAAGGCGAAGATGAGGGTACGCGTCTGATCAATGCGCGCATTTGTGATGAAAATGATGACGTTATGCTTGTGACCTCAAGTGGCCGGGCCATCCGTTTCCCTGTGACAGACGTGCGTGTGTTCAACTCACGTGCCTCTTTGGGTGTGCGCGGCATTAAGATGACGGACGATGAAGTCGTCTCGATGTCTGTGATCCGTCACTTTGAAGCCGAGGCCTCTGAACGTGCCGCCTACCTTAAAATGCGTCGTGCGCAAGCGGGCGCGGACGAGGTTGAGGGCACCGATGATGATGAGGAAGCTGTAGAAGGCTCTATCAAGCAAGAACGCTTCGAGGAAATGAAAGCCGCAGAAGAGCTGCTGGTGACCATTTCGGAAAACGGTACTGGTAAACTGTCGTCCAGCCATGACTACCCCGTTCGGGGCCGTGGCGGCATGGGCGTCACGGCGATGGACAAAGCGATGCGCGGCGGACCTCTTGTGGCCTCCTTCCCCGTTTCTTTGGACGACCAAATCATGCTTGCGACCTCTAAAGGTCAATCGATCCGCTGCCCCGTCAAAGGCATTTCTTTCCGCTCACGCTCTGCGGGTGGTGTGAAGGTGTTTGACACAGGCAAAGGCGAAGTGGTCGTGTCTGTGGCCTATATCGCCGAAAGCGACGACGAAGAAGAAGAAGTCGATGTGGTTGATGGCACTGCGGTTGAGACACCGGACGCGCCTGAGAGCTAAGGCCAAGAACATTTCAAAATTGCAAAGGGCGCCGACATGGGCGCCCTTTTTGCTTTTCTAAGCCCCGCAATCGGGCTACATCCCCCCTATGACAGATAAAACACTCCACATCGTTGGCGGCGGCATGGCCGGATCAGAGGCAGCTTGGCAAGCGGCCAATTTGGGTATTCAAGTGGTGATCCACGAGATGCGTCCAAAAGTCGAAACCTTTGCGCATCAGACAGGTAACTTGGCCGAAATGGTCTGTTCCAACTCGTTTCGTTCCGACGACAGTGAACAAAATGCCGTGGGGCTTTTGCATTGGGAAATGCGTGCCGCAAATGGTTTGATTATGGCTGCAGCCGAACAACACCGCCTGCCCGCTGGTGGCGCTTTGGCGGTGGACCGCGATGCATTTGCCGAATTTGTCACTGAGCAAATCAACGCCCATCCGAATATCACTGTCGAATTTGACGAAGTGAACGAGATCCCATCGGAAGGTACTTGGATTTTTGCCACAGGCCCCCTGACCTCACCAAAACTTGGCGAAGCCATTGCCGCTGAAACTGGCGCAGATCGTTTGGCGTTTTTCGATGCCATCGCACCGATTATCTATCATGACAGCATCAATATGGATGTCGCATGGATGCAGTCGCGTTATGACAAAGGCGAGACAGAGGAAGAGCAAAAAGCCTACCTCAATTGCCCGATGACCAAAGACCAGTACGAGGCCTTTATCGACGCGCTTTTGGAAGCCGATAAAACCGAATTTCACGAAGGCGAAGAGTCGTCTGCCCCCAAACCCACCCCTTATTTTGATGGCTGCTTGCCAATCGAGGTCATGGCCGAACGTGGTCGCGAGACCTTGCGTTTTGGCCCGATGAAGCCTGTGGGTCTTACCAACGCCAATGACCCCGAAAACAAGCCCTATGCCGTGGTGCAGCTGCGCCGCGACAACAAGCTGGGCACGCTTTACAACATCGTTGGCTTTCAAACCAAAATGAAATACGGCGCGCAAGCGGATGTGTTCAAGATGATCCCAGGTTTGGAAGAGGCTAAATTTGCCCGCCTTGGCGGTATCCACCGCAATACGTTTTTGAATTCACCAACATTACTTGATAACCAGATGCGCCTGAAATCAAAGCCAAATGTACGCTTTGCAGGTCAAGTCACCGGCGTTGAAGGTTATGTTGAATCGGCGGCCATGGGATTGCTTGCAGGCCGTTTGGCGGCGCATGAAATTCTTGGCACGCCGATCACATCGCCGCACGGCACCACGGCCACAGGCGCGTTGATCCACCACATCACCGGCGGCGCAGAGGCGAAAACCTTTCAGCCGATGAATGTGAACTTTGGTTTGTTCCCGCCAGTTGAAGGGCTTAAAGCGGGTCGTCGAGGTCGCAAAGATCGTTACAAAGCCTATACAGACCGCGCAAAAGAACAGTTTAATGAATGGCTTGAAGGGCAGTCTTAATGTCCTTTGTGACCCGATTTGCACCCAGCCCCACGGGGCCTTTGCATCTCGGGCACGCCTATTCTGCTTGGATCGCCCATGACATGGCCCGTGCCTGTGGTGGGCGATTTTTATTGCGCTTTGAAGACACCGACCTAGAACGATCCAAGCCGGAATACATCTTGCAGATCATTGAGGATCTCACCTGGCTTGGGATGACTTGGGATGAATACCCTTTGTTTCAATCTCAGTCGTTAGATGTTTATAATCAAAGCCTTGAGGCCTTGATCTCAGGTGGTTTAACCTATCCGTGTCGGTGCAGCCGCAAAGACATAGCAGCCGCACTTTCCGCCCCACAAGAAGGCGTGCCGCACCATCTGTACCCTCAAATATGCAAGCGCCGCTCGATGTCAGACCGTCAAGATGGTGACGCGATACGCCTTCATATGGACCGCGCTTGCGATGCGTTGGGTGAGTTTGATCTGAAATTTCAAGAAATTGGTGACATCAATAGTGGCACTTATTCAATTGATAAAAATACACTTATGCGCGATGTCGGTGACATTGTTGTCGGCCGTAAAGACATTCAAACCGCCGCCTACTTTATGGCCTCAGCGGTGGATGATATCCGCCAAGGCATCACTCATGTCGTGCGCGGCGTCGACTTGTTTGAATTCACTCAAGTGCAGGTTCTACTGCTGCATCTGTTGGGGCACAAAGCGCCGATGTACCATCATCACGATTTGATCCGCGATAACGTTGGCAAACGTTTGGCAAAACGTGATGACGCCCGCGCGATTTCGAAATATCGCGCCGATGGATTTTCGCCACAAGATATCAAACACTTGGTCGGCCTAGCTTAAGTCGATTTACGCCTCAGGCTGCATCAGTTCAACCGTCTCACCATCACGCACGGCAGTGTAGAAACACGACCGACGATTGGTGTGACAGGCTGGGCCGGTTTGGTTGACTGTGACTAAAATACAATCCTCGTCGCAATCATAACGAAAATCGACCAATTCTTGCACGTGACCAGAGCTTTCGCCCTTGATCCAAAACGATTGACGCGACCGCGACCAATAGGTCACCTTGCCCGTGTCCAATGTCATGGCAACGGATTTGGCATTCATCCAAGCCAGCATCAAAACCTCGCCTGTTTGCGCGTCTTGTGCGATCGCAGGAATGAGACCTTTGTCATCATATTTTAGAGAGTTGGGATCAAAGGTCATGGCGGGTCCTTTCCTATGCCTATCGCATGCCCTATCTAAGTCTGTAATCGATGAAAGGCAAATCATGTCGACAGATCTTGCGTCTCTTTATTCAGGGCGTCTTTTGGCGCTGGCCGCTGATATTCCGCACCTTGGGCGCCTTGATGCGCCGGACGCCTCCGTGCGCGAACGTGCGCCGCTGTGTGGGTCAACCGTGACGGCTGACGTCGTCGCGCGAGATGGCCGCATCACAGACTTTGCGCAAGACGTCAAAGCCTGCGCCCTTGGTCAAGCCGCCGCAGCTGTACTGGGGCAAAATATCATTGGCAGAACTTCCAATGAGCTCACACTTGCGTTGACCGAGTTAACAGCCTTTCTCAAAGATGATGGCCCCGTGCCCTCTGCGCCTTTTGAAGGCTTCGAGGCGCTGCTCCCTGCCCGTGACTACAAAAACCGTCATGCCTCTATCGTGTTGTCTTTGAAAGCTGCTCAAAAAGCGCTGATAAACGCAAATTTTGCGTCAAACAGCTAGTGGGCATTGCCACCAACGTCCGACAAAAAAAACCGCCGCACTTCATCAGAAGGCGGCGGGTGAAGTTGGGATTCAAAACAACATTTCAGCGGGATGAGGCTCCGCAGGCGGACGGGAATAGGTAAGACGTCTGCAACACCCATTGGGACATGAGGTGTGGTTTGGTTGCTTGAATCACAGGCAGAAACTTAGAAAAATGCTGGTGCTATCAGACCTCCGAATAAGATCACCAAAAGGGCGGCAGCACCGATCATATCTTCGACCAAAGTACCTTGTGAGCGCTCTACAACAGATTTGATATCGCGGATCATTGTGCCGTCCTTTCGAGAGGTTAATAGGTTGTTGCCTATTTGTTCTCATTTTTAACGACCTGTGTAAAGAACTTTTTAAGAACATTCGCGAACAAAATTAACGAAATTAGCTTAACCCACTGACATTAAACGAATTGCGCGATCTTTTTCCATTAACCAAAGTAGAACACGTACAGCCTGTCCGCGTTCACTTTCCAGATCCGGATCATCATGCAGCAGCTTGCGGGCGTCATTTTGCGCCAGCGCCATCAACGCAGACTGCGTTTCAATGTCAGCAACCTTAAATTTAGGAACCCCAGATTGCGCCGTTCCAAGCACATCGCCAGCCCCACGCATTGTTAGATCTTCTTCAGCGATGCGAAACCCATCTTCGGTTTCTCGCAAAACCTCTAAACGTCTGCGCCCAGTTTCGCTCAGCGGCGCTTGATAAAGCAACAAACATGTCGACGCGACAGTGCCACGTCCCACCCGCCCGCGAAGTTGGTGCAATTGTGCCAGACCAAAGTGTTCTGCGCGCTCAATCACCATAATCGAGGCATTGGGCACGTTGACGCCCACCTCGATCACAGTTGTCGCCACTAGCACCGACAGATCGCCCGCGACGAACTGCGCCATGGTCGCATCTTTTTCGTCAGCGGCCATCTGGCCATGAACCAACCCGACTTTACCTTCACCCAAAGCAGCACGCAAATGCTTGAACCGCTCTTCGGCGGCCATAAGATCCATGACTTCGCTTTCACCAACAAGCGGACAGACCCAATAGGCCTGCTTGCCCGCCGTCACAGCTGCATTCAAATGTGCCACAACATCGTTCATTCGCTCCGTCGCGCTCAGGGCTGTCTTGATCGGTGTGCGACCGGCAGGCTTTTCGTCCAAGATCGACACATCCATATCGCCATATTGCGCCAAGGACAGGGACCGCGGAATCGGCGTCGCTGTCATCACCAACATATCAACGCTACGCCCCTTGTCGGCCAACGCCATGCGCTGCGTCACGCCAAAACGGTGCTGTTCGTCGACAATCGCAAGCCTCAGATCGCTGAAAACCACATCGTCTTGAAAAACGGCATGCGTGCCCACAAGGATATGTATATTGCCCTGCGCCAAAGCCTGAAGCTTCGCTTTGCGTTCTTTACCTTTGTCGCGCCCTGTGAGCAATTCAAGCACAACGCCGGCTTGCTCGGCGAGCGGACGCAGATCTGCCAAATGTTGTCGTGCCAAAATTTCGGTCGGAGCCATCAACACGCCCTGCCCGCCAGATTCAACAGCAACAAGTAAAGACATCAATGCGACCAAGGTCTTACCCGATCCGACGTCCCCCATCAAAAGCCGGTTCATCCGCTCAGATGTCGACAAATCATGTTCGATGTCGTCCATGGCGCGGCCTTGAGCGCCAGTGGGGCGAAAAGGCAGCGCTTTCATAACTTGCGCGCGCAACTTGCCTGTTCCAACCGAGCTGCGCCCAGGTTTTGACTTCACAGCCTTACGTGCAAGCGCCAATGTGATTTGATGCGCGAACAATTCGTCATAGGCAAGCCTTTGACGCGCGGGCGACGTGGGCGATAACTCGTTCACACTCATAGGATTATGTGAAATTTCGAGTGCGGATTTAAAAGCTGGCCAACCTTCTCGTGCCCTCAGACTTGGGTCGATCCACTCCACCAATTCAGGCGTCTTTGATATGGCATCAAGACAAGACTTGGTCATTATTTTTTGCGTCACGCCGGCAGCGAGCGGGTATACGGGTTCAAAGTGTGGCAGTTCGTCTTCTTTGTTCAAGGCCAAAATGTGATCGGGATGCGGCATCTGAATTGTTGAATCGTAAAATTCAATCTTGCCTGATACGAGACGGCTCTCATCGACGGGTAGCTGTTTTTCAATCCAATCTGCAGCACCTCTGAAGAAAACCAATTGGAATTCAGTGTCGCTATCGCGCACAAAAACGCGATGCGGTAGCCCCTTACGACTGGGAAATAAATGTCGCAACACAGTCACTGCGACGGTGACAACATCGCCGGAAAGCGCCCCAACAACGGTTGGAACACGGCGACGATCGATAAGTGAGTGCGGTAAAGTGAACAAAAGATCTTTCGGCCGCTCGACCGACAGCCCAGAAAATGCCTTGGCGGTTTTGGGTCCGACCCCAGCCAAGGTTGTCAGGTCCGCAAATAACGGAAACAAGGATTCTGGTCGTGCGCTGATCATTTTGGCGCAATCAGGTCAAGCCAACCATCCTCGTCCAAGGTGAGAATACCAAGGTCAGCCGCCTTTTTCGCCTTTGATCCCGCACCGGGGCCCGCGATCAAAATATCCGTTTTTGCAGACACCGATCCAGACACCTTAGCACCAAGACTTTCAGCTTTTGCTTTCGCCTCGGCGCGGCTCATTTTCTCCAAAGTACCGGAAAAAACAACAACTTTGCCGGTGACGGGACTGTCATTTGCGGGTTGTTTGGCGTCGATGATGGTTAATTGTTCAGCCAAACGATCAATTGATGCGCGCTCAGACTCTTGATGAAAGGCTGTCACCAAGGATTTGGCCATGACCGCGCCCACGCCATCAATGGATAGAAGATCATCCCAGATAGCACTTTCACCGATAGCCGCTTCGGTCATCGCCGCCTCGAATTTGTCCCAACTTCCATAGTTAAGGGCAAGTAATGCAGCTGAACTGTCCCCGACATGGCGGATCCCAAGACCAAAGATCATCCGCGCCAAATCGACATTTCGGCTCACATTGATGGCATCAAAAACTTTTTGCGCGGATTTTGGTCCCCAACCGTCACGGTTTTTAAGCTGTTGAAGCCCCGATCCATATAGCTCTTCGAGCTTGAAAATATCAGCGGGTTCTTTGATCCAACCGTCGTTGTAAAACTGTTCAACCTGTTTGGCGCCAAAACCGTCGATGTCAAACGCGCCGCGCGACACAAAGTGCTTTAACTTTTCAATGGCTTGAGCGGGGCAGATCATGCCGCCGGAACACCTGTGGACCGCGTCGCCCTCTTCGCGAATGGCGTCAGATCCGCACTCGGGACAGGTGGTCGGAAAGGAAAATACGGTCTCATTTCCGTTGCGCTTGTCGATATCGACATCCGCGATTTTAGGAATGACGTCGCCGGCGCGGTACACTTGCACCCAATCCCCAATGCGGATGTCTTTACCTCCACGGATTTCTTCGCCTTTGCTATCGCGGCCCTCAATGTAATCTTGATTGTGCAGCGTTGCGTTTGATACGACGACACCGCCAACGGTAACTGGCGTCAATCTCGCCACTGGACTAAGCGCGCCGGTTCGGCCAACTTGAATGTCGATGGCTTCCAGGCGGGTCCATGCCAATTCAGCAGGGAATTTATGCGCGATGGCCCAACGTGGTGTGGTAGACCGAAAACCAAGGCGCGCTTGCATTGCAAGATCGTCGACTTTGTAGACGACCCCGTCGATATCATAGCCCAAGGTCGCGCGCTGTTTTTCAATGTGATGATAGTGTTCCACTAGCTCTTGTGGGTTGGCGCAGAGTTTGGTCAGCGGATTGATTGAAAATCCGAATGATTTCAGTGCATTTATCGCGCCCATTTGAGTGTCGGCCAAAGGCTGTGAGAGTTCGCCCCAAGCATAGGCAAAGAATTTGAGGGGGCGCGCACGGGTTATGTCCGCATCAAGTTGGCGCAAACTGCCAGCAGCGGCATTGCGCGGATTTGAGAATATTTTGCCACCACGTTCTGAATGTCGTGCGTTGAGGGCGGCAAAATCGGCATGGCTCATATAGACCTCACCGCGCACCTCCAAAATGTCTGGGGCATTGGGAATGAGGTGTGGGATGTCAGAAATGGTTCTGGCGTTCTCGGTGACGTTTTCACCGGTTTCTCCGTCGCCCCGTGTCGCAGCATAAACAAGGGCACCATTTTCATAGCGGATCGACAAAGACAGCCCATCGATTTTCGGTTCCGCTGTGTAGCGCAATGCAGTGTGAGTTCCCAAGAACTTGCGGATCGATATATCGAAGTCTTCGACGTCGCTGTCATCAAAAGCGTTCGACAAAGACAGCATGCGCATTGCGTGCGTGATTTTTCCAAAACCTGCTGCTGGAACAGCGCCAACGACGTCTGAGGGGCTATCGCTACGCTTTAACGCTGGAAAGCGGGTTTCAATTTCTGTGTTTCGTGCCTTAAGCGCATCATAGTCAGCATCGATAAGTTTGGGTTCGGCTGTGTAGTAGTCTGTGTTGGCCGCCAACATAATTTTTGACAAACGTGCAAGCTCTGTGCGTGCTTGATCTTCGGTCATGAGTTCGACGGCGACGTCCGCAGACATAAGAAAACCTCTCCAACTTTGGTCATCTAATTGTTTAGGAGAGCGCAGCGGAGAGGTCTAGTCTGAGAATGCAACGGAATGGGATGATACAGTAAAAAACCGCATCATCCTTAAAAACATTTAGGCACCAATTGCGATTGGGCTTTCCATGTCCACCGGGTCTGGATCGCGCAGGACGTAGCCACGCCCCCAAACCGTTTCGATGTAGTTGTCACCGTCTGTCGCGTTTGAAAGTTTCTTGCGCAGTTTACAGATGAATACATCGATAATTTTGAGTTCTGGTTCGTCCATTCCACCATAGAGGTGGTTTAGAAACATTTCCTTGGTTAAAGTTGTCCCCTTACGCAGAGATAAGAGTTCCAGCATTTGATATTCTTTACCGGTAAGGTGTACGGATTTGTTTGCAACCGATACTGTTTTCGCATCCAAATTGACCTCGATCTTGCCGGTGCCAATCACAGATTGTGAATGCCCTTTTGAGCGACGAATGATGGCATGGATACGGGCAACCAATTCTTCGCGATGGAAAGGTTTTGTGAGATAATCGTCAGCACCGAATCCGAAGCCTTTGATTTTGTTTTCGGTATCGTCAGCACCGGAGAGAATTAAAATTGGTGTTTCGATTCGAGCGAGGCGCAATTGGCGCAACACTTCGTGTCCGTTCATGTCCGGCAGACCAAGATCTAAAAGGATCAGATCATAATCATAGAGCTTTGCAAGATCGATGCCTTCCTCGCCCAAATCCGTCGTATAAACGTTAAGATTTGCATGAGTGAGCATCAATTCAATGCTTTTAGATGTTGTTGGATCGTCCTCGACCAGAAGAATACGCATTACCTAGGATCTCCGTTGCTAATTTTTTTTTCGAGCGTTCGTTCGATAAAAATATTGGCCAAAAATGGTTAACTACACGTTACTAGTTTTAACCTTTTAGCACTTTCAACCTAAGGTTGTCTATATTTTTGCACAGAAGTTGCTTTTAGGGCAACTTCGCCATAGTTTTGGATCGCATTTTTCCAAGAATTATACTCTTCTTCACTCAGACCATAGGTTTTCAATGCCTCGGTCAAAGGGATCAAGCCAAAGGCAACCGCTTTGACGATGATCGCTTTACGAGATGCCACCCAGCGCCGCGTTTCGGGCGGCGGCAGGTCTGCACGGGTCATTATACTGCCATCAGGCAATGTTACCGCGCGCGGTCCGTCTACTTTTTTTAGATACATGGGCTCACCCTCATCAACTTTACGCATTTGTTTTGACGGAATGGTCTTAATGGGTGGTGAAACCTGTGATTGAGAATATATAGGATTTTCATATTATCTGAACATCTTCTGGAAAGGTTTTGTTCATGTCTATTGCTGCAACAGATACGACCACGCATTCGATCAATTCTCTTGGCTTTGCCAAACCCCCGTCTGAAACGCGGGTTGTCGTCGCCATGTCTGGCGGAGTGGACAGCTCTGTTGTTGCCGCACAGCTGGCGGAAGAGGGCTATGACGTGGTTGGGGTGACTTTGCAGCTCTATGACCACGGAGCGGCTTTGTCCAAGAAGGGCGCCTGTTGTGCAGGGCGTGACATTCATGACGCACGTCGTGTGGCAGAAGAGATGGGCTTTCCGCATTATGTCTTGGATTACGAGAACGTCTTTAAAGATGCCGTGATTGATGAATTTGCCGACAGTTACTTGGCGGGTGCGACACCCGTGCCGTGCATTCGCTGCAACGAGCGGGTGAAATTCAAAGACCTGTTGGAGACCGCAAAAGATTTGGATGCCGATTGCATGGCGACGGGGCATTATATTCAGCGCAAAATGGGCAAGGACGGTGCAGAGTTGCATTCCGCCGCGGACGCCAACCGCGATCAGTCGTATTTCTTGTTCTCAACCACAGAAGCGCAGCTTGATTACTTGCGCTTCCCTTTGGGGCATTTGGCGTCGAAAGACGAAACCCGTGCGCTGGCATCGAAATACGGATTGGCTGTGGCGGACAAACCCGACAGCCAAGACATTTGTTTCGTGCCAAACGGCAACTATGCCTCTGTGATTGAAAAACTGCGCCCTGGCGCGGCAGAACCCGGCGATATTGTCGACACCGAGGGCACTGTTTTGGGCCAGCACAATGGCGTGCTGCACTATACTGTTGGTCAGCGTCGCGGGCTTGGCATCGGCGGTTTGGCTGATCCTTTGTATGTGGTCAAATTGGATGTCGAGAAAAAACACGTCATCGTTGGCCCCAAAGACATGCTCGCCACCCGCAAAATTCCTGTGCGCGAAATCAATTGGTTGGGCGATGAACCACTGTCGAGTCGTGAAGAATGGCATGTCTTGGTGCGTGTGCGCTCGACCCGCCCGCCGCGTGAGGCGATCATCCGGCCGATTTCAGACACAGAGGCTGAGGTCGAATTGATAGTGGCCGAAGAAGGTGTGTCAGCTGGGCAAGCGTGCGTGTTTTACGATGCAGACAGCACTCGTATTTTTGGCGGTGGCTGGATTTGGCGCGGGTATTAAAACCTAAACTCTAATATAAAATGGCCCGAGTGCAAATTGGACAATGTCCGCAAAGGTTCTCGGGCCATGTCAATCATTGTACCTGTAACGTTGACGTGTCGCTAAAGCGGCGAAAAGCCAACGCCAACAAATGTGCCATGATAAGTGTCATACCGACATGTCCGACGAATGAAGACTGCGTGTAAGTGCCAAATCCCATCATAAATGTTCGTCCAATCACTGGCGCCAATATGCCTTGGGCGACAACCCATAAGATAAATCCAGAAATAAAGCCCGTCAGCCAAACCTTGTGCGGCATCACGAGACGAATAAGATAGGTGAAGATGCCAAACCCCAGCGCGCCGATTGTGAAATGGATCGGAAAGGCTACGGAATGTGACAGCTCAATGCCTATAAATTTTGTGGTCAGCGCAATCACCAGATTTGAAGGCTGCAAAGTCACGTCGAACAAAATTGGTGAAATGAGCCACGCGTAAAGCTCAAAAGCGATTTCGCCGACTAAGCCTGCGAGGGCGACGCATAAAAGTGTGTTCTTGTTGGGAAGCGATTGAAGGTTTTGCATATGTCTCTCATTTTGATGTGTTGCCCCGATTTAGGAGCACAAAGCATCAACAACAAGA
Source organism: Pacificibacter sp. AS14 (assembly GCF_038899935.1). Classification (NCBI taxonomy): domain Bacteria; kingdom Pseudomonadati; phylum Pseudomonadota; class Alphaproteobacteria; order Rhodobacterales; family Roseobacteraceae; genus Pacificibacter; species Pacificibacter sp. AS14. The sequence continues at coordinate 380,909 of NZ_JBBMQI010000001.1, forward strand.
AACGCCTTTTCACAACGGATAGTAACGGCGTGTGTGGGTCGTGATCCTATAGGCCATTACTCAGACAGCCCTGCCAAATCGCCTTTGCAGCCCGCAAACCTGGCGCTTCACCACCCTGCCCCAAACGCTGCATGGTCAGATCAAGCGCTGCACTTTGGGCGTTTGGACTTTGCAACACATCACCAAGCGCAGCCGCAATAAGATCGGGCTGGCAGTTTTGCGCCAAAAATTCAGGCACCACGCGCGTCTCTGACACCAGATTGACCAAAGTCACCGTATCGATCAGCAATTTACGTTCGACGATTTTCTGTGTCAGCCATTGCATTTTATAGGCGACAACCATCGGCGTTTGATTGGCGGCCAGTTCCAAAGACACAGTTCCTGACGCGGCCAAAGCAATATCAGCGGCTTTGAAAGCGGCGCGTTTGGCGACCTTATCAGAGGCTTGGATCAGGATTGGCTTCACGGGCCATGAGGCAGTTTTTTCCCGCACGAGTGGTTCAACGGGGCCAGCCATGGGCAAGACAAAACGTGCATCGGGATGGATCTTTGCAAAAGCGCCAAGCGCTGCGCCAAAATCGTCAGATAGCCTTGCAACTTCGCCCTTGCGCGACCCAGGCAGGACCAACACCAAAGGCGCATCATCTAGCTTATGTTTTGCGCGAAACTGTGTAACCTCTGCCTTTGTCGCAACAATTTCTGTCGACACAGGATGCCCAACAAAATCGCAACGCAGGCCCACGGCGTCAAAGTAAGGCGGCTCAAACGGGAATAGTGCTAAGACTTGATCGACTTTAGTGGCCATCTTTGCGGCGCGCTCTGGCCGCCAAGCCCAAACTGTTGGGGCCACATAATGGCAAAAACGTAGATCGGATTTGGATTTCACAATATCGGCCACACGCAGACAAAAATCAGGGCTGTCTATGGTCAAAATCACATCAGGTTGCCACGCCAATGCGGCCTCGGCCGTCTCACGGATGCGACGTTTGAGGTGGAAATACTTTGGTAGAATTTCCATGATGCCCATAAGAGACAACTCGTCCATCGCGAACAGGCTTTTCAATCCCTCGTCCGCCATTAAAGGCCCGCCGACGCCGCGAAATTCGACATCTGTCAGCTGTTTGAGGCCCGCCATGGCAGCAGCGCCCAGTTTGTCGCCAGATTGCTCGCCTGCAATGATAAAGACTTTCAATGCGCTCATAAGGATTTCAGGAAGATACCTGCCTCTTCAACGCGGGATTTGACCGCTGCGCGTTCTAGCACGATCACCGTACCTGACGGAATCACCAGACCTGCAAGACCAGCCTTGATCACCGATTCGATGGTTTTGGGGCCGATTGTGGGCATATCGATGCGCAGGTCTTGGTTGTGTTTTGGTGATTTCACAAACACGCCTTTAGCGCGGCGCAGATGGTCGGGCGTATCGCTGACATAAGACAGCATCGAATCCGTGCCTTGCAGCGTCTCAATCCCCAGCATCATCCCGCCCGCACAGACAGCCCCTTGGCCGACATCAAGCGGGGACAGGGCGCCGAGCACCTCTAAAGCGCGCGCAGCATCTTTATCGTCTTGTTTGCTGGGCTTTGCGCCCCAGATCGTGCCTTTCGTGAGCACCAAATCGGGGCAAATATCGACAGCGCTTTTGATATCAAACCCTTGATCGCCAAACACGGCCAAAACTTCGCGCAGCAAGGCGTCATCGCCTTTGCTCATGGACATGGCCAATCGCAGGGCATGGCGGTCTAGCAAAACAGGGTTTACTTTGGGCCGCGCCATCGCGCCGGCAAAGGTGACAGACGTGACATCACGGTCTTTTAAGTCCTTGAACAAACGGTCAAGTTTTTCGATCCGTGCGGTGACATGTTCAATGCCCGTAGGCACGAAACTGTCGTCCAAAGTCACATAGACAGGCGCGTCCAAAGTGTCGGCCAAAAGGCGCGGCAGATCCCCTGATCCTGCGATGATGGCCGTTCTGGACACGCGCGTCACCTTATTTGTGTGTTAGAAATCATTTTGGCGTCAAAAATCCGCGATCACTGTCGCCCATCACGAAGTCAACCATACGGGCGACGTAATCGCTGTCGAAATCTTCATGCAGGCGGGCTGCGCGTTCTTTGAACGATCCTTCACCCTGCTTGAGCATCTGAAAGGCAGCGCGCAATTGGTTGATATCATCACGTGCAACGCCACGACGTTTGAGGCCTACCAGATTGAGACCATCAAGCTCGGCGCGCGGTCCTTGAACCAAAGCGTGCGGCAAGACATCTGCAGTCACCATGGACAAAGCGCCGATAATAGCGCCCTGCCCGATGCGCACCCATTGATGGATGCCGGACAGGCCGCCGATAATCACATCGTCTTCAATAAAACAATGGCCTGCGACAGCGACGGAATTGACTAAGATCACCCGATTGCCGATCTGCACGTCATGCGCAACATGAGCGCTGGCCATAATCAAATTATCGTCGCCAACCCGCGTGACGCCGCCACCGCCAACAGTGCCCAAATTCATCGTCACATATTCGCGGATGCGGTTGCGTTTGCCGACAATCAGTTTGGTCGGCTCGCCGTCGTATTTCAAATCCTGCGGGATCGCGCCGATAGAGGCGAACTGGAAAATCACAGTGTCGTCGTCGATAGATGTGTCACCAGAGATCACGACATGGCTTTTCAGCACAACGCCTGCGCCCAAAACCACATCAGACCCAACAAGACAGAACGGGCCGATTTGGCAGTTTTCACCGACAACAGCACCGTCTTCGATCACACTAGACGGGTGGATTTGCGCACTTGGGTGGATGCTCATGACGGGCTCCGAACTTGAGAGAAATGACGTGACCTGCGACCGATCACTCTTTTGGAAGATCCATCATCGCCGTAAATGACGCTTGGCAGGCCACTTCGCCGTCGACTTCTGCACGGCCATCAAATTTCCAAACCTTACCGCCACCGCGTTTGGTGACGATGTGCATTTTCAAGACATCGCCGGGGACAACTTTGCGGCGAAATTTGCATGATTCTATCGACATGAAGTAAACCAGAAAGTCTTTATCCGCGAGGCCGTTTTCAACGCCAACCATCACAGCGGCGGTTTGCGCCATCGCTTCGACAATGGTCACGCCAGGCATAATCGGCGCGCCAGGGAAATGGCCTTGAAAATGAGGTTCATTGAAGGACACATTTTTGATGCCGGTGCAGGTCTTATCGCCATCAATATCAACCACACGATCCACCAGCAAAAACGGATAACGATGCGGGATAATGCGTTGGATGAGATCAATATCTGCTGTTTTGAAGCTCTCTGTCATGTCCGTCCCTTGCCTTTTCGTATCTTTGCCCCCTTCGGGGGAATTGTGCCGCATGATGATCATGCTTAGGCGCTTCACATATGTCCAGCGTTGCGGCGTAAACTGTCTGTGTCGCGTGCCTAATTTCGAACTTAGGTGTTTATACCCAATGCGCTAGGTGGTGTCTGTATCAATGCCGTGAAGTCATGACAAGTATGCATGTGAATGCGTGACGTCGGGATTTACTGGTCTTCACTTGTGGGCTGCGTGTCTTGTCCCGTAGCCTCGACAGCCGGCGTCTCGCTCTGCTGGCTGTTTGCATTGAGCCTTTTAACGGCTTCGAGTGATATATCAATCGAGCCTGACATGAGATAGATTTGCCCCCGCTCGAAAACGGCTACAGCACGAACTTCCTGTGCTATGTCTGTTAAAACCGCATTGAGTGCGGTCTCAAACTCGCGAAGGCTTTGATCTTTTGTCTGCTGAATGGTTTCGGATTTGGCTTTTTGCTCAGCGCGTTTTGCGACAACTTTAGCATCAAACGCGTCGGCTTTCTTTGCAAAGTCTTCGGCCCGCAGGACACCTTTGAGGGCAGTAAGCTCTTGTTCCTCAGCTTCAAGTGCCGCGAAAATAGCATCGTTTTCACTTACCAAATCACTTAGCAATGTCTCGATTTTTGCCTCAAGAGCACGTCCCAAATCGGATTCAGAAAAAATGCGCTCTCTATCAAACGCGATTACAGGCACTTGAATCGCAGTTTTTTTTGTCTGCGTTTGTTCCTCGGTCACGGGCTCTATAAGAACTGATTCATCGGCATTCACGATAGGAGTTTCTTGAGCCAACACGGGACCGGACACATTGGCGGCCATAACCGCGCAGATTATCCAGCCCCAAACCCGCATTAAAATTCAGTCGCGATCGTCAAATCAAAGTTTTGCTCGATGTCGTAATCTTCTTTTTGCAACGCATGGGTGAAATTGAACCTCAAAGGACCAATCGGTGTTTTCAAAAAGATTGATGCACCAATAACGGTGCGCCAGCTCAAATCTTCGCTTCCATCTGCGCCGGTTGCATCATCCAGTCCCCAAATTGCACCGTGATCCAAGAACAATCCGCCTTTGATGCCGTACTCTTCTGGCAGCCCTAATGGAAAATCGGTTTCCAAACGGGCCACGGCATAGAAGTTGCCGCCCAAAGCGAGATCGGTATCCGTATCGCGTGGGCCAATGCCACCAGGTTCGAACCCGCGAATAATCGAGGTGCCAGAAAAGTAACGATCTGAAACCCGTGTGTTTGTGCCATTGCCGTCAATCATACCGCCCTCAAAGGTGGCACTCACGTTGACTTCTTCATTAAACAAAGAGCTATTCGCAGTGAATTCCGCAGAGTTTTTCAAGTATTCAACATCCCCGCCCAGCCCTGCATAATCTTGGCTAAACTTGAACGCGAATCCGGCGCCTGACTCCACGCCACTGCGGCTTGTATCAAAGGAATAAGTGTATCCAACAGACTGTTGGAAGACCTCGCCAGCCGAGATGTCATCTTCGATGATGTCTGGCAAATCGTTGTCATCGGGATTTGTGAGCTCATTCACACCCGCGCGGTAGCGCAATGACAACCGCCCACGCTCGGACAAAGGGAACGTCAGACTTGGAGATACGAAAATGTTCTTTTCTGTGTGATCGGCATAGGACGGTTCTGAGAACCCATAGCCTGCCGACAGGCCAAAGGCCACGTCACGGCCCAAAAACGCGGGCTCAGTGAAGTTAAAACCAAGACTGCCATCGTCCAATTGGGTGGTCAGACTAAAGGACAAAGTTTGCCCACGCCCCAAAAAGTTTCTCTCTGAGAACGACGCGACAAAGTTCACACCCGAGGACACAGAATAATTCGCGCCGAACGAGAAGCTTCCTGTGGGCGATTCATCAACATCAACATCAACAACCACCTGTTGGCTGTTCGAACCCTCACGTGCGTCTACACGAACGTCTGAAAAGAATCCAAGCGCACGAATGCGACTCGCAGCCTCACGAATTTGCCGTGGATTGAACGGGTCACCTTCAACAATTTGGAACTTTTGGCGGACAACTCGATCAAGCGTGGTGGCATTGCCTTCGATATCGATACGTTCCACAAAAATACGAGGGCCACGCACCAAAACGAATTCGATGTCCAAAGTTTGGTCACGATCATTGCGGGTTACGCGCGGCTCAACACGCAAAAAGTCGAGACCTTTTTTCGTCGCAAGAATTTCCATCCGCTCTACGACGTTTTCAACAGCAACGGGCGAATATGTTTGTCCAGAACGAATATTCAAAACCTTCTGAAATTCAGCCACATCAGCACCATCATATTCCGACACAGCAGTCATGGTGCCGAAATCAAAACTTTGACCTTCACGGACATTGAACGTTAAGAAGTATGCGTTGCGCTCTCGCGAAAATTCGGCGGCGACATTGAGCATTTCAAAATCTACATAGCCACGTGACGTGTAGAAATCCGCCAAAACCCGCTTATCGAACTCAACGCGATCCTCTGCAAATGTATCGCGCCCCACAACAAACCGTAAAAGACCCGCTTGTTTGGTCTCCAAAACTCGGCGCAAACGAGCGTCGGAAAATGCGCGGTTCCCAACAAAAGTCAGGCGTTCGACTTCAACGCCCTTGCCTTCGGTAACTTCAAATACGACATCGACGCGGTTGTCTGGCCTGCGGATGATGCGCGGGGTCACAGTGGCGGCCAGCTGGCCCTTTGTTTCGTAGATCTCAGTGATGGCTGCGGCATCGAATTCCACAGTTGAGGGAGAATAGACACGCCGGACTTGAGTTTGCAGTGAAGACAAAAGTGTATCGTCTTTGATCTTCGAATTGCCTTCGATATTGATCCGCGACACTGTTGGGTATTCGGCAACCTTGATCACCAAACGGGACCCTTGCGGGATAAATTCAACAGATTCAAACAATCCAGCGCCTAAAACTCGTTGATAAGCATCATTCAACTCACCCGCAGAGACGCCCTGCCCGCGCGCGATTCCCGCGTAGGATAATATGGTCTCAGCTGAGACGCGGCCGTTGCCTTCGATGGCAACGGTCGTAAACCGGAACTCTTGTGCGTAAGCTACAGTCGGCGTTGCAATATACGCCGTTGACCCCATTGCTAAAACTGCAAATGACAGCACGAAAGCGCGTGGCATGTCTCCGCATAGTACAGTGTGAATTCCACGTTTTTGAAACCGCATTACAGCTCATCCATTTACCCAAGTTATTGCTTGAGTAACGGGAATAACTGCCCTTGTCAAAAGCATGTGCTTCAGAAGGCTGCGCTCTGGCAAACCCCCGCCATAATATGGAAAAGGACGACCAATCGGCCGTCCTCAAAAAATATACTTTGGCCAATGTAAAGCCACCCAGTGAATGAAGCGACAACAAGGGCGCCGCGCGGTCACTTTTGCTATAAAAACAAGTTTCCGAAAACTGAGCCAGCGACCAGAGCCACTGCAATCGTGACACCGTACAACAGGCGATCCGAGTTCAAACGCGCTAGCATAGACAGTCCGTTATAGCTCGCGATGATCGTAGTCATGATTGACCTCTTGTCGTTATGTCGATGCCTTTTGGCATGACGTCAAAAACCATTGGGTATGCACCCTGACTACAAGTAATATTGGCTGAATATGGCAAGATTAGGGCCGCACATGGCGGCCCTTAAAGTTTTTTTCATGTTTTGCTGGGTACAATTTGGGTCTACTTGCAGAACAAATCGCTGCCCAGACCCAGCATCATCATCGACAGAATCAACGCCATCCCCACCATCATCATCACGTTTATGGCCCGATCTGGCATCGGTTTGCCGCGTACTGCTTCGTACAAATAGAACACCAAGTGACCCCCATCCAGAACAGGGATCGGCAGGAGGTTCAGCAATCCAATTGCAACAGAAATAAAGGCAATTTTCCCGATGTAATCGGCGATTGTTGGCGCGCTGCCCACAAACTGGGCCATACCTATCGCCCCCGACATATTGCAGGTCGAAATCGCACCGGTGATCATATGGCCAATACCAGACAGCGACATCACAATAATGGTCCAGACTTGCTCAATCGAAGACACAATGGCTTTGCCAAGGGGCATGGTTTCTGTCGCAGGCGAGAAAAAGTAAGTGCCCTCAATGCCGATCAACCAACGCTTCTCAAACCCGCCTTCTGGTAAAGGAATATCGCGCGACAAAGCGGCAAGCGTCATTTGCAACACCTCACCATCGCGCCAAACATCCAATGCGATATCTGCGCCTTCCTTGGCTTTGACTACGTCTTGCAGGTCATAAAAGGTTGGCAAAGGCACGCCGTCAGCGGCCATAATGACATCGCCCGATTCAATGCCAGCACGCTTTGCGGCGGATTTGACCTGAACGGTGTTTACAAGCACGGGAAATGGGTGCGGCGCCGTCACAGTTTGCTCAGATCCATCGCGCAACACGGTGTAGCTAAGCACGTCTTTACGGGGCAGGTCTTCGAAAAATTGGCCCACACTAGACATTTCGGGTACATCCTGGCCTTCGATGGTCAACAGCTCATCGCCCGCCATCAGACCAATTTCACCGGGCAAATCTTTGATGTTATCAACGATCAAACGGTTTTGGACTTGGCCATAAAACATCATCAAGAACACGAAAATTATTGCAGCAGAGATGAAGTTAAACATCGGTCCCGCCAGCACCGTCAAAGTGCGCGCCCACAACGGCGCGCCGTGCATGGTGTGACGACGTTCTGCGTCAGACAGACCTTCTGTTGACGCGTTGTCAGGGGCCGAGGCCGCATTGGCATCGCCCGCAAATTTCACATAGCCACCCAAAGGAATGGCCGCCAGTTGCCACACTGTGCCGCGTTTGTCTGTGCGCTGATACAATGGTTTACCAAAGCCAATCGAGAACACATCAGCTTTGATGCCGCTCCAACGCCCAACAATATAGTGACCGTATTCATGGATCGCGACGATGATCGACAGCGCGATGATGAACACCACCACCGTGAAAAGACCGCCGCCGAAGAGAGATAAGAGACTGCTCATTGTCTAAAAACGTCCTGTTTTACTGTGTTTTTGGGCTCTTGTGGCCAGTTAGTCTGTGCCGCACGCTATGCGTTTAGGCGCGTGCCTGCAAGGATAGCACCCGCGCGCGCGCCTCTGCGTCGGCTTCATACACCATATCGAGGCTGATTTGGACATCTTGATGACTTAAATCAAGTGACATTTGCGCGAGCACCTGCTCCACCAATTCGGCCATATCTGTAAACCCGATACGCCCTGCGATAAACAAATCCAATGCTGTTTCCTTGGCGGCGTTGAACACGGCCCCCGCCAATCCACCCGTTTGCATCACGTCGCGTGCAAGGCGCAGCGCGGGGAAACGAAACTCGTCAGGGGCTTCAAACTGCAATGATCCGAGCTTGGCCAGATCAAGACGTTCCACAGGCAAATCGCGACGCTCAGGCCAGTGCAGCGCGTATCCGATGGCGTGGCGCATATCTGGCGCGCCCATATGCGCCATCAGCGCGCCGTCTTTGAAACCGACAAGGGCGTGAATGTAAGACCCAGGGTGAACAATGACTTCGATTTGATCGGGTGAAAGCCCAAAGTACTCTTTGGTTTCAATGATCTCCAACGCTTTATTGAACATAGAGGCGCTGTCAATCGTGATCCGCTGGCCCATATCCCATGATGGATGTTTGCAGGCTTGCGCCAGTGTTGCGCCTTTAAGCTGCTCAGTCGACCATGTGCGAAACGGACCACCTGAGGCGGTGATGATCACGCGCTCGACCTCGGAAATCTGCTCACCGACAAGGCCTTGGAACACAGCAGAATGCTCTGAATCCACAGGCAGAATGCGGGCGTTATGTTTTGCAGCCTCAGCCAGCAACAGCGGACCAGCGGTGACCAGACTTTCCTTATTGGCCAAGGCCAAACAGGTGCCGTGTTTGAGCGCTTCAAATCCCGGAGCGAGACCTGCTGCACCAACAATCGCCGACATGATCCAATCAGCTGGACGGGCCGCAGCCTCGATCAGGGCCGCCTGCCCTGCGGCCGCTTCAATGCCTGTGCCGCTTAGCGCATCTCGTAGTTCAGGTAAGCGATCATCATAAGCTGTGATGGCAATGTCAGCGGATAGATCGCGGGCATCTTGCGCCAATTGTGCGATGTTCGCGCCGCCTGTGAGCGCCACGACATTATAAGACCCTTGGTCACGCTTGATCAGATCAATGGTGGATTGCCCGATTGAGCCCGTCGCACCGAAAATGGATATCCGTTTCAAGACGCGCCCCACATAGTCCACGTCAAAATGCGCAAGAAGAATAACACGGCGCCAACGGCCAAAAGCGCATCAAAGCGGTCCAAAATACCGCCGTGACCAGGGATAATGTTTGAACTGTCTTTGACCCCCATGCGACGTTTGATAGCACTTTGCGCGATGTCGCCCAATTGAGAGGCAAAGGACAAGACAATCGCAAAACCGACGATCATCAGACTTTCACCCAAATCTAGATGTAAAAATAAAACCGTAATGCAGGCGATCAAAGCAGCGCCAACCCAGCCGCCGACCACACCTGACCATGTTTTCTTAGGGCTGACACTCGGCCAGAATTTTTTGCCGCCAATAGTGCGGCCGACGAAATAGCCCATAGAATCCGTGGCGACCACCAATGACACAACAAAGATCAATCCGCTTGGTCCTGTTAGGAACGATACGCCCCAAAGACCTGCAATACCCAGAATAAAAAGGATAAAATAAGCCCCTAGAGCGTAGAAGTCTTCAGAAATCAGACCCGCAGAATCGGCCTTAAACCGCGCCATTTTGTAAAACTCCCAAACGCCGACAAGCGCAAGGAACGCCAAGAGCACTTCAAATGCAATGTGGCCCGATATGATCACAAGGATACCAACACCAATCATGACCAAGGCCGAAATAACACGTGGCCCAAGGTCACGCCAATTGCGCGCTGATTTTGGGCTTGATGATGTCATGCTTTCACCCCGCCAAATCTGCGATCTCGAACACCGTAGCGTGCGACACAGTCGGCAAATACATCTTTGGTAAAATCTGGCCAGAGCGTATCGATAAATTCATATTCTGAATAGGCTGATTGCCACAGCAAAAAGTTTGAAATACGCGCCTCGCCCGACGTGCGGATCACCAAATCGGGATCTGGTAAAACGCGGGTGTCCAGATATCCAGCCAAAGTTGTCTCATCAACGGTTTCCGCGTCAAGCCTGCCAGCTGCCGCATCACGCGCCATTTCTTTGACGGCACGGGCCACTTCGTCACGACCACCGTAATTTAAGGCAATCGTCAAATGCACTTTATCGTTTTCAGATGTAGCGTCTTCTAGACTGTCCATCAGCTTGATCAGTTTCGCGTCCAGACGCGGACGATCACCAATGAACCGCACCCGGACGCCCTCAGCGATCAAGTCTTTCATTTCGCCTGTTATGTAGCGGCGAAACAAAGACATCAGACCAGAAACTTCCGTTTGGGTGCGTTTCCAGTTTTCGGTCGAAAAAGCAAATATCGTAAGGTATTTCACCCCGACATCTGGACAAGCCCGCACGATTTCTTTCACGCGTTTGGCACCCGCATGATGCCCAAAAAGGCGAGGTTTGCCCCTCGTCTGGGCCCAGCGACCATTGCCATCCATGATAATGGCGACATGTTTTGGGCCAGTTTGACTGTCGGGCATCAACCTAAGTTCTCCTAAAATGTCTCTGGGAAAATCGCGATTGGCGCCGCGTAAGCTCATGAAACCAGAGCTCCGCGCGCCGCATTCCCCCAAGCAAAACTACGCTGAGCGTATTAAACTTGCATGATCTCAGCTTGTTTGATTTCGACAGTCTCGTCCACTTTTTTGATGTGAAGATTGGTCATCTCTTGGACTTCTTCTTCCCAAATCTTTTGATCATCCTCGGACATACCATCATTTTTGGCTTTCTTAATCTGGTCCATGCCATCACGGCGAATGTTGCGCACAGACACGCGGGCGTTTTCAGCGTAACCAGCGGCGACTTTGGTCAATTCGCGACGACGTTCTTCGTTCAACTCAGGAATCGGCAGCATGATGATCGTGCCGTTGAGTTGCGGATTTATGCCAAGACCACTCTCACGGATGGCTTTTTCCACTTTGCCAACAAGGCCCTTGTCCCACACATTGATGGTGACCAAACGCGGTTCAGGCACGTTCACGGTGCCCACTTGGTTGATCGGCGTCATAGAACCGTAGGCATCGACCATAATCGGTTCAAGCATAGAGCCCGACCCACGTCCGGTGCGCAAAGAGGCCAGTTCAACACGCAAATTGGCAATCGCACCGTCCATACGTTTGGACAGATCATCGGTATCAAGCATGAAATCTTCGGACATAGTGTTCGCGGCCTCGGCTGTATTGGTATGTGTTTTATGTAGTTAAGCGGTCTGAGCGCCCTTGTATAGACGCAGCGCGTTCAGGGCAAGCAGTGGCATACGCCACCATATCACCCCGAACCATATCGCCTAAGCGTGTAATCATCAAATCAGTTGACGATTGTATAGGTGCCCTCGCCAGCCAAAATGCCCTTAAAACCGCCGGGTTCATCCAATGAAAACACGATAATCGGCAAATTATTGTCGCGTGCCAGAGCGATCGCCGAGGCATCCATAACATTCAAGTGCTGCGCCAAAACTTCGTCGTAGGTGACTTTGTCGTAGCGAACGGCGTCATCATGTTTGGCTGGATCTTTGTCGTAAACACCATCCACTTTGGTGCCTTTAAAGATCGCTTCACAGGCCATCTCATTGGCACGCAAAGTCGCAGCCGTGTCAGTCGTAAAGTATGGGTTACCTGTGCCTGCCGCAAAAATACAGACGCGACCTTTTTCCAAGTGACGCACTGCGCGGCGACGAATGTAGGGTTCGGCAACTTCGTTCATAGTGATCGCAGAAATCACCCGCGTATGGATGCCCAAATCTTCCATCGCGGCTTGAACACCTAAAGCGTTCATGACGGTCGCCAGCATGCCCATGTAATCTGCTGTGGTGCGCTCCATACCTTGCGCAGAGCCTTGCAAACCGCGGAAAATATTGCCGCCGCCAATGACCATGCAAATTTCGACGCCCATGTCATAGACTGTCTTTACCTCGCGCGCGATGCGTTCGACGGTTGGCGGGTGCAGCCCAAAACCTTGGTCGCCCATCAGCGCCTCTCCAGAGATTTTAAGCATCACCCGCTTATATTTCTTGCTGGTTTGGCCTTGATCCTGATCGCTCATGAGGTATCCCCTATGTGTCCGCTGATTTTGCGCAAAATGCGCCAATTCTCGGCATTATTCAATGAGCCTGTGCCAAAAAATCATGGCCTTGCGCATAAAAGTCACCGACGGCCAATTCGCGGCCTGCACTGTCACAAGAACTAAGGGCTTCACATGTCTTTGTCCGCGCAAATCTCGCAGCATTTATCGGCGCTGTCCCCCGATCAACCTGTCTTGATTGCGGGGCCCACGGCCTCGGGTAAATCCGCTTTGGCGCTTGAAATCGCTGAAGCCCAAGGCGGCGTGATCATCAATGCTGACGCCCTGCAAGTTTTTGAAAATTGGCGCGTTTTGTCCGCGCGCCCGTCCATTGATGACGAAACGCGCGCCCCCCATGCCCTTTATGGCCATGTGGAACACGACTTTGGCTATTCGGTCGGGCATTGGTTGCGCGAGGCGGTGCCCTTTCTATCAGGCCCCAAGCGTCCTATTTTCGTCGGTGGTACGGGACTGTATTTTTCAGCATTAACTGAAGGGTTGGTCGAAATCCCCCAAACCCCCGAAGATATCCGCGCAGCAGGTAATGCCCGACGCGCGGATGAGGGAAATCATTTGGGACTATTGGCCGAACTGGACACGGAAGACGCTGAGACAGCGCAAAAGGTGGATCGATTGAACCCAATGCGCGTTCAACGCGCTTGGGAGGTTTTGCGCGCCACAGGCCGTGGTTTGGCTGCGTGGCAGGCCATGACCCCTCCGCCTGCGTTGGCTTTAGAAGCGGCCTACCCCATCGTTATGGATGCAGACAGAGACTGGCTAAACGCGCGAATCGCGCGGAGGTTTCAAATCATGCTTGATGAGGGCGCGCTCGACGAGGCAGAAGCAAATTTGGCGACTTGGGATCCAAGCCTGCCATCCTCAAAGGCCATAGGCGCGCCAGAATTGATCGCGTATTTGCAAGGCCAGTTGACGCTGCAAGCCGCCCAAGAGGCCGCAACCATCGCCACACGTCAATTTGCCAAGCGTCAGCGCACTTGGTTTAGGGCTCGTATGAGGCAGTACCACAAGATATCGCTTCCCTAACCACCTGTTGTATATTATTAAGATGCCATTATATCATATTGTTTTAAAAGAAAATTTTATTGACCCTGTGTGATCACAGTCTAAACTGAAGTCAGTGAACAAAACAAACAGGCTTGCAGCGTTCTCATGACGACAAAAATCTTTCAAACGCCCCCGATTGGCGACCTTGATCTGCAATTGCGTGCTCAGGTGACACACAGAGGTAAAATGTCGAACGTCACGCCGGACATTCCCATGCCTGCTGCCTACCGAGTCGATCCTTTGGCGCGCATGTCGACGCCAAATACCAAGTGGCGCACAGAAGCCATGCGCAGCCACAGATCGCCGACCCTGTTGTGGTTTGCACGCGGACAAGGCCGGATCACCATCTCAGGCGTGACCCGTGGATTTGGCGGACATAATCTGATCTTTTTGCCCAAACATACGATGTATGGCTTTGCCCCCATCGGCCAAGCTTACGGGTTTATCGTGCATCTTGCCGACGACCCTGTGCTCAAACTGCCAGATGAACCTTTGCATCTGCGGTTTTCGGATTTAGCGCAACAAAACGAAATCACCCATATGATTGAAAACCTCGCCCGCGAGATCGAACACGATGACTCAAGCAAAGAGCGCGCACTGTCTTTACAAGCAGGTTTGATTTCTGTTTGGCTTGAGCGCCAGATGGCAAACATGCCCGACTACGACATGACGCCAGATGCGTCGCGCCGTTTGGCGGCTGCGTTTACGGCTTTAGTGGAACAAGATTTTAAGCAAACCCACAGTGTCAGCGATTACGCGGCCGCTTTGGGAGTGACCGCCTCGCATCTGTCGCGCGCCTGCAATATTGCATCTGGACGTCCGGCCTCTTCCATCGTCGCAGATCGTGTATATTTTGAGGCGCGGCGCATGCTGAAAGAAACTAAATTTACAGTGAAAAGCATCAGCGAAAGTCTCGGGTTTCACTCTGCAGCCTATTTCGCGCGGGCGTTTCAAAAGCAGACGGGTCTAACGCCAAGCGCGTTTCGCAAGGCGGATTAGATAAAGGTCAACTCGCACTAAGGCCGCGCATAACACCATGCTATGCGGCTTTATACTAGCTGCCCCAAATCACACGCACGTAGTTTTTGGTCTCTTTATATGGTGGCACGCCGCCATATTTTTCGACAGCTCCGGGACCCGCATTATAGGCAGCCAAAGCCAAGCGCCATGTGCCAAATTTATTATACATTTGGCGCAAATACCGCGCGCCGCCTTCTAAGTTTTGCTGAGGATCATTGGGGTTTACGCCCAAAACCCTCGCTGTTTGCGGCATAAGTTGCGCCAGTCCAATCGCGCCCTTGTGCGACTTCGCCCGTGGGTTCCAGCCACTTTCTTGCTGAATGAGGCGTAAAAACAAATCCGGCGGTATGTTGTTGCGCTGCGCGATGCTGCGCGCCAAAGTCAAATATTCGCCTTTGTATGATCCAGCATAGGGCAAGCCAGATGTGCCGGGGATCGTTGTAGACATAGGCTTGAGTGACACAGACCCAGAATATTGCTCGCTTGCGCGCCCATCAAGAACACTCAATTGCGATGCATAAATAGAGCCACGTGATTTTGTACCAAAGATAATATCTTCGGCTTGCGCACAGGTACCTGCTACTAGGCAAACAACCCCGATCGAAATGGCGCAAAACTTGGTTACAAGGGTCATATAAAAACGTCCGCCTTAAAGTTGCGCGAAATATAGGCGCCGGCGCGCAACTTTCCAAGTCCAGAGAATTGCAAAGAGCGCCGATCCGCCGCTTTTACCCTTTCAAAGTGCTGCGTGGAATGGTGTAACAGTCCAAACAAGAATCTAACGGGAGACGCGATATGGCGGGTTCGGTCAACAAAGTGATCATTATTGGCAATTTGGGACGCGATCCTGAAGTGCGTACATTCCAAAACGGCGGCAAAGTGTGCAATCTGCGCATCGCAACGTCAGACACATGGAAAGACCGCACCACAGGCGAACGCAAAGAGCGCACAGAATGGCACTCCGTCGCGATTTTCCAAGAAGGTCTCGTGCGCATTGCGGAACAATACTTGCGCAAAGGTTCTAAAGTTTACATTGAAGGCAAGTTGCAAACCCGTAAATGGCAAGACCAATCTGGCGCTGATCGCTACTCTACAGAAGTTGTGTTGCAAGGCTTCGATGGCGTTTTAACCATGCTTGATGGACGCAGCGAAGGCGGTCAAGGCGGCGGCAACTCTGGTGGCTACGACCAAGGCGCGCCATCTGGCGGCTATGACGATGGCGGATCTATGGGTGGTGGATCATCAACACCTGCAGGCGGCGGACGTTCCAGCATGGATGACGACGAAATTCCCTTTTAAGTACATTTCGTTTGAGCGCTTCAAATCCATAATACTCAAAACAGGGCTAGCATTCGCTGTCCCTGTTTTACACTGAGAATAAGGATACGATAGATCATGGGACACCTGACAGACAAAACCATTTTGTTTGATTTGGACGGCACTCTGACCGACCCAGCACAAGGCATTGTCACCTCATTTCAATTTGCGCTGCATAAACTTGGCCAAGATGTTCCTGATTTTGACACACTCACTTGGGTGATTGGCCCCCCCTTGCGCCGCAGTTTTGGAACACTTCTCAACGATGACAGTCTGATCGAGCCGGCTGTTGAAGCCTACCGCGAAGCCTATGCGGCGGGCGGCGTGTTTGAGGCGACAGTCTTTGATGGGATGTTTGAGGTTCTGAAGACTTTAAAATCCGAAGGCGCGCGCCTCTTGGTGTGCACGGCCAAGCCAACAGTCTTTGCCCGTCAAGTGATCGATCATTTCGGCTTAGCACCCTATTTTGACGTGATTTATGGTGCTGAGCTTGATGGCCAGTTCGACGACAAAGGCGTTCTTATTGCTCATATGATTGAGAACGAAGGGTTTACAGCCCAACACGCCCTTATGATTGGAGATCGCGCCAACGACACAACAGCTGCAGCGCGCAATGATATGCAATCTATCGGCGTGCTTTGGGGGTATGGGGATAGGGCAGAACTCACCGAGGGCGGTGCATCCATGATTTGCGGTGCCGTGCGGCAACTCACGTCAACCGTTCACAACGCTTTCAACACATTGAAAGATTTGCGCACAGAAGTGTGACTGGCGCAGGGGTTGAGAATGACACAGGCACACCCTTTATCTAAGTGAGAAAAAGGAACTCGCACATGCCCACACACACCCTCTCGTCCCAAAAACCTAAAGCCGTTCTTCACCGTATGGATTTGCCGAATTACACCTGTGGCTATGGCACGGCTGCTTTAGACCTGCTTGAACGCAATGGGTTCAACGTTGAGGACAACGTCTTACGCACGCGCCATGAAACCGACGCGTTTAAAGACAAGCACCACATCACAACGACACCGCTTGTCTTTATCGATGGCGTCAAAATTGGCGGTTTCACTGATTTGCAAAAGCATCTCAATGCGCAAAAACCTAAGCGAAAAGGGTTTTTCTCTCGCTAAGGCTTAGCATTTTTGAGACTTAGCACTCGCGCAGGGCGTCCTCTATCACGCTGAGCACGGCCTCGCGCGGCACATCTGATGTAACAAAGCTTTCGCCAATGGACCGCGCCAAAATAAAGCGTAGCTGACCATCCAGCACTTTTTTGTCTTGCGCCATCAAATCGACCAGCGCTTCTGCGGATGGCAAATCGCCCTCGATGTCTTTGAGGTCACATTTCATGCCCATGGCTTTGATCTGCGCGCGCACGCGACTTGGGGCTTCTTGCGAACACAGCCCCAAACGCGCGGACAATTCATAGGCCAAAGCGCAGCCAATCGCCACGCCTTCGCCGTGAAACAATCGATCAGAGTATCCAGTCGCTGCTTCCAAAGCGTGGCAAAAGGTATGGCCCAAATTCAACAGCGCCCGATCGCCCTGCTCTGTCTCATCGCGCACAACGATCTCGGCTTTCATTTCCACGGATCGTTTTACAGCGTAAGTGCGCGCGGCGACGTCGCCAGCGGCCATCAGCGGTCCATTTGCCTCAAGCCATTCAAAAAACGCCTCATCCCCCAACATGCCGTATTTCACAACCTCGCCGCAGCCCGACAAAAAATCGCGCGACGTCAAAGTGCCAAGCACAGACACATCGGCCAAAACCAAAGAAGGTTGATGAAACGCGCCGATCAGGTTCTTGCCAGCCGCAGGCGAGTTGATCCCCGTTTTGCCACCAACTGAGCTGTCGACTTGCGCCAAAAGCGAGGTCGGAATCTGCACAAAACGTACGCCGCGACGCAATATCGAGGCCGCAAAACCAGCCAAATCGCCAATCACACCACCGCCAAAGGCCACCACAACATCTTTGCGCTCAACCTTTTGCGCCAAAAGCCATTCAACAGATTTGTTCAGCTCGGCCCAGCATTTCGTACTTTCGCCAGCAGGCAAAACCAGTGCTTCCATCTCGATCCCAGCTGCCGCCAGGCCACCGCGCAGGGTGTCCAAATGCAAAGCCGCGACGTTCTCTTCGGTGATCACGCAAACACGTTTTTTCTTACCCAACAGCGGCGCAATATGGGCGCCAGCCAATGCGACCAGCCCTTCACCAATGCGCACATCATAAGCGCGATCCCCAAGGGGCACATGTACGGTTTGAAATGTTCCAAGGGCACCTAAAGATCTGATATCGCTCATTTGTTGTCCTTTACAATCCCGCCATGCGCCACCAGCGCATCAACGACTTTTTGTGCCATTTTTTCGATACTCAAACTGGGTTCTGCGTCTACGATGACACCTGCCATCCCATAAATCGGATTGCGCACGTCTGCCAATGACCTAAGCGTTTCCAAAGGGTTGTCAGTTTGCAGAAGAGGCCGTGTATTTTTATGCCGAACGCGCTGCCATAGAATATCTAAATCAGCTTTCAACCAAACGGCAACGCCATGGGCGGCAATGGTGTCGCGGTTCACTTCGCTCATAAACGCCCCGCCGCCAGTTGACAAAATGCAGCGCTCATCTTCCAAAAGGCGTGTGATCACTTGGGTTTCTTTGCTGCGAAAAAACGCTTCGCCATCGCGTGCAAATATTTCTGCAATGGTCCGATCCGCGGCGCGTTCAATTTCGGCGTCCGAGTCCAAAAATGGAACCTCAAGAAGTTGCGCAATCGCCTTGCCAACAGCCGTTTTTCCTGCGCCCATCATGCCAACGAGTGCAACTGTTTTTTTGAGCCCTTTGTACATGTTTTCCCCAGTGTCTTTGCGGGTCCACCGCACGGCAAACTCTTGCTCACATTCATTTGTATGCCTCAATGGCGTGATATTGTCGGAAATTCCATATATAAATATACGAAAACATGTCATAGCGACAAAAAATCAGTCAAACTGATTTATAAAGCTGGATAAAAGGAGGCAATCGATGCGAAAATTTTTAGGGCGGCTTTTGATCATGACCCTAGCGTTGTGTACAATAGGGTTTGTGGCCTTTGCCTATGTCGGAGATTTGTCACCGACCCGTGCAGATGTAAGCCTGCCCGTGACGCTGACGTTGCACTAGGCATGGAAATGACCGTCTTTGGGCGTCAAACGATACTAGGTCACGCCTGCACCGCAGGGACAGTAAACTGCACCATTTTGGCCAGAACGGCTGTGATCTTGGTGCTCTGCCTCAGCAGTCTGTTACCGGCTGTCGCGCAAGACAATGCGGCCGAAAAGCCATTGTCTGCAATCAATTGGCTGACACAATCGCTTGATGCACCGCGCACCGCACCAAAATCGATAGCCCCAATAACATTTTTGGCCGACGATATTTCGCACAACGCCTTGCCCGAGGATGTCACATCAGGCCCCATTGGTGCACCGCGCATCGACGCTGTCGGATTGTTAAGCGCTGCCCAAACCGGATTGCCGCGCGATCTGTGGGGGGCATCTAAAGCTTTGGATCTCAGCCGTAGACTGACCTCAATTTCGCAAGAACCTGACCTTTTGCCTGCATCACGCCGCCTGCTGAACACTTTGATATTGGCTGAGCTTGATGCACCTTTGGATATTCAAAACGATGGGCGTCTTTTTGTCGCCCGTGTAGATGCGTTGCTGACGCAAGGCCTGATCGAAGAAGCCGATGCGTTAATGCAGCGTGCAGGATCAAATGCGCCAGAAGTATTTCGCCGCTCGTTTGATGCCAAATTGTTGATGGGCACCGAAAGCGAAGCCTGCGCACAGCTTCAAACCACACGAGGGCTGTCCCCTGCTTTGCCAACACGGATTTTTTGTCTTGCTCGTGACGGTGATTGGCGCGCCGCAGCGCTGACACTGGAAACCAGCACGGCCTTGGGGTTGATTTCTACCGACGACAGCAACCTTTTAGCGCGTTTTTTAGATCCAGAGTTGTTCGAAGGCGAACCCGCCCTAACGGTGCCAAGTGCCCCAACCCCACTGACATTTACAATGATGGATGCGATTGGTGAGCCGATTCCCACACAGTCTTTACCGCTTGCCTTTGCACAATCCGATTTACGTCAAACCGCTGGATGGAAAATTCGCGCAACTGCGGCAGAACGTTTAGCCCGTGTCGGTGCGTTGGCACCAAACCGCTGGCTTGGCATTTGGTCAGAACATTTGCCTGCCGCCTCTGGCGGGATTTGGGACAGGATTGAAGCCTTGCAACGGTTTGAAACCGCATTGAAAACTGGCGATCCGAGCGGAATCTCGCATAGTCTCGGACGGGTTTGGGATGAAATGGGCGAATCTGGATTGCAAATCGTCTTCGCCGATCTTTTCGCGCAAAAACTCAGCGATGCTCCGCTTGCCGGCGATGCCGCCGAAGTTGCATTTGAAGTGGCACTGCTGTCACCGTCCTATGAAATTATCGCCGCCAAATGGGATAAACCCGTGTCAAAAGATGCAGCATTCGCGCGCGCCATAGCTTTGGGTGATGTTCCCTTAGAACGCATAGTAGATGCGCGCAAACGCGCCATTGTCGACGGATTTCGCGCGTCAGGCATCCCTGTACGCTTGAGCGGATTGGTGCAAAGCAGCCGTTTAGGCGAGGCAATTTTACGTGCCATCGAGTTGCTGGAAGGCGGTGCCACTGGCGATTTAGACGAACTTACAGACGCGCTGCAATTCTTCAGGGCTGTCGGGCTAGAAGCCACGGCACGGCGTGCAGCTCTGGAAATTCTATTCCTGGAGCGTCGCGGATGAGCGCGGATCACAACTGGATTTCACTTTATGCAGAAGCCCAAGCCGCAGAGCTGGGAGCCGCAGAGAATACGCGACTGTCTTACGGACGTGATTTGCTTGGGTTTTCAGAATGGCTTAGACGTCGGGGTGGATCGTTTGAGACAACCCAGCGTGCCGACATCGAGTCTTATTTGGTCGCTTGCGAGGCCGAAGGCCTAGCGCAATCTACACGAGCGCGGCGGTTGTCATCAATCAAGCAACTTTACCGGTTCGCCTTTGAAGAAGGTTGGCGTAAAGACAATCCAAGTTTGCAAATTCGTGGACCTGGGCGCAGCAAACGCTTGCCCAAAACCCTGTCTGAGGACGAAGTATCATCGCTTTTGAGTGCAGCGCGTGGTTTAGGAAAAACCGCCTATGATCGCGCACGCAACACTTGTTTGATCGAAGTTCTGTATGCAACTGGAATGCGGGCATCTGAACTGGTCGAGCTGCCCATATCAGCCGTGCGCGGAGATCCGAGGATGATTTTGGTACGCGGCAAAGGCGATAAGGAACGGATGGTGCCCTTGTCGCCCCCTGCCCGCAGTGCGTTGACAGATTGGTTGGTCCACCGTGACGAGGCCGAAGAGGTCGCGCGTCTCGAGAAGGGTCAAAAGCCATCGACCTTCGTGTTCCCGTCGCGTGCCAAGGCTGGGCACTTGACACGTGTGGGCTTTTATCAACTCATCAAAGAGATTGCGGTACATGCGGGTCTGTCGCCTGACAAAGTCACCCCCCATGTGATGCGCCACGCGTTTGCGACACATCTGTTGGCGCACGGGGCCGATTTGCGTGCCATCCAGACACTATTGGGTCACGCAGACCTGTCGACAACTGAAATCTATACGCATGTACTGGATGAGCGTCTCAAAGAATTGGTACTCACCCATCATCCTTTGGCCGACACATAATATATTGACCTAAATTGCACATCAAG
Source organism: Pacificibacter sp. AS14 (assembly GCF_038899935.1). Taxonomy (NCBI): domain Bacteria; kingdom Pseudomonadati; phylum Pseudomonadota; class Alphaproteobacteria; order Rhodobacterales; family Roseobacteraceae; genus Pacificibacter; species Pacificibacter sp. AS14. The sequence continues at coordinate 402,666 of NZ_JBBMQI010000001.1, forward strand.
CAAGGGCTGTCACTTGCGCGCCGCGCAGCACGGCCCCATAACAATTGCACGATGCCGCCCTCTTTGATGATAAATTGGAGCCTGAACTATGGACCTCACTATGCTTGACGCAGCCTTTTGGATGACATCCGCCGCAATTGCAGGGCTGCTCGTTTTGTCGGGGTTCTTTTCCGGGTCAGAAACTGCCTTGACCGCTGCCTCTCGCGGAAAACTGCGCGCGCAAGCCGACAAAGGGGCAAAAGGTGCGCAAAAAGCCTTGGATGTTACCGAAGACAACGAACGGCTGATTGGATCTGTGTTGTTGGGCAATAACCTTGTGAATATCCTCGCAACGTCTTTGGCCACGGCGCTGTTCACAAGGGTGTTTGGTGAAAGCGGTGTTGCATTGGCGACTTTAGTAATGACAGGTCTTGTGCTTGTTTTCGCTGAGGTTCTGCCTAAAACATATGCCATCACCAATCCTGAATCTGCTGCTGCGCGGGTGGCGAAACCCATTGCGGCAGTTGTGTTGATCTTTTCACCTGTCGTGAGTTTTGTGCGGATGCTTGTACGTGGCATGTTGCGCTTGTTTGGTGTTCAAACCGATCCTGACAGCCATTTTTTAGCACTGAAGGACGAAATAGCCGGTGCGATTGCCTTGGGTCACGTTGAAGGCGCTGTTGAGAAAGAAGATCGTGATCGGTTGCTTGGCGCGTTGGATCTCGGCGAACGCACTGTCGAAGAAATCATGCTACACCGTTCGAAAATCGAGATGATCGACGCCGACACTCCGCCGCGAGATGTGCTTGAAGTCTGTTTGCAGTCCCCGCACACCCGTTTGCCGCTTTTCCGCGATGACCCTGAAAACATTGTTGGAGTTATCCACGCTAAAGACCTGCTGCGTGGTATGTATGCCGCACGTGCCGACGCGATGGGAGATTCCGAATTTGCCGCATTCGATGTAATGGCCGTGGCGATGGAACCCTATTTCGTGCCCGAAACCACAACGCTTGATGATCAAATGCGTCAGTTTTTGCGCCGTCAGACACATTTTGCCCTCGTGGTAGATGAATATGGCGCGCTGCAAGGTTTGATCACGCTGGAAGATATTTTGGAAGAAATCGTCGGCGAAATAACAGATGAGTTCGACCAATCCGAGGACGCGCCGATCAGATCCAAAGAAGGCGGCTGGGTCGTTGATGGCGGCATGACAATCCGCGACTTTAACCGCTCAACAGAATGCAATCTTCCAGATGACGAGGCCAATACCATGGCCGGTCTGGTCATCCACGAGGCGCAAATGATTCCCACAGCTGGACAAGTCTTCTCTTTCCACGGTCACCGATTTGAAGTGGTGGCCCGCAAAGACAACCGCCTATCAACCTTGAAAGTGCGCCCTTTGCGCCGTGGCTTATAATGCTGTCGTATCAGCACGGATTTCACGCGGGCAATCTGGCAGATGTGCAAAAGCATGCTTTATTGGCGGTGATGATCGAGTATCTCACCCGTAAAGACAAACCGCTGTCTTACATCGAAACCCATTCTGGACGTGGGCTTTATGACTTGCAAGGCTCGCAAGCACAAAAAACGGGCGAAGCAGAATCTGGCATCTTGAAAGTGGCCAAATGGTTCAAGCCCGATCATCCTTATAGCCGCGCCCGCAAAACCGTTTCAGACGCGCAAGGCAAAAGCATCTATCCGGGTTCACCCGCTCTGGCGCAAGCTTTGCTTCGTGACGATGACAACATGCATCTGGCCGAACTGCACCCCGCAGAATTTGACCTGCTGCGCACCTCTATGCGCAGCTCAAAATCATACGTGGGACTGCATATGCTCAAACAAGACGGTATGGAATTTGCGCAAAGTGTTTGCCCGCCGACCCCGCGTCGCGGTCTGTGTTTGATCGATCCGCCTTATGAGATGAAATCCGATTACAACACTTTGCCCAGCTTTATTGAAAAGCTGCATCGCAAGTGGAATGTCGGCATTATTGCCCTGTGGTATCCAATTTTAGAGGGCGGTGCGCATAAGCCGATGACGGATATGTTGCTAGACCTTAAGCTGCCCGATGTGCTGCATCACGAGGTGCGGTTTGCGCCTGCGCGCGAGGGGCACGGCATGATCGGATCAGGCATGTTTATCGTGAACACGCCTTGGGGATTGGCCGATGAGTCCAGACGCCTGACAACTCTGTTCAAAACGCTTTGATCCTGGAGCATGAAAACCGTATAGATATGTAAAATATGCATACATTCTATGCAGTCTTGGTTGTTTATTTCTAAATTTTAAATCGATACCCCTTCCAAGGATTCATTCTTCGCGGCATCGCTTTGAATGTTATATCTATTTATCACAAGGAAATCACACATGGATCGCCGTTCTTTTTTGAAAACCTCTGCTCTTGGTGGCGCGTCCGCAGTAGCAACCACAACATTGGCAGCCCCCGCATACGCACAAGGCAAACGTACTTTAACAATGGTCACAAGCTGGCCCCGCGGTTTTGCGGGCGTTTGGGACGCCGTTGAAGCCTTCGCAACATCCGTCACTGGAATTTCCGAAGGCCAATTGACGATTGACCCCAAAGCTGCAGGCGAATTGGTCGGCGGTCTTGAAGTGTTCGATGCCGTCACAGCCGGGCAAGCCGACATGTACCACAGTGCGGATTACTACTTCGTCGGCCAACATCCAGCTTGGGCTTACTTCACAACTGTTCCATTCGGCATGTCTGCGCCTGAAATGATGACGTGGTATTATGGTGCTGACGGCATGCAAAAGCACCACGAGCTTGGTGAAATTTTCGGTTTAAAACCGTTCATTGCAGGCCAAACAGCGGCGCAAGGTGGCGGTTGGTTCCGCAAAGAAATCAACTCCGCAGATGATTTCCAAGGCATCAAATTCCGTATGCCTGGGCTTGGAGGGCAAGCGCTCTCTAAACTTGGCGCGTCTGTGCAAACCATTCCGGGCGGAGAAATCTACCAAGCGCTCTCCACTGGCGCTCTCGACGGCACAGAATGGATCGGCCCTTGGGCAGACGAAAAGCTCGGTCTTCAAGAAGTGTGTGACTTCTACTACCCAGCGGGATTCCACGAGCCAAATGGTGCGATGACCATTGCAACGAACTTGGCAGTCTTCGACGATCTGACCGTAGGACAACAGCGGGCAATCGAAGTGGCTGCAAGCTATGCTCATCAAAGCAGCTATGCTCAATTCATGGCGAACAATGGCCCCGCGCTCAAGCGTCTTATCTCTGGCGGAACTCAAATTATGTCATTCTCTGACGATGTTTGGGATGCCTTCGGCTCAGCGTCTAAAGAGGTTCTTGATGGTTACATGGATGACAGTATTTTCGCTGATATCCGCGCATCCGCAGAAGCCTCTATGGCGGCAACATCTGGTTGGTCCCGCCGCTCAGACAACGTTTACACGGCACAGCGTGACCGCGTTCTCGCAAACCTGAAGTAAGCCATTTAACCTATTGAAAAGATAAAGATGCGCGCCTTTTAAGGTGCGCATCTTTTCATTTCAGCCGTTCGATGTATGCCTGTCAGTTTTTGGCAGTCATTCGTTTGACAGGTGAGGCATCAGCGCGCCTTAAATAGCCCGCCCAAGATACCGCGTACGATGCGCCGCCCTGTGGTGCCTTTTAGCTCTTTGATTACCAAATTGGTGACAGATTCCCCGATGGTTTCCGATGTTGAAGACCGTCGTGATGATGATTTCCCATAGGATTTGGTCTCGTAACGGCGCGCCTTTTTGAACTCACGTTCCAGTTCACTGCGGTGTTTGTCATCGGCTTTCGCCTGTTTCGCGGCGAGGTCTGCGGCCTCTTCTGCCGCTTCGGCATCCTCAGCCGCTTTCGATGCGTCATCAGCGCGTTTGCGCAACACCTCAAAAGCGCTTTCGCGGTCCAAAACAGTCTCGTATTTGCCCGCAATCGGCGAGGTGGCAATCACCGCTGCCCGCTCTAACGCACTGAGCGGCCCAAGTTGCGACGACGGCGGGCGGATAAGCGTTTGCTCAGCAATGGATGGCACGCCTTTGGCCTCAAGCATTGATGTGACGGCCTCACCCGTGCCGACCGATTTGATTGCCTCTTCAATGTCGAAACGCGGATTGATCCGGTAAGTTTCGGCAGCGCGCGCAAGGTTCTTTTGATCGCGCGCAGTGAATGCCCGCAGCGCATGTTGCACGCGGTTGCCCAATTGCCCCAAGATATCATCCGGCACATCGGCAGGGTTTTGCGACACGAAATACACGCCCACGCCCTTGGACCGGATCAAACGTGCAACTTGTTCCACCTTATCGACAAGCGCTTTTGGTGCATCATCAAACAGCAAATGCGCCTCATCAAAAAAGAACACCAATTTCGGTTTATCAGGATTGCCAATTTCTGGCAGTTCTTCGAACAGTTCAGACAAGAGCCACAGCAAAAACGTCGCATAAAGGCCCGGCGATGACATCAATTTGTCTGCCGCCAGTACTGAAATACGCCCACGCCCGTCAGCATCCGTGCGAATGATATCAGCGAGGTCCAGAGCCGGTTCGCCAAACAATTTATTACCGCCTTGGTTTTCAAGCACCAAAAGACCACGTTGGATGGCACCAATAGAGCTGGATGAGATATTGCCATAGCGCAGCGTTAAATCATCTGCATTCTGACCACACCAGACAAGCAATGCCTGTAGGTCTTTGAGATCTAAAAGAGGCCAACCTTGTTCGTCTGACACGCGAAACGCAATGTTGATCACGCCTTCTTGGGCATCCGTCAGTTGCAACATCCGCGACAAAAGCAAAGGCCCCATTTCTGCAACAGTTGTGCGAATGGGATGGCCCTGCTCGCCAAAGAGATCCCAAAAGGTGACGGGAAAGCTTTCATACAGGAACGTCGTGAAATTGATCGTCTCATTGCGCGTCATAAACGGCGCATGCAGTTTGCCGTCTTCGGACCCTGCTTTTGCAAGACCTGACAGGTCCCCTTTGACGTCCGATAAAAACACAGGCACGCCTGCGTTTGAGAATCCTTCGGCTAGAATTTGCAAAGTGACGGTTTTACCTGTGCCTGTAGCGCCTGCGATCAATCCATGACGGTTGCCGTATTTCAGCAAGAGCTGTTGCGGATCTTTGTAATCGATACCGCCACCGCCAATAAAAATTCCATCACTCATCTCACTGTTTCTCCAACTGATTCCGCGCGTGTTGCAGGTCACTATATCTATCGTTCGACGCAACAATACAATTTTAACAAATTGGTGCCAGTATCACATGTGTTCGGGCCATGTCCTCCTAGGCCCGAACTGACTTCCTCCCTGTCAGACTGGCCGCGCGTGATCACGATCACCGCGGCCTCTTTTTTACCAAATCAGAAAAATTGCGGATTTTTCATCCAAATTTGCGTTGACGTCATAAACCATCCTGCCTAGAATTTTTGTCAATGCGTCGGCCATGTCCGACAGGGAGCAAATTGATCTTCTATCAAGACAAGATCACCAATGGGGTGCCACGCGAAAGCTGGCGCCCTTTTGAGACTTAGCACCTTAGTGACCAGACATATCAATGTGTGCGAGCAAGAGTTTGCCTGTTTTGGCCGATTTTATTATTTTGGAACGAAATCGAACAAATCCTGCCTGACACCCTCAGATCGCCATGGTAGAAAAAACCAAATTGACCCAAGCATTTATGGATTTCATATGAACTTCGCGAACACCACGGCCAAAACGCTTTGCCTGAGCACTGTCATGTCATTTGGATTGTGTTTTACTGCTACGGCGCAAGACGCCGACCCAGCCCCTTCCGAAGGCGCTGCCTCAATACCAGGGCTGAGCACTGGAACACCAATTGATGATACGGATGGCATTGGACAACCTTACACGCTTGAGCAGCACGGCGATTGGAATATCAATTGCCTCAAAGCACCTGAAGGCCAAGCTGATCCGTGTTCCATGTTCCAGTTACTCTTGGATGAAAAAGAAAACCCTGTGGCTGAAATATCTTTGTTTCACTTCGGCAATGGCGGCATTGAAGCCGCAGCCACTGTGACAGTGCCTTTGGATACATTGCTAACTGAGCAACTAACACTGACTGTTGATGGTGCCAACGGGCGTCGTTACCCGTTTGCAGTGTGCTCTCCAACAGGCTGCCAAGCCCGTTTTGGCCTTGTTGAAGATGATGTCGCTCTATTGAAAAAAGGCGCAACAGCAACTTTGACGATCGTGCCCTATGCAGCTCCTGACGTTAAAGTGCCCGTGTCAGTGTCATTGACAGGCTTCACGGCTGCCTACACTCGAGTGACAGAGATCAATATAGCTGCACGCGCTGAAACACAATAATAAGTGCAAACGCTCGAATGCAAAGGACCGGCACAAATGATGTGTCGGTCCTTTTGATATTGATGAAAATCTCAGAAATTAAGAAGCTTTGCGCAAGGCAATAACGGCGTTCAAGCCACCAAAGGCAAATGCGTTAGACAGAACCACATCCACATCCGCATCACGCGCCTCGTTGGGCACAACATCCAACGCGCATTCAGGATCAGGTTCTTCATAATTGATGGTGGGCGCGATAATGCCGTCTTTGAGCGCCATAATACATGCCAACAGCTCAACAGCGCCGGTGCCACCAATCAGATGCCCATGCATTGATTTGGTTGAGGACATCATAACCGTGTCGGCATGATGGCCGAGCGCATCCGCAACGGCGGCGCATTCGGTTTTATCATTGGCGGCAGTCCCGGTGCCATGGGCATTGATGTAACCGATCTCTTCGGGATTGATCTGCGCATCCGTGATGGCGCCAGCAATGGCGCGTGCTGCACCCTGTTTTGAGGGCATCACAATATCAGAGGCATCAGAAGTCATCGAAAACCCGATCACCTCGCACAAGATCTCAGCGCCTCGCGCTTTTGCGTGCTCATACTCTTCGAACACGAACACCGCAGCCCCCTCGCCCTGCACCATACCATTGCGATTGAGGCTGAAAGGCCGACAGGCGTCTTTCGACATAACCCGCAGACCTTCCCAAGCTTTGACACCACCAAAGCACAGCATGGATTCTGAGCCCCCCGTGACCATCGCTGTCGCCATGCCACAACGCACCATGTTAAAGGCTTGCCCCATGGCATGATTGGACGACGCACAGGCCGTTGCAACAGTGAAACTTGGGCCCTTAAGATTGTATTCCATCGACACATGCGAACACGACGCGTTGTTCATCAATTTTGGCACCACGAACGGATGAACACGGTTTTTACCCTCTTCGTAAACCATGCGGTAATTGTCGTCTTGGGTGTTCAAGCCTCCGCCAGAAGTACCAAAAATTACACCTGATTTGGCTGCGAGATCACCGATAAATTCCAAACCCGATTGCTCGATCGCCTCTTTTGCAGCCGCCAAAGCAAACTGCGTGAACCTATCATACAAAGCGATTTGTTGGCGATTAAAGCGTTGCTCTGTGGTCCAACCGTGAATTTGGCCACCAATTTTGATCGACAGTCTGTCCACATCCCGAAATTTTAGTTCAGAAATACCGCAACGGCCTTCACGCATTGCCTCCAACGTTGACGGCACATCGAGCCCCAATGCGTTGACCGTGCCCGCCCCCGTTATGACGACGCGTTTCATGACGATTGCTCGGCAATAAGTCCCTGAACCGCTTTCACAATGGCCGCCACCGAAGTGATATCGAAATCCGATTGGTCAGGCTCATTCGCGTTATACGGCACTGAAATATCAAAGGTTTCCTCGATAGCAAAAATGCATTCCACAAGACCAAGGCTGTCGATGCCAAGGTCGTCGAGGCTTTGGTTATCACGCACGTCACTGGGTTCTAGAACGGCTTGCTCAGCGATGATTGCGATTATCTGTGTTCTGATCTCGTCAGACATTTTTTGTCTCCATCTTTCGCGGTCATCATAGGATCTAAACCGAAACTTTTGGCTGTAAAACAGAAAAATATGACAGCAAGGTGTCAAAAAAACACGAGCCTAGGTGCCCTTTTTAGACGCGAGGTCTTTGAGCAAACGTGGCAAGCGTCGCAAGGATTTATACATATCGATATGCGTTTGCATCGCGACCGCAGGATAGCCCATCATAGCCTTTCCCTTGGGGACATTCGACAACACACCAGAGCCAGCGCCAATAATCGCGCCGGACCCGATGGTGATATTATCGGCGGCCCCAGCTTGGCCGCCCATGACGCAAAAATCCCCCAAGACGGTTGAGCCCGCGATACCAACTTGCCCGCATAGCAAACAATGCTGCCCGACAATCACGTTGTGACCGATGTGCACTTGGTTATCGAGCTTACTGCCCGATCCGATTTGGGTGGCCCGAATGGTGCCTTGGTCAATCGTAACATTGGCGCCAATTTCAACATCATCGCCGATGATAACACCGCCGATAGAGGCAATGCGCAGCCAGCTTTGGCCTTTGGCCTCGACATTGGCCCCAAGGCTTTCACGCGCTTGCTCTACAGCGGATATTTCTTGCGTAACAAAGGAAAACCCGTCTGCGCCAATCACCGCACCGGGTTGAATAAAGATGCGCGCGCCGATTTGCGCACATGCGCCAATTCGCACACCCGCATGAATGACAGCATCTGCGCCGATGTGAACGTCTGTGCCGACAGTCACCTGCGGCGCAATCTGACAGCGATCACCGATGACAGCACCAGCGCCGATGACAACCAGTGGACCAATTGAAACGTCGTCGCCAAGTGTCACTGAAGGGTCGATGACGGCACTGGGGTGAACACCTTTCGCAAGCCCAAGACCCGCATCAAAGCTTGCGGTGATCCCTGCCATTGCCAAACGTCCGCGGCGCACCAAAATAGCAGCCTCCAACCCGAAAGACTGCCAATCGGCGCCCTCCCAAATAACCGCGGCACGCGCAGCACCTGTGGTCAAGGCTGGTGCAAACTTAGGGTCCATCGCCAAAGCAATGTGGCCTGCATCAGCTGTTTTAGGTTCACCGGCAGAGGTCACAACCAATGCGCCATTGCCTTCAAATGGCGCGCCAATGCGCTTTGCTAAGTCTGAAATCGTGATGCCAGTCATGATGAAACCTTTGAAAATACCTGAGTTACTTTGACATAATGCCTCAAGGCCAACATGGAAAGGACCGAGGCAAAACATGGCCCCAAGTTTTGTCAAAGATCCAATTCAAAAAACTATTAAGGGCGCCCCGCAGGACGCCCTTGAACGAGTATAAAAACATAAACGAGTATAAAAAAACTTTCGTTTAGCTGCCAACAGCGCGCAACTGAACGCCTTGTTTTTGCAAAGCAGACCAAATTTTCGCGTCACGTCCGTAAACGTCACGACGGTATTCCATGCCACCTTTCGCAACCGTTACAGCCGTGCGGTAAACAATATGCACAGGCACCTGCTCTTCCAATGCCACAACAGATTCAACGCCAGATTTTAAACGTGACTGGAACAGACCCACGGGATCGTTAGACTGTTTTGCAAGCAATGCGTAAGCAAAATCAAACGGATCTTTCAAACGCACACACCCGTGTGAGAACGCGCGGGACTCGCGTGAAAACAGGCTTTTTGCAGGCGTGTCGTGCAGGTAGATATTGTACTTGTTTGGGAACATGAATTTCACCAATCCCAAGGCATTGCCGTCTGACGGTGGCTGCTTCAGATTAAACGGAAAGGTTCTTTCTGTGTAGGAATTGAAATCCACATTTGCACGGTCCACTGTACGACCACGAGAATCCACCAGACGAAGATGACCAGCTGCCCCTGGGTTCTTTTTCATCAATGGAAGATATTCACGAACCGCAATAGAGCGCGGCACATTCCATGTTGGGTTGATCACCATGTGTTCCATAACGTCTGAAAACTCAGGCGTACGACGGTTGGAATCATTGGCACCAACAACTGAACGCGTTTCAAATGTGACACTGTCGTTATCGATGATCTTGGCCGAAAAATCTGTGACATTCACCCAAACGTGACGTGTGCCACGTTCGATATTCATCCAGCGTTCACGCTCAAGAGCCACGTGAACAGACGCAAGGCGTTGCGCAGGCTCAATATTAAGCTCTTTCAATGTTCCCACGCCAGCAACACCATCCGCTGACAATCCATGACGTTGTTGGAACAATTGAACAGCTTTTTGAATACTCGCGTCATAGACTGTACTCGCGTTGCGATTAAGGTATCCCATCGCAATCAACCGATCGCGCAATGCCACTACGTTGCCGTTGGACTGACCTGGCTCAAGTTTATTGCCGCCAACCTGCGGACCCCAGCCGCCATTGCCGAGGGTTTTTTCAAGCACGCGCTTTTCTTTTAGCAACCGTGTATATTCAGGTGATTTTGGCATCAGGCTTTTCAAAAATGCTGCCGGCGTTGACTTGGCAAAGCTGTCCATAAGCGACACACCGTCACGATACGGCACTTGACGCACGATACCACTGTCAATACGCGATGGCACCAATTGGCCTGTCTGCATGTCTCTCGCGTAGTCCAAGAACAAAGTCGCCATGGCCACCTCGGCGCGGCCTAAATCGCGTTCTGATTTTATAGACCGCATATTGGCTTTCAACAGGCTTGTGTCATACGGTGCGATACCGTGATCCGGCGCGCCATCTAGTGCGCGCAACAATGCCTGACGCCGACTGCGAGCGCGACTGGAATTATCGGCAAATATAGGCTTGTAGCCTGTCGCACGATAATATTCCGACAGGTCTTTGGATTTTGATGCCGCTTCTGCAATCGATTGCATCATTGCAGTGACTTGCTGAGCGGAGACCCGATCAGGGGCCGCCGAAATGAAGGCCATCGAGAGAATGGCGATGAAACCGAACCGTAAGCTTTGTGACGCGGCAGACGTCAATCGCGCAGCATACGAAATGCGCGGCACCAAAGAGAGAAACATAATAATCCTCAAAAAAGACAGTAAACTAGCGTCTAAACTACATAGTTTTGGGTGCGAGCGTGAGGGGAAAACTGGTCAGAAATGCCCCTTGTGATACTCAAAGCACACATTTTATCGTGATCGATTTCCCGCACGATTCCCCTTGATTTTCCCTTTAAAGGCTGAGTGAGAAGTTGAATTTGCGGGTCTTTTGCGCTCGAATACGTTCTATATGCGCAAATTTTTGCCTACTTTTCGGCCATTTAGTGCCTCTCTATAAAGGGATGCTTGGAGGGCGATTCACTTTGTGCCATAACACTGACAGTAGCATCATTGACTTTAAGAAATGCAAATCAGCTAGGCCAAATAAAGAAATTGGCAAGGTTTTGGTTAGCGAAGCTTTTATCTGGTGTAACTTTGGTTTCGTTTTGAGTGAGCCTTGAAACAACGCCGCGACGCTGTGAGTCTCCGATTTGGGGGTGATCTAGGTCAATGTTGACGGCTGTGAATGAGTTAGAATGTCGTAAAAACGGCACATAGGAATGTACCGCGTTGAGGCGGGAATGATAAGAACGGGACGCTTGAGATCATGACGACAAACAAGTCCAGCGCAATCACACGGCGCACGCTTTTGCGAAGTTTTGCAGCAGTCACCCTTTCCGCCGCTCCAGTTTATGCCAACGCGGCGGGGTTCTTGCGCGGTTCAGGCGACATCCGTAGACTTCGTATGTATTCAGGCCGTACAGGTGAAAGCATCGATACAATTTACTGGGTCGAAGGCGAGTACATCAACGAAGCTCTCAAGGAAGTCACTTATTTCTTCCGCGACTGGCGCAACAATAAAGTGAAATCAATCGACGCTCGCACAATTGATATCATGGCTGCCGCGCATGGGTTGATGGACGTGAATGAGCCTTACATGCTGCTCTCCGGCTATCGCTCTCCTGAAACCAATAACATGCTGCGCTCTCGCTCAAGCGGGGTAGCCAAGAACTCCCTCCACATGAAAGGCGAAGCCGCTGATTTGCGCCTGAAATCTCGCTCCGTAAGCCAAATGGCCTCTGCCGCCAAAAACTGTTCTGCGGGTGGTGTTGGAACCTATCGTGGTTCAAACTTTGTGCATATGGATTGTGGTCCTATCCGCACTTGGAACGGCTAAACGACGTTTTTAATCATTGAGCATCAAAAACGAAAGCCGCCCCAAAGGGCGGCTCATTTGTTTTCACAATGTATCATCAACTGATACGATTTACGCCGACACAGGTTCAGGCAGTTTGAGCGCGAGAATATCACGCACTGCATTTGCGGCCTCTGCACCCTTTTTCACAAAATGTTCTGTGTAGAACTTGATGTGGTCTTCAGTGGAATGGAAATGGTGCGGCGTCAATGACACCGAAAACATTGGTACTTCTGTTTCCAGCTGCGCCTGCATCAAGCCAGAGACAACAGCGTCAGCGACGAAGTCATGGCGATAAATACCGCCATCAACGACTAAGGCCGCGACAACAATCGCATCATACTTACCTGTTTTGGCCAAGCGCTTTGCCAAAAGAGGCGCTTCAAACGCACCAGGGACATCATAAACATCAGTGGTAGCACTTGGCGCATGCGCAGTCATTTGTGCGACAAAGCCAACATGGGCTTGATCCACAATATCCGCATGCCAGCGGGCGCGAATAAACGCTATGCGAGGAGAAGAAGTTTCGAAGTTTGAAGTCATATCAGTCATTTTGGAACCCTTGAGTTTACACTGTTAGGTCCCAGAGCTCGAAGGAACACGAACGACGAGCCAAAGCCCCCTGCCCGCATTCCATTCTCTACCATCCGGACTTTAACCGTCGGTTCTGGAATTTCACCAGATCTGCTGACCCAAGCATTTTTAAGTGCGAGGCGCTCGCGGACTATAACCGCCGGTGGGGAATTACACCCCGCCCTGAGAACTGATTTGAATTTAGGGCTGCTCAAGAAAAAGGTCAAGGGCAACGCAGTGGATAGCACAGCCCTTTGATCGCGACTTATTGGCATAGAAAAGGCCCGCGAAGTTTCCCCGCGAGCCCAATCAAAATCATAATGAATAGCTTAGACTTTAAGAAACTTTACAAGGCTCTGCGTTGATCCATCTTTGTCAGCACTTGATTCAGTTCCAGCCAACACAGGCTGCAATGCGACGGCAAGCTCTTTGCCAAGTTCAACGCCCCATTGATCAAAAGAATTAATCCCCAAGATCACGCCTTCGACAAAGACACGATGTTCATAGAGCGCAACGATTTGCCCCAAAACGAAAGGCGTTAGGCGTTCATAAGCCAATGTTGTTGTCGGACGATTGCCCGGGAATACGCGGTGACGAGCTTGGCGTTCAAGTTCAGCGCCCTCAAACCCTTTGGCACTCATGATGTCACGCGCCTCACTCAACGAGCGCCCACGCAACAGCGCTTCGGATTGCGCCAAGCAATTAGACACAAGCAATTCATGTTGGTGCTCAAGACCTGCTTCATGACCGTATTTAGCGACCATGAATTCGCAAGGCACAACGCGGGTGCCTTGATGTATCAGCTGGTAAAACGCGTGTTGGCCATTTGTGCCTGGCTCACCCCAAACTACAGGACCGGAATTGAATGTCAGATCTTCTCCATCCATCGACACCCGTTTGCCGTTACTTTCCATTTCCAATTGCTGCAAATAAGCGGGCAGCCGCACAAGACGTTGTTCATAAGGAAGAACCGCGCGCGTCGCATGACCGCAGACTTGGTTGTGCCAAATGCCTGTCAAAGCCAAGAGCGCTGGCAGGTTTTCAGCCCAAGGTGCTGTCCGGAAATGTGTGTCCATCGCTTGCGCGCCACGCAGGAAATCCGCGAAATGTTGCGGACCGATAGCTAGCATCAAGGGCAGACCAATCGGGCCCCAGACGGAATAGCGCCCGCCAACCCAATCCTCGAACCCAAACACAAGGTCAGGATCGATGCCAAAGGCCGCGGTTTTGTCACGTGCCGTTGAGAGCGCTGCAAAGTGGCGTGAAATGCCTTCTTCGCCGACACGTTCAACAAGCCAATCTCGTGCGGTTTGGGCGTTGGTCATAGTCTCGATCGTCGTAAATGTTTTGGAGGCGACAATAACGAGTGTCGTCAAGGGGTTGAGCCCCTTGAGAACGTCATAGATATGCGCGCCATCGACGTTTGAAACGAAGTGACACTGCGGTCCATTGGCATAAGGTCGAAGCGCTTCATAAGCCATCACAGGGCCAAGATCAGATCCACCGATCCCGATGTTGACGATATTCTCAAACGGCGCATTCGAGGATGACGTAATGTCCCCGCGGCGCACGCGATCTGCAAAATCGTCCATGCGCGCCAAAACATGCCGCACACCTTTCATAATGCCAGTGCCATCAACTATGATGTCATCGCCATCCAAATTGCGCAAAGCCGTGTGTAAAACAGCGCGCCCTTCGGTGTCGTTGATTTTCTCACCCGAGAACATTGCCTCGCGTTTGCCTGCGACGTCTGCTTGTTCGAGCAGATCAATCAAGCTGGCCTTTTGCGCTGCATCGATATTGGTTTTCGAGTAGTCAAACAAAAGCCCGTCGGCTTCGACAGAAAACGACTGGGCCCGCGCGGCATCACTGGCAAACAGATCCAGAATGTGACGATCAGCGGCGGCAGCGTTTAATGCTTTCAATCCGGAAAAATCAACGGACATGGTATCTCCTATCAGGGTGTGACCCCGTTTTAGTCTAAAACAGTTTATGTGTCCCTAATGGGATCAAAGCGTCATCAGCGTCGCATAGACCGCCTGTTTTACGGCGCCCAATGCACAGTGGCACCGCGTAGAAACGCAGCAATCGGCGCGTCGAACGGCTGTAACTTACGTGCTTTTTCCAAGACATCGCGCTTTTCGTCCCCCGTGATCAAAATATGGGTCGACACAGCCGTTTTCAAAGCGCGTGCAGACAATGTGATCCGAGGTTCTGGTGCGCCGGGTGCGCGCATGGCAAGCAATGTCGGCGCTTTATCAGATAAGCCCAGTTCAAGCTGATCTGCACCGGGGAACAAGCTGGCCGTGTGCATATCAAGACCCATGCCAAGCACCAAAACATCAAGTGGTAAAGCTGCATCCACGGCAGACATCAAGCCATCCAAGCCCTCTTCCGGCGTTGGGACATCTGTATGCAATGGGATCAAATTGGCGCCAGAGGCATGCCCTGAGATCAAGCGGCGCTTGAGCAAGGCCGTGTTCGAACGATCAGAGGTTTCGGGCACCCAGCGCTCGTCATTGAGCAAGATATCAACGCGATCCCACGCCAAATGGACACCTGACAAAGTGTCAAAAATCGGCCCCGGCGTGGTGCCGCCAGGGACACACAAAGACGCGCGATCGGAATGATCCAGCGCCGAAGTCAATTCACCTGCGATGATATCAGCCAAACCAAGCATCAAAGCATCGCGGTCAACATAATCGACAAAGTTCATTCTTTGATCTCCCGCCACGTGCGGTTTTCACGTTTCAGCATCAGTGCAGCGTCCTCAGGTCCGGCAGAACCGACGTCATAGAGCTTTGGCACATCGTTGCGCGCTTTCCATCCATTGATCAACGGATCGGTCCATGCCCAAGCTGCCTCGACTTCATCGCCGCGCATAAACAGGGTTTGGTTGCCACGGATCACGTCCATGATCAGACGCTCGTAGGCGTCTGGAATATCCGCGTCGGCATCGTCTAAAGCCTCGGCGAAAGACATATCAAGCGGCACATCGATCAAACGCATGCCACCAGGGCCTGGTTCTTTGATCGTCACTTGCAATGTCATGCCCTCGTTGGGCTGCAAACGAATGCGCAACACATTGGCGTGGGTGCCAGCTTCTTCGCCAAAAATTGAATGCGGGGTCTCTTTGAACACCACAGCAATTTCAGAGGCGCGCGCTTTGAGTTTCTTGCCGGTACGAATGTAAATCGGCGTGTTGGCCCACCGCCAGTTGGCGATTTGACAACGCAACGCGATATAGCTTTCCGTGCGCGATTTGGGATCGCCCGCATCTTCGCGGTAAGACTGGTCTGTATCCGTCGCGTCATATTGACCGCGCACGATGTGATGTGGCGCGATAGGTTCTAAGGCGCGGATAACTTTAAGCTTTTCATCCCGTACAGCGTCAGGGTCGTATTTGCTTGGCGGTTCCATCGCGATCAAACACAACAGCTGCATCAAGTGGTTCTGCACCATATCGCGCATGGCGCCAGCGCGATCATAATACTCACCGCGTCCGCCCACACCGACGGTTTCAGCCACTGTGATCTGAATGTGGTCGATGTATTGCGCGTTCCACAAAGGTTCAAACAAAATATTGCCAAACCGCACAGCCATAAGGTTTTGCACGGTTTCTTTACCGAGATAGTGATCGATGCGGTAGATCTGTGTCTCGTCGAAATGCGCAGCCAAATCAGCGTTGAGCGCCTTGGCAGTTGGCAAATCACGCCCGAAAGGTTTTTCAACCACGATACGGCTGTCTGCGTCGGAAATACCATTCAGGCGCAAACGCTCTGCGATGGCGCCAAACAGGCTAGGCGCGACAGAGAAATAGAAGGCCTTGACCACGTCATCACGCATCAAAGATTTCAACTCAGGCCAACCGTCCTCACCTTTTGCGTCGATGGTCACGTAATGCAACTGCGCCAAAAACTCTTCGATTTTGAACTCGTCGCAGTCGTTCTTTTCAGAGAACTCATGGATCGCTTCTCGCACAAGGTCACGAAACTCTGGCGTATCAAAGTCAGATCGCGCAGCGCCGATAATGCGCGCCTCGGCGGGCATTTGACCGGAACAAAAACGGCGGTACAAGCCCGGCAAAATTTTGCGGCGGGCCAAATCGCCCGTGCCGCCAAAAATAACCAAGTCGAAGTTTTCGACTGGAATGACGCGTGACACCATGATGTGTCTCCTTTGTGCGTTCAAGCGGCACAGTCTGCGTGAAGCCGCCGTCACCATTGTATTCCAACGCCGTGACAGTTCTTTTTAAAATTGTCGTTAGCGCTAACGCTTACGGTTTAACTTCCCATTTCAGCAAAGTCTAGCATCCGTTTTACCATTCGTCTGCAATCAATTTGGCATACCATTTCACCAATAAAATAAGGCCTGTTCACAATGCCGTTGAATGACCAAAACTTACTTTTCTATAATGTAACAAACGCATACCACAGATAAAACCAGTCACAACGGACGACCCAATGAAAGACTTTGACGCGACCCGCCCAAATTGGCCTCATGGTGAAAAATTCATCGATCCTAAGGTAACTGCTGATGGTGACACCCGCGCAACTGTGTCTTTAAGCAACCCGCAGACGCTGTGGTTCAACACGGGCACTTTGTGCAACATCACTTGCGTTAACTGTTATATCGACAGCTCCCCCACGAATGATGCGCTTGTTTATATTTCTGCTGACGAAGTGCGTGGCTATTTGGATGAATTGGACACCTTAGACTGGTCCTTGCGCGAGATCGCCTTTACCGGCGGCGAACCTTTCATGAATCCGCAAATGATCGACATCACGCGCGCTGCTTTGGAACGCGGCTATGAGGTGCTGATCCTATCAAACGCTATGGTCCCAATGCAGCGCCCCTCCATGAAAGCAGGGCTGTTAGCGTTGAGTGCTGAATTTCCCGATAAACTGACTTTGCGGGTATCGCTCGATCATTGGTCTGAAGAAAACCATGACGAAATGCGCGGCAAAGGCAGCTTTTCTAGAACTTTGGACGGCATGGATTGGTTGCGAGACAACGATTTCACCATGGCCGTCGCGGCGCGCTCGTTGTGGGATGAAACAGATACCGAAGCGCGCACTGGTTTTGCCAAACTTTTCCAAACACGCGACTATAAGATCGACGCGCAAGACCCTGCAATGACTGTAATTTTTCCCGAAATGGATGCTTCAATTGAAGTGCCTGAAATTACGACAGCGTGCTGGAGCATTTTGAACAAATCCCCCGACAGCGTGATGTGTTCAAGCTCGCGCATGGTTGTGAAACGCAAAGGCGAAAAACCGTCTGTCGCCGCTTGCACACTCTTGCCCTATGACCGTCAATTCGATCTGGGTGCGACCTTGAAAGAGGCTGAAAAAGACGTGGCCTTAAACCACCCACATTGTGCGAAATTCTGTGTGCTGGGCGGCGCGTCTTGTTCGGCGTAAGCCTAGGCTTCCAGTTCTGAATCCCAATACAAAAAGTCGATCCAACTGTCGTGCAAATGGTTTGGCGGGAACTTGCGTCCGACATTGCGCAACTGCTCGCATTCCGGCGCGCGCGGCGTTTTACGCAGCTTCATACCTATTTGGCGCAAAGATTTCGACCCTTTGCGCAAATTGCAACGCTGACAGGCTGCGACCACGTTTTCCCAAGATGTGATGCCGCCCTTTGCCCGCGGGATCACGTGATCAAAGGTCAGATTGCCCATAGATCCGCAGTACTGACAGCAAAATTCGTCCCGTAAAAACAAATTAAAGCGCGTGAAGGCCACGCGCTTTTGAGGTTTGACATAATCTTTAAGGACGACAACAGACGGTATCTTGATTTCATGTCTGGGACTGCGCACCACTTGGTCGTATTCAGCGACGATCTCAACGCGATCAAGCCATACAGCCTTGATTGCCTCCTGCCATGGCCATAAAGACAAAGGGTAATAGGATAAGGGGCGATAATCGGCATTGAGCACCAAAGCAGGATGCGCCTTGCGAATATTCGGTTCTCTGACAAAATCGGTTCGAAAATCACTGTCCATTTGCACTTCCAATCGCACCTCTTTCAACGAGCCGAGGCACGGGCGTCTGCGGTCAAACGCGCGTCCTAGACATGTCCCACTATATATCGGGGGTTAATACTGACAAGACCCCTGTATATATGATCGGCATGGGCTGAATAATAAGACGCATGTGATGACGTCAGTGTGACAGATTGCACAAAAAAAGATCGTATGGAAATCCATACGATCTTTGATTTGGCGCGGTGCAATCAACAATAGACACACCCGATATTTCAAACGAACGTCAAGCTGTTCGCAGCTGAAACCCTAGCGACGCTTGTCTTCGACGCGGACGCGAATTTTGCGTGGCTGCGGTTGAGGAAAATACGCGACGCCAGCAATCAACAAAACAAATGCGGCACTCAAAGTAATAATCATATCCATGGGACTCTCCTCCAACTGGTTCTTAACAAAAGGGTAACAATATGGCGCAAATCGTCAAGTGGTTCTGTCAGTATTTGGCCAAAAACATAAAATTAGAGTAAATAACGTAAGGGAACTTGAAAGCACGTGGCTTTTTTATGTCGAAGCAAGCGCAAATCCCTCACCGAACGTTGCGTTTATTCGTAGCCAAGGCGCTCACGCAAGAACGCCAAAGCGACTGAAAGCCCTTCAGGATCGATTCCATGCGCAGTCCCTTCCATCGAATGTGCATAAACCTTCTCGAACCCTGCAGCTTCCAAAGCTTGCACTGCATCCGGCATAGACTGCGGCGGCACGACGTTGTCTTCATCGCCATGGGCCAGTAAAACAGGCATTTTCACGCGCAATTCGTCTTCAAGCATCTCAGGTTCAAGCAAACGCCCTGAAAAGCCAACAACACCTGCGACCGCATCTTCGCGGCGCGGCGCCACATGCAGCGCCATCATAGTCCCTTGGGAAAAGCCAACGATGGCCATTTGGGCAGGCTCAAGATCAAGATCGACAAGAAGATCATCCAAATAGGCATTCAATTCGTGCGACGCGCGCTCCAAGCCGACCCGCGATTCCTCTTCTGATGATCCATCAATCCAAGGAATGGGAAACCACTGAAACCCACCAGGCGCGCCAGCACAAAGCTCAGGTGCATCAGGGGAATAAAAAATCGTGTCCGGCATATGTTCAGCCATAGGATCTGCCAGACCCAAAAGGTCCGCACCATTGGCCCCATAGCCGTGTAAAAACACCACAACCGAGTGGGCCGAGCCGGATTGGCTTTCTTTCATTTTATGATCGAGCACAGACATCAACGTATTCCTTCTCGGGTTTTCTCAACATGGTAATAGGCCCATAAAAGCCGCGCTGCAACAGACCTATAGGGGGCCCAGTCTGCGGCCATGGCGCGCATCTGTTTCTCGTTCGGGCGCGCGTCGAGTTCAAACAGCATTTTTGCCGCTTCTTGCAGGGCCAAATCATTGGCGGCAAAGACGTCAGCGTGCCCAAGCGAAAACTTGGCGTAAATCTCGGCCGTCCAGCGCCCGATGCCTTTGACCTCAGTCAAAACAGCAATCACCTCGTTGGTTGAGGCCGCACGCAGAGCTTCAAAGTCGATTTTTGCCTCTGCTAAAGCTTTAACATATTTCATTTTAGGGCGCGACAATCCGCAAGCGCGCAGGTCTTCATCCGAGGCGCTGCTCACGGCTGCTTCCGTGTGCAACTGAGCATCCACAACCCGCTTCCAAATGGCCTTGGCTGAGGCGACAGAAACCTGTTGAGAGACAATCGCGGACATCAATTCTTCAAAGCCATCTTTGCGCAGCCGCAAAGGTAGCTGCCCAGTTAGACCATAAGCTTTGGTGAACTGCGGGTACTTTGTCGCCAAGATTGCGGCGTCTGCATCCACATCCGCCTGACAGGTGATGCGCCTCATGCGAATTGCTCGGCCCATTCCAGCGCGTCGCAAATCTGTTCACGCCGCTCGATTCCCGCAGGCGCTTCGGGCCGCGTCATCATCGCCACCTGAAGGCCCAAAGCCCGTGCGGCGGCCAGTTTGGTTTTGCCACCTGCCCCGCCTGCGTTTTTCACCACAAGCCAATCGGGTTTGAGCCGTTCAAATATCTCGCGTTCATGTGCTTCTGAAAACGGTGGGCGCCCGATGATCCATTCACCATTTTGATAAGGAAACGGCACAGTTGGCGGATCAATCACGCGACACATCAGATGACGGTCAGCAAAAGCCCCGTAGTGATCAAGGCTTTGACGCCCCGTCGCGACAAACACCCGCGCGCCTTTAGGGATCAACCGATCCAAGTCGGCAAAAGTATCTGCGCGATGCCATGCGTCCCCTGTGCGTGAAATCCATTGTGCACGCTCAAAACGCAAATACGGCAGGGCGCGGTCTTGGCAAATCTGCGCCGTGCGGGCGGTGATTTTATCGGCAAACGGATGTGTGGCGTCGATCACGGCCGTGATGTTTTCGCCGATCAAAAAGGCCTCGAATGCTTCTGCGCCGCCAAACCCACCGATGCGCGTTGGCACGCCAAGATCCATCGGGTTGCGTGTCGCCCCCGCCAAGGATGCGACGCAAGCAATGCCAGCGTCTTTCAGGTAGCCCGCCAAGTTGCGCGCCTCTGCGGTGCCCGCGAGAAGTAGGATCATAGCTTTTGTCTTTCTTAAGAAGCTGTGGCCAAAATGGCACCTGCGCGGTCAATCACCACGATGTCATACTCTATTGATGTGCCGTCAAAGGCGGTTTTGAACCGCGCATTGACGGTTTTCAATGCTATCTCGGCCACGGTTTTTGCAAAAATAGGCCTTGCAATTTGGCTCGCCTCAAGGGCCGTATTGGCCGAGGCGATCTCAGGCAAATCAAGACGGTCCGCCCAAAACTGCAAATCCACTTGGCCGCGTTTTGAATGCAAATCCATCTCACCTTGGGCGAGCTTTGCGATTTTGCCGATACCGCCGCCAATGGTGACTCGTGGCACAGGATGTTTAACGAGATATTTCAGCATCCCACCAACGAAATCTCCCATGTCGAGCATCGCCGCGTCAGTAAGTCCATGATGCGCCTGAACAACCCGCTCAGACGTGGCCCCAGTGCAACCAGACAAATGCATCAAGCCTTCGGCGCGGGCCACATCAACACCGCGATGAATAGAGGCGATCCAAGCGGCACAGGAAAACGGTCGCACAACGCCCGTGGTGCCCAAAACCGACAACCCGCCCAGAATGCCAAGGCGCGGGTTCCATGTTTTCAGGGCGATTTTATCGCCATCAGGGATAGAGATCGTAATTTCAATATCAGGGCTTTGGCCCAAACGCGCAGCCATCTCGACAACTTGCGCTGTCATCATGTCGCGCGGCACAGGATTGATCGCAGGTTCGCCCACGCCAATCGGCAGGCCCGCTTTGGTCACAGTGCCAACGCCTGCGCCTGCTTTGAACACCACACCGCCATTGGAGCGCGTCACACGGGCACGAATTTCGGCCCCATGCGTGACATCAGGATCGTCGCCTGCGTCTTTGATGATGCCAGCTTCGGCCCAATCTGTTCCAAAGTTCTTATAAGACAACGCAAACTCAGGCCGCTCGCCCTTTGGTAAGGTGATGCGCGCCTTATCGGGAAAGCCCTCGCCCCACAGCTGCATCAAGGCCGCGCGCGTGGCGGCGGTGGCACAAGCGCCCGTGGTCCAGCCGCGGCGCAATGGTGTGGGTTCATCTGTCATTGTGCCGACTATAAAACGGGCGTGCGGCGAATTGCTATGCGTATTCTTGTCCAAAGGCCCAGCTCTTGCATCTGTCGGGCCTTTCCTAGCCCCGCGCGCTGCGTCATAAATCGATTATGACAGAATCAACACTCACTTTGCCCACAGGCAATTGGCCCGCGATCGAACCTGGATGGGTTTGGCTGTGCGGCGCAGGTCCCGGTGATCCCGGTCTTATGACATTGCACGCTGTGAATGCGCTGCGCCAAGCAGACGTGATTGTGTATGACGCGCTGGTCGCGCCTGAGATTTTGCAATGGGCGCGCGATGACGCTGAAAAAATATATGCGGGCAAACGTGGTGGTAAACCCTCTGCCAAGCAGATCGATATTTCGCTGACTCTGGTGGAACTGGCCCAGCAAGGCAAACGGGTGATGCGTCTGAAAGGCGGCGATCCATTTGTGTTTGGACGTGGCGGCGAAGAGGCGCAAACTTTGATCCAACGCGGCATCAATGTGCGTATTGTTCCAGGCATTTCTGCTGGCATCGGCGGCTTGGCCTATGCTGGCATTCCCGTGACCCACCGCGATGTGAATCAGTCTGTGACCTTTGTCACCGGCCACGATCAAACCGGCGAGGCAACGAAGACCTTGGATTGGGATGCTTTATCGCGCGCGTCTGGTGTTTTGGTCATCTATATGGGCATGAAACATGCGCAGTCTATCTGCGAAGGCCTGCTTGGGGCTGGTCGTGGGCTGGATGAACCTGTTGCGATCGTATCCCAAGCGACAACGCCAAATCAAAAGGTGCTAGAAACCACGTTGGGCACGATGCTTGATGACATCGCAAATACCGAAATGGGGCCGCCCGCAATTATTTGCGTGGGGCGATCAGTCTTGATGCGTCAGGTGTTGGATTGGCAGGCTTTGGAGCGAGGTGAAAAACCGCGCAATCTTGATCCTTTGGGACGCGGCAAACCCGCAGAGCTGCGCGATTGACCCGTGCTGTCTTGATCGCAGCCCCCAGTTCGGGGTCGGGCAAGACCACGCTGACTTTGGGGATTTTGCGTGCTTTAACGCAGCGTGGCTTTGCTGTGCGTGGGGCCAAATCCGGCCCTGATTACATCGATCCGCGCTTTCATGAGGCCGCTTGTGACCAGCCCTGTTTTAATCTGGACGCTTGGGCGATGTGTCCGAGCCGCTTGAAATCTCTTGCCCAAAGTGATGCTGACACCACATTGATCATCGAGGGCGCGATGGGACTGTTTGATGGCGCCCCTAACCTTGATCCAGCATTGGATGGCAAAGGCGCCTCAGCTGATTTGGCGCGTGTATTCGATATTCCGGTGATCTTGGTCATTGACGCGTCGCGTATGGCGCAAAGCATTGGGGCTGTTGTGGCGGGGTTTGTCGGTCATGATCCGCGTATCAGCATCAAGGGCATCATTTTAAACAAAGTCGGATCGCTGCGTCACCGCGACATGCTTGTGCGCGCTTTGGCTCATGTGGATGTGCCTGTTTTGGGCGCGGTGCCCCGCAGCGCCGACATCATTCACCCTGATCGCCATCTTGGATTGGTTCAGGCCCAAGAGCGCCATGATTTGGATGCCTATCTAGATACAGTGGCTGATAGCGTTGCTGCCCATGTTGATTTAAATGCAATTTTGGCGCTGGCGGGCAATGTGGCTTCTGCCCCTAAACACACCGCTTTGACGCCGCCGGCACAAACAATTGCCGTGGCGCAAGATGCTGCTTTTGCTTTTGCCTATCCGCACCTATTGGCCGATTGGCGCAACCAAGGCGCGGAAATATCGTTCTTTTCGCCCCTCGCAAATCAAGCACCACCCGCCGTTGAATTGACCTATTTGCCTGGCGGGTATCCAGAATTATATGCAGGCCAACTGGCAAGCAATCACCATTTCATGCAGGGCCTGCGCGAAGCGGCCGCGCGCCGCGCTGTCTACGGCGAATGCGGGGGATATATGGTTTTGGGCGATGGCATGATCGACGCCACGGGCCAGCGCCATAAAATGGCGGGGCTTTTGGGGTTAGAGACGTCCTTTGCAACACGAAAACTACACTTGGGATATCGCGCGGTGCACTCCGATTGCGGTCTTTTCCAAGGTCCTTGGTGCGCCCATGAATTTCATTATGCAACAACATTAAAAGCCACAGGCACACCCTTGTTCAAAGTCAAAGACGCTATGGATCAAGATTTGCCCGACACAGGGCTGATCAACGGATCCGTCTCAGGATCTTTCATGCATTTGATCGACCGCGCGTAAAGACGAATGATCATAAATGCGAACACCCATGCGCACAATTTGTCGCGTGTTTTTTTCGCTCAATAGCACTACACAGATAGGCCTGACACCTTGGCCAAAAAGAAGCCCCATATGACAAGCCTGACCACAGCAGCCGAACACGCACGCGCCAAACGCAATGTCTATATTTTGGTCGCGGCCCAAGCCCTTTTGGGCGCGCAAATGGCGATGATTTTCACCATCGCGGGGCTTGCAGGGCAATCGTTGGCCTCTAATTTGTGTTTTGCGACCCTGCCGATCACGGCCACCGTGCTGGGGTCTATGCTGACGGCAACACCGATGTCGAACCTCATGCAAAAACATGGTCGCAAGGTAGGTTTTTTTATCGGCGCTGGCGCAGGTGCTTTTGGCGCAGCGATTGGCGCTATCGCGTTGCTACAACAGAATTTTTGGCTGTTTGTAGTCGGCGGTTTGTTCACGGGCGTCTATCAATCATCCCAAGGCTTCTTTCGCTTTGCCGCGACAGATACGGCCTCTGAAGAGTTTCGCCCTAAGGCGATTTCTTATGTGATGGCCGGCGGACTGGCCTCGGCCATCATTGGGCCGCAACTGGTCAAGCTCACATCACAAGCCATGGTCGTGCCATTTTTGGGCACCTATTTGGCGGTGATCGCGATCAATATCATAGGCTCGTCGCTGTTTTTGTTCCTCAACATCCCCAAGCCACCTGTAGCGAAAGCGGGTGAAAGCCTTGGGCGTTCGAAATGGCAGCTGTTGAAAACCCCGCGTATCGCTGTGGCGATCATTGTGGGCATGGTGTCTTATGCCTTGATGAACCTCGTGATGACCGCGACACCTTTGGCGGTTGTGGGCTGCGGCTTCACGCAAAACAATGCCGCAGACGTGGTGTCTTTTCACGTGTTGGCTATGTTCATTCCGTCTTTTTTCACAGGCTCTTTAATTGCACGTTTTGGCGTCGAGAAAATCATGGCCATTGGCCTGACAATTTTAGGCATCGCAGGCCTTGTGGCCTTGTCTGGCGTCACACTTGGCAACTTCTTTGTCGCTCTTGTGTTTCTTGGGATCGGTTGGAATTTTGGCTTTATCGGTGCCACTGCGATGTTATCATCCTCGCATGAGCCCTCCGAGCGCGGACGTGTTCAGGGCATGAACGATCTCTTGGTATTTGGGGGCGTGACCTTTGCTTCGCTCGCCTCTGGTGGATTGATGAACTGCTCTGGGGGCACACCACAAGACGGGTGGAGCGCCGTGAACCTTGCGATGATCCCACTTTTGACTTTGGCAGGTGCTGCCCTGATTTGGCTTTGGATGCAGCCGAAAAAGGCGTAACCATCTATAGCGAGGCAGCTTTTAAGCTTAGCTGAGCTTGTCCTTGTGGCGAGCCAACCAAAGCGCGGTCAGCAGCAAAGGCCCAGTATCCAACGCGCCTTGATCGGCCAAAGACATCAAGTCATCAAAGCTCAAGATCATGCTGGATATGTCTTCTTGCTCAGAGGCCAATCCACCGACACCGACCACATCGTCTGGTAAATCCGCGATCCCCACATAAGACGTGACATATTCTGTCAGCGCGCCAGGCGACGGGTAATAGCCACTGACCAGATGCAATTCGCGCAAGGCGATCCCCGCTTCTTCCAAAGCTTCACGCCGCGCCGTTGTGGCCTCTGTCTCACCGGCATCGACGCGACCCGCGATGGGCTCAAGCAACCACGGCTGCTTATCGCCGCGCACAAACGGCGCTATCCGAAATTGTTCGATCAAAAGCACGCGCTGGCGAATAGGATCATAGGGCAAAACAGTCACGGCATCGGCAGACACAAATGCCGCACGATCCATTGTGGCAGACGTGCTGCCATCAAATCGCGTGTGACTTAAGTTGAGGTCCTCGACAGCGAAAAAATCAGAATAGGGATAGGCTTTAGCGTAGACATTAACCGCATCAATGCTGCGACCACGTCGCTGTAGAGATGTTCCTTGCCCCAAAGGGCGTCCCATTCTGGCCTTGAGCCGACTGTGCGCACGCACCAAAATCATTTCACGCCGCAAAGCGACTTCTTTGGCTGGCTCGAACGGCATATACGCGAGAACTTCATGCGCAGCAGAGGCAATCAGTGTACTGGTCAAGGCTGTCTCTGTGCCATCCAGTGTCTCAACAAGATATGCGAGTTCGTCGTCCGAAAAGCGCCCTTTGAGAGCCTCAAACGCTGATTTTACGACCATTTTCGTCCAACTTTCTCAACAATCCAGCCTCCGAAAAGTCCACCAAATATAAGCACGATTAGAATATCCCACTTGAACAACAGTAAAAAGTTATCGCCCATCAACACAACACAGCTTGTAAGAGCCTGCATCGGACCATCGTAACGTTTGCGCATAGCGCGACGGAGCATTTCTTCAAAAGAGAAGTAAAACACGCAGTATAAAACAAGCAAAAATATCGCAGTGAGCCCATACCCGTATGCCGCGCGCATCGAGTCGCCAGCGCGTCCACCGGCGAAGGTCCAGCCAACAAACGCGCCGAACCCAGCACTGATCATCAGCAAGCTGCCGACCTGAGATCCTTCAGGAAGATATGGAA
The DNA here is from genome assembly GCF_038899935.1 of Pacificibacter sp. AS14. NCBI lineage: Bacteria > Pseudomonadati > Pseudomonadota > Alphaproteobacteria > Rhodobacterales > Roseobacteraceae > Pacificibacter > Pacificibacter sp. AS14. Next base: position 429,776 of record NZ_JBBMQI010000001.1, read on the forward strand.
TGACAAGCTGCGCCGAAAACCACCCAACAAGGGCGTACCAAAAGAAAGCTGCGAGTTTGGGCGCTGTGGGCATAGGTTATCGATCCGGTTTGGACATTGTGATCTGTGTTACGTCGCAATTTCCACTGTGAAACGTCGCAGCGCAAGAGGTCAGATAAAAATTCCACATTTTACGGAACTCTGTGTCAAATCCTAGCGGTTCTATTTGCCCCCATTTAGCGTTGAAAGCGTCATACCAAATCCGCAGTGTTTGGCTGTAGCTTTTGCCAAACTCTTTGGACTGCTCAAAGATCAAACCAGAGGACGCGATTTGCGCGCGCAAGACTGTTGGGCTTGGCAACATGCCACCCGGGAAGATGTGTTTTTGAATGAAGTCGACGGACTTGCGGTAAATCTCAAATCGGCGGTCTTGCACTGTAATAATTTGCAACGTTGCGCGCGCTGTCGGCTTCAAACAGCGCTTCACGGTTTCAAAATAGACGGGCCAATATTTTTCGCCAACAGCTTCGAACATCTCGATCGACGCGATCCCATCATACTGTCCCGTCTCGTCGCGGTAGTCTTGTAATTTGAGCGTCACCAAATCAGATAGTCCCGCTTTTTCAATACGATCTGTCGCAAAGTTAAACTGTTCTTGCGAAATGGTTAGCCCTGTAACTTTAAGCCCACGATGCTTGGCGGCATATTCCGCAAAGCCACCCCAACCGCAGCCTATTTCCAGCACATGATCCCCTGCCTTCACGCCCATTTCATCCACCATAGAGCGGTATTTTGCGGTTTGCGCCTCAGATAGAGTTTCTGAATTGGTTTCAAACAAGGCAGATGAATAGGTCATGGTGTCGTCCAACCACAGCCCGTAAAATGTATTACCCAGATCATAATGGTGCGAGATATTTTTGCGCGCTTGGCGTTTGGAATTTGAATTCATCCAATGGCGCAGACGTTCATAGGCGCGCACCAATCCCATACCCGGAAAGCTGTCATACATTTCATCATTATCGGCGTGGACCAAATCCATAAAAGCTTGCAAATCAGGCGTATCCCAGCCGCCTTGCACGTAATCTTCGCAAAAACCAAGATCGCCTTCGCGGATCAAACGCGCAAAAACATCATCGTTTTTCAAGATAACAACCGCCTGAGGACCATCTGCAAGGCCTTTGGCGCGAAACACACGCCCGTCTGTCAGCACAAAATCAAGCTGTCCCCGCTCTAACCTACTGATCATCGCAAAGGCCTGCGCGAAATAGCGAGGCAAATTGCTTTGACCTTTTGTACTGGTCAAAACTTCGGTCTCGTCGAACGGTGTCGCAGCATAATCGAGCATGTTAGCCCCCTTATCGGTTTTCGGTCCCATCTGTTGAGCGATGGTTGTCCTGTCAAATTTAACATATTTCGCGCAGATCGTCGCACGACAGATCACATTTTAAGCGGATTTTGGTAAAGCGCTGTAAGCATCAAGCGCGCGCAATCGTCCGTCACTCAAAGGTGCTATGGGTTTTGGGTCAGGATCGCGCACCCTCAAAGACCATGATTTTGGCACGGCGTCATAGAAACTCAGCGCTGTGTCGCTAGGGTCCAAACGGCCCTCAGCAAGCCACCTGTCCAAATACACACCCTGTTTGTCGAACTTTTCAATCTGCCCATCTGGGTTGAAAATTCGAAAATAGGGCGCAGCATCGGGGCCGCATCCGGCCACCCATTGCCACCCCATAGCATTCGCAGCAGGATCCCAGTCGATCAAGCAGTCCTCGAACCAAGCGCGCCCGATACGCCAATCTGTCATCAGGTGTTTGGTCAAGTAGGACGCCACAATCATCCGCGCGCGGTTGTGCATAGTGCCTGTTACGTACATTTCCCGCATAGCGGCATCGACAAATTTGATCCCTGTTTGCCCGCGCTGCCAACGCGCGACCTCATGCCTCGTCGCATCAGTATTCCACGGAAACGCTCCCCAGTGCGGGCGAAAGTTTTCATTGGGTAAATCAGGTCGGTGAAACAACAAATGGTAAGCGAACTCGCGCCAGACCAGTTCCTTTAAAAAATGCTCTGCGCCGGCGGCCCCTTCTTCAAACGCCCGCTGGCCCGCGTGCCAAATTTGGCGTGGGGAAATTTCGCCGTAAGTAAGGTTTTCAGACAGACCAGAGCACACAGGCTCTGCCGGGAAATCTCGACGGGCTTTGTAATGGCCTATATTATCTTCGATGAACTGCACCAAACGCTGTTGGGCAGCGTCCTCGCCCACATGCGCGTGTTGAATCACCACATCAGCGCCACGTTTCATCGCTGCCCCAAGATGCCAGTCTTCAAGCGATTCACTTGGCGGCATGGGCGCAAATTTCAGTTCAGGAATAGACAGAGTTCCATCAATAACGCGCTGTTTGACCGTATTCCAAAAGGGCGTGTAGACCTTGTAAAACCCACCCTGTTTGGTTTCGACCGACCAAGGCTCAAACAACAAGTGACCTGCGAACGACTGCGCGTCGATATTAATTGCTTGCAGATTTGATTTCACATCTGTGTCACGCGCGACACTGTCTGCATCATACAGGCGCGACCAGTAGACGGATGTGGCGCCTGTCTCTTGGGCAAGTTGCACCAGAATTTTGCGCGGATCACCGCTGCGCAACACGATATCACCGCCGAGCGCTTTCATCTGATCGCGCAGATGTGCCAGCCCCAGCCCCATACGCCATTTGGGAGCAGCACCCAAACCTTCAACGATAGCGTCACGAATGAACACTGGAATCAAGTCGCCCGCGCGCACCGCAGCACAGAGTGCAGGGTTGTCCGCCAGACGCATATCACGCCTAATCCACCACAGTGCCGTCATCATTCGCCCCAGTCGTAACCTGTTATTTAATAGGTTACGCAAGCGCTAGACGATTGGATCACTCTAGCAAGAAAATCAATCTATTAAGGTTGAAAATTCTAAGCGACCTCTTCGCGATCTTCGGCCTGAGCTGCCCACATTGCACTATATTTTCCGTGACGCGCAAGAAGATCTTCATGGGTGCCGCGTTCCGTCACCTGACCTTTTTCCAGCACCACAATCTCGTCAGCATCAGCCACGGTGGACAGGCGGTGCGCGATAGTGATCACGGTGCGGCCCTCGCCAGCGGCTTTCAAAGCGCCCAAAATTTCGCGCTCTGTCTGAGTATCAAGCGCCGATGTGGCCTCGTCCAAAAGCAAAATAGGCGGGTCTTTCAACAAAGTGCGCGCGATGCCCACACGTTGTTTTTCACCACCAGAAAGCTTGAGCCCGCGTTCGCCCACTTGGGTCTCGTATCCATTGGGCAGGCTCAAAATAAAGTCATGAATCTGCGCTTTTTGGGCTGCGGCAACGATTTCATCAAAAGTCGCATTGTCTTTGCCATAAGCGATATTGTAGCGCACGGTGTCGTTGAACAAAACGGTGTCTTGCGGCACCACACCGATAGCGGCATGCAGAGTTTTTTGCGTCACCTCACGCACGTCTTGGCCATCAATCATCAGACTGCCGCCTGCGATATCATAAAAGCGAAACAGCATCCGCCCGATGGTGGATTTGCCCGCCCCCGACGGGCCCACGACAGCGACTTTTTTACCCGCAGGTACAGATAGATTGAGCCCGCGCAAAATCGGGCGCTCAACGTCATAGGCGAAATCAACATTCTTAAATTCAAGAGCGCCGCCCGTGACCTGTAAAGGTTTGGCATCTGGCGCATCGACCACTTCTGCGGGTTGCCCCAAAAGGCCGAACATTTCTTCCATATCCACCAAAGATTGGCGGATGTTGCGGTACATGGACCCGAGAAAATTCAGCGGCATGGTAATTTGGATCATATAGGCGTTAACCATCACAAAATCGCCGACTGTCATTGAGCTATTTTGAACGCCGATAGCAGCCATAACCATCACTGAAATTAAGCCCGAAGTGATAAACACCGACTGGCCAAAATTTAAGAACGCCAAAGAATATTCGGTTTTAACCGCCGCTTTCTCGTAAGCTGCCATAGCGGTGTCATAACGGGCGATTTCGCGCGCGTCGGCGTTGAAATATTTCACGGTCTCATAGTTCAACAAGCTGTCGACGGCTTTTTGATTGGCGTCGTTATCTTGATCATTCATTTCTTTGCGAATTTTCACCCGCCATTCGGTGACCTTGATCGTGTACATCACATAGGCCGCAATCGTCGCGGCGACGACAGACAGATATGAAAACCCGAACGTCAGCCATAAGATGATCAACACCATGCTCAGCTCAAGGATCAACGGGAACACACCGAACAGCATGATGTTCAGCAAAAAGGCCACGCCTTTCACGCCGCGCTCAATGATCCGGCTTAAGCCGCCCGTTTTGCGGGTCAAATGATAGCGCAGCGACAGCGCGTGGATGTGCTGAAACGTTTGCAAGGCCAATTGGCGCAGCGCAGCTTGACCCACTGGGGCAAAGATCGCATCGCGCAATTGCTGAAATCCGTTGGTCATCAACCGCGCAAGACCGTAGGCCACCGTCAATCCAACAGCACCGAACACCAACATCATTTCAGGTTTTTGCGCGATATCGCCGCTGAGAACATCCACCGCGAGTTTATACAGATACGGCGCAGTGACAGAGATCACTTTTGCCGAAATCATGACGATCAAGGCTAAGACAACGCGCACGCGCGCAGGCTTGTTTCCCTTGGGCCATAAGTATGGCGCCACATTTTTAACCACGGACCATCCGTTTTCTGGACCTTTGGAACTGGTGATAGACGGACGCGGAGACATAAAGCAGCCTTTAAAAAGGAGGTGGAGCGTGCGGTGATAGGCCCAAACAGTGGCCTAAAACCAAGCAAGATGAGATATATAGCCACTCAATGTGATTTAAAAAGGGGCAAACGACACGCCTGCCCCCTTATGTAATGCAAACCCGATGTGCGAAAGACGCAGCCGTTACTTGTCAGGCAAAACAAAAACCTGCCCAGGATAAATCAGATCAGGATCGCGAATTTGAGCTACATTGGCTCTGAACACCCGTGCGAACAAAAATCCATCGCCATAAGTTTTAGAAGCGATGCCCCAAAGCGTATTGCCGGGCTGCACAGTCACCGAGTTGATCCGTGGTTGCGGTGCGCCTTGTGGTGCGGTCTCAGCAGTCAAAGTTTGAGCGACGTCACCTTGACCTTCGGTTTCTACACTTTTGTTTTGAGCATCTGACTTTTGACTAAGCTCAACAGTCGCGGAGTGCGCCGCCCCCTGCGCCAAGCGCTCTAGCACAGCAACGTCTTCGCGTTTGAATGGGATTTCAACACGGCTGAGCACTTTGCCGGTCGCGTCTAGCATGTCTGCACGCAAAGAATAAATCCCTGCATCGACATCCATCTTTGCACGCCACTGGCCGTCAACGCCGACAGAGGTCTCCGTCAATGGCGCGTTGCTCAGATACAAACGTACCGTTGTACCAATCATTCCGCGTCCTGAAGCAAATACAGCACCATCTGGATCATAGGTGATGGCATCAATGCTAACGCCCGTGATCGGGGCCGCAGATTGCAAGATTTTAACCCCTGTATCATCTGCCACCATGACGGTTGGCGCAACGACGGGTGTTTCATTTGGAATGGTCACTTCGACAGGTTCAGACACCGCCTGTACGTCCTGTACGTCGGTTTTTGCCATTTCAACACCCGTCACATCCGCGACCACTCTGGCCTCGTCATTGATAACATCGGACTGCGCCAATTTAGTGGTATCTGCGACGCGATCTTCTTGCGTAACTCTCACATTCTCGCCGTCTAAATCCTCGCCGTCTAAATCCACGGACAAGTCCTTGGCGATATCTGATGTGAATGTATCCATGGCGACCACAGCTGGCTCTTTGGGTGCCTCAACAGGTTTTCGATCGGGAACAGACATAAATGGCGCAATGATGATCGAGCTGCTGGCGAATACACGAATCTTGCCCTTTTGAGCTGCAACCTGCATCTCGCGCGGGCGCTCAACTGACGGAATATCGAACAATGCGACGTATTCGCCACTCGCTCCGGCTTTGGCGCGGGCCATTTCGATCCCATCAACAAAAATCAAAATATCTGAGCCAGCATCTGCGCGCCCTGCCACGGTGGATATACCTTCCGGCGGAATGCGTACAACATCAACAGTCGGCGCAGAGAGCGCAGGGACAACTGCGATTGGGGCGCGGGTGTCAGGCGTTTCTGTTGTCGTGGCCTCTAAGGTTTGGATCGTTGGCGCGTTTGATTCGGCATCATGAGGTATTGCTGGTATTTCAGCGACAACAGCGGGTTTAGCCGCAACAGATTCCATTGCAGCCTCAATAGTTGTATCCGGCGCGACGTCCTGCGCTGAAACAGTTTCTTTTTTGAGGGGCGCGACTGAAGCGGCGGGCTTTTTGGTGAGTGTGGTTGCGGACGGCAACACGACAGGGGGCACAACGGTTTTGGGCACGTCAACAACGGGTTCACTTGGTGCCGAAGACACCGCATTGGCAGAATCCAAAGCGTTTATAGCTGGACCCGTGGGTTGCACATCGGCGGGGGCCTCTGCGGCGACTGGCGGCGCCTCTTCAGTGTCGCGCGGTGCGCCTGTGTAAATGAAATATCCAATGGCGGCTGCAATTGCGACAGCAGACACCGCCGCGACAGGCGAAGCCGCCGCACCAAAGGCCTGTTTGAAAGGCATATCGTTGTTCCCGTTTCCCTAAGTCCCCTCATCTTTTGAGAGGGGTTGAGCCACGGTACCAATGCGCCTAACAAGGGTCAAAGACTTCCTTGCCTCTAGCATTGCCAAAGGATCAATAAATGGCCGATTTTTCCCTTTCCGTCTGTGTTTTTTGCGGTGCGCGCTCTGGCGGCAATCCTATCTATGCTCAAGCGGCCACTGATCTTGGGCAAGCGATTGCGGATCAAAACTGGCGTTTGGTTTATGGTGCCGGTGATGTTGGGCTCATGGGCACCGTTGCGCGTGCAACGCAACATGCTGGCGGGACAACTTTTGGAGTGATCCCTGTGCATCTGCTCAAGCCAGAAGTGGGCAAGACGGATCTGTCAACATTTGTCGTCACTGAAAACATGCATGAGCGCAAGAAAGTCATGTTCATGAACTGTGACGCCATCGTGGTTTTACCTGGTGGTGCTGGGTCTTTGGACGAGTTTTTCGAAGTGCTCACATGGAAACAAATCGGCCTGCACGAGAAGCCGATCTATCTGCTATCTGTGAATGACTATTGGGCCCCGCTAGAGGCTTTGATCGACCACGTGATTGCAGAAGGCTTTGCCTCTGAGATCAACAAAAGTTTTTATAAAACAGTCTCTTCTGTTGAAGAGCTGACAGCAGATCTTTTGTCTGAGCGGGCTTGACGATCTTTGCGCCAAGCGGTCCATGTGAACAGCGCTAGTCCGATCCAAATCATCGGCAAAGCGATCATATGCGACGGGGTTATCACTTGGCCAAACACCCAAACGGCGATGATCATCTGCAAGGTCGAATTGTGGTAATTGCCAAGCCCAAGCACGATCATCGGCACACGGCGCGAGGCCATTGAGAACCAGATCAACGGCACGCCTGTGACCACGCCCGCGAGAATCAATAAGACTGTGTCGTGAGCCGTCGTGCCAAACGCCCCTGCGGCTTGCATCTCTGTACCGCCCCACCCCCAAATTTCTGCCCCGACCAAATAGATCAAGGCAAACGGCGCCAAAAGTGCAGCTTCGGCAGCCATAGAAATCACGGCGCCAACCGCCAACCCCTTTTTGATCGAGCCATAGATGACAAAACTACCCGACATGGTCAGCGCGAGCCAAGGCGCGGCCCCAAGGCCAATCGTTAACACGACCACAGCAGCCAATCCCAACAGCATCGAGACATATTGCAGCCCCTGCAAACGCTCACCAAAGGCAACAACGCCGACGCCAGCCGCCATCAAGGGAAATATATAATAGGCCAATGAGGCCTCAAGCGTTTGGTCGGATTGAATGGAATAGATGAACAAAAACCAGTTGATCGACACGAAAAATGCAGCGGGCGCGATGCGGTAAAACCCTTGGGTGCCACTTTTGGGATGCAGCAAAAACAACAACTCTCGCGTGCGCCCTTGCAAAACGACCACAGCCCCGAACAGGACAAAAGACCAAAAGGTCCGATGCGCCAAAACTTCAAGCCCAGGGACATGATTCACCTCGCGGTAATACAGCGCTGAGATGCCCCACAAGGTGTAGGCAGCGAACAAGGCTAGCAATCCGGTTTTGCGATCAGTCATTTGTGACAATTGGCTTTAAATAGCGTGTTCACGCAAGGTCAAAATGACACACCAAACATCATTTGCACCGCGCAGTTTAGACGATCGGGTACAAAAAAGGACGCCAAAAGGCGCCCTTTTCTGTATTCATATGGTGTCTGAGCTTAGCCCAAACGAGACGCTACGTTTTCCCAGTTCACAAGTTTCTCAAGGAAGTTTGTGAGGTATACAGGGCGTTTGTTGCGGAAATCGATGTAGTAGGAGTGCTCCCAAACATCACAGCCGAGCAATGTTGTTTGACCAAAGCACAAAGGGTTCACGCCGTTTTCAGTCTTAGTGACTTTCAAAGAACCGTCTGTGTCTTTGACAAGCCAAGCCCAACCAGAACCGAACTGACCAGCGCCAGCTGCACAGAACTGCTTTTTGAACTCTTCAACAGACCCGAAAGAGTCAACAAGCGCTTTTTCAAGCTCAGTTGGCATCGCATTGCCATCTGGACCCATCATTTCCCAGAATTGGTTGTGGTTCCAAAGCTGTGAAATGTTGTTGAAGATGCCGTTTTGCGCAACAGACGATTTGTCATATGTGCCAACGATGATCTCTTCCAAGGATTTGCCATCCCACTCCGTGCCAGCAATAGCAGCGTTGCCATTGGTCACGTAAGCGTTGTGGTGCAAGTCGTGGTGAAATTCGAGTGTCTCAGCAGACATGCCAAGATCAGCAAGAGCGTCGTGAGCGTACGGAAGATCTGGAAGTGAAAAGGCCATGATGAAGGCTCCTCTATTTATATGGTGCGTTTGATTGGCCTATAGGTGATGCGATGCGCGCGCGGGGTCAAGGGCAGACAGGCCAAGTTGTGCGAATTTAGCTCAAGTAGGGTTAAAGTTTAGCACGAAACACCATGACAAACCGACCATGGGCACGCCATAGCGTCACATCTACTTGATAGGGCCTTTCCCAAGCGCCTCGCGCGGTCTACATCTGTGATCCAATACTGACCTAGCGCGGATACACCTTATGACCTTTTGGATCATCGCCACGATCATAGCCCTTCTTGCAACAGCACCTTTGGTGCTGGTGTTGCTGCGCGCGCGTGGCTCGACCGCAGATGACTTTGGCAATACAGCCATCGAATTGCGTGTTTACAAAGACCAATTGGTCGAAGTGGATCGAGATCTGGGGCGGGGTATGCTAACGGAAGATGCAGCAAAACGCGCCCGTTTGGAAATTTCGCGCCGCATGCTTGAGGCTGACAGCAAAAAAGATCAACACACCACCAAAGACGCCGCCCTGCCTCTTTGGGCCGCTTTGCTGGTCGGCGCACTGGTTTTGGGTGGTGGCATTTGGCTGTATACGGTCGAGGGCGCGCCGACCTATCAAGATTTGCCATTAAAAACCCGTTTGGCGATGGCGCAAGAAATCCGCGAGACACGCCCCACGCAAGCCGTAGCAGAAGAAAATGCGCCCGCCTCGCCGCCGCTTGAGACGCCAAGCCCAGAGCACCTGCAACTGCTGGATCAATTGCGTGCAGCCCTCGCCACACGTCCTGATGATTTGCAAGGCCACACGTTATTGGCCCGCAATGCCTCTGTAGTTGGCGAATATCGCGATGCTTATACAGCACAAGCCCGTGTGATTGCTCTCAAAGGTGATGCCGCCACCGCCGAGGATTACGCCGCTTTGGCTGACATGATGATTTTAGCTGTCGGGGGCTATGTCTCGCCCGAAGCTGAGGCCGCGATCACGCAATCTTTGGCGCGTGATGCGGGCAACGGCACCGCCAATTATTACGCAGGTCTGATGTTTGCCCAAACGGGGCGCCCTGATATGACCTTTCAACTTTGGTCGCGCCTGCTCAGCAACAGCGCGCCAGACGATCTTTGGGTGGCGCCTATTCGCGGGCAGATCGAAGCCGTGGCCTTTGCCGCAGGTGAACGCTACACCTTGCCGCCTTTGGCTTCGACGGCATCCCCACTCAAAGGCCCAACAGCCGACGACGTTGAAGCCGCAGCCGATATGGACGCAGGCGACCGCACGGCGTTCATTCAATCTATGGTCGATCAGCTGTCTGCGCGTTTGGCCAATGATGGCGGCACGCCAGACGAATGGGCACGCCTGATTTCGTCTTTGGGCGTTTTGGGTGACACCAGCCGCGCACGTGCTATATGGAGCGAGGCGCAGGTTATCTTTGGACCTGACCCCACAGCCCTGGCCACGGTTCGCGCCGCAGCCCAATCCGCAGGAATTGCCCAATGAGCGCCCAAATTTTCGAAGACATTGCTGAGTTCGCAGCAACGCTTCCCATGATGAAGTCCATCGCAGGACTTGATTTTGGCGACAAAACCATTGGCGTGGCGGTTTCTGATCGCTTTCGTACAATTTCCTCATCGGCCATGACTGTGCGGCGCAAAAAATTCACTTTGGACGCAGAAGAGCTGATCAAGGTTTTCGATGAGCGTGAAATCGGCGGCGTTGTTTTGGGCTTGCCGCGTAATATGGACGGCTCAGAAGGTCCGCGTTGTCAAAAGACCCGCGCTTTTGCCCGCAACTTAAGCCAATTGATCGAACAGCCAATCACCTATTGGGATGAACGCCTGTCCACTGTGGCCGCTGAGCGCGTGATGCTTGAGGCCGATATGTCACGCGCCAAACGGGCGGAGAAGATCGATCAAGTCGCCGCAGGGCTAATTTTGCAAGGCGCGCTGGACCGTTTGGGCCATTTGAAAACACAAGCATGATACTAGATACAATAATACTGGGCACATGACAGAAAACAGATGACAGAGAACACCGACAACATTTGGACCCGTGCAGAGATTGAAAGTCCCTGCACCAAAGTCTGCCAAATTCATCCCGAAACACGGATGTGCTTGGGCTGCGCGCGCTCGATTGACGAAATCGGCGGATGGTCAACTATGACACCCGCCGAGCGTGCTGCCATTATGGCAGACCTGCCCAATCGAACTGCGGCCCCCACCACACGTCGCGGCGGGCGCTCGGCACGGCTCAAACGCAGTTTCGACTGAGGCGAGCCCAACTTGCGCGCCAGTTTAGCGCTGCAAAAAGCGACTTTTTAAAGTTCGACCACCACGCGGCCTTTGACTTGGCCCTTAAGAATATCCGCCCCAAGCTGCGGCAAGTCCTCAAGCGTTGCGGGCAAGATCATGTCTTCAAGCTTATCCATTGGCAAATCCGAAGCAATCCGCGCCCAGGCCCGCGCCCGATTTTCAAATGGCTGCATCACGCTGTCGATGCCCAAAAGGTTCACACCGCGCAGCAAAAACGGGATCACGCTGGCCGGCAGGTTTGCGCCACCCGCAAGGCCAATGGCCGCAACAGAGCCGCCATATTTCAACTGACCAAGAACCCGCGCCAGCATTTCGCCGCCAACCGCATCGATGCATCCTGCCCAAGTTTCCGCCTCAAGCGGACGTTTCACAACCTCATTGATTTCAGAACGCGCAACGATTTGCGACGCGCCCAAAGATGTCAGATACTCCGCCTGCTCAGGACGCCCTGTCACACCTGCAACTTCATAACCAAGATTGGCCAAGATCGCAGTGGCGACAGAGCCCACACCACCGGCAGCGCCTGTGACCAACACAGGGCCGCTGTCAGGCGTTAAACCGTGATCTTCCAGCGCCAAAACTGCCAGCATTGCCGTGAAACCCGCCGTGCCAACCGCCATCGCTTGGCGCGTTGTCAAACCATCGGGCAAAGGCACCAGCCAGTCGGCCTTCACTTGTGCTTTCTCGGCATATCCCCCCCAATGCACCTCGCCTACACGCCAGCCCGTCAAGACCACCTTATCGCCGGGCGCATAACGCGCATCGTCAGAGGCCTCGACCGTGCCTGCAAAATCGATACCCGGCACATGCGGATAATTGCGTACAAGACCGCCGCCTTTGGGCGACAGGCACAACCCATCTTTGTAATTGAGCGTTGAATATTCGACCTGCACGGTCACATCGCCCGCAGGCAATTGAGAGTCGTCGATGTCTTTGATTTGCGCTTCAGCGAGACCATCAGCCCCCTGCTCCATCACCAATGCCCGCATGTCATCCTCCCAAATTCCAATAAAATTCGCATCGTTTTTTCCGTTGTCCAGAAGTGTCTGGCAATTGAATATAGAGCGCAAGCGCGTTTTTTGTAACGTCGCGGCCAAGCCAATGCAGCTATCGATATGGCCTCGCCACCCCTTGCAGCCCGCGCCCAGACCCCCTATATCTATTGCGTCGGGCTTGCTCGACTATGGACATAAACGCGCTCGTAATACACGGATCGGACCAGGGGGCGGTACCCTGCGTCTCCACCAATCACTCCTGTATCAACTCTCATTTGGGGTATGATCTAGGGCACATGGGGACGAAATAGGATCGACGGACGTCTAAAGGGGTTAGCTTTGTTTCGGTGAGTTACCACCGTTATCGGTACACAATGAGTAGTTGCAAATGACAACAAAGCTCCAATGGCTCTCGCAGCGTAAGCTGTGCGAACATTGAAAATCTAAGTCCTTACGCTTAGCAGCGTTTGGCGGGGTTCGCAGGTACCTGGCAACAGAAACCTGCACTTACACCCTCCCAACTTTTCGCTCTGAACAATCACAGCCTGCGCTTTGATTTTATTTTGCTTTGCTCAACCCATCGTAAGTTTTCGTTTATTGTTCCGATGGTATGATAAAAAGTGAACAATCGGAGTGACATCATGACTGGCATTGAAATTCTACAAGCTTGGTATCAACGTGTTTGGGAACAAAACGACCTAACCGCCGTGGCAGAATATTTTGACGTTGATGCGATGGCCAATGGTTTGATGACGGATTTAGCTGCCGAACTCGAAGACTTCCAAACCATCGTGCCGGCTGTCTTGCGTCTGATCCGAAATGTCAAAATCAACATCACGCATAGCATGGAAGAAGGTGACAAAGCCTGGGCCTATCTCGAAATAAGTGCCCAAAACGCCAAAGACTTGTCGCCTGTGGTTTGCTCCGGTCAGGTTATGATTAGAACCAAAGACAACAAAATCACCGAAGCCTACAATCATTTCGATTTCTTGGGCTTTTTCGAACAACTCGGTTTTCTACCTAAAGACACTATTGCGCTGTGCTTGTCGGGGGAACATCTATCCTGACGTCACAAACTATAACCTTAGGACCAGGCCAACAGCCCCGCCACAAACCTATGCCGCATCTTTGACCGAAAATGCTGACGCGATTGGGCACAGCCCCTCTTTCCTTTGGCTTAGAATCCCTTATGCTAAGTCCACTACATCTTGGAAGGATACGTGAGATGGCAAAATCCATTGACTACGGAAATCTAATGCACAGCGCGATGCGTGGCTTGATCCGTCAAGTTCTCGAAAACGTGCGCAAAGATGGACTGCCCGGTGATCACCATTTTTTCATCACCTTCGACACGATGCATCCTGATGTCGAATTGGCCGACTGGCTGTCAGATCGCTACCCCGAAGAGATGACCGTGGTGATCCAACATTGGTTCGATAATTTGGAAGTCAATGAAGACAGTTTCTCAATCACATTGAATTTTGGCGATAGTCCTGAACCTTTGTTTATTCCATACGACTCGATCCGCACATTTGTGGATCCTTCGGTGGAATTTGGGCTGCGCTTCGAGACCCAAGACTCCGATGATGACGATATTGAAGAAGATGACGATATCGAGATGTCGAGCTCTGATGTGTCAGAATTCACTGCTGCACCAACAAGCGCATCTGACGAAAAATCCTCTGGTGAGGCTAAACCCAAAGAAGCTGAAATTGTGTCCTTGGACCAATTCCGCAAATAGGCCTCGCGTGGTGCACGCCTAAAAGCTAAATACCTTTTGCCATTTTTTCAAACATCACCTTGGATATGATCTCCAAGGTGCTCTGAAAGCACAGCTACGACACAGCTTTGTCTCTTATTCTATAAATTTGGAAAATTTAGCGCTAATAGGTATCTGTATGCAGCCGTATACATTGCATGATTCACTACAAAGGCGTATATCCAATCCAAATTATGGCTTCGCATCAAGGGAGAGAGCCCCGATGACCACCACCCGTACAGAAACAGACAGCTTCGGCCCACTAGAGGTCCCTGCAGACAAGTATTGGGGTGCCCAAACGCAGCGCTCCATTATGAACTTCCCCATCGGTTGGGAAAAACAGCCTGTGCCAATCATTCGCGCCCTTGGCGTGGTGAAAAAAGCCTGCGCGATGGAAAACTTCGCCCAAGGCAACCTTGACAAAAATCTCGCCGACGCGATCATTGCCGCTGCCACCGAAGTGATCGACGGCAAGTTCGACGACAACTTCCCGCTCGTAGTCTGGCAAACTGGCTCTGGCACACAGTCAAACATGAACGCCAACGAAGTGATTTCGAACCGCGCAATTGAAATGTTGGGCGGTGAATTGGCCTCTAAAAAACCAGTTCACCCCAACGATCACTGCAACATGGGTCAGTCTTCTAACGACACTTTCCCAACAGCGATGCACGTTGCCATCGGCATGCAAGCGCGTGACGTGTTACTGCCTGGTCTCGACAAATTGGCCGCAGCTTTGGAAGCCAAATCCGAGCAGTTCAAAGACATCATCAAAATCGGCCGCACGCACACGCAAGACGCGACTCCTTTGACTTTGGGCCAAGAATTCGGCGGCTATGCGCATCAAGTGCGCAAAGGCATCGAACGCGTCAACTCTTGCTTGCCAGACATCTATGAGCTGGCTCAAGGCGGCACTGCAGTTGGTACAGGCCTGAACACCAAAAAGGGCTGGTCCGAAGCGGTCGCCAAACACATGGCTGACATCACTGATCTGCCTTTTGTCACGGCGCCAAACAAATTTGAATCCTTGGCCGCGCATGACGCGATGGTCATGTTCTCTGGTGCCTTGAAAACTGTGGCCGCAAGCCTGTTCAAAATCGCCAACGACATGCGTCTTTTGGGCTCTGGCCCACGCTCTGGTTTAGGTGAATTGATCTTGCCAGAAAACGAGCCAGGCTCGTCCATCATGCCGGGCAAAGTGAACCCAACCCAAGCCGAAGCGCTCACCATGGTGTGCTGCCACGTTATGGGCAATGACGCGGCTGTTGGCATGGCCGGTTCGCAAGGCCACTTCGAATTGAACGTTTACAACCCAATGATGTCCTACAACGTCTTGCAATCTATGCAACTTTTGGGCGACAGTGCCTCTGCCTTCACCGACAATATGGTTGTGGGCACCGAGGCCAACATCGACCGCATCGACAAGTTGATGAAAGAAAGCTTGATGCTTGTGACGGCGCTTGCGCCAACCATTGGCTATGACAATGCGACAAAAGTTGCCAAAACGGCGCATAAAAACGGCACCACCCTCAAAGAAGAAGCGATTGCTTTGGGCTTTGTGGACGCCGAAACCTTTGATGCCGTTGTGCGCCCAGAGCAAATGATTGGCCCAAAAGACTAAGCCTAAACGTCTTTAATCAACTCAATTCAGGGCGGCTTTCGGGTCGCCCTTTTGCTTGCGCTTTTCTATAAAATCTTGGCGTCGCCAGTGATCGATGGTACAATCACACCCCATGAGCACACCGATCAATCTCAATAAATTTCGCAAACAAAAAGCCCGCGCCGACAAGCGTGCACAGGCTGACCAGAATTCGATGAAATTCGGGCGCACTAAGGCGCAAAAGGACTTAGAAGAGGCGCAAAAAGCCAAGGCGAAGGCCCTGCTTGATGGCCATAAAAAGGACCAAAGCGAATGACGGCACCATTGATCGGACGCCCAGTTAAACGCTCACTGACCCTACATGGTCACCGCACATCTGTATCGCTCGAAGACCCGTTCTGGACAGCATTCCGTGATATAGCGCGCGAAACGAGCAAACCAATCAATGTCTTAGCTGCCGAAATTGACAATATGCGTGGTGTAGACAGCGGGCTCGCGTCCGCCATTCGCGTCTATGTGTTGGACTACTATCAGACGAAAGCCCAAGACGGCACCTGAGATACAAAGGCCAAACGCAGCGATTGGCGCAGCGGCGTCATGCTTAGTCGACCATCAATCACCGCACTTGGATCTTTGACCGCGACCTTCAACAGCGGCAGATGGGTCATCGCATCATTCAATGGCGCCCGCGCGGTTTTACTCAATCCTGCCAAGACAGTCCCTGATCCGCGCACAGCCTCTAAAGCGTCACTGGCAAGATCAGCAACGGCGCTCAGTCTGCCATCTACAAGCGGCACACGACCGACCTCTTGCAGCTTGGGAACAGCCGCGAAATAGCGCACCAACGCACCAGCATACCCTATACTTTCCAATACCTTACAGGCCTCACTTGAGGCACCCAGTAACCGCGATGCCTGCACCAAGGGCAAAGCATAGCTGTTGGTCAAATAGATCTTAAACGCCGTTATATCCTCATGCGGGTCGTTGTAGATATCCCATTGGCGCGCGGTGACTGTGGCGTCTAAGGCCTCCGCCGCCTCTGCATCCAACACGCCTGCAAGCGGTCGCGCGACCTCATGGGCACGCGGGTCTTTGCCGTCGATTATCTCTTGCAACACGTCGCGCCAAAACTGCAGACGCATTTCTGCAATCATGCTTTCTTTGGTCAACCACGGCGCTTTGGCCACCTCCAAACAAAAGGCATGGATCGGAAACAACACATCACGCGCAGGCACAGGTGCTGCCATCGTGGCGCGAAAGCGTTCTTGATCGGCGGTTTTCACCAATACAGCACAGGCTTGAATGTCTTGCGCGACCATTATTCCGCACCTAGGGTTTGGGCGCCATCGCGAACAAGTTTCCAATTGATCGCATCCAAAAGCGCCTCAAAAGACGCATCTATTATGTTGGATGACACGCCAACAGTAGACCAACGGCGTCCGGTGCTGTCCTCGTGATCAATGATCACGCGGGTACGCGCCTCGGTGCCGCCTTGGGTTATTCTGACTTTATAATCAACAAGTTCCATGTCTTCTATCAGGCTTTGATACGGCCCAAGGTCTTTGACCAATGCCTTTGATAAGGCGTTCACTGGCCCACCATCAGAGCCATCGTCAACTATGCCCTCAGAGACCGACAACAACCGTTCGCCGCCTATATTGACCACCACGGTGACCTCGGACAGGTGGTTCATTTCGCCGCGCGCATCCAAGCGCCGCTCGACTGTGGCGCGGTAGCGCTCGACAGAGAAGAACACAGGCAACAGGCCAATTTCTTGGCGCGCGAGCAATTCAAACGAGGCCTGCGCGGTGTCGAATGAATATCCAACACCCTCTAAGTCTTTGATGCGGTCCAAAATGCGCCCCATCGCAGGATCATTTTTGGGCAGGTTCAACCCCATATCGCTCAGACGTTTACGCAGGTTCGATTGCCCCGCTTGGTTTGACATCGGCACAATCCGCGCATTGCCCACCAGCTCTGGCGGCACATGTTCATATGTGGTCGGGTCTTTCAAAATCGCCGAAGCATGCAAGCCCGCTTTATGGGCAAAGGCGGAGGCACCAACATAGGGTGCCGCGCGTTGTGGCACACGGTTGAGAATGTCATCCAACATGCGCGAGACCTGCACGAGACCTTCCAACGCGTCCATCGTCACACCGGTTTCCAGCGTCGATTTATAGGGCTCTTTCAACAACAAAGTGGGGATCAGCGAGACCAAATTGGCATTGCCGCAGCGTTCGCCCAAACCGTTGAGCGTGCCTTGGATTTGACGCGCGCCCGCATTGACCGCCGCCAAGGAATTGGCGATGGCATTGCCGGTGTCGTCATGGGTGTGAATGCCCAAATGATCGCCCGGAATGCCGCTGGCGATCACATCCAGCGTGACTTTATAGACATCCGCAGGCAAAGTGCCGCCGTTGGTGTCGCAGAGCACAATCCAGCGCGCGCCCGCGTCATAGGCCGCTTTCAAACAGGCCAGCGCGTATTCAGGATTGGCTTTGTAGCCGTCAAAGAAATGCTCGGCGTCAAACAAGGCCTCGCGACCGTTTTTCACCAGATGTTTGAACGAGGCGGAGATATTCTCAAGATTTTCGTCCAAGGTGATACCAAGGGCAGTTGTGACGTGGAAATCATGGGTTTTGCCCACCAAACACACGGCTTTCGTGCCCGCGTTCATCACTCCTGCCAGCACCTCGTCATTCTCAGCCGAGCGCCCTGCCCGTTTGGTCATGCCAAAGGCCAAAAACGTCGCTTTGGTCTTGGGTGCTTCCTCAAAAAACGCGGAATCCGTCGGGTTGGCACCGGGCCAACCACCCTCGATATAATCCACCCCAAGCGCATCAAGTGCGTCGGTGATCATGTATTTCTCAAGTGTTGAAAACTGTACGCCTTGGGTCTGCTGGCCATCACGCAAAGTGGTGTCGAAGAGGTAGAGGCGGTCTTTGGTCATCAGAGAGCCTCCAAAACATTTTGGGCAGCATACTTCATATAAAGATCATGAACCGCATCAGCTTTCATAGTTCCATTATCATCAACACCGTCGCCCAGCTGTTTTTTTCTCTCTTCAGCTGAGAGCGTGCTAATGTACTTATCTATCATGTCAAAACTTGTTGAAGGAGCAACGTTTCCATTTGGCATATCTTTTAGTGTGATACCTAACTCTGCAAAAAGATCGCGGATCAAGTCTGCTTTCGCCCAATCTTTGTCTTCTCTGGCTTTCTTTCTGATACGCAAGACTTGGTGAAGTGCGAAATAGGATTCTTTTTTAATAATCGAGGTTTTGGCCCATTCTCCTAAATGATCCTGAAGTAAACCTAGCATCGAGCAACATGCCAAAAGTACATCGTATTTTTTTTCATCAAATAGGCGATAAAGAACGGCGAGAGCTCCAGCTGTATTCAGGTCATCTGAAAGTAAATCCAAAAACTTTTGGTCTACTTCACCAGCCTCAATTCCCGCACATACTGCACGCCATTTTTCCAATGTCGCCATAGCTTGATCTGCCTTGTCTTGCGTCCAATCCATCGGCTTGCGGTAATGTGTGCTTAGAAACACAAACCGGATCACTTCGCCGGGAACGCCTTGATCTAGCAAATCACGTACGGTGAAGAAATTGCCCAAGGACTTGGACATTTTCTTGCCCTCGACCTGCAACATCTCGTTGTGCAGCCAGTAGTTGGCGAAGCCGTCCCCATCATGGGCGTGGCCCGAGGCGCAGCAGCTTTGGGCGATCTCATTCTCGTGGTGCGGGAACATCAAATCATTGCCCCCCCCGTGAATGTCGAATGTATGTGGATGCGCGAGTGCATTTTCACTCAACTCACCTGCTTCAAGTGGTTTTTTCCACAAAATATCCTCTGCCATGGCAGAACATTCAATATGCCAACCGGGGCGACCTTTGCCCCACGGGCTGTCCCAACCTGGCGTGTCCGCATCGGATGGTTTCCACAGCACGAAATCCATCGGATCGCGTTTGTTGTCGGCAATTTCAACCCGCGCGCCAGCGATCATGTCGTCTGTGTTGCGACCAGACAGGTCGCCATAATGGGGATAGCTATTCACGGAAAACAACACATGCCCCGCGCCGTCCGCGTAGGCGTGGCCTTTGGCGATCAAATCTTCGATCATCGTGACCATCTGCGCGATGTATTCGGTCGCGCGCGGCATGTGATCGGGATCCATCGCGCCAACGGCTTGCATATCCTCAAGATACCACTTGGTGGTCTCATCGGTGATGTCGCGAATGGAGCGCCCTGTTTGAGCGGCCTTGGTGTTGATTTTATCATCCACGTCAGTAAAATTGCGCACATAGGTGACGTGATCAGCCCCATAAACATGGCGCAGCAAACGATTGAGCACATCGAACACGATCACAGGGCGCGCATTGCCAATATGGGCGCGGTCATAAACCGTCGGCCCACAGACATACATCCGCACGTTTTGCGCATCAATCGGTTCAAAAACCTCTTTTTTGCGCGTTTTGGTATTGGTCAGACGGATGGGGGTCTGTGTCATAGCGATAGCTTTCCTTCGGGTGTCCCCGCGGGCATATCAGCTTCATTCAATAGAGAAAAGAGACCAGAAACCCGCGCGACAATGTCAGCGGATAATGCAGCAAATAATTTGGGTGCATGATGTGGTCATAACTTATGTGTAGCAGGGCAAACTGGGCTTGCAAAGCCCCTTTGATCGGCTCAGATTACACTCACCCAACTGAGAAAAGATCGATGAGCAAAACGCCAAACCGTGACCCGATTTATGAGGTGCCCGAGGGCATCGAACAGCTGCTGGAAATCATGCGCCGCCTGCGCGATCCTGAAACGGGGTGTCCGTGGGATATTGAACAGGATTTCTCCACCATAGCACCCTTTTCCATTGAGGAAGCCTATGAGGTCGAGGATGCCATCAAGCGCGGCGACATGGCCGATTTGCAGTCTGAACTTGGGGATTTACTGTTTCAATCCGTGTTTCAATCGCAGATCGCCGCCGACAAAGGCCTGTTTGATTTTCAAGATGTGGCCAAGACCATCGCCGCGAAAATGATTGATCGCCACCCCCATGTGTTCGGCGATCAAAGCAATCAAAAATCGTCGCAACAACAGACCATCGACTGGGAAGTGCAAAAAGCAGCCGAGCGCGAACGCCGTGGCGAGACACGGGTTTTGGACGGTGTGGCCATGGGCCTGCCCGCTTTGATGCGCGCACAAAAACTGCAAAAACGGGCAGCGCGAGTCGGCTTTGATTGGCCTGATGTCAGCCATGTGATCGACAAAATCGTCGAGGAATCCGCGGAACTGGTTGAGGCCCGCGACACCAAAACGCCTGAAGACGTTTATGAAGAATACGGAGATTTGCTGTTTGTCATGGTCAACCTTGGGCGTCATATGGGGATCGAAACCGAGGAAGCTTTGCGTGCAGCCAATGACAAATTCACACGCCGTTTTAATGCTGTCGAAGAGCGACTTAAAGTAATTGGAAAGACGCCATCAGAAAGCGACTTGGCAGAGATGGATCAGCTTTGGAATGACGTGAAAGAGGTCGACAAGCAGGGACTTTTGTAGGGACATTTGACCACAGGCCTGAATACCTGATTTTTATAATCAGATATTGACCTGAGTGATTTAGTCGGATTAAAAGACCTCAACCAAACTGGAGCCTTTTCATGACCCTTCGCACCACGATCCTAGCAACGACACTTTTGGCAGCCACCCCTGCGCTTGCCGACGTCAACGTCTACTCACACCGCCAACCTGAGCTGATCGCCCCTTTGACAAAGGCTTTCACCGCAAAAACAGGCATCCGTGTGAATGTTGCTTTTCTTGAAAGTGGCCTTGTTGAGCGATTGAAAGCCGAAGGGGATCGTTCACCTGCTGATGTGATCCTAACGGTCGACATTGCACGTCTTGCAGAAGCTATGGATGCTGGCGTAACACAACCCCTTATAACAGACACTCTGGAAGCCAACGTGCCTGCGGCTTATCACGACCCAGAAGGCCATTGGTGGGGAGTGACAACCCGCGCGCGCATCGTTTACGCCTCTCGCGAAGCCACAAAAGTAGGCGATATCACCACCTACGAAGATCTCGCCAATCCGAAATGGAAAGGCCGCATTTGCACCCGCTCAGGCACCCATTCTTACATGATCGGCCTCACATCGGCCTACCTCGTGCATCACGGGTCCGAGGAAACCAAAACATGGCTCGCTGGTCTCAAAAACAATCTCGCACGCAGACCCCAAGGCGATGACCGCGCGCAAGTGAAAGCGATCTGGGCGGGCGAATGTGACATTTCACTCGGCAATACCTATTACATGGGAAAAATGCTGGCAGACCCAGAGCAAAAGGTTTGGGCGGATTCTGTGCGCCTTGATTTCCCAGTGTTTGAGGGTCACGGCACCCATGTGAATATCTCTGGTGTGGCGCTCACTAAAGCTGCAAAGAACGTCGCAGAAGCAACACAATTCATTGAGTTTTTGACATCACCGGAAGCGCAAGAAATCTACGCCGAAGCCAATAGCGAATACCCAATCGCACCAGGGTCTCAGCCGTCTGAATTGGTCGCAAGCTGGGGCTCGTTCGTGGCGGATGACTTGAACCTGATAACCATTGCAGGTGCGCGTGCCGAGGCCCTGCGCCTGACCCAAGAGGTCGATTACGACGGTTAACCGCTCCTATACAGCGTTGAGATAAGAGATTGACCCGCCATGTGAACAAACACGAGGCGGGTCTTTTTTTGCCTTGACGCGCCATCGATCTCTAGGCATGTTTCCCCCATGAAAACATCATTCGCCACAACGCAGTATTATTTCCGTTCCTCATAGGGTGCGGCTATCGTTGTGACATAACAAAAGCCGCCGCAGCAGGGCGGCTTTTTGTATTTTGGGGCTCTTGTGTGCGGCAGCAGGAGACTAAAATGATCGAGACCTTAGGACGCACCATCACCATTCGCCCTGCCCGACGATCCGATTGTCGTGCCGTTGCGCGGATGATCGAAGAGCTTGCCAAGCATCACGGCGATGTGCCTTTAATTTCCGAAGACGCCCTGCGTGCCAGCGTGTTTTCAACAGAACCTTGGCTGACAATTCTTGTGGCTGAACGCGAAGAACGGCTGGTGGGCTACGCTGGCTTGGTGCGCGGATTCAAACTGCAATTCGGGCAACGCACGCTGGACTTACATCACCTCTTTATCGCGCCAAATATGCGCGGCAAAGGTATTGGTCGGCAATTGATAGACGCGTCCGTCAACACGGCACGTAGGCTGGACTGTACCGAGCTGACGGTGGGCACCCAAAGCCACAACACGGCCGCCCAAAGCGCATATGCGGCCTGCGGATTTGCGAAACGGCAAAGCGCAGGCGGCGTCAAATTTGTAATGGATCTGTAATCAGACAAACAAAAGGCGCAAAACAGTCAACCAGTGACAGATTTTGCGCCTTTCAAATATCGAGTATACAAAGCAACTGCTAGAGCGCGATAACGTCGACCCTTTGGCCTTTCACAGCCAAACCTATCTCGCCTTTGCACAAACGCATTGCATCATCACCAAACACTTCGGCGCGCCAGCCGCTGAGAGATGGCAAATCACGTTTGCCAGCTGCAATCATATCCAGCTCAGCCGATGAGGCAATCATTTTTGCCGCCACATTGGCATTGTCGGATTTGGCTTTCAGCAAGACCCGCAGCATATCGGCCAAAGCAGGGTTCACCTGCAATTTGTCGCGATCCATATCCACTTTTGGCATTTGTTCAGGGGTGTATTTGGCCGCAGCCGTGATCGCCGCGATGATCCCGTCAGCGATATCGCCTTTACGTGCTTCACGCAGCAAAAGGCGTGAACGGGACAAGTCGGCAGCGTCTTTGGGCTTTGTCGAAGCCAATTCCAGCATCGCATCGTCTTTGTAAACACGGCTGCGCGGAATATCGCGGGTCTGCGAGTACTCTTCGCGAAACGCGGCCAATTCTTTGACAGCGGCAAGGAATTTTCCAGAGCTGGTGCGGGTTTTCACACGCTTCCAAGCGTCTTCGGGTTCGACCACGTAAGTGCCTGGCGTCAACAAGACCTGCATCTCTTCGTCGACCCATTTTTCACGGTCTGTCTTCTTAATCTCTGCGGACAAAAATTCGTAAATCATCCGCAAATGCGTCACATCAGCCAATGCATATGTTTCTTGCGCAGGCGTCAGCGGGCGGCGCGACCAATCGGTAAAGCGCGATGTTTTATCAAGGCTCTCCTTGGCAATTTTACGCACCAAAGTCTCATATCCAACCTGTTCGCCAAAGCCGCAGACCATCGCCGCCACTTGTGTGTCGAACAAAGGCTTCGGGATGACGTTGCCTTGGATGTAGAAAATTTCCAAATCTTGGCGCGCAGCATGGAACACTTTGACCACGTTTTCATCGCGAAACAGCGCGTACAGCGGCTCCAAATCGATGTCTTTGGCCAAAGGATCCACCAAAACGGCGTCTTCTTCGTTGTCACCCGTCACCGCAAGCTGCACGAGGCACAGCTTGGAATAATAGGTCCGCTCTCGAAGGAATTCAGTGTCCACGGTCACAAAAGGATAGGTTTTGGCGTGGTCGCAAAAGGCTTGAAGCGCCTCAGTCGTTTTGATGGTGATCATGATGTCTTTTCTAAAGTATACGGGGTCATCCCGCAGATCGTTGTCAATTTCTACGCAACTCAGACAAGAATGAAAAGCAGATAGGTCTAAATGTCGAAAACGCGCCCCAATGTGGTGCGCGTTTGCCTAAACATCGATGCGTGTCCGGTCGCCCGACACAAAGCGTCGCAAGGTCTCTGGGTAGAGCTTATGCTCAAGCGGCAAGACCCGTGCGGCCAAGGCATCGGCGGTGTCGCCAGCCAAAACAGCCACGCGCCCTTGCGCCAAAATAGGTCCGCCATCCAGCTCAGCTGTGACCTCATGCACGGAACAGCCAGCGGCCTCATCGCCGGCATCAATAGCTCGTTGATGGGTGTGCAAGCCTTTGTATTTCGGCAGCAAAGACGGATGGATATTGAGCATCTTACCCGCAAAATGCGCGATAAACTCAGGCGTGAGAATGCGCATGAACCCAGCCAAAGCCACCACATCAGGATCGTAAGGCGCGAGCGCTTTCATGACTGCCGCGTCAAAAGCCGCACGATCCCCTTTGTAGTCTTTGTGATCCACAACCACCGTCGGAATGCCCAAAGCCGCAGCCTTGGCCAGCCCACCCGCATCGGGGCGATTGGACAGCACAACGCAAGCCCGCGCAGGGTGATCACCCGTCATAGACTGCGCCAGCGTCACCATGTTAGAGCCGCTGCCAGAGATCAGGATCGCAACTTTTTTCACGGCCAATGCGCCCTTAGACCAATGTACCAGTGTAGCGCACGCCCGCGCCCGCCGTCACTGTGCCAAGGGTATAGACGGTTTCGCCCTCACCTTGCAGCAATGCTATGATCGCGTCAGCTTTGTCCGCGTCCACAGACAAAACCATGCCAACGCCAGCGTTAAAAGTTTTGAGCATTTCAGATTCAGCCAAACCGGCAACATCTGCGATCCAAGCGAACACAGGCGGCAAAGTCCAAGACGACAGATCGATATCCGCGCCCAAGCCCTCGGGCAGAACGCGTGGCAGGTTTTCGGTCAAACCACCGCCCGTAATATGCGCCAACGCATGAACGCCACCTGCACGGATTGCTGCCAAAGTTTGTTTCACGTACAAGCGTGTCGGCTTCAACAGCTCTTCGCCCATGGTGCCCGCGCCAAACGGGGCTTTGTCACCCCAACCAAGGCCAGAGACCTCAACCGTTTTGCGCACCAAAGAATAGCCGTTGGAATGCACACCGTCAGAGGCCAAACCGATCAAAACATCGCCTTCTTTGACGCCCGCTGGCAGATCTTCGCCGCGTTCCATTGCGCCCACAGAAAAGCCCGCAAGGTCGAAATCGCCGTCGTGGTACATGCCCGGCATCTCAGCGGTCTCACCACCGATCAGCGCACAGCCAGAAAGCTCACAGCCTTTGGCGATGCCCTCGATGATCGCTGTCGCTTGGTCCAGCTCAAGTTTACCCGTGGCAAAGTAGTCGAGAAAGAACAAAGGTTCCGCGCCCTGACAGACAAGATCATTCACACACATAGCCACCAGATCGATGCCGATGGTGGACACATTGCCTGTGTCGATCGCGATGCGCAGCTTGGTGCCGACGCCATCAGTCGCAGCCACAAGGATCGGGTCCGTGTAGCCTGCCCCTTTGAGGTCAAACAAAGCGCCGAAACCGCCCAAACCCGCCATCACGCCAGAGCGTGCTGTTTTCTTGGCCGCCGGTTTGATCCGCTCAACCAGCGCATTGCCCGCGTCAATATCCACACCGGCGTCTGCGTATGTTAGGCCGTTTTTTGCGTCGCTCATGATCTATCGTCCCCAAACTCACCTGCGACATGTTCATGATCTTGGTCTGAACACACCGCTTTGTCATCATTTGCCCCGCGCTTTATCGCAGTTCGCGGCGTAAGGAAAGCAAAAGCGCTGATTGCTTGCGCTGCTTCGTCATCCGCGCTTTAGTAACTGCAAGTCCTAAGACATTTTTATCCAGAGATTTTATCATAATGCTTGATGCCTTGAAAAATATTGAAAGGTCTTTGGCCCCTTATTCAAATACCATAACAACCATAGGCGTCGTCATCGCGCTTTTGGGATTGTTTGTTGCGGTCTACGCTTTGCGCCCCAGCCGCAAAACCGATCCCTATATAGACATGCTTGAAACGCGCACCGATTGGGCCAAGGCCATCGGGCGGTTGAAAGCAGATGATCACAAAACCTATTCCGACAGGCTGACACGCCTGAACACTTGGGCGGATGGATTTTATGGCAAGCGCCTGTTTGGCTGGCAAAGTTTTATGCCCTGCCTGTCTTTGGCAATGATCTATCCTATTATTGCAGCCCTGATTGGCTGGGCCATTGGCGGCAATCCCAGCGTAGGCGGGCTGACACTTTCTGAGGCAAACACACCCCTTGTTCAGCGCTGGACCAGCCTGACTTGCATCACGGCCTCTTTTAGCGTTTTGTACTTGGTCTTTAAAAATATCGATAAAATTCTTGACCGCGTCACCGAATTATTTGCGCTTTGGCGCAACGGTCTTGACGCGCGGCGTGGTTTTTTCGCAAAGGCAGCCCGAGTGTTATTGAGACAAGCGCCAGCTCTTATCGGTGCCTTTGCCGCTACCGGAGCATTTGCCTTTGCCTTTGCTTTTGCATTTTCCGGTGCCTTTGCCCTTGCCCTTACCTTTCCAGTTGTCGTTGCCTTTGTCTTTTTTACCTTTGCCGTTACCCGTGTCATTTTCCGTGCCGTTACCCGTGTCATTATCGGTGCCGTTGCCCTTACCCTTGCCGTTACAGGTGCCCTTGTCGTTGTCGTTGCCTATTTCAACCAAGACTTCACACTGCTCTTTTTCTACGGTCTTCTGCCCCTCTTTAACGCTGGTGCTGATGTCATTTCAGTTGGCGCCACGCGGTTATTTATACGCAAGATCGGCTCTGGCACCCAAAAACCGCTTATCATTATTTTGGAACTTTTGATTGATCTCACTATCGCCTTGTTGTGTTTATTTGCCCTGCTCATGTCATTGACGTATGCGCTGGACCTTTGGGCGAACCTGTCCCCCAGCACCCTGCCCTTTGATTGGCGCGCCTATCGTGATCAGGTTTTAGATGGCGACGCAGGCGCATGGGTTTTCATCGCCATGATGTTGGCCAGTACGCTGCTGCCAACCTTCATCCATTGGGCCATGGGCATTTACGCCCTGCTGCGCCACAACTCGCATCATGCGCGTGCGGCATTGGAGCGTTGGGAGCTGTTGAACCGGATGGTGCCGAAAGATACAGTGTTCCAAGATATCAAACCCGAAATACAAGATACGCAGGTCGTGCCACTGATGAGGTCGCTCAAACACGCACAACGCATGGGCTTGATTGGCGCGTTCCTTAGCGTGGGTGTTTTGATCATCGTGACCCTGTTGGGCATCGAAGCGATGATTAATTGGCGCTACCCAGACCTTTCTGTCTTTCCAACCCCTTGACCCGCATCGCAACTCGCAATATTCACGTCCTCGGCGGGCCTGTAGCTCAGTTGGTTAGAGCAGAGCGCTCATAACGCTTTTGTCGTAGGTTCAAGTCCTACCGGGCCTACCAAATTCATTGAATATCATTCACTTTCCGCCAAAGTGGGTCCTAGAAAAATCATTATTCCGTTGACGACTCACCAAAGCCATTTGGTTTGGGATCCATCGAAAAAGAGTGGTTCCCCCAACATCAACGATCCTGCGGCCTCAGCTTTCGGTGTTTTATGCCCGATGAGTCTATATATTTGCATCAATACCATCGACATGCTCTGACCTACAAAGGTGCAGACCCTGTTGTTGCATAAGATCACAAAATTGTCGCTTTATCCTGAAACCCATGCTTCAAAACGGCATGAAGATCCCCCAGTTCTCTTATGACGGAACCAGCAGAAATTGGCTGACGGGTCTGGTTGTTGAGCTGCAGAAACGCGATGCGTTTGAGATAAAAACCGCAAACGGGACTGTGACGCAGATCTAAATCATCAAGGCTGCGCTGCAACTGCGTAGCAGGACAAATATTTGTTTGATGAACAAGCATGTTCCTCAAGAAGCCGCATACACACGTGTCACACGTGACAACACATACACTCTTTTAAATTCAATTACTCGGATATTTGCCCCGCAGAATATCGCTCGACATAACAGTGCGCCAACTTTTTTGCCCCATGTGATCCAGCTGCGCTGCGCCACAAGGTCATGGATTGACGGTCATGGCCAGACATAGCGCCGCTGACGTGTTCGCCGCGCTCAATGTTACTGAGATATAGAACTCGACGACGGCGCATTGCAGACCATGTTTTTGTTGGCGCACTGCGCGCTTCAACGTGTTCAAACAATCGTGTGAAACTTGGGAAATATAGCAACCCTACAGCGTTAAAATCACTTCCCACACAGGGAAACATTGTGATCGCATCCTCGCACGTGCGCTCCATATCCCGAAGTTCCTTGGCCAGTGTTGCGGTCTCTTGCGCGAAGCCATCGGGCGCGTACTGCAAGACGGAAATAAGGTAAGGCGTGACGCGGCTCACGCTTGCATTGACGCCAATTTCCTTGTGCACCACAAATGTCGACAAAAGTGTAAAGCGCGCAATCTCGGTCCCATCGACATACAGGAAGTGATTGGATTGGATCTTGCTTTTGCCCGCGGACCAAAGCTGAGATTTCACCTCAACATTTTGACCGAGCGTCGCCAAATCGGGGTTCAGCTGTTCAAATTCGGTCGCGCAAAAGGCCGCATACATTTGGCGTCCTTTTTTGTCCCAAAAAACAGTGGTGCGTTGGCCAAGCGCGTCTGCGATCAACTGCCAGTGGACATCACCTAAATGGCGAAGCCACCAATCCTCTGACAGGCCGTGAAATGCAAGTTGGGCCATGCCAAGCGGTATGGTTTCAGCGCGCGCCACAGTTGTGAGATCAACGGATGCCAGCGCGTTCATGATGCGATCCGTTTTGATGTATTCGCCACGCTGGAAATTGTATCGACCAGATATTTTGAATCTTCATCAATACCCAAGAACCGCCCAGACCCCCAAGTGTTCAACCAGCCCAATCCGATGAAGTAGAACCCAGTCTCATTGCAAACGCCACGATTGTAGGCGGGACGACCGTGAGTATCAAAGACATCCACGTCGATCCAGCTGTAGTCTGGTCGGAACCCAATCGCCCAAAGTATTGACGTGATGCCTTGTTTTGCACAGTCGATTTCGGTGGTTTCCTGCTGCGGGCGCCACAGTTTTTCAAATGCAGGTTCCGCTGGCGCATCAATCCCGTTCTTGTCAATATAAGCATCGATCGCGTTGCGGATACCAAGATAACTGTCGTCGGCATCATCAAGATTCTGCTCGAGATCCGGCAGGAACTGAATCTTTTGCCCGTCCATCCCGCTGACCGAGCCATATAGAGACACACCGTCCAGCGCGAATTTGCGCAGATCGATTTCATGGCCACCATCCCGACCTGTCATATAGTGATTGGTTTTGGTCATCGCGTGGACGGGATCGGGATGCTGATCTATTGTGATCTTATAGTGCCCCATATCGTACAACCAATCGGTTGCGTCACGCCCGCGGTATTGCCGCGGAGAGCGTGGAGCTGGGCCAGCAGCAAGGTGAACATCGCGTCCTTTAAGGTGCATGTCTTCCATCAATTGCACTCCGGATTGGCCTGTCCCCACCACCAAAGTGGCGCCGTCTGGCATTTGCTCGGGACGGCGGTAATCAACGGAATGCATTTGCAGGATCGAAGGATCAAGGTCGGCGGCATAGGTCGGTACAATAGGATTGTCGTAGCCACCCGTCGCAATCACAACTTGATCAGTGGAATAGTGACCCTGACTGCTGTCCACCAAGTACCCGCCGCTCGGACGTTTGGTGATTTTGGTCACCTGACAATGTTCCACAATCGGGGGATTGAACGTCTCGACAAAGGCATCAAGATAGTCAGTGATTTGGTTTTTCACCATAAAACCATCTGGATCGCCACCATTATAGGGAAAGTCAGGCAAGCGGCATTGCCAATTGGGCGTGACAAGACAAAACGTGTCCCACCGGTTGGTCCGCCAAGAATGAAACTTTGCGTGTCGTTCCAAAACAACATGATCCAGTCCAGCCTGAGACAGGTAATAGCTGACGGACAGCCCTGCCTGTCCGCCGCCGACAACAACAACAGATTTTGTTTCCCGATGGGTCATGGGTGTTTCCTTAAGAGATCGACAAGCAGATGACGTCTGCCGGTGCGGTAAAAGCGCTGGCTTTGCGCTCGATTTGAGTGAGTTGGGCATCGGCACTTGTGCAGCGATAGCCAAATTTTGCTTCGACACGGGTGCTGGCTTTTTCCAGAGCAATGCGGCAACGCACGACAAAATCATCCAAGGGATAGGTTGTTCCGGCAGACAAAAATTCATGCACCACAGTTGACGGCGAATAACACACTTCGGTTTGGCCATCGGGCCAGCGCACGGTAAAACGAGTCTCAGGCATGTTGGGCCTCTTTCGCAGATAGGTTCAAATATGGATCGCGGGCATAGTCCCAAAACAAGGCAGAGCCTTCGCGGTCTGTAAGTCGCAGGGCCGAGCCCTCAAGGACATCACCACAGGCGGCGGCAGAAATGCCGTGGGCTTGGAACATTTTGCAGACGTCGTCTGCGTCTTGGGCTTTTACAGAAAGCAAAAACCCAAAGCTTGGAAAGCTGCGCAACCAGCGGGCCAACTCCACGCCTTGCGGGCGCGGCAAGGCCTCTAGCTGAATATCAATCGCGACGTTAGATGCTTCGGCCAACATTAAAGCTGTGCCAACAATTCCGCCTTGGCTGATGTCTTTGCCTGCAGCCACCATGCCTGTTTCGGCGAGGTTTGGCAGAATTTCTAAGTTTTTGCGCAACACCACAGGTGATGTCGTCAAAGCGGCATTCCAGTTGTCAAACGGCTCGCGATAACTCCCTTTCAAATCGATAGCACAGATGAGCACGTCGCCAAGGCAGGCAGAAAAACTGGAAATGACATGTTTTGCGTGCCCTAAAATGGAGGCGGAAAGCTGTAGTTGATCACTGTGAAGATTGGTGTGACCACCGACGATGGGCACACCGTAGGCCTGAGATGCGGCCTTCATGCCTGCCAAAACGGGTTGTGCCTGTTCAGCACTTGGGGCCCAAATAGCGTTGGTGACACAACGGGGACGCCCCCCCAT
Source organism: Pacificibacter sp. AS14 (assembly GCF_038899935.1). Classification (NCBI taxonomy): domain Bacteria; kingdom Pseudomonadati; phylum Pseudomonadota; class Alphaproteobacteria; order Rhodobacterales; family Roseobacteraceae; genus Pacificibacter; species Pacificibacter sp. AS14. The sequence continues at coordinate 461,200 of NZ_JBBMQI010000001.1, forward strand.
TGAAAGAATGTCAGAGATATTCACCATGACAGCGCACCAGCCAGCAAACCATGGATCGGCGTGAACGAACGCGTTGATGAAGCCCTCACAAGCGAACAGATCGAAACCACCTTTGACGGGCAAGACAGCGCAATCATCACCGGGCTGCCCCTCACTTTGAGCGCTCAAACCAAGCGTTGCCGTACTTTGCGCAATGTCCAATTTGCTCAAGATAGACGGATGTGCGCGCAGGTCGCGCACCATTTGACGTAACGCGGGATGAGGCTTCATAACGTTCGCTTCCGTTTGGGGGATAGGGTTTTCCATCCCGCGAAAGGGTCGCTGATCGCAGGATACCACATCAGATCGGCTTCCATCTCCATATGCGGGACGCCATGCACTTCGATTTCGCGCAAGGACGCCCAATGCAGACGTTTGAACAGTGGAACGTTTTGCATTTGGACCTGTGCCAGAAAACGATCACAGTCACGCCCATGCGCGGTGCAGACAGCGAGCCTGATCAGTTCAGCCCCCAAACGCCCCATCCGGCGGTGCGTGTGAGAGACCGCAAGTCGCGAGCCGCGCCAGATACGCGGGTGTTCTTGGTGGATACGCACCGTTCCAACAATAGCGTCAGCCTCAGACGCAAACGTGCTGATCGCGGCAAGCGGCATCGCGATATCGTCAATCGCGTCGCGGTCATGCAAGTCAAAGATTTTCTGTTCTTCGACAAAAACTTGGCGTCGCAACTCTTTGACGCCCTTCAGTTCCCACGGCAGGGCCGCCGCACGAATGATAAAGTCTGGAGACATAAAGGCATGGGGGTTCTGGAAACTCATGATGCCCTCAATTTCTCATAGACGGACAAGGCAGAGCAGGCACCGCACTTGCCACAACCTGCCTTGATGCTTTCAGAACTCATCCCTGCGCGCAGGATCATGCCCGACAGAGGTTTCAAGATGCTGGCCATAAACTCTGATGTCGGTGCGGGGTGACTTTCGAGCGGTGTGCCTGACACAGGTACAAACGGAACAACAAACGGATAAACGCCGATATCGCACAGTTTTTGTGAGGTTTCCAAAATCGCCTCTGCGGAGTCGCCCAGCCCTGCAAGGATATAGGTCGATACCTGACCACGGCCAAAGACCTTTACGGCGGCTTTGAAGCTGTCAAAATATTTCTCGAGACTGACTTGCGCCTTGCCGGGCATAATGCGTGCGCGCACCTCTGGCGTGACCGCCTCAAGATGCATCCCAAGCGCATCAACGCCCGCATCAAACATGCGCTGGTGCCAGATATCGTCTTCTGGGGGTTCGCATTGTGCTTGAAGGGGCAGATCAACGACCGCTTTGATCGCGGCTGCGCTTTCGACCATCACCGCAGCGCCGCGATCTTTGCCTGCGGGCGTGCCCGTGGTCATGACCATGTGCTTTACGCCATCCAGTTCGACCGCTGCTTTTGCGACTTCTGCAAGCTGTTGCGGCGTTTTATGGGCGATCGTGCGACCGGCGGCTAAGGATTGCCCAATAGCGCAGAATTGACAGGTCTTTTTGCGGCTCTCATATCGAATGCAAGTTTGCAGAACAGTTGTCGCCAACACATCTTTGGAATGCAATGTCGCGATCTTGCTATATTCGATACCGTCAGACGTCTTCAAATCGTAAAACTTGGGACGCAAAGGGAAACGTACGTTTCCAAGTGACACACCTGATTTGGTCACGGCGGCCAATCCATCTGCGCCTGGGGCTTGCACGACATAGGGACTGTCGAACGCAGGTGCCGTGTGGACCGGCACCATGACGGTGGTGTTACCAACCGTCACCGCTTTGTGGTCTGTGGGCCCTGCGCCACCGCGGCGGCTTTCCATGCCAGCAGTCGGGTCTACCAAGCGCATACCGCGTGTTTGCAATTCATTGATAAGGTCAGCTTCAGACATCTTTTGCCTCCGTTTCTGGGGTGGTCATAAGGTCTTGAGGGTCTTCTATCCGGCGCACGGGCTGTGCAGGGCGAGCGTCGTGGACCAGATGCAACAACTCTGGGCGCGCGTAATGGCCGACGCTGTCCATCATACGCTTGCGTTTGGTCACAAGTTTCATGTCCAGATCGGCGATCAAAATGCCTTCGCCTTCAGTTAAAGGCGGCACCACATGACGACCTTCGGGCGAGATAATGCAGGTCATACATCCGTCGCGCAGACCCTTTTGCAATTTGGGGTCATCTGACACACTGGCGATTTGATCCTCGGTCAGCCATCCTGTCGCGTTCACAACAAACGCACCAGCCTCTAAGGCGTGGTGGCGCATGGTGACTTCGATTTGTTCCGCAAAAATAGGCCCAACGAGACTTCCAGGGAAATGCGCGACATGAATTTCTTCGTGTTGAGACATCAATGCGTAGCGCGCCAGCGGATTGTAGTGCTCCCAACAGGCCAAAGCGCCCACACGGCCAACTTTGGTATCCACCACTTTAAGTCCCGCGCCATCCCCTTGGCCCCAGATCATCCGCTCATGATACGTTGGCGTGATCTTGCGGCGTTTCAGGGCAAGGCTTCCGTCGGCATCAAAAATCAGCTGAGTGTTAAACAACGAACCATTGTCACGCTCGTTGACACCCAAGACGACAACAACCCCGAATTTTCTGGCCGCGTCTGCGACGGCTTGTGTTTCGGGTGATGGCACAACAACGGCTTCGTCATACAAGCGCAGATGCTCTGGTCCTTGCAGCATAGGTGGCAAAACGAACGAAAAGTAGGGGTAGTAAGGTACAAAAGTTTCGGGAAAAACGATCAACTCCGCGCCTTTTCCTGCAGCGTCAGCAATGGCGTTCAAGACACGCTCGATCGTGCCTGCTCGGCTCGTTAAATCTGGCGCGATCTGGACTGCGGCGGCCCTGACGGTGTGATCTAACATGGGATCATCCTTTGTGGTGTGAAAGGGCTGCGACGTTGCCGCCCGCGCTGTAACTTTTAGGGAAAGCCCAGAGCAGCACCCTTGCCGCTCTGGGTGGGGGGAAGCGGCTTATAATGTCCAGGTGTCGACAACAAAACTGTCAGGACCACGGTGCAAGAGCTTGATATCCATAACATCCTGTGGAGCGATCGGGATGATACCGGGCAGCAACGATGGCTCGCCTTGGCCCATCAGCATTTGCAAACCAAAACGGCAGGCATAGACTTTGCCGCCCTCTTTCATGAACTTTGTCAAATTGGCCGCATAGTTCTGCGCACCAGGGAATGCCTCATCCCCAAGTGTTGGAAAACCGCGTTGTACGCCCAGTGAAACGCCTGGACCATAGAGCAAGATTGATGTTTCAAACCCTTTGCGTTGCAAGCGGATGGCTTGAAGAATGTTTACCAGACCGATTGAGCCTTCAAAGGCGACCGTATGAAAGGTGACAAGCGCCTTCTCACCCGGCTCGGCTTGGACGTCTTCGAAAACCTTGTCCTCATAATTTACGAAAAAATCACCATCTTTATGGGCTGGCGTGTTTACTTCTGGCATGTCGAACTCCTGTCGTCGTGTTGATATTGACTTCAGTTAGACAAGCAGATCACCGAGGTGCTATTGATACATACAACATTGCACTCAATGTAATTGTATTGATTGTATGATTGTGCCTGCTCAATAAGCGTTTGACTGAATATTTCAGCAATTATTGCACAATATTTCGCGATTTGAGAGATTTTTTGCACACCCCGTACTAAAATTATTGTATGTAAATAAGGCATACAATATTGAAAGTCGGACAGAATTGAGGGCGAGAAATGGAAAATTGGCCACATAGAATCGAACAATCTCGCAAGCCTCGCTATCTAGCGATTGCAGATTGCATCGCTCAAGACATGAAAGACCGCGTGATGCTACCCGGGGACCGCCTCCCTTCGCAACGCCGCCTTGCTGACATGATCGGGGTTGATTTCACCACTGTCTCACGTGGCTACACCGAAGCGATCAATAGAGGCTTGGTTGAATCACATGTTGGGCGCGGCACATTTGTCTTGCCACAAAAAAGCCTGAGCAACCTCAGCGACGAACGCCGGTCCTTGGCAAGTGACCTGACCATGAACGCGCCGCCTGAACCCACCGACCCCGACCTGCTTGAACGTATGCGCGCGGGGCTGACTGCCGTGTCTGATGATCTTGTCCATCTTTTGCGTTACCAAAATCCAATAGGCGGTGACATCGATAAAGAAGCCGCCTCTATCTGGTTGTCTATGCGTGGACTTGTGCCAAATTTAGATCGCATCGCCGTGACGCCCGGCGCGCATGCAACGATGCTTGCAATCCTGACAATTCTTGCGAAACCAAGCGACTGCATTCTCTGCGAGGACATCACATATGCAGGCTTTAAGAAAATCGCAGCACAGCTTGGACTAAAGCTTGTGGGACTGCCTATGGATAAGGACGGCATACTGCCCGATGCACTAGAGAAGGCGATTTTGACTGAAAACCCTAAGGCGCTCTATCTCAATCCAACGCTCCATAACCCAACCACTATGATCGTTCCAACAGAACGCCGATTGGCAATCACTGCTGTTATGAAGCGTCATAACCTCCCTTTGATAGAAGACGATGCATATGGGTTTGTGCTGCCCGACGCTCCACCGCCATTAGCGGCTTTCGCGCCAGAATTGACTTGGTACATCGGCGGGCTCGCCAAATGTATCGGTGCAGGCCTAAGACTTGCTTATTCCGTTGCACCGAATGCTCGGGCCAATTTTGCTTTGGAAAACGGAATTCGGGCGGTGTCTGTCATGTCGTCCCCAATTTCAATGGCTTTGGCGACGCGCTGGGTTCTGGATGGCACTGCCGATCAAATACGACGGTTCATTCGTTCCGAAACCGCCGACCGACAAAAACTTGCTGCGGAACTCGTGACCGAGGCCTCATTCGTTGCAAACCCTCATGCATTTAACATTTGGCTGCGATTGCCAAAGGGAATTACCTGCGCGGCTTTGATGGCGCAAATGTCTAATCATGAAATAGGCATAACTCCAGAGAGCGCATTTCGCACTCAAGGCGACGAAGAGCGGTTTGTACGCATTTGTCTAGGTGGACGCATGCAGCGTGAAACCCTTGCGCAAACGCTCGCGCACCTAAACAATCAAATCTGGCAATTATCGTTGTAAATTTATAGGCAAAGGCGCGGCACCGATTGCATGTCAGCGCAATATAAAAATCGGCTTTTCCCAGACTTCGTCTATACACCGCTTGATGGCCTCGCGCTTGATCATATGGCCATGCTGACCCAAGCGTGGGGGCAACGTTTGACACAAGCCGATGCGATAAAAACTGAGCTGACTCGTCAAATAGCACAAACCGACAAACAACTCGACGCGCTGTTGACCCACATTGTCGAGACCAACAACCCAACAGTCATCGCTGCCTATGAGACGAAGATCACCAAGCTAGAGCAAGAAAAACTGGTTCTGGCTGAGAAACGGGAGAAAAAAGCCACGTCAAAGCGCACACCCGAGCAAATTTTCGAACTCGCTGTGAAATTCCTGTCAAACCCTTGGAATATTTGGAAAAATGGAAACCTGACGCTCAAGAAAACAGTGCTCAGATTGGCATTTAAAGCCCCATTGACCTATGATCGCCAAAACGGGTTTCGAACCCCGCAAACGTCTGTAATTTTTAGGTTTTTGGATGAAATTTCACTGAAAAGTAAAATGGTGCACCCAGCAGGATTCGAACCTGCGGCCTCTGCCTTCGGAGGGCAGCGCTCTATCCAGCTGAGCTATGGGTGCCTTGGAAATCGGTATAGGCGAAGGGTTTGGGGGGTGCAAACTGTTTTCGCACCGCCCCCTGCAATCATATTTTAAGCAAACAAATCGTGACACAACTCAAGCGCTGAGACCAATGTGTCTACATCCTCTTTGGTGTTGTACATCGCGAAAGAGGCACGACAGGTCGCTGTGACACCCAAATGCTCCATCAGCGGCATGGCGCAATGTGACCCAGCCCGCACAGCCACGCCGCGTTTGTCCAACACCGTCGACAGATCATGGGCGTGAGCACCTGCCATAGTGAAGGAAAAGATAGCACCTTTGTCGGGGGCCGTGCCTTGGACTTGCAGCCAATTGAGGCTTTGCAGCTTTGCGCTGGCGTAGGTGGCAATATCGGCTTCATGTTCGGCGATATTGTCCATGCCGACGTTCATCAGCCAATCCAAAGCCACGCCCATGCCAATGGTTTGCACGATACCGGGAGTGCCTGCTTCGAACTTCATCGGTGGCTTGTTGTAGGTGACAGTGTCACGCGCGACGACATCAATCATATCGCCACCGCCCATAAAGGGCTGCATCTCAGCTTGGCGATCAGGGTGTACATAGATGGCGCCAGACCCCGAGGGACCATACAGCTTATGACCGGTGATGGGATAGAAATCGCAACCGATATCTTGGACATCCACAGGGCCGTGTACAGACCCCTGCGATCCGTCCACCAGCGAAGCTATGCCACGGCTGCGCGCCGCTGCACAGATGGTTTTCACATCGACACGCGTGCCCGTAACATTGGACATCTGCGTGATGGCAACCAATTTGGTTTTGGGCCCCATCGCGTCGATCACCGCTTGAGCATCCAAACTGCCATCCATGGCGCAATCGATCCATTTGATAACAATGCCCATACGTTCGCGCAAGAAATGCCACGGGACTATGTTGGCGTGATGCTCGAGCACGGAAATCAAGATCTCATCGCCCGCTTGCAGGCGCGGCATGGCCCAACTGTAAGCGATCAAATTGATGCCCTCAGTGGTGCCTGAGGTGAAGATGATATCGTCCTCATGCGGCGCATTCAGAAAGGTTTTGACGATGTCACGCACGCCTTCATATTTGTCGGTCGCAAGGTTCGACAAAAAGTGCAAGCCACGGTGAACATTAGAATATTCTTCCGAATAGGCTCGCGTGATCGCATCAATGACGACCTGCGGTTTTTGCGCAGATGCGCCGCTGTCAAGGTAGGTCAAAGGCTTGCCATTGACTTCACGCGACAAGATCGGGAACTGCGCGCGAATGGCGTTTACATCATACATGAGGGGCCTCTTTCGGGAAGGCGACTTCGACAAGCCCCAAACCCCAGAATAGTGTAAAAGCAGCAAAGGCGATCAGGCCGACAAATGTCACGCCAGCCCCTGCCCCAAGAAATCCAACGCACAGGCCGTAGAGCAGCCACAGCGGCGAGGCCGCCAAAAGCGCCCAAAATGTCGCCATGCGCGCCTCGTATGCAGATTGTTTCCCGCCCACGAGGCGCAACACAAAGTGCAAAGCAATCGCCAAAGCATAAAGAACCAAAGGCATGATAAAGACCCATGCCAAAAGCGCGCCTCCGACCATCATGTCCAAGTCTTGGCCTTGCTCGAAGGCCTCTCGAGACAGACGCGGCCATTGCGCCACAAAGATGAGGCCACAAGCCAACACCACTGTGATCAATGCACCGCCTTCATTGACCTCAGGGCCAATGCGATGGCGCAACACCGCGCGCGGGGCGCGATAATTGCGTAAAATGTCAGAGACGACGCCCATAGACCTATCCTTTACGTCGCGCGAGCCATGCTTCAAGACGCTCCAAAACGTTTGCTGCAATGTCTTCGCGTGCGATTTCGTCGATGGCTTCGGCTAAGAAGGCCAAGGTCAACAGATCTGTGGCCTCTTGAGTTGGGACACCGCGCGATTTGAGGTAAAACAGTGCCTCTTCATCAATTGCGCCTGTTGTGGACCCGTGCGAACAGACAACATCATCTGCATAGATTTCCAGCTCAGGCTTTGCCAAAAACTGGCTATCATCATCCAACAAAAGTGATTGCGAAATCTGATAGCCGTCTGTTTTTTGCGCGCCGTCTTTGACCAAAATTTTGCCTTGGAACACGCCTGTCGCGCCATTGCGCAGCACTTTCTTGAACACCTGACGGGACTCGCAGCGCTCTGCATCATGAGTGATGAACACTGTGTCATCATGCAAGAATTCGCCATCCCCCATACAAACGCCGCCGACATGCGCCTGTGAATCGTCGCCTACAAGTTCAAGCACAATTTCGTTGCGTGTCAAAATACCGTTCGCCGTCATGGTGAAGGATTTGAACAAAGCGTTGGCGCCGATACGGGCAAAGATATGCGTCGCGGCACGGCGTTCGTGATCACGCCCTTGGGCACGCACATGGTGGAAAGACGCGCCATCGGCCACTTCGACCTCAAGCACTTTATTGAAACGCGCAGCCGCGGGACCGTTTTCCAACAGGGTCAGCTCTGCACCCTCTTCGAGTTTCACAAGGTTGTGCAAAATCGCGTCTGAGGACTCGTCGGCGTGTTTGTAGATGATAGAGATCGGCTTGGCGACTTTGCCAGTGACGCGAATAACCACGCCATCTGTCGCGAAAGCTGTGTTCATCGCCGCAAGGGGGCGTTCGACAGGTGTTTGACCCGCGTGTTCTAGAACGCCATAGCTGTCTTTCGCCCAATGGATGTCGGTGTTCAATGCGTCTTTAAGCGATGAGATTTCAACACCTTCGCCTTTAAAATCATCAGAAGCAGAGGCGTCAAACACACCATCGACAAAGACGATTTTCAAACGGTCAATCGCGTCAAATATAGGAACGTCTTTGGGATCAAACACCACAGCCTTATTTGGCACGGCGGCTGTCAAAGTCGCAGGATCCGTCCATTTCCAATATTCATCGCGTTTGGTAGGCAAGCCCATCGCAAGCAAGCGGGCCAGCGATTGTTGGCGCAGATCAGTGGCCCAAGCCGCCCCCGCAGGCACAGCCTTGTCCTCAAGACGTGCCGCCGTGTCATCGCATTTACGTTGTTTCATTTGTGCGCGTGTCATTATGAATTCTCCTGCTCCGCAAGCAGATCAGCATAGCCATTGTGCTCGACTTCCAACGCCAGTTCAGGACCACCAGATTTGATGATGCGGCCGTTGGACATGATATGCACGTAGTCTGGCTTGATGTGATCCAACAGGCGCTGGTAGTGGGTGATCACAACGAAAGAACGTTTGCCATCGCGCAGCGCGTTTACGCCTTCGGCCACCAATTTCATCGCATCCACGTCCAAACCAGAATCGGTTTCATCCAAGATGCAAACCTTTGGCTCAAGCATCGCCATTTGCAAAATCTCGTTGCGTTTCTTTTCGCCGCCAGAAAAGCCAACATTGACAGGACGTTTGAGCATATCCGCGTCGATTTTCAACGCCTTTGCTTTTTCGCGAACGATTTTGAGAAACTCGCCGGCGGTCAATTCATCTTCGCCGCGCAACTTGCGTTGTGAATTCACAGCTGTGCGCAAGAAGGTCATGTTGCCAACACCTGGGATTTCTACAGGGTATTGGAAGGCCAAGAAAAGACCCGCAGCTGCGCGCTCTTCTGGTTCCATGTCAAAAAGGTCTTCCCCATTCAAAGTGGCGGAGCCTTCGGTCACTTCATACCCATCGCGTCCAGCCAAGACATAAGATGTCGTGGATTTACCAGACCCGTTAGGGCCCATAATCGCGTGCACTGTGCCCGGTTCAACTGTCAGGTTTACGCCTTTGAGAATTTGCTTTTCTTCTTCTTCAAGTTTGACGTGTAGGTTTTTGATTTCTAACATTTATCTATCCTTCATACGGAAAGGCCCGCACGACTGTATCCAGTCGGCAGGCGCATGTGTGCGTTGTGGGTGAAAGCGTGATCTAGTGAGACATATGTCGTCAAGGAGCACGCGGAAAGAGAAACCCCGTTGGCTGTTACAGGCCGACGTGGCGAATATATAGCGTGAGACAGGTGCCTAAAAAGAACACCTGAAACACGGCTGAGCGTAGGCCTTTGAACATCAGCGATGCGCGCGAGAGCGTGCCCATCTCGTTTTTGTCCAAGACCCTGCGGGAACTGCTTGCGTTGGATGTATTGCCCACGTGAACGACGCCACAAGTGTTCGCGCCCCGTGATTGTATCCGTGACATTCGCTCTGTGAAGGCTTGTTTTTGCGCAAGTTGCATCTGTTGTTTCTCCTCGACGGCTCTGTGACACTTTAAGAGTGACAGGTTGCGAGAAAATTAAGGATTTAACGTGGCAAGCCTTGGGCAAACCGGTGCAGTCAAACGTTAACTTTACGTTAACCTTTGCACCTTGCGACAAAGCAGATGTTAGAGATGAATTTCTTTGCCCCGAAATACCAAAGTGCCCGGCGCGGTCGTCAAGGTCACATGTTCTACCCATTCGGCTGAAAACAGGCGTGTGAACGGCCCCGGGAATTCGTGCACCACATTGTGCATCGTGGTCAAAGCCAGCAAAATGCCCGCGAATTGTGCGCCCATCTGACGAATGGCTGACAAGGACACCAGCTCGCGCAGCCAAAAGGCGAGGGCGATGGCCAATAAAACGTCCAGGGTAAAATCCAAATTCGCTGACAGATTGAAACCTATGGACCCGGTGAGTTGGAAATGGATGTAGCGAGCGATCATGGCAGACAGCGTGCCCATAGCGACGGCCAAAACAACCGAAAGAATCGGCGTCCATGGCGCAGGCTTGTCCAAATCCACTCCGTAGAACTCTTGAACTTTGTCCCAAGCCTCTTGGCGCGCCAACATTGTTTGAATGCGTTCGCTGCGTTCCATGCGCTGCGACTTCGATGGCCCAATACCTGCTCGTTGGACGCACGTGAGCTTTGCTGCGCGGCCGACACGCCTTTGAAAATCTATTCGTTGGTCCATAAAAATGACCTCTCCCATAAAATACCGAGATCATGGTTACTGAAATATTATGGCAAGAGATGGGCGCGGCCATTAGATTTTTATGGGACTCTAAAAACATTTGTCTGACCTAGCCTATCACAAGCCGCAAGATCACAACAAATGCCCAAGACGCCATAGACGCAAGGAAAGCTGTGGCAAAAACAGAATCACGAAAGAGCCCCTCGCGATTGCCTTTGTTGGCACGGACGCTCAAACCGATAACAACACCAAGAAACACGCCAATCGCGACACCGGCAGATTTCATCGCAACAAGAGACAGAAGTTCAGGGGACATATTCAAAGCCTCACTTTAATTGACGTTGCTAAATGCGGTGACCACATCTAGCAAACGGGCTGGATCGATCTGGGTCGGATCGAGTTCGAATTTGACCATACGGTCTTGGGTTTGGACAATCGGCGCAAAGCTTTCGCACAATTGGTATTTGTCTTCGCAGCCAACGTAATCGTCGAACAAAACTGTCACGGGCTTAGTGATCAACAGCAAAGTCGCCAGAAAACACCAAACACGAAACGGTCCGTCGATCAAAACGACATCCGGATGAACAAAGTCATCCCTTTGCCAGACAGACAATGCATACCGCGGATACCTACGCCATTTGACCTTGTTGACAGGGCGCCCCCATTTTTCGGTCCTACCCTTATCTTCTAAATGCAATCGCACGTCACTTTTAGATTGATTTTTCTCAAACCACACGACCAAAGCGCTGTACCAAGGCTCAGAGTTTTCAACAGAAAATACAGTCTTTCCAACCATGTTTGCAGCCATGGTAGTCGATCCACCAGAGCCGTATTCCAAAATGGTTGTCGCCGCTTCATAATGCTCACGCACCCACAAAGCGACCTCCGTAGGAAAGGTCAGCTCTGGTCCCTCAGCGGGAAAAACAAATGTGGTGGGGGCTACGTGCTTCATCTGATCAGGCAAAGCTAACGGCTGTACCAGAGGCCGAGACCATCAACATGTTGTTGATCACCTCATAGTCCAGATCAACGCCGACAACAGCCTGCGCCCCAAGGGCCGCAGCGCGATGTTCCATTTCGAGCAGCGCAGCTGTGCGTGCATCCGCCAGTTTTTTCTCATAAGACCCAGAACGACCACCAACGATATCAGTCACTTGCGCAAAAATATCGCGTACAATGTTGGCGCCCATAATGGCTTCGCCTGTGACGATGCCTTTATAGCTGGCGATGGATTGACCTTCGACGGATGGCGTGGTGGTGATGATCATTTTAAAGTCTCACTCTTTGACATAGCTGTATCACGTCGATGCTTGAAGACGGCGAAAACCGATACGATCACAAAATAGATGGCCGCAAACTTGAGGGCCGTAGGTAGGAACCCCTCGTTCACTCGTGCAAGATAAGGCTGTTCAGATCCGTCAAAGGATATGGCTTCTAAAAACGGAAACAAGCACCCCAAGATTAGGGAGCCCATCCAAGCCTCTCTAAACCGTTTGCTTTGAAAAAACGACATCTCAGCCTTTTCCTTTGCCAAAAGTCTTGAGCACAGTCTGTGCAAACAGACTGCCCAATGCGCCAGAGGCAAAACTGATCAAGATCAATTGCGTCATACCAAAACTATCCGAGATCAAGCTTACGACATAGGAAAACCCAGCACAGAACAGGCCCGTGACAATTGCGGAAAGCAAAGTGGTTTTCATCATGTCTCGGGCCCTTCAATCCGCCTGTTAACCTACGGAACCTTCAAGAGAAATCGCGACCAATGCCTGCGCCTCCATTGCGAATTCCATCGGCAAAGCTTGCAAGACTTCTTTACAGAAACCGTTCACAACCAAGGCCACGGCCTCTTCTTCGCCCATGCCACGTGCGCGGCAGTAGAACAGTTGATCGTCGTCGACTTTAGACGTGGTCGCCTCATGTTCAACGCGGGACGAATTGTTGCGCACTTCGATGTAGGGCACGGTGTGCGCGCCACAATTTGACCCGATCAGCAAGCTGTCACATTGGGTGTAATTGCGCGAATTTTTCGCACGCGGGTGCATGGTGACCTGACCACGGTAGGTGTTCTGCGCTTTGCCCGCAGAGATGCCTTTGGACACGATCCGTGACTTGGTGTTCTTGCCAAGGTGGATCATTTTCGTGCCGGTGTCAGCCTGCTGCATATTGTTGGCGATGGCGATGGAATAGAACTCGCCCTGAGAGTCATCTCCGCGCAAAATGCAGGACGGGTATTTCCACGTCACCGCAGAGCCGGTTTCCACTTGGGTCCACATAACTTTGGAACGTGCGCCACGACAATCGGCGCGTTTGGTCACAAAGTTGTAAATCCCGCCCTTGCCGTCTTCGTCGCCAGGGAACCAGTTTTGCACAGTCGAGTACTTGATCTCAGAGTCTTCCAGCAGAACCAATTCCACCACAGCGGCGTGCAATTGCGCGACATCGCGCTTTGGCGCGGTACAGCCCTCAAGGTAGGAAACGTATGATTTCTCATCCGCGATGATCAATGTGCGTTCAAACTGGCCCGTGTTTTCCGCGTTGATACGGAAATATGTGGACAGCTCCATCGGGCAGCGGGTGTTTGGTGGGATGTAGACAAAAGACCCATCCGAGAACACAGCAGAGTTAAGCGTCGCGTAGTAGTTGTCGGACACAGGCACAACGGTGCCGAGATATTTCTTGACCAGCTCAGGGTGATCTTGGATCGCCTCAGAGATGGAACAGAAAATAACGCCAGCGGCCTCAAGTTCTTTCTTGAATGTCGTGCCAACGGAAACGGAATCGAACACCGCATCCACAGCCACTTTGCGCTGACCGTCAGCGGGAACATCGCCTGCGCCCTCGACGCCTGCCAAGATCGCTTGTTCTTTTAAGGAAATGCCCAATTTAGCGTAGGTCGCCAAAAGCTTCGGGTCCACATCGTCCAAAGATTTCGGTTTTTCCGCCATAGATTTTGGACGCGCGTAATAGTACTGGTCCTGAAAATCAATTTTCGGGTAATCAACCATCGCCCAATCCGGCTCTTCCAAGGTCAACCAACGGCGGTACGCCTCGAGACGCCAGTCCAGCATCCATTGAGGTTCGTTGTTTTTCTCAGAAATCAACCGCACGATATCCTCGGACAGCCCTTTTGGGGCATATTCCATCTCGATCTCGGTTTCCCAGCCGTACTTGTAAGCGCCGCCAAGCGCCTGCACCGCATCAACTGTGTCTTGCTCGACGCCGTCTTTGACTTGGACTTTGTCTTTTACCGATGTGTCATCCATGCGGATCACTCCTTCAAGTGCGTATCTATCGGGCTCAGATGGCCCATTTTATCTGTGCGGCACCGCGAACGGGCCTGGATTATTCTTAAGCATTATTCTCAAGCTGCGCGCTGTTTCCAGCGGTCATAGGCGCTCAGCCAAGCATTGGCAAACCGCTCGATCTGATCTGTTGTGGTCTCAGGCCCCAAAGACACCCGCATCGCGCAAGACGCCTCAAGATCCGAGTATCCCATTGCCCGTAAAACGCGGCTGGATTTCACCTTTCCGCTGGAACAGGCGGATCCTGCGGAGACCGCAAACCCAGCCAGATCCATTTGCATCACTTGGGTTTCGCCCTTCCAGCCGGGCGTGATGATGCTCAATGTATTTGGCAGACGTTTCGTGTCTTTCCCAACACATATGATGCCCTTTGCGCCGTCTTCAAGACGGGCTTGCAACAGATCGCGGCGGGCTGCCACTTCATCCCAAACACCGTCCGCCATCAGCTTGGTGCTGGCTTCAGCTGCCGCGCCGAATCCAACGATACCCAGCAGGTTCTCAGTGCCCGAGCGACGCCCCATTTCTTGGCCGCCTCCCAAAATCTGCGCTTTGACATCCAGACCTTGTTTGAGCACCAATGCGCCAATGCCTTTGGGGCCGCCAACTTTATGCGCTGAAATCAGCGCCATGTCGCAGCCCATCCAATTGAACGCAACGGGCATTTTTCCAAACCCTTGCGTCGCATCCACCACCGCAAGGCCCTCAGGTAGCGTCTGTACAATTCCAGTTTCGGAATTGGCCAACTGAACTGCGGTTTTTGTTTTATCTGAATAAGTTACCGCACCTTGAGCATCGACTTTCAAATCCGTTTCACACCAAGACGACACCGCCTCATGTTCCACATCTGCGCAATGTATTGCGCGACCAGACAGCGCCAAAGCCGCCGCTTCAGTCGCGCCTGATGTAAAAACGATATCGGCTGAACTGGCGCCAAAGGCGTCAGAGACTTGCCCGCGCGCTTTTTCAATCAAGCCCTTGGCTATACGACCCTCGCCATGCACCGACGACGGATTGCCCACCACATCCATGGCAGCAATCATCGCGTCACGGGCGGCCGTGCAAAGCGGCGCGGTGGCGTTGTAATCCAAATATGTGCGAGGCGCGCGGGTCATTATTCGTTTACATCCGCATCTGCCAGGTGTTGGACTTCGGACGCCGCGACGGCATTGCTGTCATCGACCACTTCAACAAAGTTAGGCACCGCAGGACATGGACGCAAGCCGTTACCAATGATGTCCGACAAACGGGTTTGGTGCAAGAATACATAGACGTTTGCAGACAGGCCTTCCCACAAACGGTTGGTCATCGATTGAGCGCGACTGCCAGAGACGCCACCAGAAGCCCCTGCCCCTGTGTGCATCGCAGATACAGTTTCGTCCACAGCCTCAAGTATGTCAGAGACGCGAATATCAGACGGGGATTTTGCCAGCTTGTAGCCGCCACCAGGCCCGCGCACCGAGGTGACCAGTTTTGCGCGGCGCAGTTTAACAAATAGCTGCTCTAAGTACGGTAAAGATATATCTTGGCGTTTGGAAATCTCGGACAAAGACAGCAAAGCGCCATCATTTTGCAGCGCAAGATCAGCCAAGGCGACCATCGCGTAACGGCCCTTTGTGGATAACTTCATATCTCCATCTCCCAGTCATAGGCGTCGTGAAACACGATTCACCCGCCCCAGTTCAGTATCTTGCCACATATTTGCGATGATTCCCCCGCAAAACGGGTAATTCTTGAGCAAAATCATTGACGTTAGCGCTTTGGAGCCTTAACTCCAATGCAACTCGTATGCCCCAAAGAGCAGTAAGTTTAGAATGCTTCTAAAGTTCCTGATCTAATTCGTCAACTATAGCTGGACAGGGCATTTAACACGAGCAGAAAACGACACCCCATAATGGATGTCCCAGCCCGTCCCACGCACCCGTGATGGCATTGCTGACAGGACATCTAAGGAGACAGGGACCTCAATGCCCGAAGTGATTTTTCCCGGCCCAGAAGGCCGCCTCGAAGGCCGCTACCACCCACAACGCGCCAAAGATGCACCGATCGCGATCATCTTGCACCCGCATCCGCAGTTTGGCGGAACGATGAACAACCGCGTTGTGTACAACATGCACTACGCCTTTCACAAAATGGGCTTTACTGTTTTGCGGTTCAACTTTCGCGGTGTCGGCCGTTCGCAAGGTGAATACGATCAAGGCATCGGCGAATTGTCTGATGCGGCCTCTGCGCTTGATTACCTGCAGTCGTTGAACCCAAACGCGAAACATTGCTGGGTTGCTGGCTTTAGCTTTGGCGCTTGGATCGGCATGCAGCTTTTGATGCGCCGCCCCGAGATCACAGGCTTTATCTCTGTATCGCCGCCCGCCAATATGTATGACTTCTCGTTCTTGGCTCCGTGCCCAGCATCGGGTTTGATCATCAACGGCACAGCCGACCGTGTGGCACCACCCAAAGATACCCATACGCTTGTGAACAAATTGCACGAGCAAAAAGGCATCACCATCACCCACCAAGAACTTGAAGGTGCTGGCCACTTCTTTGAAGACCCGCATATGGAAGAGATGATCGGCAACGTTGACACATATGTGCGCCGCCGCTTGACCGAAAATACACGCTAAGGAACGCTGCTATGGGGATCATGGACGACCTATCGGACGATCTTGCAAAAGATGCCATCAAAGCGATGGATGTGATCGGCGATGAGCAGTTTATCCAACAGGTGTCCCAAGTGATTGGCGCGACATCGACCACCACACAAGAGGCGTTTAACACCGCCGCCCGTGTGCGTTTGGCCGAGCGTCGCGCCCGTGACTATATTTTGCAACGCGTGAAAGAACACAAGGCGGGACTGAACCCAACGGCCCCACCCCCGAGTGCGGAAGATGACTTTGAAGTATGACCCTAAAGATCTGGCGCGTCTTAATGCGCAATTCGCGTTTTTGTTAGATGCCGACAAACTCAAAACTGTAGACCGCGCCAACCAAGTGATGGATCGAGCTCGGTTCGAGAACTCAGCCGAACATTCATGGCATGCGGCCCTTTTGGCGGTGCTCTGTGCGCCTCTGGCGGACGCGGATGTTGATCTAGCACGTGTAATCGAGATGTTGATCTTGCACGATATCGTGGAAATCGACGCAGGTGACCACCCGATCCACATCATGCACAATCCAAAAGATATTGAGCTGGCCGAACAGGCAGCCGCTGCCCGCATTTATGGGCTATTGCCCGATGATATTGCGGATCACTATCTGGCCACTTGGCGCGAATTTGAGGCCATGCAGACCCCAAGCGCGCGCTTTGCCAAATCCATCGATTTCCTCGCCCCCGCGCTGCAATGCCTTGGCGCACCGGTGCAACTGGATGAAGAACGCGAGATTGTGGAACGCAACCTGTATCAAGGCCGCGCGTCCAAAATCAAAGACGTGTTCCCCGAGCTTTATGAATTCACATTGGCGTTGTTTGAAGTCCGCGCGACAGACCCCGTTATGGATCAACGCTATGCCTTTTGGTGCGAAGCAGACCGCCTCAAAGGCATTTTGCGTGCCACACCAATCATGGACGGATCACGCCCTGAAAACTCAGGCGAACATTCGTGGCATGTGATGCTCTACGCGTTGACGCTCATAGATCAAGCTGGAGGCCCAATTGATCTGTCACGCGCCATCATGATGATGCTCTTGCATGATATCGTTGAGGTGGATGCAGGCGACACGCCGATCCATGGCGCTGTGACGGCCGAGGCACAGCAAGCCCAGCTTGACGCAGAGCTCAAAGCGGCAGATCGGCTTTTTGGCCTATTGCCCGTCGATCAATGCACGCAGCTACGCGGCATTTGGGATGAGTTTGAGGCGGCTCAAACCCCCACAGCGCTTTACGCCAAATCCATCGACCGCGCGCAGCCCGTTTTGCATAATTTAGCGAATGATGGTGGATCTTGGCGTGATTACGATGTGAAATTGAGCCAGATCGAAACCCGTGTTGGCGATAAAATCACCCGTGGCTGCCCTGCCCTTTGGCCGTTCATTCGGGCCCGCATCGAACCTTGGTTCATCGCGCAAGAAGCGCTGTAATGTAATCAATCGCGCTTAGGCGGAATGGCATAGGTCAAGGACGCCTGCGCCAAAACAGCATCACGGCCTGGGTTGCGCATCAACACCTGCCCCACAGCCAAGGTCCGCCCCAATTTGTGAACCGTAGCAGTGCCCAAGACCGGCAGATCCCCTGCAGGTTTGCGCATAAAATCGATTGAGGCATTGGTGGTCACAGCCATCTCGACAGGCCCAAGCCGCGCCAAGATCGCAAAGTAAAACGCTACATCTGCCAGCAAAAACAAACTGGGCCCAGACACGGTGCCGCCCAAACGGATATGCCCCTCATGCGGGCAAAGTCGCAGGGTGACGCTGCCCTCATCGACCGCATCAATTGTTAGATCGGCCCCCACGGGACCAAAACCTTGTTCCAAATGCTGTGAAAGTGCCGCGTGGCTCATGGCAAGCGTCACGCGATCAAATTCCGTAAATGCCGCTGAATTTTTCTTCGAGGTAGTCTAGCAATGGCACTTCGGTTGGCTCGAACCCGCAAGCATGTACGATGGTATCATGCGGGGAGCGCAGGCCGCCGTATTGCTGCACATTGTCGCGCAACCAATCCGTGGCAGGCGCGGTATTGCCCTTGATCAAGGCGGCATCGATGCCAGCAACGTCGCTGCGCATCGCTTTATTCAAACAGCCCGCATAGACGTTGCCCAAAGAATAGGTCGGGAAATACCCGAACAGGCCCACAGGCCAGTGCACATCTTGCAAACAACCGTTGGACACTTTGTCGACTTTAACGCCGAAATCGGCCTCGAACCGCGTGTTCCACGCCTCAGGCAGGTCTTTGACGTCCAAAGCGCCAGAGATGATGTCACGTTCCAGATCAAAGCGCAAAAGCACATGCAGATTGTACTGAATTTCGTCGCTCTCCGTGCGGATATAACCTTGGGTGACACGGTTCACAGCAGCATAGAATCCTTCGGCACTACTGATGCCGAAGTCGCCAAAGCTGCTCCGCATTTTGCCGTACAGATATTCCGTGTAGGCACGCGAGCGGCCCAACTGGTTCTCGTAAATTCGCGATTGGCTTTCATGAACGCCCATCGACACGCCCGCGCCAAGTGGGGTGAACAGGTGCTGATCATCGATGCCCAACTCGTAACAAGCATGACCGACTTCGTGGATCGTAGAATACAAGCAGTTGAACGGATCATCGTGGGACGTGCGCGTGGTGATGCGCGAATCCGAACCAGAGCCGCTTGAAAACGGATGCACGGCTTTGTCGATACGGCCGCGATGGAAGTCATAGCCAAAGCTTTTGGCCACCTCATGGGTGAGCGCCATTTGCGCGGTCTCATCGAACGTGCCGCTAACGCCCTTGGGCTGATCCGCGCCCAAAACCTTGTCGCGCAGCGCGCTGAGACGTGGGCGCAGCGCACCGAACATTGCAGACAATTCTGCTGCGGTTGATCCCGGTTCATAGTCTTGCAGCATCGCATCGTACAGATCGCCGCCATCCGCCAAAGCCGCCGCTTCTTCGCGTTTAAGCGCTACAACGCGTTCAAAAGTCGGCGCGAAATGCGTAAAATCATCATTAGCGCGCGCCTCGGCCCAGATGCCTTGGGACATGGATGTCACCTTAGCAATTTCAGACGCAAGATCGGCGGGCACTTTGGTGTTGCGCGCAAAGGATCGCTTGATGTGACTGATATTGGCGGTTTGCACCGCGTCCAACGTGCCCGCATCAATTGACGCCAACCAATCACCAACACGTGCGTCCGTGCGCCGCGCGTGCAGAACCGTTTCCATAGCCGACAGCTCTTCGCCGCGCTGTGCGGCTGCGCCCTCGGGCATGATCGTTTCTTGATCCCAGTTGAGCCGTCCGGCAACAGATCCAAGCGCTTCGGTGGTTTTTTGAAACGCCATCAAGTCATTATAAGCAGACATATTTAGGATCCTCGGACAGATTGGGGTTTTGGGTACTGGCTCAAGAACCGCGCCCGCAAAATCGATACAAACAAGGCCACGGCCCCGATTTGATGCGCGAGGCCAAGATGCATTGGTGCGCCGTTGATCACGGTGACGATGCCCAAGGCCACCTGCAAGAACAGAATGGCAGCCATCATATTGAACGCCGCTTGGGTGCTGCGATTGGCGGATTTTCGACCACGGGTCCAGACGACCAAACCAAAGACGAACAACAGGTACCCCGCCATACGATGCATGAATTGCACAAGACCTGCGTCTTCAAAGAAATTGCGCCACAAAGGCGTCAAAGACAGCGGATCAGGGGGCAAGAACTGCCCGCCCATAAGTGGCCAATCGGTGAACCCGCGCCCTGCATCAATGCCCGCGACCAAAGCGCCAAGTAGGATTTGCAAAAACGCGAAATGCAGCATGCCTGTGGACAACCCAAACAATTTGGCGTCACGCATGCGGCGCGCTTGCATCAATGCCCCCTCTGACCGGCTGAGTTGGAACACGTACCATGCGATAAACCCAAGGATCACAAAAGCGATCCCAAGGTGGGTTGCAAGTCGATAAGAGGCCACGTCCAAGCGATCCCCCGTCAAGCCAGAGGAGACCATCCACCAACCGATCGCGCCCTGAATCCCGCCCAAAGCGCCGATAAACAGCAGTTTTTTTGTCCAACCCGTGGGAATTTTGCGCGCGACGGCAAAGCCTGCAAAGCCAAGGAACCAAACAAGCCCGATGGTGCGGCCCAATTGGCGATGGCCCCATTCCCACCAATAGATCGCTTTAAATTCAGACAAGGACATGCCTGCGTTTTGCAGCTGATATTCTGGAATTTCTTTGTATTTGTCGAACTCTGACGCCCAAGCATCTGCATTCATCGGTGGCATAGCGCCTGTCACAGGTTTCCATTCGGTGATCGACAGACCGGAATCTGTCAAACGCGTCATGCCCCCTACAGCGATCATCAGCATCACCATCGCAAACAAGATCAGCAGCCAAACGCGAATGCCTTTGCGTGCGCCGGATTTGCCTGTGTCGATCAAGCCACCTTTGGGGGCTGTGACAGGTTTTGTATCTGTGCTGACTTCTTCAAAAATGCTGCGTTTTGATGTTGTTTTTTGAGCCATGCGATGCGCCCCTATGTGTACGATGTTTGCAGGGGAAACTAGGGAGCACCCCGCCCAAGGGCAAGCACATCCAGACGTCAAAAGACGCTTTGACGCGGCTAAATGTGAAAAACTGTTTCTTGATCGAGAATATCGAGGGTCTAGTGGCCCGAGCCGCGTTCTTTCCAGCGCTTCATCTGACGCATCATGCCATGCATCATCTGTACATCCATTTTGGTCATCGGCATCCGCGACCACAGATTGCGCAGGTTCAACTTCATGCTGGTGGCTTTGGCTTCGGGGTAAAAGAATCCGGCTTGATCCAGCGTGTCCTCGTAGTGATCGCCGAGCTTTTCCATCTCAACGTGGCCAGCCCATTCAGTGCCCGCCATTTCAACCACTTCAGGGACGATGTCAGCGGTTTGACGACGCCATTCATAAGCGGTCAGCAAAACACATTGCGCGAGGTTCAAAGACGGAAACTCAGGATTGATTGGCACAGTGATCAGCGCATTGGCATGAACCACATCGTCGTTTTCCAACCCTGCCCGCTCTGGCCCGAACATCACGCCGACCTTGCCACCATTCGCCATAATGGCGCGAGCATGTTCCATCGCGCGCTCAGGCGACATCACGGGCTTGGTGATGTCACGCATGCGTGCTGTGGTGGCAAAGACGTAATCACAATCGGCCAAAGCGTCGGGCACGGTGTCAAACATACCTGCTTCATCCAGCAAACGCCCAGCCCCTGAAGCCATGGCCACGGCTTTTTGATTGGGCCAACCATCACGCGGATCAACGATGCGCATCCGGTCCAAGCCGAAATTCCACATCGCGCGCGCCGCCCCGCCGATGTTTTCGCCCATCTGCGGACGCACCAGAATGAAGGCTGGTGTGGGACCGGACAGATCAAACTCTTCGGATGATAGGGACATGTTTTGGACCTTCTTGATCGTAGCTTGATTGCAGCAAAGGGGCCTGCGCGTGATAGGCCCAGATCGCCAAATGCGCAAGGGACTGTGAACATGGGGATGTACTGCTGGGCGGTGATGACCATGAGCCGTGCGCAAAGCCTTCCACCCAAAGTCTAAAGCCGCTATATCGAGACAAACGTCAAAGGAGTCGCCCATGTCCGATCACACAGATCAATCCGAAGTGCCACAAATCTATCTGCTGACTCCCGCCGCTTTTGATGTGCAGACCTTCCCCGCGCTGTTGGCGCAGGTCTTGGACGATCATGACATCGCTTGTGTGCGTTTGGCTTTGGCCAGCAAAGACGAAATAGAACTGGGTCGCGCGGCCGATGCTGTGCGCGAGGTTTGCCATGCACGTGACGTGGCGATTGTGATCGATTCCCATGTGGCTTTGGCTGAAAAGCACGGGCTTGACGGGGTGCACTTGCTGGATGGTGCGCGCTCTGTGCGCGATGTGCGCAAAACGCTCGGGGCCGATGCGGTTGTTGGCGCCTTTTGTGGGTCCACCCGCCATGATGGCATGACCGCTGGCGAAATTGGCGCGGATTACGTGGCCTTTGGCCCTGCAGGTGCCAGTGGCCTTGGCACCGGTGTGCAGGCGGAAAAAGAGCTGTTTGAATGGTGGTCTTTGATGATCGAAGTGCCAGTCGTGGCCGAAGGGGCGCTGGACGTCGATACAATCAAATCCCTGACGCCACACACTGATTTCTTTGCCATCGGCGATGAAATCTGGTCTCAGGGCGATCCAAGTGCGGCTTTGGGCACATTGATCGCGGCGATGAGTTAGACGGGTTAAGCACCCAATTTTCATATAAATTTCACGTTAAGGCCCCTCACCGGGGCCTTTTTCGTGTCCGCTCTCGCTCTAAACCTCTTGGAACTCTTCTGCGATCTCAGGCAGGCTTGAGCGCACAGCGTTTTCACACAAAAGCGCCATGTCTTTGCGGTTTGGCACGTCTTTCACCGCGATAGGATCGTGAAATGTGATCTCGATTGCCCCTTGTTTACGGGCTTTCAAAAATGTGATCAAAGACGGCCCAAACTCCATATCGCCCCACCAGCCGTAAAACCGTGGATCGGCTCCCGTTGGGGCGATGTAGCGCACAGTGACGGGTTGAATTGACACCTCATCACGCAGCTGAGGCGCAAAAAAGGCAGCGAACAACGTGGGCTTAAACGGCAGGACACGCAATCCATCGGTGGACGTGCCCTCGGGAAAAAACAACAACTTGTGCCCCATGTGCAGACGCGCCTCGAACAGTGCCTTTTGCCGCCCAGCCTCTTTGCGATCGCGCGCGATAAACACAGTGCCGCTGGCCCGCGCCAAAGGGCCAATGCCTGGCCAATTGGCCACCTCGGCTTTGGACACGAAAAACACTCTTTGGCAGGCATTGAGCGAAAAAACATCCAACCAAGTGGAATGGTTCGCAACGACAGCGCCTGGTTGGGACATCGGAGTGCCCGTCGTGCGCAAGGGTATGCTCATGATCATCAGCGCGACGCGTGAGACAAAGCGCGGAAAGAAAGACGACCAAGGTCTGCGCGCCCCGACACTCAAGCGCTCAATGCCTCGTGTCATTATCATCAACGGAAGACAGATCAATATCAGCAGGACGATCGGAACCCCGCGCAGAATGGCGCGAGCGCTATCAAAACGCTCCCAAGGCGGCTCAACTGCTGGTTTGGAACTGTCCCAAAGTGGTGCGCTCATCTGATACGCTCGCGGGTGTACATTTCTTTTTGGCGCGGCGAGACCTGCGCTATATCCAAGATCAAACACACATCGATGGTGTTGAACGCGTGATCAACAAAAGCGCCCTCGCCCACAGTGCCCCCCAAACGCAGATAGGCTTTAATCAATGCCGGCACCTGTAACATGGCAGAGCGACGGTCGATTTGATCTTCTGGGATCAAATCCATGTTCTGAAAGACGTCTTCTACGGCACGCACGCGCAGCGTTTCGGGCGCAAGGTGGCGATGATGCAGCAACGACAAAGGTTCAGCGAGTTTTGACATGTCAGTGCCGTGAAACGATGCCACGCCGAACAATACGTCAAACCCACCTTCAAAGACGTATTTCGCAAGGCCTGCCCACATGTGATACAGTGCTGTGCCGCCGCGATATTCAGGGGCCACACAGGACCGACCAAGTTCCAAAAGCCGTTTGCCTGAAGCCTTGAGCACGCTCAAGTCATATTCAGACTCAGTGTAGAACCCGCCAATTTCGACGGCTTTCTCGCCAGTCAAAAGACGATACACCCCAACGCATTGTTCAAGCGGATCATCAGAGCGCGATTTATCAATCAGCATCAAATGGTCGTAAACAGGATCAAATTCATCAGCTTCGAGCTGCGCCTTGTGATCGACCATTGCGCCGTCAGAGCCGAGTTCTTCGACAAAAACCCTATAGCGAAGCCTTTGGGCCGCGCGCATGTCTTGTGCGCAGGTTGCAAAGCGCAGTTCGAACTTGTGATCGAGTTCACTCATTTGGGGTCTTTTTTAAAAGGATGCGGTGCGCGGTTTCTACGGCGTTCGCGGTATCAATGCAACACAGCTCGCTCAAGGACCACCCCTATACATCTTTAGGTTGTAAATAAATCCAATACGACACCCAATAAGAGTTATGTCCGTATCAACGAAACCTTAACCATAACGAGACTAATTAAACACCGGAAGGAGAGCAACGCGACGACTATCAATGACAACTTTGCCAACTTGTTCGAACATCACCGTAAGCTTGCCATTGATATTGGACTGCACCTGCCCCTTGCCCCAGTCTTCGCAGTTGGGATGGCGCACGATCTGCCCCGGTTCGAGCATAGCATTTAAATCGTCCATCGCATTACTTTCCTATGTTAGCCCCATTTCAGGAGACACAATGACCAAAGAGTTGACCCGCGACATCGCCGCCATGATCGGTTCTAGAATTTGCCACGATCTCATCAGCCCTGTCGGCGCGATTTCCAATGGCGTTGAATTGCTTGGTATGTCTGACGGGGACACCAGCCCAGAACTCAGCCTTATCGCGGAAAGCGTTGACAATGCAAACGCCCGTGTGAAATTTTTTAGGATCGCCTTTGGTATGGCATCCCCCGGTCAAATGACCGGACGTATGGAAATGGTGACGATCCTAAAGGCTTTGGAAACAGCGCGTTTGAAATACGAGTGGCAGCCTGAAACGGATATGCTGCGCGATGAAGTCAAACTCACCTGTTTGATGATGCTGTGTATTGAAACAGCCATGCCACGTGGTGGGCTGATCAAAATAAGCAATGACAATGGCCAATGGACGATTTGCGCGCGCGCTGATCGGCTGGAGCCCTCACCTGACCTGTGGGCTCGTTTGGGGGCGACGACCTCCATAGAAGGACTGAAGCCTTCAGAAGTCCAGTTCATTCTAGCGCCGTTACAAGCAGAACTGCTCAACAGGCGCATCACGGGTCAAACTCAAGAAGGTGTTTTGCGCCTGATAGCGTAACACGTTTTTAGACACGTGACCTCCCCCTCCCCTTGAGGTCACACAAAAGGCGCGCCTCTGAATGGGCGCGCCTTTTTTTCAGTCAAAGACCGTTTTTCAAGTCACTTGCGGGTCGCGCCATCTGAGGTCACTAAATACTTAAACGAGGTCAACTGCTCAGCGCCCACAGGGCCACGTGCGTGCATTTTACCCGTCGCGATTCCGATCTCGCCACCCATGCCAAATTCACCACCATCCGCGAACTGTGTCGAGGAGTTGTGCATCAAAATCGCGCTATCAATGCGCTCAAAGAACTTGGCCACATTTTCAGGTGTCTCGGAAATGATGCAGTCTGTATGAGACGATGAATACTGGTGGATATGCGCAATAGCGCCGTCAATATCATCAACAACCTTGGCGGCGATGATGGCGTCGGCGTACTCACACCCCCAATCGTCTTGGGTTGCAGGCACGACGCCGTCGATGGATTGCAAAGTCTCATCACCACGCACTTCGATGCCAGCCTTGATCAAAGCTTTGACCACATCCACACCAAGGGTGTTCGCTAAGTCTTTATGAATAAGCAAACATTCCGCAGCGCCACAAATGCCTGTACGGCGCGTTTTGGCGTTGATGACGATATCCATGGCCTTTTTCGGATCGCACGAGGCATCCATAAACACATGTACGATGCCCTCTAAATGAGCAAACACAGGCACACGCGCTTCGCGCTGCACAAGGCCCACAAGCCCCTTGCCGCCGCGAGGCACAATCACGTCAATATAATTGGTCATCGACAGCATTTCACTGACCGCCGCACGATCACGGGTTGGTACGCGTTGGATGGCATCCGCAGGCAGGCCCGCTTTGACCAAGCCGTCGACCAAACACTCGTGGATCAAGCCTGACGAATGAAAGCTCTCAGATCCGCCACGCAAAATCACCGCATTGCCAGCCTTCAAACACAAAGCCCCTGCATCTGCCGTCACATTGGGGCGCGATTCATAAATCACGCCGATAACGCCCAAAGGCGTGCGTGTGCGTTTGATGTGCAGGCCAGAGGGCATGTCCCATTCGGCAATCACATCACCCACAGGATCTTTTTGCTCTGCGATGGTGCGCAAAGCATCTTGGATTCCAGAAATGCGCTCTTCCGTTAGCAACAAACGGTCTAACATTGCATCTGTCAGACCTTTGTCACGGCCAAAGATCATGTCTTTTTCATTCGCGGCGATGATCTCAGCACGACGGGCCCAAATAGCCTCAGCCGCGCCGATTAAGGCCGCGTGTTTGCGTTCAGCGGACGCATAAGCCAGTTCGGCCGCGGCTGCTTTTGCACGTTTGCCGATGTCTTGCATCAGCTCGAATATATTCACATCTTGTGTCATAGCACCATGTCATCCCTATGGATCATCGCGGCTCGGCTCGTGTGGCCAAGGATCGCTTGAATATCTTGTGTCTGGGCCCCTTTAATGAGCCGGGCTTCATCGGCAGTATAGCGGGTCAACCCAAGTCCGATGCGGACCGCATCTGGCCCAACAATCTCAACCGGTTCGCCTCGGCCAAATTGGCCTGACACCCCCGTGACCCCTGCAGGCAACAACGAATTGCCTTTGCTCAAGGCGCGGATCGCGCCTGCGTCCACCGTCAAAGTGCCTTTGGGCTTCATCGCGCCAATCCAGTTTTTGCGCGCTCTTTTCGGACCAACTGATGGCAAAAACCATGTCGCGACAGCCCCATCGTCCAGCGCTTTGAGCGGACGAGCAACGGCCCCTTGCGTGATGGCCATGGCACAACCGCCAGCCATCGCCGTTTTGGCGGCCAAAATTTTGGTTTTCATCCCGCCTTTGGACAGACCCGACACAGGATCGCCGGCCATTTCTTCTATGTCAGTCGTTATTTCAGAGACTTGCGCAATATGTTTAGCGCCAAGGGTCGTGTTAGGATTAGCGGTGTAGAGCCCATCAATATCTGACAAAAGCACCAAACAATCGGCCCCCACTGTCACAGCAATTTGAGCGGCCAAACGGTCGTTGTCGCCATAGCGAATTTCATCAGTGGCAATTGTATCGTTTTCATTCACGATGGGCACTACACCAAATGCCACGAGCGCCTCAAGGGACGCACGTGCATTCAGATACCGCCGACGGTCTTCGGTGTCATCCAATGTCAAAAGCACTTGCGACGCGATGATCCCATGGGGATCAAACACATCTTGATAGGCCCGTGCGAGGCGAATTTGCCCCACTGAGGCGCAGGCTTGGGATTGTTCTAATGGCAGATCAGCAGCGGGCAGTTTTAAGACCCCGCGCCCCAAAGCGATTGAGCCAGAGGACACGATAATCACATCTGTGCCACGGGTTTTGAGCATGGCCACATCTTCAGCAAGGCCGGTCAGCCAAGTTTTGCGCAGTCCACCGGATTCGACCAATAAGGCCGATCCGATTTTTATGACAACGCGTTTTGCATCTCTTAAGGTCGCCACGATGTTTCTTCCTCATCGCCTCCGTCGGCTTGTTTGGTACGCAAACGATCCATTGAAATCTCGGCCTTCAACGCCCGCAGAACTGTATCCACCCCGTCACGGCTAATGCCTGACATGGTGTAAACGCGTCCGCCAGAGGCTTTTTCAAGTGCTTGTGTTTTTTCGGCAATCTCTTCGTCGGTCAAACTGTCAACTTTGTTCAGCACCGTGATCCGGGGCTTGTCCCCCAGCTCGTCTGTGTAGTTCGAAATCTCGCCAATGATCACATTGTAATCATCAGCCACATCCTCAGAGGTGCCATCCACGAGATGCAACAGCACCGCGCAGCGCTCAACGTGCCCAAGGAACAGATCCCCAAGACCACGCCCTTCTGAAGCGCCCTCAATCAGCCCAGGGATATCGGCGACAACAAATTCGGTGTTATCAATACCTACAACGCCCAAATTCGGGTGCATGGTCGTGAACGGGTAATCGGCCACTTTAGGACGCGCGTTTGATGTGACTGACAAAAACGTTGATTTGCCCGCATTTGGCATGCCCAAAAGACCCGCATCGGCGATCAGTTTCAGGCGCAACCAAATCGTGCGGTCGATGCCCTCTTGACCAGGGTTCGATGTGCGCGGGGCTTGGTTTGTGGACGACTTAAAGTGCAAGTTGCCCCAACCGCCGTTACCGCCTTTGATCAAAACGATCTTTTGGCCAACTTCCGTGATGTCAAACAAGACAGTTTCTTGGTCTTCGTCCATGATCTCGGTGCCTGCAGGCACCCGCAGGTAGATGTCTTTGCCGTCTTTACCGGTGCGGTTGCTGCCCATGCCACCCTGCCCGTTTTGGGCAAAGAAGTGCTGCTGGTAGCGAAAATCGATCAGAGTATTGAGACCGTCAACAGCTTCAATAATCACGCTGCCGCCTTTGCCGCCGTCACCGCCGTTTGGACCACCATATTCGATGTATTTCTCACGACGAAACGATACGCAGCCGTTGCCGCCTGAGCCGGATCGAATGTAAACTTTGCAAAGATCGAGAAATTTCATGTGGTGATCCTTTCAGATCGCAGACTTAGCGTGCGTTGGCGGCAAATTCAATGTGCCTTATGCGCGTGATAGCGCATGGGCGTAAGGGTTAAAATGCGCGATTGGACCTCTTTATCCCGTGCTTTCGAGAATTTATAGGTGATTTCGCGTGGCTCAAAGCCCAAGCTGGTCAGAATGGATTGCGAACCACTGTTGCCAATAAAGTATGACGAGACCAGCGTGTCGCCATATTGGCCCATCCAATGATCGACAACCGCGTTTGCCGCCTCGGACATGTATCCTTGACGCCAAAACGGTTGCCCGAGCCAATAGCCAAACTCGGCCCCCACCTCGACACAGCCCATAAAGGCGCCGGTTTCGCGTGATGTGATGGCAAACCGCCATGGGTTGCTCAGCGCGCCGATGTACCAATGCGCTTCCATGAGGGAATACGGACTGCTGACACGCGTCAACCATTGGCTCACATCAAAATTGTTGAGCAAACGCACAAGATCGGGCGCATCATCGCCGCGAAAAGGACGCAAGATCAATCTGTCGGTGGTTAGTACTTGGGTCATCGGGGTCGTCCTATAAATTGGCGACCCCGTTTTGGCTCATGAGGTCAGTCGAGTTTGCACACATAGGTCCATGTCGGGACCCTTGCGCCACGTGAGACACTGAAGGTTTCAGCGTCCCCTAGGTATTCAAAGCCGGCGTGCGTCACGACGCGAGCCGAAGCTTGGTTGTCTTGGAAAATCTCGGCAAACATGGTTTTGTCACCCAACGGGTTTGCCGCGACCAGTGCTTTGAGCGCCGAAGACGCAATGCCGGTGCCCCAAAAGGACGGGGCAACCCAAAAGCTGACCTCGGATTGGCCTCGCTCAAGCGGCTTCAATTGCATCACCCCCAAAACTTCGGACAGGCCAGCGGCCTCGCCATCAATGATATAGGTATGCAGCGGTACAGCAGGATCAAGAGATCGCGCGATGAATGCCTCAGTCGCCCCTGGTGGCAAAGGGTGCGGCAAGGACCGCGAAGCGTTTGCAACGCGTTTATCACTGGCGTAGAGCGACAAAAGTCCCACATCAGAGGACTTAGGGCCACGCAATGTAAACCTGTCAGCCTCGATAGGCACTTGTGTCACTTTTGAATCGCGAACGATGGTGTGATCTAATTTCATATTTCTCCTCCTCGAAGAGTACCTCAAAATAACGCCACCCTCCCCAAGGGGGCCCCTGCGCCAGTTTGCGTTTCAAGCAACCGCATACCTGAACGATCTTAACAATCGCAAACTTCGTTCCTGTGACAGCAAAATAAATCGCTGGGCTCGCAACGAAAAAGGGACCGGCCCGAAGGCCGATCCCTTGAATTTCGAACCATCAAGGTCGGCTTATTCAGCGGCCTCTGCCACTGGAAGCACAGAGATGAAAGTCCGTTTTTTCAAGCCCTTGTGAAATTTCACAGCGCCGTCAGTTGTTGCAAAGATCGTGTGATCTTTGCCAAGACCAACGCCTTCACCTGGGTAGAATTTCGTACCGCGCTGACGCACGATGATGTTGCCTGCGATTGCAGCCTGACCACCGTAGAGTTTAACGCCGAGACGACGACCAGCTGAGTCGCGACCGTTGCGGGATGAACCGCCTGCTTTTTTATGTGCCATGGTGTGCTCTCCTTAACTCTACTTACTTCGCCAAAGCTTTGGCTTGATCAATCCAACCTTCGCGCTCGATACGGCCTTTGAAAGACAGTTTCTCGCCGAATTCTTCAACATCTGCTTCAGTCCATGCAGCAACTTGAGCAAAGCTTGTCACGCCAGCAGCGTGCAGTTTTTTCTCAAGAGCAGGACCAACGCCTGAAAGGAGTTTCAGATCGTCCGCACCAGCGGCTGCAGCCGCAGCTTTTGGAGCAGCAGGTGCGCCAGAACCGTGGGCTTCTTTACGGGCAAGGCTTGCACCGATTGCAGCTTTCACGCCAGATGCGTCTGCACCTGTTTCAAGGATATCCGTGATGCGCAACAATGTGAGCTGCTGACGGTGACCCTTAGTACGCTTAGAAGAGTGCTTACGACGACGCTTAACGAAGTTGATAAGCTTTTCGCCTTTGATCTGGTCGATCACTTCAGCTTGGACGCCTGCGCCCGCAACCAAAGGGGCACCAACAGTGGAGCCCACCATGAGAATCTCGTTGAACTGGATTGTTTCACCAGCTGCCACAGCAAGCTTTTCCACGCGCAAAACGTCACCGCTTTGTACTTTGTATTGCTTACCGCCAGTTTTCAGAACTGCGAACATGCAGTCGTCCTTTCAATATACCCGCGTTTTTTGGTCCCTTTACCTTTCAAGTTGCCTTGAAAAGCGCCAGCGTTTGTTACCTCAAACAGCGCGTCCCTCTGTGGGGACGAGATTATCTAAACCCATTGATTGGGCCCTATCTCGAGATAGGGTTTTTCCAAAACAATAGCACTCGGTCGTACCTATGGCACGCCAAGTGGCGCGTGTATCAAGAATCTCATGCTATAAGTCAAGCTGCGATTGGCTTTATCGCCCAGCTTATTGCTTGAAACCGCGCAAAGCGTCCTACATCACAACTCTTGCCCGTCAAACGTCTGGATCAAAAGCGCAGTCCCAGCACCAAGACCGCGTGCCAGATCAGCGTAAACATTGTCGAAGGCCGCAAACATGGCATTGTTCAGCGCACGCCCTGCATCAGATTTACCAAATGCGATATAGGCATCAAATTCATCTTCATCAAGCGGCTGATAGGCCAAGGCAGAGAAGCCGTAAACCCATTCCATCACCTGTGCACGGGCTTCTGGCTCGCCGGCCCAGACTTCGCGCATGATATCCGTTTCATTCAACCCCATGCCATCTTTAGCGCCGGCGCTAAACCCTCGGAAGTAGGCGATATCAGAATTCATGGCCCCCACGACATTCAGCTCTATCAGATCGTTCACGGACACGTAGTCTTCGATCAGCTGCGCGCGTTGGCTTTGGGGATCAAGCTCAGCCCACATATCGCCAGCAGCACTCAACACCGCGTCATCCGTGATCGCCTTGCGTGCATCCAGTTCGAGATCCGCAATCTCGCGTCCAAGATCGCTTTCATAAAACGCAACGATTGGATCTAGATCGGTGGCCCCAAAAGCCGTCACCAACTCAGTGCGAAAGGCTTCATGCATCGCATCCTCGTTATACAGCTTGGTGATCATACTGTCCCAAGCGTAGCGCGGCATGCCAAGGTCTATGTCAGGGGTATCGTCAGCCATGCTGCGCCCCTCGTCCGCTAAAAGTTCGATCACTTCGGGGAACTTCATCAAATCCATTAAGCGGTCAATAGGTGCGGCCACCAAAGGTGCACTTGTAATGCACAACAATACAACCGCCCCCCCGAGAGACCGTACAGACATATTGCCAAGTTTCGAAGTGATGAGATTGAGCATTACCGCCCCTTCTGAAATAAGTTCATGACCAATAGGTAGGCAAACATTGGGTCATTTCCAAGTGGCGGGGCTGTTTTTTTCACCCTGCACACACAATAGTGAATCTCTTATTTATAGCTGCAGAAAATACTCACTGAACAACGACAGAATGCGAAAACCACTTGCACCGATGGCACATCACCGCTAATCACCCGCCACCGCGGAGAGGTGCCGGAGTGGTCGAACGGGCCGGTTTCGAAAGCCGTTGTGCCTTTACGGGCACCCAGGGTTCGAATCCCTGTCTCTCCGCCATTTTATTTTCTTCGTCATCGAGATCACCTAACACCCTGAAGGGTAATGTGGTTTTGGCGGTTCGAAACCCTGTATCGCGTGCATATGGGATTGGGGCGTCGAATACGAGCTTTAGGACGGTTTGACGGTCAAGCGGTTTACCTGTTTCCCAAAGTTTCCAAGGGTTTGCGAGGAAATTCATTGCGGTTCGAAAACTTCCATCGAAGTCTGTTGTTTTGGGCTTCGATTTTTGCAAATCTTCCGCGATCAGCGCCTTTTGCGCTTCTAGCTTGTCGATTTTTGCCTCGATGGCCCGCATGGTTGCAGCGCTGCCTGTGGCAATCAGCAAGTCCGCCGCTTTGCGGATATCCGCTTCTATTCGTTTCAATTCCGTTTTCTGCGCCGCATGGTGTTGAGTGAGCGTGGCTATCCGGTCGTCCCATATGTCGCGGAACATGTCGGCCATCGAGAACGTCAGAATGCGCATCACATCTTCGTCGTTCAACGTCATCAGTTGCGCCAGCATTGTGCCTAGATCTGGGCGCATCACATGCCAGTCGTTACGGGTGGGTAGGATTTGTTCCGACTCGATTTCCAGCAGCGCGGCAATCTCGTCACGTTCAGCTTCGAAGGCGTGCTGCGCAGGGCTGGCCGCAAGGCTATCGGCAATTTCCGGTTTGGCCGTTTTCTGCGGGTCGCGCTCAACGCTCCACAGTGATGACCCTGCTAACATATGGGCTGCGAGCAGCCGCAAGGCCAGATCAGATCGCCCCAAGATATCGGCCCGCACGGCTGCATAACGATGCAGATCGACATAGTTCTGCGCGGCTTTGGTCAGTTCTGATTTGGGTTGCGGTGTTGCACCTGTCTCGGGTGTCTCGCGCCGTTTGGCTTCGGCGTTGGTGATATATCCCTCGTGGAACGTCACCTCGCCTTGCGTGCTCACAGTGATAAAGACCTTGCCACCCTCGGGTTTGTCTGTGCTTGTGTGCTCCCACGTCGCAAAATAATCGCCAACCTCCATCACAATAACATCCGCCCAGCCATCGGCGTGATAACCTTCGACCTTCTCGGCGATCACTGCGTTTTGCTGCGGCCAGAATGCCTCGGCATCCGCAAAATAGGCCTGCTCTCCGAACAGGTCCGCCACAACCGCCAGTCCCGATGCATCCACATCAAACAGTGCGTTTACCGTCGGAATATGCGCCCCACCAAACAACCAATCTTTGAGGCGTTGCCCTGTTGGCGCATAGGCTTCATCATCTTTGACCAATGCGCCAAGCCAAAAGCGCGCCCAAGATCGCAACCTTCAAAACATGGCTTGATCACGCCCGCACGCAGGTCTCGGCCAAATCCCCAACAGGAGATGCGCTCAAATACATCGCCAAATACTGGGTGGGGTTGATCTTGTTCCTGACCGACGGCCGCATCGAGATGGACAGCAATGCCGTGGAACGCACGATCCGCCCCATCGCTTTGCAAAGAAAGAACGCGCTATTTGCCGGGCATGACGCCGGTGCCCAAAACTGGGCCATGCTCGCGTCGCTCATCGAGACCTGTAAGTTGAACAAAATCGAGCCGCATCGCTACCTGACCGGTGTCATCACAGCCATCGTCAACGGCCATAAGCAGAAACACATCGACCAGCTGCTACCGTGGAATTTTAGAGGCTGAAACAACGCTTGCCGAGAAATCCGCCGTCATTCTGTATAATTATGAGGCCGAGGAGGTGGAAATTTTATCTGTGTTCTATGGTGGTCAGGACTACAGCGCACTGAAGCGGGATGAGTAATCAATTCAACAGTGTGTTTACCCACAAGCAATCAGGCCTGCTATGATCGCAAAATGTGATCGGGGTAGTTGTTCCCAAGTGGCCCTTGGAATTTCAAAAACAGTTTTCGGATATGCCCACAATTAAACGGGCGGCTTCGGGGTCAATGCCCGCAGAAACCGCCGCTTGGCGCAAGGTCTGGCCTTCGGTGACTCCTAAACACCTGACAGGCCGGGAAGCCCTGCAGCGGGTCGGAAATCGCGACCCCTGACAGCCAAACGATATGGGCGGCGCGTCTTCTAGCTTCGCCTGAGAACCTGAGGGCAAAGCGTACAGTGCGCAGGTCTAGGCATGCGCGCCTTAAACGGAAGGGGCTTGGGCAAACACACCTAAATAATTATCTAAGCAGGTTCAAAGCGGCTGTTCATTGTTGAAATGGCAAAGGTTGGCTTTTGGTTGAATTGTCCCGCTGCAATTGTATTTGTTACGCCCTGCAAACATGCGTGGCGCGCTGCAATTGCGGCGGGCATTTGTGTGAACGTCTACTGTGTGAACGTCTATAACGTCTGTACTCGTATCATCGTGGCGCGGCTTTCTCTAAATAGGCATCCATAGCGGGGCGGTAAGATTTGAGTTCATCGTCGACGACACCGAAACTCTGCAGCCGCTTATCGTATTCGACCACAATTTCCGGCCATTCGACCGGCACGTTGATGGCTATTTCAAAGGCTTTGATCCAGGCAAAAGTCACCGCAAACCCGCAATCACAAAGCCATAACTTGTCTTGCTCAAGTGGGTTTTTAGACAACAATAGTCCTAGAGATGACAGGTGTTTTGAAATCAATGCACCACCGCT
Organism: Pacificibacter sp. AS14; assembly: GCF_038899935.1. Classification (NCBI taxonomy): domain Bacteria; kingdom Pseudomonadati; phylum Pseudomonadota; class Alphaproteobacteria; order Rhodobacterales; family Roseobacteraceae; genus Pacificibacter; species Pacificibacter sp. AS14. The sequence goes on from NZ_JBBMQI010000001.1 coordinate 496,554, forward strand.
GTTAACGGCCTCTTGATCACGTGTTTGGTAGTCCACATGCGGATATAGTGCGCGGACCGCTGGCTCGAGACGTGTGTCATGCGACCGACTGAGTTCCCGCGCTTTGGCCCGCAATTTTGGCGTTTCCGGCAACATTGGAGTGTTTGGAAACGCTTCGTCTAGATACTCTGCGATGGCCTCGGAATCTGATAACATAAACCCATCATGGATCATCGCAGGTAGGTTTCCAGACGGAACAATTGCCCGATATTCATCCGACCCGTAGCCGCCCGGTGGGGGCAGCTGTTCAAAGGGAATGGATTTGTAACGCATCATGATGCGCAACTTTGCGCAGTAAACGGCGACCGGAACGGAATAAATCGTAAGCATAAAGGCCTCTGGCTGCTGAAACACAAAGGCCAACGCATTGGGCTGGCCTTTGTTTCATTTATTTGATTTTTTCACTCATTTGATCGAAGGCTTACTCTGCCAACAATTGCCATTTCACGCCCAGTTCATCAAAAAAGCCCTGTTCTTGTTTCAGGGTGATCCACGTGTTCACATAGTTGATCCAGACCTGATCCGCCTGTGGCATCAGCATCGCAATAGGCGTTGGGGAACGACCTTCTGCGACAGGAACAATCATCAATTGTTGATACTGATCGACCAATTTGTTGGCTTCGACATTCGACGTGATGCTGGCATCGGCGCGCCCTGATAGAACCTCTTGGAAGTCGCGTGCAGGGGCTTCGACAATACGGTGTGTCGCGGCTGGGAAATAGTCTTTGACTTGCGTCTCTTGCGTTGTCCCCAAGGTCGCAGCCACAGAAACGCCTTCAACGTTCAGGTCATCCCAATCCGTAAAACGATCTGCATTTTTGCGCAAAGTCAGCGGTACGGTTGCAAGAGAAAAATAGCTGTCGGAATACCCTGCCGCTTTTGCACGGGCCGGAGATACAGAGGCTGACCCAGTAATGTGATACTGGCCCGATGTGACACCTGCGACAAGTGTCTTCCAATCGGTTGGAACAAATGCCACTTCGACACCCAAATCGGCGGCGAGCTGTGTCATCACATCGATGTCGTAGCCCTCATAGGTGTTTGTTGTGACATTGCGCATCGTCATCGGGTTCCAATCCCCCGTTGTCCCAACCTTTAGGACGCCGTCGGCAAGGATTTCGTTCAGAGCCGACTGTGCGTTGGCTTGGACCGCGCTTGTCGCGACGATGAAGGCTGCAGCGGCAATTTTGAAGAATTTCATAAGTTTTCCATGGTTTGGTGATGTTAAAATGAACGTGACAGAAGTCTATGAAAATGTAACTAGCTCAGAGATGCAAACTTCCAAGTGTCTGTTCACATTTACGATAGAAGGTTAAGTTTTCACGATGACGATCATCTCTATGCGCAACGTTTCAAAATTCTTTGGCGACTTTCAAGCGCTGAACAATGTATCCCTTGATGTGAAACTAGGAGAAATAGTCGTAGTTTGTGGGCCCTCAGGGTCAGGGAAATCGACGCTTATCCGGTGTATCAACCGTTTGGAAGCCCACGAGCAGGGTGAAATCATCGTAGATGGCACAACTTTAACTGATGCACCGACCAACTTGAAAAAAATCCGCTCTTCGGTTGGCATGGTGTTTCAACAGTTCAATTTATTCCCACATTTGACTGTTTTGGATAACCTATGTTTGGGGCCTAAACGCGCTTTGGGGTTGTCAGATGCGCAAGCCAAAGACCGGGCCATGCATCACCTTGAAAGGGTGCAGATCCCGGACCAAGCCGCCAAATATCCACGTCAATTATCAGGGGGCCAGCAACAACGTGTGGCGATTGCACGGTCGTTATGTATGGAACCCAAAATCCTGTTGTTTGACGAACCCACGTCTGCGCTTGATCCTGAAATGGTTGCCGAGGTGTTGGAGGTCATGATCGAACTTGCCTCAACTGGCATGACTATGATCGTTGTCACCCATGAGATGGGGTTTGCCCGCCGCGTTGCCGACAGGATGGTGTTCATGGACAAAGGTGAAATCGTGGAAATTGGCGCGCCAGACAGTGTGTTCGAGAGCCCCAAATCCAAACGGTTCGGTGCCTTTCTCAACCAAATTCTCAGCCACTAAGAGACCAAATATGAAACGTTTTATGATCCTGCTGTCTTGTCTGCTTTTACTATCCGGATGTTCCGGGAACTGGGGCTGGTATGTTGTGAACCCGACAACAAATACCGGTTGGAACAACTTGAGCTTTATGATGAGCGGTGCCTACTACACGATCATTCTGTCGCTCACCGCCATTTGCATATCGGTCATTGTAGGTTTGCTGGTGGCCCTGCCCGGATTGTCTGACAAACGCGGGTGGCGTATGTTTAACCGCACCTATGTTGAAATTGTGCGTGCGGTCCCAATCCTTGTGCTGATCTTATGGGTTTATTACGGCCTTCCGGCATTGAGCGGGATTACGTTAAACGTGTTTTGGGCGGGTGTTCTTGCGCTTGCGTTAAGCGATAGCGCCTTCCAAGCCGAAATCTTCCGTGCAGGCATTCAATCCATTCCCAAAGGCCAATACGAGGCCGCGCAATCTGTTTCGCTCAACTACCGCGATACAATGCGATTTGTGATCCTGCCGCAGGCGATCCGTCACATCCTGCCTGCGTTGGGCAATCAATTGGTTTACATGATGAAAATGTCATCTCTGGTGTCCGTCATCGGCATGCAGGAATTGACCCGTAAGGCGAATGAATTGGTCGTCTCGGAATACCGTCCTCTCGAAATCTATACGATATTGGTGCTGGAATATCTGGTGTTGATTTTGATCGTATCAGCCGGTGTGCGGTGGCTGGAACGACGGATGAACGCTAGCGAAGATTGATACACAGGTGGCCAGAGCATCGCGGAGAGCCGCCCGATATTGACGTCGATTTTGAACATGAACGCCGCTCATGCGCCGCGGCCATCGCTCTCGAATTTTATGAAATTGTGGCGCATGAAAATGGTGTTAACCACGGGACCTGATGAGATTGTATCCGAACTCCCTTCAGTTGGATTAGCGTATAAGTTTATTCACCTCTATTTTCGTTGCGCCACGTCGTGGAAGTGACAGGCAACACTGTGACCTGTTTTCGGCTCTGAGAGCATAGGTTTTTCTTGGGCGCAGATGTCTTGTGCCATGGGGCAACGGGTGCGGAAGACGCATCCTGAGGGGGGCGACAGCGGTGACGGCAGCTCTCCATCTGTCATCAATGCGCTTCGGTCCGCTGGTATGGGGCGCTCAATATCTGGCACAGCCGCGATCAATGCGCGCGTATAGGGATGGGAGGGATTCTCATAAATACTGTCACTGTCAGCGATCTCGACGACAGTTCCCATATAGAGCACCATGACCCGCGTTGAAATGTGTTGAACGACGCTGAGATCATGAGCGATGAACATCAACGCCAGATCCATTTCCCTTTGCAAATCCATCAATAGATTGATCACCTGCGCCTGAATGGACACGTCCAACGCTGAGACAGGTTCATCACAAATGATGAGCTTTGGTTCGAGGATCAGCGCGCGCGCAATACCGATACGCTGGCATTGCCCACCTGAGAACTCATGGGGGTAACGGCTGACCATATTGGGCAAAAGGCCAACGCGGGACATCATTTTTGCGACGCGATCTTTGATCTCGGCTTTGGGCATTTTGGGAAAATGGGTTTTAAGTGGTTCTGCGATGATTTGACCAAGGGTCATCCGTGGATCGAGCGATGCAAGTGGATCTTGAAAAATCATCTGCAAATCTTTGCGCCTGTCGCGCATCTCGGATGGTTTGAACCCGACTAAATCCTGCCCCAACCACAGTACACGGCCTTCGTGGATTGGAACCATTCGAATCACGGCCCGTGCAAGGGTTGATTTTCCGCAACCACTTTCTCCAACAATCCCAAGGGTCTCGCCTCTTTGAATGTCAAAGCTCACACCATCCACGGCCTTGATGTAACGAGGTTCGTCGCGAGAAAACAATCTGCCAGCACTGTGTTTGAAATACACTTTGACATCTTTCACGCTAAGAAGTGTCTCTGGATGGCTCATACGAGATCCTCCTGTGGGACGTGGCAAGCGCGCGCGCGCGCTGCCTCAAAGACTTCAATGGTTGGTTTTTCTGTTGCGCAGCGGGTATAGGCAAAATCGCACCGCGGAGAAAACGCACACCCTTTTGGCGGGGCCAACATGTTAGGTGGATTTCCCGGAATTGTTGCAAGCTGCGCGTTGGTCTGTCCAAGGCGTGGCACCGCGCGCAACAGCCCGCGGGTATAGGGATGAGACGGGGTGGCGAAGAGCTGACTTGTCGGCCCCGTTTCCATCACGCGCCCGCCATACAGAACCAGCGTATCCTCGCAGCTGCCCGCGACGACACCAAGATCGTGCGTGATGAGGATAATACCCATGCCAAAATCGTTTTGTAGATCGCTCAGAAGATCCATGATTTGAGCTTGAACCGTTACATCAAGCGCTGTTGTCGGCTCATCTGCAATCACCAAACGCGGGTGGCACAAAAGGGCCATCGCAATCATAACGCGTTGGCGCATGCCACCGGAGAACTCATGTGGATACATATAAATGCGCCGCTTGGCATCTGGAATTTTCACCGCATCAAGCATCTTGATGCAATCCTTGATGGCGTCGGATTTACTCATGCCTTTGTGCAGCGTAAGAACTTCGGCCATCTGTTCACTGACCCGCACATAAGGATTGAGCGAGGTCATGGGGTCTTGAAAGATGATTGAAACCTGCTCTGAGCGATATGTATTGAGCACGGATTCTGGCGCCCCCAAAAGCTCGGTGCCTTCAAATTTAATCGAGCCGCCTGCCGTGCCATTCTCGGCCAGCAAACCCATGATGGCAAAGGCGGTTTGGCTTTTGCCTGATCCGCTTTCTCCGACAATCGCGAGCGTTTTTCCCTGTTCCAATGTAAAGCTAACATCTTGCACGGCTTGCACTGTACCGTCAGGTGTTTTGAAGGAAACGCTGAGGTCTTTCACGTCGAGTAAGGTCATAGCGCCCTCCTATCTATCTTTGGGATCCAGCGCGTCCCGTAGACCGTCGCCGATGAAAAAGAAGCAAAACAAAGTCACAACAAAGAAGCTCAGCGGGAAGATCAGCTGCCAATATGTGCCGTATTGCAAGGTTGATGCGCCTTGAGAAATGAGCGCACCCCAACTGGTATTTGGCTCTTGGACACCAAGGCCTAGAAAGGAAATAAAGCTTTCTGTGAGAATCATTTGAGGCACCAACAAGGTGGCATAGATGACGATCACGCCAAGAAGGTTGGGGATGATGTGGCGTAAAACGATGGTGTGATGTTTGACGCCAATAGCGAGGGCGGCCTCAACGTATTCCTTAGACTTGAGGGTCAAGGTTTGCCCACGCACGATGCGCGCCATCTCTAGCCATGAGATCATGCCGACACCGATGAACAGCAACCACATGGACCGGCCGAACACCACCAGCAGCAAGATCAGAACAAACATATAAGGCACCGACATCAAGATATCGACGACACGCATCATGATGTTATCTGTGCGCCCGCCAATATAGCCAGAGGTGGCACCATACAATGTCCCAAGAACGACCGCGATGGCCGATCCAATAAGCCCGACCAGCAATGAGACCTGCGTGCCTTGGATGACGCGCGCATACATGTCACGGCCAAGCTCATCTGTGCCAAAATAGTGCCCGCTGCTGATAGAGGGGGCACCCATTGTTGAGATGTCGCCAAGCACAGCCCAATCGATGGTCTCGTTGTCCCAAGCGGCTAAGTAGGGTCCAAACGCTGCAATCAATGCGATAACGATCAAGACGACGAGGCTCACGACGGCAGCGTGGTTTTGCAAAAACCGGCGGCGCGCATCATGCCACAAAGAACGCCCCTTGATGGTTGGTTCACAAAGGTCGGACGCAGGGGATGTTGATAACTCTGTCATTGCCGATCTCCTTACAGCTGAATTTTCGGATCAATCCACGCGTAGAGAATATCCACGATCAGATTGAATACGATGGTGAGCGCTCCGATGAGAATGGTGATCCCCATCATCACGGCATAATCGCGATTAAGCGCTGAATTTACGAAAGCTTGGCCGATGCCGCCCGTCGTAAAGTAGAGGTCGACCACAACAGATCCTGTGATCATCACAACAAAGGTTGGTCCAAGGTAGGAGATCACTGGGAGCATCGCTGGTTTTAATGCGTGGCGAAATAAAATGGTCCGGGCTGGCAGGCCTTTGGCGCGAGCGGTGCGGATGAAATTGCTATGCATCACCTCCAAAAGCGATGAGCGCATGATCCGTGCGATGGAAGCCATAAAGCTGGTCGAAAGCGCGATCACTGGCATCACGAGATAAGGCCAAGCGCCGCCATTCCAGCCGCCCCCAGGCAACCAGCCCAGCCACAGAGTGAAGATCAAAACGAGAATGGGCGCCATCACGAAATTGGGCAACACCTGCGCTCCGATCGAGATGCCAACGGCAAGATAGTCCCAGAGCGAATTTTTATTAAGTGCAGCAGTCATGCCCAAAGCGCAGCCCACCACAACCGCCACGACAAAGGAAATCGCGCCATAGGTGAGGGTCACCGGAAAGCCCTGAGCTATAATCTCGTTTACAGTTCGATCTTTGTACTGAAAGGAGGGACCAAAATCAAAATGGACAACCACGCCGTAAACATAGCGCACGATCTGTTTGGGCAAAGGATCATCAAGATGATATTTTGCTTCGAGATTGGCCAAGACTTCTGGAGGCAGCGGCCTATCGGATGAAAAAGGGCCGCCTGGGGCGGAATGCATCAGAATAAACGAAAACACGATCAAGATCAGCAAGGTCGGGATTGCGTACAGCAACCGCTTTAAAATGAACTTAAACACTGGGGCTCTCCTGGTGTGCGTTTATCTGGGAAGAGTAGTATGGGCCGCGCCAGATCAAAGACATCCAGCGCGGCGGGCGATTAATCGGCTGTGAAGTAAAGCTCACGCGCATACCATTTTTGCTGCACGTTGTTCACAGGCCAGTTTTTCAAGGCCGCATTCATCATGTAAGCGCCAGCGTCATGGGTCACAGGCAAAATTGGGATGTCTGTGGCAAGGATTTGTTCCACTTTGGTGAAATTCGCAGATGGATCAGTGAGGCGTTTGGCTTCGTCGAGCAGGCGGTCCACTTCAGGATTGTTATAACCCGCATCATTGTAAGGGTGGTCACTGCTCATCAGATCCAAGAACGCAGAGGCCGAGTTGTAGTCGCCACACCAGCCAGCACGACCGATGTCAAACTCTTGATTGGAACGCGCCTCTAAGAAGGTTTTCCACTCCATATTTTGCAAAACAGTCGTTACGCCCAGCTTTTGCTTCCACATTTGGGAAACCGTGATCGCGATCTTCTGGTGTTGCTCACTTGTGTTGTAGAGCAGATCAAGTTCAACAGGATTGTCTTTGCCATAGCCAGCCGCAGTAAAGAGTTCTACCGCACGGGCATCACGCTCTTTTTGCGTCATGTCACGTGCTGGGTTTACAGGCGCTGTAAAGCCTGCCGTTGCATCTGGTGTAAACGTGAACGCTGGCGTTTGCCCGCCTTGCAAGATTGCATCGGTGATCACGCTGCGATCCAGTGCGAGATAGAGCGCCTCACGAACGCGTTGATCCTTCAGTGCCGGATGAGCGCTTTCAGTCATATTGATGAAGTAGTAATAACTACATTGTTTCGGGAAGCTAATGGCTTCATCAGGATAGCTCGTGCTGAATTTCTTGAACTGACCCGTCGGGACTTCTGTAAGATCCAACTCGCCAGACAAGTAGCGCGTCAAAGCGGCATTTTCATCGTTGATCACGAGAGCTTCTACCTTGTCAATGATCGTCGCATCATTGTTCCAGTACATCTCATTGCGTATCCGCGTTGATCGTTCTTGCGGCACATGCTCTGTCAAAACGTAAGCACCGTTTGAAACAATATTCTCTGGCTTAGTCCATTGTGCGCCATAAGCGTCAATGACCCACTTTGGAGACGGCAGCGCGGCAGAGCTGGTTGTCATCAACGGGAAGTGGTTTGAGCTCTCAGAAAGGGTCACTTCAAGTGTGTGATCATCAAGCGCTTTCACACCAAGTTCAGAGGGCGGCATTTCTCCGGCCACAATAGCAGCAACATTCACAAGGCCCATTTCTTCGATGAACCACGCATAGGGAGAAGCTGTTGCTGGATCGGCAAGGCGCTTCCAAGAGTATTCGAAATCTCCCGCCGTAACGGGCGTGCCATCAGACCATTTTGCCGCCTCACGTAGGTAAAAGGTGAAAACCGTATTGTCCGAGTTTGCTTCAAAATGCGTTGCAACACCTGGCGCAAGGTTGCCCTCGCGATCTTGGTTCATCAGGCCTTCAAATAGGTCACGTACTAATGCTGCGCCATCAATATCTTCAGTCAATTGCGGATCAATAGATGCAAATTCATCGCCGATACGGTACACAAAAACCTGCTCATCGGCGAGAGGTTCGTTTGTGACTGGATGGTTTTCAGCAAGCGCAAGCGACGCGATTAAACTCAGGGCGGTTGTCATCGCCAGCAGGGATGATGTTTTCATGTGAACTCCTTAGCATAAGCTGAAGTATGTCGAGCACCAGACTGGCAAGCTCGAACTTAAAGCAGCCTTTGTGCACTGTTTGTTAATGATGTGGATAACGTTACTGAAGCGCAGGCTGGTTGTCCCATGCTAAAAACTCCACATCATTGACTGAAAATCAATGGAGCCAAATTTTACTTCATTTCAGCGTAACTTAGACATGTAGGTCAAAATGGTTTTTCACCAATTTTGACCTGCAGCTTTATAGAATGGCCTGTGTCAAAACGCATGTGACAAGAGTGCGACACTCAATTGGATATTGTGAATACAAGCCTTCTCCTTCAGGATGTGTACAAGAAATATGAAAAGCAAACGCTGATGATTTGCATTTATAAGGACTAGTTTTGTGACCTTTCGGCAAATCCATGCATTCATTTTGGTTGTAAGATTCGGTACATTTGCTGCCGCAGCGGACCATATGGGACTGACGCAATCTGGGGTCAGCCGTCTGATCACCGAACTCTCTCGCAATGTTGGATTTGAGCTGTTTGATCGTGTGGGACGCGGCGTTCGCCCGACAGCCCGTGGCATGGCCTTTTTCAAAGTGGCTGAAGGCGTTTATGACAACGCCCAAACGTTGCAACGTGTGGCCGCTGAAATTCGCGAAGACGTTGACGACCGGATCCGATTGGCCTGTATTCCAACCCTCGCCACGGCAGTTTTGCCCGCTGCGCTAGAAGAATTTCACGCCAAGTATCCGAATGTCTTCGTGGACATTTTAGCCCAGAATCCACAAGAAGTGATTTCATCTTTCAGTGACCGCAAAGCAGATCTTGGCGTGACCTTAGGGTTTTGCCAAATGGATGGCGTACATAACGAAATCTTTGCCAAGGCAGACTACATCTTAGCCGTACACAAAGACCACGTTTTGGCCCGCTTAAAGAAAATATCCAGCAAAGATCTTGCGGGACATGAAGTCATGGGCTTTGAAAACGACTCTGTTTTACTGCCAAATGATGATGAAACGCTCTTGCTCGCGGATGTGAGCGGCAAGACGTCAAAGCGTATTTGGTGTCAGACCTCATGGGTGCGGTATGCGTTGCTGTCGAATAAGCGCTATGTCAATGTTGCCGAACCGTTTTCTTTCCCAATTTTTGCCAAACATGACATCGTTGCACGACCTTTCAGCCCGCAAGTCACGACAGACTTACGTTTTGTCATGCACAACGAAAAACTACACATTCCAATGTATCAAGATCTCACGGCCAGTTTCCGCAGCAGCGTTGAACACTTTGGCCTTGAACATGATCTACCAATCTATGTGACGCCGTGATGTGAGCCTACACAACTTTTCGAAAATTTTACATAAAATCACACCACGTTCTTCTTGAGCATCAGGCAAGGGCACGGATAGTCAGCCCATGCCTGCATCATGCCGCGTCGTTGATCCAATAGATCCGTTCCGTGATAGGCTGCTTCAGTTGCGTTGGCTACCGTAAGAGCAAGCGTGCGTTTCCGACGCCCACATAGATATTGCGGTACACATTGCTAAAATAGGTAGAATCAAACCGCCAGCACGCCAGTACGTATCGTTTTTGCATATGCTTACAGTCAAGAGGTATAGAAACTTAAGCAAAGGAAACAAAAAGACCCAAATTATATATGCACTTGTCATTTTTACAAACATCTTGTTACATCGAAGTAGGTTTACCTTAAGCTATTAATTCCACGTAATCAGAAAGCTAACATGGATCCGCATCCCCTTCAGACGCCCAATTTGCTGACTGCTGTTCAGGAAAAACGCTCAACATTGAGCCCGAAAATGCGCATGATTGCAGATTTCGCGCTGAACAACCCCGAAGAGTTCATTCGTCACAACAGCAAGGATCTTTGCGCCGTTTTAGGTACATCCGAGCCCACATTGATCCGGTTTTGCAAATTTTTTGATCTGTCTGGAGTGGCTGAGTTTCGGATAAATTTGGCGCTCTCATTGGTTGCAAAACACCGTCAAAGTGGCAAGATCGAGCCGCGCGCAGATGACCGCCGCCGACTTAACCGACCGCAAAAAACAGCGATCGCGAAAGCTGCACTTGAACTTGTTGCGGGCGATAGCGCGCTTTTGCTCGACAATGGGTCTACGGCTGAAATGTTTGCGCAAGAACTGGCAGACCTACCGCCCAAAACCATAATGACAAGTGGCCTTGTGGTGGCACAAACCGCCGCCAGCCATGGTCAGCACAACGTTATTGTCACTGGCGGAACGGTCCGCCCTGTATCGATGTGCATGACCGGGCGACTTGTGAATGAAGCGGTGCGCGGGATGCATTTTGATACATTTATCATGGGCGCGGACAGCGTCAGTTTGGATCGCGGGATTTCCACCTTCTTAGAAGACGAAGCTGAAAACACGCGTATATTGATGTCTGCAGCCGAACGCACCATTGTTCTTGTGGATCGCTCAAAGTTTGACAAACCGTCATTGCACCGCATTTGCGACTCAAAGGACGTTGATATCATTGTGACAAACTTGCCAGAGAATAGCGACGTCGTCCGCCGATTTGCAGACAAGGGTATCAAGCTGACGCTCGTTTCAGACGACGCATAGCTTTTTTGCAGAAATTTGGCTGAGGCAACCAAGAACGGCATCAACAACTATAATGAGAGATGCGCCGCTGCCGCTTGATCCAACACGACGGCTACATTTGGGTGCCCACGCAGCGAGGATGCGGGGCAAAACCGACCAATCGGCCCTTCTGCCATCGCTTTCACCGCATCAGCTTTGACAGATCCGCAGGCCAACAGCACAATTTTGCGAGCCTTTAAGATAGCCCCAATCCCCATGGTCACGGCATCTTTGGGCACTTGGGTTTTGTCATCAAAAAAGCGGCTGTTGGCGGCGATGGTTGTGTCGCTCAGCGCTGTGACTTGCGTGCCGCCATCAAAGGCCGCCCCCGGTTCGTTAAAACCGATATGGCCGTTTTGGCCGATCCCCAAAAGTTGCAAATCGATAGGACCATATTGCGCCAAAAGCCGTTCATATTGCGCGGCAGATTCTTGTGGATTGCCAAGGCCTGAGGGCAAATGGATATGATCAGCGGCGATGTCGATATGATCAAAGAAATGGTTCCGCATGTAGTGGTGATAGGATTGCGGATGATCTGGACCAAGGCCAACATATTCGTCCAAGTTGAATCCACGCGTCTGTTTGAACGACACATCCATCCGGCGCAGAGCATCGTACAGCCCCAGCATCGTGCCCCCTGTGGCCCATCCAATGACGCTTTCGGGCTGCAGTTGGACCTGTGCAGCAATCAACTCAGCGGCATAGATCTCTGCAGCGTTCGGGGTATCAAAAACAGTAAAATTCATCGGGATACACAGTGCTCGTTTTTAGTCCAGCGTATCGAAATCTCAATAAGAGTGGCTCGAAATCTGGTTCATTTTTCTGGGATAAGGGCGACAGACGCATCCGATAACGCTCTCATATATACAATAAATTTAATGTGTTAATTGATGATCATCTCGCATCGCGTAAAGTCAGAATTCAACGCCACACAGTCGCCAAGATACGTACCCATATCTACGACCGGTGGTGTGAGACCCATCACCTCATGAGGAATATCAGTCGCCATCGCAATCGCTTGCTCAGGCGCGATGCCCACATGGATGATCATGTTTCTCAAGCAGGTCAGCATATCGATATGCGCCCCTGCGAGCGATCCATTGGCATTGACCAAAGCACCGTCTTTGACGGATATTTTTTCGCCGTAAAGCATGAAAAAGTCAGGCCCGCCAATGGTTGCCATAGCGTCAGAAACCATAAACATGCAACCTGCTTTGGGTCGCGCACGGCAGGCCAGCGCGATCATATCCCAATCGACGTGATGCCCATCGGCGATGATCCCTGCATAGCCGTCAGAGGCCAACGCCGCCGCGATTATACCTGGGTTGCGCGACGTCATTTGCGGCATCGCATTGTAAAGATGGGTAAACCCACGCAGGCCCGCATCAAGTGCCGCGCGGGTTTGATCTGCCGTGGCCATGGTGTGACCGGCAAAGACCTTCACGCCCATATCGGTCAGCTTGGCAATCAAATCCAACGGCACCGTTTCTGGCGCTAAAGTCAACATCACCGGAATATCGGCCGCACGCAATCTTTTGAGCACGTCTAACGTTTCATCTTCAAACGGGCGGATAAACTCAGGATTATGGGTGCCTTTGCGTTCCACATTGATATGTGGACCTTCGATGTGCAGCCCCAAAAGACCACGCATCCCCCAAGCGTCAAGCATCGCGTCGCAAGTCCGCCGCAGGGTTTCCGCGTCGCTTGTGATCACTGTCGGCAACACCCAAGACGTGCCCAAACCACGCAGAGTGTCGACAATGGTTGCAATGCCTTCAGGTGTCGGCTCAGAGTTGAGCATCACGCCGCCTGCCCCGTTCACCTGTAAATCGGTGCAGGCAGGCATCAAAATATGCGGGGTGAAGTCTGGTTGATCATCGGCACTGCGCGCGCGCTGCTCAACCACACGCCCTGCTTCAAACAGTACAGCTTGGCCCGCGACCAAAGCACCGTCTTGCCAAAGGAGATCTGGACAAATCAAAGTCATGAGATGACATCCAAATAAGGCGATAGCGCCGTTTCAATTTGTGCATGAATAAGCGATTTGGACAGGCTTTGCCCTTGCGTCACCAAGACATCTGCACGCTCAACGACCTTACTGTCAAAATACTGCGACAACAAAGGCCGCGCGGGCGGGGTCATGTTGATCCGTTTTTCAAGATCAGTCGTGGCAGCAACAGCCTCAGGCGTGGCCCAGTAATAGCGAATACGATCCGCGTAACCGAAATGGCGCATCAGTTTTTGCGTCGCCGCATCACCGTGGTAATGGCTTTCCCATGGTGTTGTATCTGCCAACATCAGCCTTTCCATCACTTGCGGCAGGCTTTGGCCCTCATAGCTCCACTGATCAATCGCAGAGAGTGCATAAATTGCCTCGCGGTAGGCAAAGGTCAAAGCGGGTCCCACTTTCATCACTGAAAAATGCCGCCGCGCCAGATCGATGAACACTTCGGGGATTTGATAATCCGTGGAATGCGCCTCAAAGGACATCTGCGGATGATCCGCGATCACGGGTGTCAAAAGGTCGGGTTGCTCTAAGTCAAAAACATGCACATGAGCTGGCGCAAATTCCAAACCGGGTTGCACCACAAGCGCGCGCACGCGAGGCCAAACATGGCCTAGCCCTGCGGCTTTAAAGGCCTCATGAGTAATCTCAATCGTGCGGGCGGCGTCCTGCGGATCAGTGGGGTGGACCAATTCGTCGTCATGGCGCGCGCCACCGGGGGGCGGCACTTCGGTGCCAACGATATAGGACAATGTTTCTGGGTTCGAACTGGCCGCCTCAGCCACGGCCGCGAGATCAGCAGCCCGCGCGGCACACAGATCGTCACCGACTGTTGCCCCCTCGCCCAAACAGCCCTCAGAACAATCAAGGTGGATTTTGGTAAACCCAGCTTTGACATAAGCCGCTATCATCTCGCGAGCTTTGGCCATCGCTGCCTCTGGCGCTTCAGATTTCCACGCTTGCGGGCCAAGGTGGTCGCCACCGAAAATGATCCGTTCAGGGTCAACACCGCCGTCTTTAGCCAATTTGAGCACAAAGGCAATATAGTCGTCTGGCGTCATATGGGTATAGCCGCCAAACTGATTGACCTGATTGGACGTGGCTTCGATCATCATAGGAATGTCGCGTTCTTGGGCCAAACGCAGGCTGGCGATCAGTACATCAGGATGCGCTGTGCACACGGATGTAAACGCGAAATCTCCCTGTGCGCGATTGCGGGCAACGCCTTGTGCAAAGTCTAACATCTTCGTCCTCATTTCAGTGGACCGCGTGGTCCGTATATGCGTGCCTCAAGCGGGCTATGTATTTTCTTTCATGGCCATCAAGGCCATACCGCGCGCGCCCGAACTGTCGCCGTGCTGCGCAAGTAAAATCTCTGGTTGGCCTGTGTCGCTGAATTGCTTTTGCCGCAAAGCCTCCGCGAGGCGCGGGATCAAACCGTCGATCAGTGAGGCGCCCCCGCCCAAAACGATGCAGGCGGGATCCAAAGTCAGTTGGATCGCAAACAAGCATTCCGCGGCAAGGTCTTCCCAGATGGACAGCACTTGCTGCGCGATCTCCTCGCCGGCCTTAGACCGCGCGGCAATGTCTTTGCCCGAACAGGTCTCGTTGGTTTTCAGCTCGTACAATGTCGTCAGCGCACTGCCGGACATATAGCGTTCCATGCAAGCGGTTTTACCGCAGCCACAGGACCAAAGCGGCAAATTGTGGCGCGCAACAGCCTGCGCAGACATTCCGATATGTCCAATTTCGACAGCCAGCCCACTGTGACGATAGGGCAGCGTGCCACCCACGCAAAGCCCTGCTCCAACACCAGTGCCAACGATCAAGCCGACAACGCTCGGATAGTCTTGCCCCGCGCCGCCGTTGGCCTCTGAATAGGCCAGTGCCATGCAGTCATTCACTAGTGGGATATTGCGCCCATAGCGCGCTTTAAGAGCTGCGCCAATATTATGCCCAGACACAGGAATGTTCGAGGCCGTAGCTATGCCTGTCGTCGGGTTGATGATCCCTGCAAGCGACACACCGATGGGCAGATCTGCCTGCTCAGATATGGCATAAAGCCAATCGATTTGTGCGCAAAGCCCCACCATGAAAGCATCGAAATCTGTCGTGGGTGTCGCGATGCGTTTCATCTCAATCGTGTGCAAAGACGCATCGAAGGCACGTGCCTCAATTTTCGTCCCGCCAAGATCAATCGCACCGCATACAATCATTCTGCTGCATCCATATCAAAGGGGTAGAGCGTAACCCCAGAAACAACACGTGACAATGTGCCGTGGCCTTCAAAAGGATTGTCCACCGGCAGGCTCAGCGCCTGCGACCACATCACCGCCCAAATTTGAGCGGCGAGCACATAAAGCACCCCGTCCCAGCGCGCGTCTTTTGTGCCAACAAAGGAAACCGTGCAAGCCTCTTGCCCAATGGTGACGACTTTGGCATTCGGGTATTGAGCCTCGATTTCGCGTGCCACGTCAATATCATAGCGCCCTGCCCTCGGGTCTGGGTGGATCATCACAGCAATCAAGGTGCCGTCTACGACAGCCGCTTTTGGCCCGTGACGAAAGCCCAAAGTGCTGTCCCATTGGGTCATGGTCTGACCCGCAGTCAGCTCCAACACCTTCAAAGAACTTTCGCGGGCGATGCCTTTCAGCGCACCGGAGCCAAGGAAAATTGCACGTTCAGGACGATCCATCACAGTGCTTGAAAGCTGCGCGATCAAACGACGCGCGGATGTTGCCAAGGTGCCAATTTGCGATTGCAAATCAACCTCAAGATCCAAAACCGACAAAGCCGACAAGAGCATCGTGGTAAAGCTAGAAGTCATCGCAAAGCCGCGATCATGGGTGGCTTCAGGTAAAATCATCACGCGGCGCTCGCCTGGTCCAGGCGCCACACGGGTCGCCAAGGCACTGTCTTTATTGCACGTGATATGCAGCTGGTGAACTTGCGGGGCCAATCCGTCCAACATATGCATGGCGCCAATGGTTTCCGAGCTATTGCCACTGCGTCCAAATTGGATGACCAAAAGATCGTCCCGCATCTTGGGCAAATCCATCGCAGCGCCAACCACATCGGTTGTCGCAATCGAGCGCAACGTCAAGGTCGGATGCGCCACAGCCGCCAGAGTATCGCCGATGAAAGCCGACGTACCAGCACCCAAAAACCAGACCTCACGAATGCCTTTGTCTTTGATCCAAAGCCCTATATCGGTGCGCGCTTGCGCCAACTCAGGCACCCAAGCGTCCCAGATATCTGGTTGTGAATTGATTTCCCGCCACGTTTCTGCTGTGCATGAAAAAGTCATTATAAACGTCCTTAATTACGTGTCAGTGCAGCCAAACGGCGCTTTGACAGTTTGGGGGTTGGGGACCAAGAAAAATCGGCTTGAAAAGGGTACACCTGATCGCCGCGTTTGGTGTTCTCAAGCTGCGCCATGTCTTGGTTGACCGCACCATCGGTCAAGGCCATCAGCGCAGGGTTTGCTATGGGGGCCAAATCGGGCGACAGATAGCCGGATTTGACCACGATGAGACTTTGCTCGGCGGGTTCGATGCCGAACTTGCGAAAGTCCTCAAAATTGTGAAACGGTCTGCGGCGGGCGGTGACAATCACCAGATTGCCACTCACGTTGATTAACACCTCGGTGCCCTTGCCGTCCTCTGTGTCGATGATCTGAACGACTGATGCGTCCACCGTCAACCGCGGGCCACCTTGGCCAAGAGCCGCGCCAATTTGGATCGTCAGCAAAGCACCCACACCAGCATCACGACAAGCATAAGCCGCCGGCGCATCGGTGATGCCAGCGATCACAGCGCCCGAAATGCCCTGTTGCAGCAAGGATTCCAGAACGTCTGCGCGATCGCCAACACCACCACCCGTCGGATTATCACCACTGTCCGCCAAAATGACGGGGTGGCTCTGCTCAGCCAAAATAAGCTGAAGACAGTCTTTAAGCGGCTCTGAGGTCACGCCGAATGCGAACTCAGATCGCGCAGTCCAATAAGACGTGGCAAGACGTGTGGCACTCTCAAAAGCCGCAGCCTCATCTGTCCCTGTGACCACAGCACAGGCCGTCGCCCGCGGCGTATCGGCCCAAACATAGCCAACCATCAGATTGGCATCCAAAATGCCGTCTTTGGCATCCTCTAAGGGCAACAACGCGTAGAGCTCTCGTGCGGGACTATCATCCGTCGAGCTGCGTTCACCGGGCATCAACACTGGCACGGGGGCCCATGTCACGAAAGGCACATTGCCCGTGCGAATCGCGTCTATACACATCGTAAAGGCGCGCATATGGGTTTGAACAACATCGATATGTGGCGCAGTGCGAAAGGCTGAGAATATATCAATCTGATCAATGACTTGCTGGGTGATGTTTCCGTGTAAATCAAAGCTGGTTGCGATGATACAATCTGGCCCCACAAGGTCGCGTATAGATTTAAGCCAATCGCCTTCTGCATCTTCCATCGCGGGATCATGCCCCGCGACATGAACCGCGCCGTGCATGGCCAGATAGACCGCATCCACAGGCAGGCATTCTTTAAGGCGTTGCAAAAAATCGGCCTTGAAGGCGTCATAAGTGCTTGCCGCAATCGGACCGCCTGGCACGGAAGACACATAAGACAGACCCAGCGCAGTCACGTCTTGCGGCACGGTCAGTTGCAATTTTTCGATCACATTCTGCCCAAAGTATCGCGCGAAATCATCTGCTGTTTGCAGCAAAGGATTATAGGTCGAACACTCAGTGTGAAGGCCGCCAATTGCAATGCGCATGTGATGGATCCTTATAGCTGCGGCATATGCCGGCTGATGGCGCAAAAACGGGGCCAACTTTTTTGTGACATGGGCGTCCAGCCGCCTTCTGCCACGGCGTAGAACCGTGGGAAAACCAGATGATTGAACAGCCCGCGGGTAAAGATGTGCTCGGTCCAGATACAGGCCTGAACACCGGCCAGCGCGCCACGATCAGCAGCAGGCAGATCGCCTTCGGGGTCGAAATCATAGCTTTGCTTGGGTGGGACAACGCCTGCCCACTGCGCACCGGGTTCATCCCAGCCGGTGGATTGAACCATATCCATGTAATAGGCTTGACCGGGGCTTGCGACCACGCGGTAACCTTGGGCCGTCAAAGCAGGCACGAGGTCGGGGTTTTGCCACGCGATCAGCAAAGTGCCCTCTTGATCGACGCCGCCGCCATGGCTGACTTCGTCCCAACCGGCAAGGTTTTTGCCGTTGTTGCGCAAAATCTTTTGTACGCGGCGTAAGAAATAAGCTTGAATTTCTGGTGTGCCCGCAAGCCCTTCGGATTGGCGCAGACCTTGCGCCTTGGGCGATGTCATCCAAGAGCCTTCGGCAACTTCGTCCGCGCCCACGTGGATATAAGGACTTGGGAAGATGTCAGCGATTTCGGTCATGACCTTTTCGATGAACTCATAGGTCTCAGGAATGGCGGGGTTCAGCGCGTTGTTCGGATAGCCCTGCACAGATTTCGAACTGTTCACCTGCTCGTCAGGATCAACAAGATACGGCAAGGCCAGTAAAACAGCGGCACAATGCCCTGGAATGTCAATTTCAGGCACGATGTCGATGTGCAAATCGGCGGCATGGGCCACCACAGCGCGCGCCTCAACTTGAGTGTAATAACCACCGTATCGTTTGGCGTTATGAGCGTACTGCCCCACCATAGCGCAGTCTGGACCACGCACAGATCCAATATCAGTGAGCTCAGGATAGGCTTGAATCTCAATCCGCCAGCCTTCGTCATCGGTCAAATGCCACTGGAAAACATTCATCTTGGCCCAAGCCATAATATCGATCAGGCGGGTGACTTCATCTTTCGTGTAGAAATGCCGCGACACATCCAAATGCCCCCCACGCCAGCCAAAGCGCGGCGCGTCAGATATTGTGCCAGAGGTCGGAAATTGGAAGGTCTCAGGCGCATGGGAAGCCCCGTGCACCAATTGTGCGAGGGTCACCAAAGCGTAAAACAAGCCAAGCTCGTCGCCATAGGTCACACGAATGATTTTGCCCTCGAACGACAGCTCATAAGCCTCTTTGGCCACATCGCCCTGCGCGAACTGAAGTGCCATATCACCATCATCAAGACGAAAAATTTCGCGTGCCTCTGGGTATAACCGCGCATGCAGCCCAGCCACGCGCATCATTGCTCCACGCTCGGCCGCAGTGGCATCGGGGACAAAAAGACGTGGCGCGGCGCAAAAGGCATCAACTTTGACTTCACTGGGCCAAGGTTGCAGCATCAAAGGCAGATCAAGCTGCCCCTGCGGATAGTCACGCAATGGCCCTGTGTCTTTCAGATCTTTGCAGATCAGATCGCCGACTTGCACCTCTAAAACATCATCGCCATTGAACAAAACAGCCGATTTCGGACCGTCCAAACGGTGTGATGGAATGTGATGTTCAATGCTTTCAAAGCCAAAGGTCCAGCTGCCACCCGCGGGCACAACCAGCGCGTCAGGGGCTGCGAATTCATGATAGTTGGCATAGGCTTTTGACAATTTTGCGCCAAAGACCACAGCCTCATCCGCCATGCGGGTCATGGACGAAAACCCGACACGAAACCCTGTCAAAGGCTGCGCGGAACCATTGTAAAACGTGTAAGTAAAGCGCGTGTCTTCGCGGGTCGTGGCACCGTTGAATTCGGCCTCAAGGCGGTAAAGGGACATAGTGGATTCCGTCTCATCTTTTGCGCAGCGCGAAGCTGACATTTATTCATTTAAAATCAGATCACTGCGCGCCATATCTCATGTGCGCAATATCTGCGTCACTCCACGTTTAAGCTTGGCAGCTCAACTGTCGTCAGCGCGACTTGACGCTCGAAGGCCAATCCATCTGGCCCGAACAAATGACAGTCCGTCGCATTGATCCCGAAGTGGGTCTTTTGCCCGACTTGAACCGGCGCGGTGCCTTCCAAAACGGACATGAACTGGGACGCATCGCCTTCAAGCGAAGAATAGACAACAGTGTGGATGCCAAGGCGCTCCACAACCGACGGCACACCCGCCAATTGAATGTCGCCGCCTTCGGCCACGATATGTTCAGGACGAATGCCAAGAGTGAGTGTCTGCCCCACAAGATCAGCGCCTTTGTGGTCTGCTGTACTGACAGGCACGGTCAGCGCAGTCCCGTTGGACAGCTCAACCGATACGCCATGTTCAGTGATCGACTTGCAAGTGACAGTTTGGAAATTCATTTTGGGGTTGCCGATAAAACCCGCGACGAACAGGTTTTTGGGCTTGTGGTACAGCTCAAGTGGCGAGCCCACTTGCGAAATATAGCCCCCGTCCAGCACGACGATACGGTCCGCCATGGTCATGGCTTCGACCTGATCATGGGTCACGTAAACCATGGTGGCGTCAAGATCGTGGTGTAAACGCGACAGCTCAACACGCATATCGGCACGCAAAGCGGCATCCAAATTCGATAGGGGTTCGTCAAACAAAAACACGGATGGATCGCGCACGATGGCACGGCCAATTGCAACACGCTGACGTTGACCGCCAGACAGCTGACCTGGCTTGTGCTGCAGGCGCTCGTCGAGTTGCAAAATAGCAGAGGCACGCTTCACTTTCGCGTCCATGTCAGCCTTGCTCATCTTGGCAACGCGCAATGGGAAAGCGATATTTTCATAGACCGACATATGCGGGTAAAGCGCGTAAGATTGGAACACCATCGAGATGCCGCGTTCAACAGGAGCAAGGTTGTTCACCACGGCGCCGTCAATCATAACCTCGCCAGATGTGATTTCCTCAAGCCCAGCAATCATCCGCAACAGAGTGGATTTCCCGCAACCGGATGGCCCAACGAAAACCACAAATTCTCCGTGATCGATATCGAGGGACACGCCCTTGATCACTTCTGAGGTTCCAAAGCTCTTGCGAACATCGCGCATTGTTAACTGGCCCATGGGACACCTTTTCCATCTTAACGTGAGTGTTGATCTTAGCGGCTGCCCCGCCACCATGGGCGGAGCAGCCAAAGATAGGTTTACTTAACGGCTTCGAGTTCTTCGGCGGCGTATTCCACAGCTTCCGCTGCATCGACTTCACCCAAGATCACACCTTGAAGCGCTTCATTAAGCACGTCTTGCATCGCTACGTAATCTGTGACGAATGGCTCTGGACCACCATCAGGAATGACGTTGATGAACGGTGCCCAAGTCGCGTCAGCGTCAATCAGCGCGTCAACTTCTGGACCTGTACGAATAGGTGTGTAGCCTTCCGCGATATCGAACGCCATTTGGTGCTCTGGGCTGGTCAAGTATTTGGCCAAAGACAAAGCAGCATCTTCAACGCCAGAGTCTTTGAACACGGCCAAGCTGTCTGTGATCAACAAAGACGAAGACTTGCCCATTGGCCCCGCTGGGAAGGGTACAACGCCCGCGTCCAAATCTTCGGAAATGCGACCTTTGAGCCAATGACCATCGATCAACATGCCGACTTTTTCTTCGCCAAATAAGATCTCAAGCTTGCCGCGATCGTATGCAATTGGGCCAGGCTCTGAGTAAGGCACGAGTGCTTCAACAAAGGCCAAGGCCTCAACGTTGTTGTCGCTACCGAATACGATTTCGCCGTCAGCGTTGATAACTTCGCCACCGTTGGAATACATCACGGTCATGAACTGGTGCATTGTGTTGTCAAAAGACGCACCCGCCATGCCATAGCCAGCTGCATCTGTGTTCTCTGTGATGGCTTTGGCAGCTGCCAAAAGCTCGTCCCATGTTGTAGGTGGTGTTTCAGGATCAAGACCCGCGGCCGCGAACAAACCTTTGTTGTACCACAAGGCTTTTGACGAAAACGCACGTGGCATGCCCCACTGTTGGCCTTCCCAAGTCACTGTGCCCAAGATTGGGGCCGCGTAAGATTCGGCTTCTTCGTCAGTCAGGCTCACAGGAATGATCAGATCATTTTTAGCCAATTGCTTGAGCGTGCGTGAGCCAAGGTATGCAAGCGACGCAGGGTTGCCAGCGGCAGCCAAAGTCATGGATTTCTCTTGGCACTGGCCCCAAGGTACAAATTCGATGTCGACAGCGTAATCAGGATTGGCGGCTGTCCATTCGTCGATCAGCGTTTGCTGAACTGCGATACCTGGCGTGGTGTCGTCGCCACACATGATCATGTGCAAATCAGTGGCAGCAAAAGCACCGCTGACGTTGGCGGCAGTCGCAAGCAGCGCGACGCCCAATGTTGTTGTGAATATTTTCATTTTTGAACTCCCTGTTCATTTGAAATGTTGGTTTCACGTTTTGATGATGAGTTTGTCTGTTTAACGACGTTTCTCATTCTTTCACCGCCCCAGCCGTCAAACCGGCAACGATGTATTTTTGTAGGAAAATGTAGACGAACATCACCGGCAAGATACCGACCAAACTGGCCGCCATAAGCTCGTTCCAAACCACACGTTGGCGTCCAAAAAACTGGAACAGGCCGACAGGCAATGGGTTGAGCTCGTTTACAGAATTAAATGTCAAAGCATAGATGAACTGCTGTGCATAGGCCGCGATAAACGTCGCGATGGCCACAACCACGATCCCCGGCAAAGCGACAGGAATGATCACCCGCACCAGCGTATACATACGCCCTGCCCCGTCGACCAATGCCGCCTCTTCCAACTCACGTGGGATCTTCATCAGGTATGAGCGCAACAGCCAGATGCCAGTGGGAATAACAAAGGCGGTACCCGGTGCGATCATGGCAAAGTAAGTGTTCAAAAGCCCCAGGCCCATCATCACTTTGTACAGCGGAATAATCAGTACCGCACCGGACACCATGTTCACCGCAAGAAACGCCCCAAGCAGGATGTTCTTGCCTTTAAATTCAAAGCGCGAAAACGCATAAGCCGCAGGGACAATGGCCAACAGACCACAGATGGTCACAGCCATCGCAATGCCCAAAGAGTTCATCATGTAGCGGAACAACAAGGGCACAGAGTCCCACATCGAGACATACGCATCAAAAGACATGTCATCCGTGATGAAGCGGTACGG
The DNA here is from genome assembly GCF_038899935.1 of Pacificibacter sp. AS14. Classification (NCBI taxonomy): domain Bacteria; kingdom Pseudomonadati; phylum Pseudomonadota; class Alphaproteobacteria; order Rhodobacterales; family Roseobacteraceae; genus Pacificibacter; species Pacificibacter sp. AS14. The sequence continues at coordinate 519,746 of NZ_JBBMQI010000001.1, forward strand.
AATAGAAAACAGCCCATCAAGCGGCCGCATTGATACCAAAAAAGCTTCAACAAACGGCGCCAAGATAAAAGTTAGGAACAGCGCAAGACCGGTATAAATGAGAACATATTCCCACCAACGATAACGATTGATCATTTGACGCCTCCTCGATTGGACAGTTTGCGGATCAGTGAGAAATAACAGGCCGAGAAAATCGACAAGAAGATAACGATCATCACAGCGCGTGCGGCACCTTCGCCGTAGCGGAACCGTGAAATAGCTGTTTTGTAGGTATCGATGATCATCGTGGTGGTCGCATTGCGCGGACCGCCTTCGGTCAAAATCCAAATGATATCAAAAGAATTAAAGGTCCAAATCGAAGCCAATAGCGCCATGGTCGAAATCGCGGGCATGATCAGCGGCAATGTGATGCGGCGAAAGCGATACATCCGTGACGCGCCATCGGTCCATGCCGCTTCATATAGATCGCTCGGCACACTTTGCATCGCGGCTAAAAGATAGACCGTAACCAATGGCGTTCCGATCCAGACATCCGTGACGATTGTCGACATGAAGGCCGAATTTTTATAGGCGAGAAATTCAAATGGGCCGGACAGGATATGCAGACGTTGCGCAATCCCTGAAATCATCCCGAACTGACCATTGTACATCCATCCCCAGATAAACACCCCAATCGCAATGGGCACGATCCAAGGGGGCATCACCAACAGACGCGCCAAAGTGCGACCTGGCACAGAGGCATTGAGCAATACAGCGCCAAATATGCCCATGCACATTTTAAAAGCGACTGACAGGCTCATCCAGTAAAACGTACGCGCAATCACTTCTGGGAAACGGCGCGAAAACATCTCTTCGTAGTTGTCCAAACCAACATAATGCGTGGCTGGGTTCATGGACGCGTCAGTGAACGACAGACGGATTGTTTCTACCAAAGGCCAAGCGACGATGATCAATGTGATCAACAAGGCCGGTATCAGCAACAGATAGGGAAACCAGTCAATTTTCTTACCGTGAGACATATTTATGCGCCCTTATCCATGCCGTAGCTGTCAAATTTTGCCCATGTCTGCGTCATATCTACGACAGATCGTGTCACGCGGGCCTCGTCCATCTTAAGCGCAGTCAAGCCCGCTTCTAACGCGTCTAAAACACTCACTTTCAGCGGCACGCCATGGTCAAGATAGGCAACTATATCTGCCGCCATTTGATCATCTGCCCCGTAGTGGTTTTTCACATCCGGCCCGACATGTTCGTTCTCAGAAATCGTCTTTGCGGTGAAAGCATCTGTCACCTTGAAATCATTGCGCACGAAATCGCCCTCGGCCATGCCGCGCGTTCCCATCACTGCAAAGCGGCGGAACTCATCGGGCACATTGATATTGGTGTGAAAGGCCATCACAGCACCATTTTCATACTCAACGTTGGCCGTTTGATAATCAACGATGTCCGCGTCACTCGCGAACTCGTCGTCCACACCGCCCCAGCGCGGCTCGTATCCATAAGGGCGCGTTGGGTCATGCTGGGCGATATTTTCGGCAATGGCGCGGTAATCCGGCGCCACTTTTGGACGGTTGCTTGGCACAAAGCTTTTGCGTCCGCCAAAGCTTGAAATATATTTCGGACGCTCACCCACAACCCCTTGATACAGATCAATATCGTGACAGCATTTTTCCAACATGAACCCGCCAGACAAGGCCGAATTGCGACGCCAATCGCGCATAAAGAAACTGCCGTGATAGCTGCCGATGTGCTCAGAGGCTTCAATGGACACAATCTCGCCAAGCTGGCCCGCGGCCTGCGCGTCTTTGAGCATCACATAAAGCGGCGAATAGCGCAGAACCAAGCCAATCATCACGCGGCGATGGCCACCATGATCGCGCATCAGCTCCAGCAATTCAAAGGTCTCATCTTCGCTGATCACCACTGGCTTTTCGGCAAAAATGTGTGGGACGTCAGCCAGAATAGCACTGCGCAGATGTTGAATGTGTAAATGGTTTGGCGATCCGACCATCAACAGATCGATCTCTTCATGCGCAAGCATATCATCAAGGTCGTCATAAGCGGTCAACGCATGACCAAGCACGCCTTCAAGATAGGGTTTTCCTGCTGGTGACGGGTCCGCATAGGCGACAAATTCAAAATCTGGCTTGGCAATTTTAAACAGATTTGCCACATGCGATATACGCGCGCCCAAGCCAACGATACCTACCTTCATTGAACGACCTCCAGTCGAGATTTCATGAGTTTGACAAGGCCGACATCCAGTGCCGCATCCTTTTCAGGTGAAAAGCCCAAGGCAACCAAGTTTGAGTCTGGCGTCACTGGCGCGCGGCAGGATGAATGCAACTGCGTCACGCCCGTGCCCTCTATAAGCGCTACCGCATTGTCAGGCGTCACACCTGACCCAGGCAAAATTTCAATCCGTCCGTCCGCATGGTCCACAAGGTTTCTAAGGCAGCCCAAACCATCAATCGCTTTCGGTTTCTGCCCAGACGTCAAAACGCGCATCACTCCAAGATCAACGGCCTCATCCAAAGTCCGTTTGGGATCTGAAACCAAATCAAATGCTCGGTGCAGTACAATTTCCATATCGCCAGCCGCGTCACATAACCGATGCATCACTTCAACGTCCAACGTATCATCCGCTGTGAGCGCACCAATGGCGACACCTGCCAGACCCGCTTCTTTTACAAATTTGATATCGTCGATCATTTGGGACACTTCTAACTGATGGTAGCAAAAGCCACCCAGAGTGGGGCGGATCAAAACGATCACAGGGGCCATCAGTTTAACGGCACCAAGAATGCAACCCAAAGACGGCGTCACACCACCAAGTGCAAGAGAAGCACATAGCTCAATACGATCAGCACCGGAACCAACAGCACTTTTCGCGTCGCTCAAACGATCAACACAGACTTCTAGACGCCTAACGCCTGATACGTTTACCTGTTGTGTCATTGTCGCCACCTAAATTTCAAAGTCGCCACCCGCGTTTAAAAATCCTTCAAACCGATATTTTTTCTTTGTTAAGAAAACATTCGGCTCAATGATTTTAGATTTGCACAAGTAATTTTCAAAAACCAGTCTGTAAATTAGATAACCAAACAAAATACACCCGACGGACTGATGAGTTGCCTAAAAAAGGCGCAACAACGATCGCTTAACGCGGCACCCGAGGGGCCAAAATCCATTTCGATAGATATGCACTTGCTAGAAAAATCGGAATCAGCACCGCAAACCCTAGCCTCATGCCTGTGAACTGCGCTGTGAGGCCGATCAATAAGGGGCCTAAAAGCTGCCCGCTCAACGCGATTTGCGACAGAAATGCCAAATGCCGTTCAACCGATGACACAGGCTGAGACGCAACAGCGGTCACTGCAAGCGGGAACCCTGCAGCCAAGCCCAAACCAATACATATAAAGCCAAAATAGGAAACGAATGCTGCGGGTGCGGCGACCAAACAGGCAACACCGATGATCGCAAACCCACATCCCAACATGCAGATTTGACGCCCACTCAAAAATCCGCGAACAAAATCAGATCCGAAACGCCCTAAGGTAATTGATGTGGCATAACACACAAATCCAAGCCCCTCGATGCCGCCTGAAACATCATAGACTTGGGACATATAGACCGAAGCCCAATCAGCCATGGCGCCTTCCCCCATTGCTATTCCAAAGACAAAAAAACTAATGGCAACGGTGGTCCAGCCCAGAAAAAGGCGCTCTTTATGATTGTTATTTATAGGTTTTTCTACTTTTGGGACATCAACGTCGGGGAGAACCTTAAAAACCCAAATCGCCAAAGCGCCCGTGAGGACCGCCAGCAGAACAAGCGTCAAACCGACGGACAGCCCGACAAAAGAAAGCCCACTGGACGCCACGGATCCGGCCAGCAACCCAAGGCTCCAAAATCCGTGTGCGCGCCCCATTATCGGACGTCCACCACGCTTTTCAATCGTATCGGCCACTAAGTTCAGGCCAAGTTCTGCTGCGGCCAAACCAATGCCGACAAGAAAGAGAGTACAGCAAAGAACAGGTAAATTTGCACTAAAACCAGGCAAAGGAATGAAAAGTAAAAACACCAAAAGGCTTAAGGCCGTTGTTTTTCGAACACCCAATTTTGCGTAAACGCGGCTGATGAACATCAACGACAACAGCAACCCCACAGGTACGGCCGCGATCGCGATGGACAGACTTAGGGGGTTCAATGCAAGATCGCGTTGAATTTCAGAAATGCGCACAAGCCAACCGCCCCACGATAGGGGCTGAATGAAAAAGAGCAGATAGAGAGCGTAATAGGCGCGGCGCGGCATGGCGAGTTCCGTATTTTACTGGCAAAAATTTTACTTAAACTAAAGTTTTTTAAGGTTAAATGTAAAACAAGCAGATGCCATACACGCCATTCTCGTTACGCCGTGCTTAAAATTCGCGCATTTGCGTGGCGTTTTCTGTATTAAATAGAGAAAATACAGCTGCTCTGACGTCAGCAACCTCGCTCAGACTTTCAAGCATGCCGCACCGACAAAAAAAGGCCGCAGAAATCCTGCAGCCTTTTCGTTTGAGATTTGATCTAAACTTAGATGTCTTTGACGCAGACTTGTTTTTGTGTGCCCAGTTTTTCGATTCCCAGTTCAACGACGTCACCTTCTTTAAGGTATTTCGGCGGGTTGAAGCCCAAACCAACACCGGGCGGTGTGCCAGTGGAAATGATGTCACCGGGGTGAAGCGTGAAGAATTGCGACAGGTAGGACACCAAGAACGGCACACGGTAGACCATGGTGGACGACGAACCATCTTGCATGCGCTCACCGTTCACATCGAGCCACATGTGCAGGTTGTCAAAATCGCCAACCTCGTCAGGTGTAACCAACCAAGGACCGGTTGGACCGAAGTTGTCCGACGATTTGCCTTTGGACCACTGACCAGAGCGCTCAATTTGGTATTCTCGCTCAGACACGTCGTTGATCAGGCAGAATCCCGCAACGTGATCCATCGCGTCAGCCTCGTCCACATATTTAGCTTTTTTGCCGATCACAAAGCCCAATTCGACTTCCCAATCCGTCTTGGTAGAAGCGCGTGGAATGATAATGTCATCGTTAGGCCCGCAAATCGCTGAGGTGTATTTTGCGAAGATCACAGGCTCAGGCGGCACTTCCAAACCGGATTCCGCGGCATGGTCGGCATAGTTCAGGCCGATACAGATGAATTTGCCTGTTCCGCCGACACAAGCACCATAGCGCGGATTGCCCTCGACCAGTGGCAAGGTTGTTGGATCCATGTCTTTGAGTGCGCTAAGATTCACCAGAACCTCGCCAGCGATATCCGCCACATGTGCCGACAGATCGCGCAAAGCGCCATCCGCGTCAATCATCCCAGGTGTTTCAGAACCGCGGTCCCCGTAACGTACAAGTTTCATAGTCTTCCTTCCTCAAATCTTGTTTTTTTAAGCGGTCCAGCCGCCATCAATGATATGTTCTTGTCCTGTGGTGAAATTCGACTCGTCAGATGCGAGATAGGCCACAAGGGCTGCAACTTCTTCGGGCTCGCCAATGCGGGCCATCGGTTGTCGGCCAATAAATTCGATCAAAGCGCTGTCATAATCACCCGTTTCTCGCAATCGTTGGTGCAAAGATGGGCTGTTAATGGTGCCGGGGCAAATGGAATTACAGCGAATGCCTTGGGTGACGTAATCCGTAGCAATGGCCCGCGTCATGCCTGCAACGGCTGCTTTTGATGCACTATAGGCCAGACGGCTCGCAGGGCCTGTGATCGGGCCTGCAACAGACGACATATTGATGATAGAACCACCGCCGCCGGCAAGCATGGCAGGCAAAAATGCTTTGATCATCCTAAATTGCGCCTTTGCGTTCAACTCGAAGGCAAAGTCCCATTCGTCCTCTGACGTGTTCAAAATATCGCCGGAATGCACAATGCCCGCGCAGTTGAACAGCACGTCGACCGCGCCGAGGTCTTGCGCAAGTGCCGTGACAGCCGCGCCATCCAAGACGTTCAGAACACGCGCTTCTATGCCACCTACAGCGTTCAAATCGGCCATAAGATCAGGGTTGATATCAGTTGCGATCACTGTCGCGCCTTCGGCAGCCATACGTTCAGCACAGGCGCGTCCAATCCCTTGGCCAGCAGCGGTCATGACCACGCGTTTGCCACTTAAACGGTGTTGTAAATTCATTAAATCCCCCTTTTCAAAACATGTATCAGATGCAGATCATCGATGCGCTGTTTTGGTATACCATTTTGAGCGTGAGATAATCAGATCACTGCAATCTTGTCCAATGCAAAGCGAAAAAATTCACCGAAAATCGCAAAACCCAAAGGCAGGACTAAGACGTAAGTCTTACAGATCGAAAAACCCAAGATCGAAAGCCACTTCCAATTCATTTCCACCCTCAGACCTGAGCTTAAACCCCGTCTTTGATTGAAATACCTGAGCAACGCCTGACCATCCAGCGGGGCGCGGCACAACGGCGATGGCGTGCCGCACTTGGGTGTGCAAATCGGGACGCAAGACTAAAGTGGTAACGACCCCTTCGCGTGCTATCGGATTGTCGCCTGAGGCCCCTTCCAACGTTGTTAACCCTGCGCAACAGCCATCCTCAATTCCAAGAACGCCGGTGTGACGTCCATTCCACGGCGCATAATCGCGCCCGCCATTGGATTGCCACATCATCGTGAGCGGCATCACGCGCGGATCTTTGACAAACAGCACAATGTCATCTTCGGCATAGCGTGTGACAGCGGTCCAGCCGAACTGTGCGTCGTCAGCCTCGACAAGCGTGATGAAATCCTCATGCCCTGTGTCAGACGGGTAGTGGTGTAGATCAACATGACCGCCATCCGCGCTTGGAAACTTCGACAGATCAGCGCCGCGCGCGGGATAGGCAAAACGATGTGATTCTTCCAAAGGGCTGGACGGTGTCATTGCGGCCTTTTTCGCTGAAAAACCGATATGCCCGCCCGCCAATAAATGCAGCATGGGATGATGCGCGAATGTCAACGCGCCCTGCCCGCCCGTGATGACATGCGTTTGATACAAAACGGAATGTCCGGCAATCACGCGCAATTCTTTGGTGATCCGCGCGCCGAAAACGGTGCTATTAAGCGCCAGTTTCAGCACTGCCATATCATCGTTTTGTGCGCGCAGCACAGGCGTCCATTCAGAATTTGCCGTCCACCCATGGGGCGGAACATCTGCGACCCCAGAGGCACCAAAGGGGGCACAAAAGAAGTCCCCTGCAAGATGTTCGTCGACTGGAGCCTCAAGAGATTGGGCAGCATCCGTGCCGACCCAATGCGCGGTGTGCAATATTTCTCGCCCCGCAATTGAGAAGGTGCGAATATTGCCAATAGTTGGATCTAACGCGACGGATACGTCGCCTGCTCCGATGCGGACCCAACTATCCATGACGTCAGCCTTTAAATCCAGTCGCGACGACAAACTTTTCGGAACTGTCAGACCGCGATGCCGGCGGTTTGACGTGCATCACCTTAGTGAAACGTTGTTTAAGTACCTTTTGCAAATCGCCCTCAGCACCGCCAGCCAAGACCTTGGCCACGAATGTCCCGCCCTCTTCCAACACGTCAAAAGCGAAATAGGCCGCAGCTTCGCATAGGGCCATGATGCGGTTGTGGTCGGTTTGTTTGTGACCTGACGCAGAAGCAGCCATATCGGACATCACAACATCAGCCGAGCCGCCAAGCCATTTCTTGGTCTTGATATCCGCGTCATCTTCCATGAAGTCGAGCTGGTGGATTTCCGCGCCCGCAATAGGTTCGACCTCTTGCAGATCGACACCCAAAACAAACCCAATGCGCTTGCCGGATTTTTCGCCCAAAGCATTCACCCGTTTGACGGCGACCTGACACCATCCACCAGGGGCACAGCCCAAATCCACCACCCGCGCGCCCGGCACGAGAAAGCGAAACTTGTCATCCAGCTCAAGAATTTTATACGCCGCACGGCCGCGATACCCATCAGTCTGGGCGCGTTTCACATATGGGTCGTTCAATTGACGCTCAAGCCAAAGCGTCGACGACAGCTTGCGCCCGCGTGCGGATTTCACTTTCACCCGCAGATCGCGTTCGCCGCGACCTGATGATTTTTTGTCAGCCATGTTCATAAATTCCCGTATTTGCAAGCCTTATAGCAGCAACCTATGCCAATAGGAAAGCATGGGCTTTGGCCTGCGGATCACGTTTTGAGGCCCAAATGTCGATTTTTCATCAAACAAACACCGTTAAACCACAGGTAATAGGCTTATACAGCTAAGCATTTACCAAGAGACGTTTATCCGCGCGCCGCGATTTGCAATTCTTTTGCGCGCTTAGACGAAATGCCAAGCACCGCTTCGATTTGGTGCAATAGCTCGTCTTCCTCAACATGTTTGATGCCATCCGCGTAGACAACGGCCCAAAGCGCGCTCAAGGTGGCTTCCTTTTCGGTCGCACTGATCGCGTCTTTTATAATACCCGTCATCTCGACAGTATCGGGCATCTCTGCTTCCAACTTTTCGCACGATGCGCGCATTTTCGCGGCCTCGATGGGGTTCAAGTCAAAGCGCTGCGCCAGCACCTGATCGATTATCTGAATTTCTTCGAACAAAATCTTTTGATCGGCTTTGGCTGCACGCACCAAGAGTGCGCCCATAGCATGTTGGGCATCCGCCTCGGGCAGTGGCGTTTGGTAGGTTTTGACCTGACCAAGAAGCGAAAGCAGGTTTTCAAACATTGTAGGTATTCCAATTCAATGATGCGTTCACGCTATCAGCACGTCACACATCATGCGAGCAAAATGTCGCCAAGCGGATGTTGCGTCACCTAAGCCCCAGAACCGGACGCAGATGACGCCGATCATTTAGTCAAAAGCTTTGAGACGCTTGAGCAAACTAGACGTGTCCCAACGACCGCCGCCCATTTTTTGCACATCTTTGTAGAACTGATCGACCAAAGCCGTGACAGGCAGACTGGCGCCCACGTCATCTGCGGCTTCCAAACAGATCGCCAAATCTTTGCGCATCCAATCGACAGCGAAACCGTGTTCATAGTGATCGGCCAACATGGTTTTGTGACGGTTGACCATCTGCCAGCTGCCCGCGGCCCCACCAGAGATCACATCGACCAAAGCTTCACCATCAAGGCCAGATTTTTCCGCCAAATGCAGCGCCTCAGACAGACCTTGCACCAAGCCCGCGATGGCGATTTGGTTGCACATTTTGGCGGTTTGTCCCGCACCAACCTCGCCCAAACGTTTGACGATTTTGCCGTAGGCTTGCATCACAGGCTTGGCTGATGCGTAATCCGCATCTGAGCCGCCACACATTACAGACAAAACACCGTTTTCAGCACCAGCTTGGCCACCAGAGACAGGCGCGTCGACATAACCAATGCCCATTTCGGCTGCAATCGCCGCCAATTCACGAGTCACTTTGGCCGAAACCGTGGTGTGATCAACAAAAATTGCACCTTTGGACATGCCTGCAAATGCACCGTTTCCGCCCAAGCACACAGACCGCAGATCATCATCATTGCCCACGCAGGCCATCACGAAATCGCAGCCAGCTGCAGCCTCACGCGGGGTGGGTTGAGTTGCACCATTATGGGTGTCGGCCCATGTTTGCGCTTTTGCGGGGGTGCGGTTGAAGACGGTCACAGAATGGTCCGCGGCGGCCAAATGCCCCGCCATCGGAAATCCCATAACCCCAAGTCCCAAAAATGCTACAGTCGCCATGGCTTTTTTCCTCTGACTATATGTGGTTTAACGCTTCATGAGTCCTAAACCACAGGACCGCCGCGTTCACAATAAGCAGGTCTGCACAGCCCATGGCACTTTTCTTCAAATGGCTTTTTCGCATCGTCACAGGTGTCACTATTTTCGCCCTGCTCGCCGGATACATGGCTTACTATTTAGGGTCGCGGTCCCTGCCCGATTACAGCGCCTCCTATAACGTCAGCGGCATCACCGGTCCGATCGAGATTGCCCGCGACACCGCAAATGTGCCACATATTTTTGGCGAAAACGACGCGGATGTGTTTTACGGTCTCGGATTTGCCCATGCCCAAGACCGCCTGTTTCAAATGATGTTGTTGCGCCGCACGGCCCAAGGCAAACTGTCCGAAGTCTTTGGCGAGCGCACAAAAAACACTGACATTTTAATGCGCCGTTTGGGAGTTTATGACGCCGCTGTTGCCTCCGCGCCGCTTCAGACCCCCGAAACCATGGCTGCACTCACCGCCTATGCGCGCGGCGTGAATGCGTGGATTGGCGAAGTCAACAAAGGTGCTATGGGGCGTGGCGCCCCTGAATTTTTCTTGTTTCCATCTGAAATCTCATACTGGCGCCCCGAGGATTCCATCGCTTTGTTGAAACTGGTGGCGCTGCGCCTGTCGGATCATATTCCATCCGAAGTCTTGCGTGCGCGTACTTCTTTGATGCTGCCTCCTGAGCGGGTCAAAGACATCTTGCCAGACGCCCCCGGCGCGCCAACGGCACTGCTGAACGGCTTTGCCAGCTTATTCCCAGACGTATCGCCTTTCACACCCGAGGCCGACGTTGACTATGCCATGGCGGGTTTCAATTCCGCGCCGCTTGGAGGGGCGTCAAACGTCTGGGCCGCGTCACCAGACCGTGCGGCCTCTGGCGCGTCTTTGATGGCCAACGATCCGCATTTGGGCTTCAGCGCCCCCGGTGCGTGGTATCTGGCCCGTGTTGAATTACAATCCGGCGGCGTGATTGGCGCCACTATCCCTGGCATTCCGTTTGTGATCGCGGGGCGCAAAGAGGTGCTGTCATGGGGCATAACCTCGGCCTACACCGATGATGCAGATTTGTTCATCGAGCAGGTGAATCCCAGCGCGCCGAACGAAGTCATGACGCCGGACGGCTACAAAAAAATGATCAGCAAACAATCGATTCTGCGGATCAAAGACCAAGCGCCGGAAACTTTGACGCTGCAGTGGACAGACAACGGGCCTGTGCTGCCGCAAACTGCCTTCAATCTGAACACGGTCACGCCCAATGGCTATATCGTGTCTGTGTCTTGGACTCCTTTGGCCCATGATGACACTTCATTGTCTGCGCTGATGCAGTTGATGCAATCGGGCACCGTACGCCAAGGCATCGAGGCTGGGCGTGGTTTTGTCGCCCCTGCCCTCAATCTGGCTTTGGCGGACCCTGATCACATCGCGCAAAAAACCATTGGCCGTGCGCCCATTCGCGATGCTGCGCACCAAAGCCAAGGCCGCATTCCATCACAAGGCTGGGTCGCTGAGAACCAGTGGCAAGGGTATCGTCCCTATGACGATCTGCCGTTGTTTTCGCCGGCCAGTGGTGGGATCATTGGCAACACCAACAACAAAACCACCAACGCCGCCTTTCCTGACCATTTGACCTTTCACTGGGGCGACACGCAGCGCATTGAACGGTGGAAACGCTTGATGCAAAGCCGCGAAGTGCACACGCGCGAAAGCTTTATCGAGGCGCAAAATGATATCGTATCTTACTCTGCGCGATCTCTTTTGCCGCTGATTGCCGCCGATCTGTGGTTCACCGGCGAGGCTGCCCCTGAAGGTACGCCAGAACGCCAACGTCAACGCGCGTTGAACTTGTTGGCCGAATGGAACGGTGAAATGAATGAACATTTGCCGGAACCCTTAATCTATTACGCGTGGATGCGTGCGTTGCAAGACCGCTTGATCCGCGACGAGCTTGGCCCGCTGGCCCATGCCTATACCCATGTGGAACCTTTGTTCATCGAACGCGTTTACCGCGACATCGGCGGTGCATCCATTTGGTGTGACGTTTTGCAATCAGCCGCCGTTGAGACCTGTGCAAATATCGCAAGCCTCGCCTTGGATGACGCTTTGCTTTGGGTTGGCGAAACCTATGGCACGGCTTTGGAATCCCTGCGCTGGGGCGATGCGCATACAGCGCAGCACACACACCCTGTGCTTGGCAACGTGCCCTTCATCAAATGGATCGTTAATATTCGCCAATCCACCTCTGGCGGCGACAACACATTGATGCGCGGCGTCACGGCCGGTACAGGCAATCAGCCTTTTGCCAATGTCCACGGGGCTGCCTATCGTGGCGTGTATGACTTTGCCGACCCTGACAGTTCGGTGTTTATCACCGCGACAGGACAATCGGGACATCCGCTGTCGCGTCACTACGATGATCTGGGGGAGCTGTGGCGAAGGGGCGAATATGTGCCCATGACATTGGACCCAACACTCGCAAGAGCCGCCGGTGTTGGCATTACACACATTTTGCCCGAAGATAATGATATTAAATAAAGAACGCCGCCCCACGCGCTTTTTTCTAAAAGTAAGGAGCCGATCATGACGCCGTCTTCACCCAAAGTGCAGCTTTTTGCCTTAGACGGTCGCGGTGCCGCGCGCGCTGCTGACTTGCATGAGCTTTCGCTTACGAAAGATACGGCAGACAGTCGCGCTTTTGGTTTCGCTTGGGTCTTTTGTGGAACAGATCGAGAGGCAGCTATAGTAGAGTTGGCATCGTTTCACTTAGACCATTTTGTGACGGATGCGTTGACCGCTGATGAGACCCGCCCACGCTGCACAGTTCACGGAGATGGAGTGATTATCAACCTAAGAGGCGTAAACCTGAATGACGGCGCGGACCCTGAGGACATGATTTCCGTGCGTCTGTGGGTCGAAAAGGGACGCATCATTGGCGTCTGGAGACGTCCGCTCAAAGCCATCGCGGATATCTTTGAGGCCATGGAACGCGGCAAAGCGCCTGAAACGCCAGGGGATTTTATCGCCAAACTGTCCTTGCGCTTGTCTGATCGCGCCGAACCAATCGTCGCCGCCCTAAATGAAGAGATCGACACCTTGGAAGACACCCTCGCGGATGGAACACTGTCTGAGACGCGCCGTACGCTGGCAGGTCTTCGCCAAACAGCAACCGTTTTAAGGCGCTATATGTTTCCACAGCGCGATGCGTTGACCACGCTTGAGATTGAAGATGTCTCTTGGCTTTTGCCCCAAGATCGCAGCCGTATCCGCGAGGCCGCAGACCGTGTGACACGCATGGCTGAAGAACTAGACGCCATACGCGATCGTGCCCAAATTGTGCAAGATCAGATCATGGATCAACGGGCCGAAGCGATGAACCGGCAGATGCTTTTGCTCTCTATCGTTGCCGCGATTTTCTTGCCGCTTGGACTGCTCACTGGTCTTTTGGGCGTGAATGTTGGCGGCATTCCCTTGGCGCAAAATCCTTGGGGTTTTGCCATTGTCTGCCTCACTCTGGTCGTGGTCTGTGCAGGGCAAATTTGGCTGTTCAAACGTATGAAAATGTTTGACACTTGATCTATCAGTCTTAAAGGCTATCCCAAAAGCAACCAAAGAAACCGTGATGTTCGACAGCCTTTGGAGCAAGCTCAGATACTACGCCAGCACTTTTGCGAGTATCGGTCTAGTGTTTGGTTTCATAGGCTATTGGGGCTTTGACATCCGCTCTGGCGGCTCGATTGGATCGTCCAGTTGATTTTTCTGTTCCGCTGGGCGGCAGACGGCGCGCAGATATTTTGTCCGACAACTATGGCCACGTCATCGTCGGCCACGCAATCATGGGACTGGCCTTGGCGTTATGGGTTGGTTGGTGCTTGTGTCTATGTGTGGCGTACAGGGGTCTTTTAAACCCATTGAACCTCGCAAAGATGACAACGCCCCAATCACAAGTAACAGGGGCGCTTGGTCTTACATTTCGCGGTATTCTTGTTCCTGACGCGGCGTCCATAAAACTGTAACTTCATAGCCGTTTTCTGTCGCTTCTTCGCTTTCAAGGATTTGTTGTTCAAACAACCAAGCACGTTTTTTGCCCTCAGCATAAGGGATCACAAATTCGCGGCGGATTTTCTCTTCCTCAAAGAAGCTCGAAATAGCAGCCAAAAGTTCGGGCACGCCCTCGCCTGTGATAGCAGAGATCGCGAATTTGTCGTCTTCGGCCTCAGCTCGGGTCAAACGCGCCTCACGGGCATCGCCTTCCAGCAGATCGATTTTGTTCCACACTTCGAACATCGGCGCGTCTTCTTTGATGCCCAGATCGTTCAAAATGGTCCGCACATCCAAGGCCTGCTCATGGGTTTTCTCATGCGCAATATCGCGCACGTGGATGATCAGATCCGCGTCGAGCACCTCTTCCAACGTCGCACGGAACGAGGCCACAAGCTGTGTCGGCAAGGACGAGATGAATCCCACCGTGTCTGACAGAATGATCTCGCGATCTGTGCCACCTTGCGGAGCTTCCAAAACGACGGAGCGCATGGTCGGATCAAGCGTGGCGAACAACATATCTTTGACAAACACATCTGCACCAGTGACCTTGTTGAAAAAGGTCGATTTACCGGCGTTGGTATAACCCACCAAAGCGACAATCGGGTACGGCACTTTGGCGCGCGAGGCGCGGTGCAATTCGCGCGTTTTCACAACCTTTTCCAGCTGCTTGCGCAAACGATTCAAGTGATCATCAATGGCGCGTCTGTCCGCTTCGATCTGAGTTTCGCCCGGACCGCCTACAAAGCCCAGACCACCACGTTGGCGTTCCAAGTGGGTCCAAGCCCGCACTAGACGGGTCCGTTGATAGCTTAATGCCGCCATCTCGACCTGAAGCACACCCTCGCGGGTGCGCGCACGATCCGAAAAAATTTCAAGGATCAGGCCGGTGCGATCCAGCAGTTTGACCTTCCACTCTTTTTCAAGATTGCGCTGTTGGGCAGGACTAACAGGGCCATCCACAAGCACGAGGTCAATTTCGTTTTCTTCCAAACGCAGGCGCAACTCTTCGATCTTACCTTTGCCAAACAACCAACCGGGTTGCAGCTTGGGCAGACGCACGATTTCACCCCCGATGGTCTCGAGGGATGGCAAAGCAGCGGCCAAAGAAACAGCTTCGGCAAGACCTGATGCAGGGTCGCGCCGGTTGCGGTCGGATTGAATGTCTGGGTGGATCACCCAAGCGCGCGTCAGCGGCTTATCATGTTCTTGCAAAGCTTACTCTTCGCCGTCGTACAGGCTGATAGGCGTTGATGGCATGATGGTTGAAATCGCGTGCTTGTAGACAAGCTGAGACTGGCCATCGCGGCGTAAAAGAACGCAAAAGTTGTCAAACCAAGTGATCACACCTTGAAGTTTCACACCGTTGATCAAGAAAATTGTGACTGGAACTTTAGCTTTACGAACATTGTTCAAAAATGCGTCTTGCAGGTTTTGCTTATCGGCGGCCATATCTTTTTGCCTTTTTTCTTGCGCTTTTGTTGCGAACTGCCTCTCTGACGGCAGCACTTTCGCGTACGTTCGCAACATGTTGGGGCAAATGTCAAGATTTCCACCCCTCTAAATCGTTAACTTTTTCCCAAATCGTCGCAATTAACCTGCGTTGGGGCAATTCATGAAGGTTTCAATGCTCAGCGGCGCCAAAACTCTGGATTGAGCAGGGCAACAATCGCCAACATTTCGAGCCGTCCGAGCACCATAGTGGCCGCCAAAATCGCTTTGGGGATTGTGTCCAAGTCTGCATAGCTAAAGGGAACTTCGGCTGCAAAATAGACAAGTGGCCCTGTTGTGGTCAGTGCAGAAACCGTGAACACAGCCGCAGCTTCGAAATGCAGGCCAAACAAAGACAGCGCCATCATCACCACGGCGATTGTCAGGGCAAAGAGCATGAAATAAACCCAAGCCACATAGGCGCCTTGGCGGCGCAATCTGCGCGCTGTGGCCCCTGCACCGCCGACAGAATTGGGTGAAATCATTTTTTCAATTTCGCGTTCGCTGTGACGCACCAAAGCGTAAAGACGCAAGAGTTTCACCCCGCCCGCCGTGGTGGCGACACCGCCGCCAAACACAGCCAAGCCGAACAACAATACGCCAGGCGCTTGCAGCCCAGACCACAGTCTTGCCGCATCCCAACTGCTGCTTTCAAATCCTGTGGTGGTCAAAAACGACATCACCATAAAGGCGCTGCCCCACAGCGACTGCACCACTGCAACCAGATTACTTTGCTCGGACACTTCCAAAGCGCTGCTCCAATGGCGCAAAAATAAAATGATTGGCAATCCGATCAGTAAAACCAATGCGATCTTAATTTCTGAATCGCGGCGCAGCGGTTTTACGTCATTCCCAATTTGATCAATTGTGAAGGTCTTGCGCGACAGAGCCAGCGTCAGGAAAGCAAACACAAGCAGCTCCGCGCCAAAATTAGAGTGACCTTCAACAAAGCCTCCGACCGGCGAAATACCTGAGGTGGCCATGGTAGACATCGCATGACACAGCGCGACGAAAGGCGTGGCGCCCGTCATAGCCAAAGCGAACCACAACACTAGAGTAAGGCCTAAATAGATCGGAAAAAGGCGCTGCGTGTAACGCGACAAACGTTCAGGCCCCGCAGCAACTTGCACGATCTGCGAAGCCCCTGTCGTAACCATATCGCCTCTGGTCGGCGCGCGTGCTGCAATGACTTCAAAACCACCCAAATTGAGAGGAGCCAACACTGCGATAGCCGTCACCCAAGCAAACAATCCGCCAAGCCAGCCCACAATTGAAATCCAAAGGTGGACGGTCGTCGGCAAGCGATTGGGGTCTTCAAAAACAGTCGCACCCGTTGTGGTAAGGGCAGACACCATTTCAAAATACGCATTGAAAAAAGTCGTGTTGGGAATGGATTCCGAGAATGGCACAGCCAAGATCACGGGCAACACCGTATATGCCGCCAAGAGCACCAATAGTTGATTGCGGCCTTCACGATCGCGATCCTTGCGGGTGTCGCGATCTTCTGTGGCTTCACCGCGAAACCGGGTGATGGCGACCAGACAGGCCAGTGTGCCGAACAAAATACCTGAATAAAAGAACGACCGAGAGGCCAAAAACTGCGATACGAGCCCACCGTAAATGGCAGGCACCATCATCGCGCCGGAGCAAATCAACATCAGTTGAATAAAGAACGGCATGCGTGAGAAACGGTTCATTAGAAGTAATCGATCGAAACTTGTAAAAGCCGTTCCACTTCTGGAACATCTGCAGCCAATGAGAACAGCGTCAGCACGTCGCCCTCTTCTATGCGGGTTTCTGCGGAGGGCTTCTTGTATTGATCACCGTGCATCAAAGCACCGACCAAAACCCCCTCGGGAAAATCGATATCGCGAATGCGTCGGCCAGACAAAGGCGAGGTCGACAGAACTTGCGCTTCGATGACCTCGGCTTCGCCATCGCCGATGGAATAGACATTACGCACGCGGCCATGGCGGATGTGGCGCAAAATAGACGACACCGTTGTGGCCCGCGGGTTGATATAGGCGTCGATATCAAGCGCTGTGAGCACAGGCACCAATGATGGATCGTTTACCAAGCAAATCGCCATCGCACAGCCTGCTTGTTTGGCGCGCACGGCGGACAACATATTTACTTTATCATCGTCGGTGACACATAAAACCGCATCAGCGCGCGCGATACCTGCTTCGGTCAAGACTTCATTGTCCAAAGCATCCCCGTGCAAAACGATCGTACGCTCAAGCGCATCTGCGGCTTTCTCTGCGATGGTTCGGTTTTTTTCAATCACCTTGGCACGCACCCGCTCGGTGCGCGCCTCTAGCGCTTGAGCCACGCCAAGACCCACATTACCACCGCCCAAAATCACAACGCGTTCTTGTTTGCGGTTGGTTTTGCCGAAAATTTCCAAAGACCGCGTCAGATCTTTGGAATGGGCAAAAAGATAGACATCATCGCCCGCATAAAGTTGATCACCGGCGTTGGGAGAAAACAACGTCCCGTCACGACGCACGCCGACCACGATGGCCCGCAAGGTCGAAAATAAATCTGTCAATTCACGCAAGGATGTATTGAGCACGGGACAATTCTCATCGAGAGAAATCCCGATCAACTGGGCTACGCCGCCGAAAAACGACTGCGTGTCAAATGCTGCAGGCGCGGCCAAACGGCGCAACGCAGCTTCGGCCACTTCTTTTTCGGGCGAAATCACCACGTCGATGGGCATGTGATCGCGACGATACAGATCTGAGTAGATCGCAGTCAAATACGATTGCGCCCGCAAACGCGCAATTTTGCGCGGCACGTTGAACACCGAATGAGCCACCTGACAGGTGACCATATTGACCTCATCTGAATGAGTTGCGGCTATAATCATGTCAGCATCACGCGCCCCTGCTTTTGCAAGCACATCAGGGTAGGACGCAAAGCCTTCGACCCCTTGTACATCCAAAGTATCAGTCGCACGGCGCACCAAGTCGGGATTGTTATCCACAACGGTAACATCGTTCTTTTCGCCAGACAGCTGACGTGCGATTTGCCAGCCCACTTGGCCAGCTCCGCAAATGATGACTTTCATTGCATCATCCCTTGTTGTTCAAGCCTTGGTTCTCACACCTGTCACGCGTGGTCAACGTCTGTCCGATCCCCGTAACACTGTCAACACGCGCCATATTATCATTCGACCTCTTCAGGGACATAAGCAACACGTCCGCCTGATTTATTACCAGTGACAACACCCAAAGATTTCAATTTGCGGTGTAACGCAGAGCGTTCCATGCCGACAAAAGTCGCTGTACGCGAAATATTTCCGCCGAACCGATTGATTTGGGTCAACAAATACTCGCGCTCAAACAATTCACGCGCCTCTCGTAGTGGCAAGGTGGCGATGCTTGGAGACAGAATCGAGCGCCCATCATCTTCGCGCTGTGCCGCTTGTTCTGGCAACTCATCTGCCGAAATATCTTCCGTGCTGTCACCTAAAATCAGCACGCGTTCGATCACGTTTTTCAACTGACGCACATTGCCCGGCCAGGCCAAAGCTTGCAGCATCGCAACAGCATCGCTTGACAATTTGCGCAATGGCAAGCCTTGGAACTTGTTGAACTGCTCGATAAAAGCTTCGGCCAAAACAGGAATGTCTTCACGCCGTTTTTCCAGCGCGGGCACCTCGATCGGCACAACATTCAACCGATGAAACAGTTCTTCGCGGAAATTTCCCGCTGCGATCTCTTCCGACAAATCACGGCTGGTCGAGGAAATCACACGCAAATCGACGGAGACTTTTTCGGTGCCGCCAACGCGCGTAAACCGCTGGTCCACCAAGACCCGCAGTATTTTGGATTGGGTCCCCATCGGCATATCGGCCACTTCATCAAAATAGATGACGCCTCCGCTGGCCTGTTCCAGAAGCCCTTTTTCGATGCCCTTTTCCGCGCTCTCGCGCCCAAACAAAACATCTTCCATACGGTCAGGTTCAATCGTTGCAGAACTCACCGTCACAAAAGGATTACTGCCACGGTCAGAATGGGTATGAATGAACCGCGCCGCCACTTCTTTTCCCACGCCAGCTGGCCCTGTGAGCATCACACGACCGTTGGACTTGGTGACTTTCTCAAGATTAGATTTCAACTGTTTGAAAGCAGCCGATCCGCCGATCATATCGATTTCACCACCATCTTTGCGTTTGAGCGCGGTGTTTTCGCGACGCAATCGCGAGGTTTCCACCGCACGACCGACAACAACCATCAACTGATCGATGTTAAAGGGCTTCTCAATAAAGTCATAAGCCCCCTGCTTGATCGCAGCGACCGCAATTTCGATATTCCCGTGACCGGAGATGATAATAATCGGCACCTCAGGATGCTCGCGTTTGACATGTTTCAGAATATCGATGCCGTCCATGTGGCTGTCTTTCAGCCAGATATCCAAAACCATCAAAGACGGAACAGACGCATCGATTTCCGCCATACAGGTTTCTGCATTCGCAGCCAAACGAGTTTCAAACCCTTCATCACGCAAAATGTCCCCGATCAACTCACGAATATCACGTTCATCGTCGACAATTAAAATATCAGACATGCCCTACTCCCACTTTACATTCACACTGCAAGCTTTTCTTTTACTTGATTTTTTTCCTGAACCAGCAAATCCAACTTTACGGTGGCGCAGGCCCCTATACGTCCAGATGGATCCAAAGGCACGCCGTCGCTCAACGTCAACGTGCCCCCGTGTTCATCGATAATCTTTTTAACAATAGGCAACCCCAGCCCTGTACCTTTGTCGCGTGTTGTCACGTAAGGCTCAAACAGGCGGGATCGATCTTCTGGCAGGCCAATTCCGTTGTCGGTAATCGTGATGACAGCTTGGCCGTCATCCTCGACCATCGCCACACGAATGACGGATTTATAGCCCAACGGAAACCCTTTTTCCCCAAGACCTTCAATAGCTTCGCCTGCGTTTTTAATGAGATTGGTTAGCGCTTGCCCAATCATCGTGGCATCCACTTCGGCAACGGCCATGCTTGGCTCGATCAGGGTCTCAATCGTAACGCCCACTTGCGCGTTGCGTTGCAACAAAACAGCGCCGTTTACCAATTCCACCAGATCTTGCTCGCGCCGCTCAGGGCTTGGCATACGTGCGAACTTCGAAAACTCGTCGACGATGCGGCGCAAATCGCCTGTTTGGCGGACAATCACCGACGTATATTGTTCCAAGGACGTGCGGTCTTGTTCGCCCATACCTTTGCCGAACTTGCGCAAAATACGTTCCGCGGACAATTGAATGGGGGTCAGTGGGTTTTTGATCTCATGAGCAATGCGACGCGCCACATCCGCCCAAGCAGCCATGCGCTGCGCACTCACCAAATCGGTCACGTCATCGAAGGCCACAACATAGCCCTCAAGCGCGCCATCGACATCGCGTCTGCGCGCAATCCGCACCAACAGGCTTTCTTGCGCCTCAGACCGGATCAAACGAATTTCACCTTGTACGACCTCGCGTCCGTGATCTTGCAAGGTCTGAAACAGTGGCCCAAATTCAGGCACAGCGACACTAAGTGGCGTCTCGATTACATCACTGTCTATCACCGACAGCAATCCTTCGGCGGAAGGGTTAAGCAATGAAATGCAGCCGTCGGAATCCAGCGCAATCACACCGGCGGTCACAGACCCCAAAACAGAATCAAACAAACGGCGGCGACGCTCAATCTGTGTGTTGCGTTCAAGCAAGGTGTCATGCTGAACCTTCAGTTCTCGGGTCATTTGGTTGAACACACGACCCAAAATAGCGATTTCATCATCGCCTTGCTCTTCAGAGACGCGTGCGGTCAAATCGCCTTCTTTCACGCGATTTGACGCCTCAACAAGACGCCCAACGGGACGCGCAAGCCGTTCTGCAAACCACAGACCAACCCATGTAGCGGCCAAAATCAAAATCAGCGCAAAGGCCAAATAGATCAGGCCAAATTCGAACAGCAAACGCCCGCGTTCGCTTTCAAGCTGATTGTAAAGTGTGACCGTTTCTTGCGTTTCGTCCAAAAGGCTGAGGATCGCGCCATCCACATCGCGCGTGACATAAAGATAGCGATCAGAAAATCCAGCCAGACGCAGCAAAGCGCGACTTTCATTGACATCCCAATCATCGATCATCACCAATTCGCCCGCTTCCGCGCGCGCCAACTGTGCTGGCGTCGGCTGTTCATAATCGAACAAATAGGACCGTTCGCCCCGCGCGGTTATATCGCCATCGCCATTGATCACATAGGCCTCACGCAAGCCGCGCTGGATCAGACCTTGCCCTTGATTGAGCACCTCACGCAGTGCGCCATCAGGCAAAATAGTCACAGATCGGCGGCGTTCGGTGATAAAAACAGCCAAGCTGCGCGTGTCAGAAGCCAAACCATTACGATGCTCGCCTTCATAGGCCTCAGCGGCCGCCAAAGACGAGCCAACAACATTGCGCACACGATCTGAAAACCAGCCCTCAAGGCCGAAATTCAGCGTAACGACAGCAAACACTGCGACGGTAACCGTGGGGATGAGTGCCAAAAGCACAAAAACGCCGGTCAGGCGCAGGTGAAGCCGCGATCCGGCGGAATGAGCCCGCCGTGCCGCAATCATTTTGACAACGCGCTGCGCCACCAAACCGGCGACCACCAGCACATAAACCAGATCTGACAACAGCACGCCACGCAAGGCCGTCGATGACGCACTTTGATCAAGCGGCCCGACAACAATAAATGTCGCAACAGCAAGCATCGGCCCAAGCGCAAACAAAGATATGGTCGCCCAATTTTGAATGCGCCGCATCCGACGCAGCCGCATCAGCTTGATCAAGCTTGTTCTCGCTATAGGCTTGCGCAAAAATGCCCCCAGACTGATATAAAAACCTACACGGGCTTCCCCGGACCCCCGAAAATTTTAACGCAACAAGCGTGACGATTCTGTCACTGCGCCCAAATCAACACGGGTGTGGCGGTTTTACATCAATTTGCGACGGCGTGTCACCTGAATATCGAGGTCATTGATCTTTTTACGCAAGGTATTGCGGTTGATGCCAAGCAAATCGGCACATTTAGCCTGATTTCCGCCGACAGCATCCAGTGCAATTTCGATCAAAGGCCCTTCGACTTCCTTTAAAATTCGCTGATAAAGGCCGGGAGGCGGCAAAACACCCCCGTGTAAGTCGAAATACCGACGTAAGTGTTTGCCAACTGAGGCCGCCAGCTTTTCGCCGTCCCCCCCGCCCTGCAGTGGTTCGATCGCAGGCTGGTTGCCCAAGACAAGTTCAACTTCTGCACGGGTAATTTCTTCTTCGGGTGCGGTGACAATCAAGCGACGAATGGTGTTTTCAAGTTGACGAACGTTGCCCGGCCAGCTGTAGGCGCGCACCAATTCGGTGGCCTCTGACGTAAAGCGACGCAATGCCATGCCATCGCGGTCAGCTTTGCCAAAGAAATATTCAGCCAACAAAGGAATATCATCAACGCGTTCGCGCAGGCTTGGCACGGACAGCGTCACGCCGCCAAGGCGGTAGAACAGATCTTGGCGGAACGCGCCGCTTTCCATTTTGGCACTCAAGTCGGCCTGAGATGTTGCCATAATACGCGGCGAATGATCTGTGAAGCTGTCGAGCATCCGAACAATGCGTGCTTGAGCTTCCTCGTCAAGATCGCCGACCTCATCGAATAAAATCGAGCCGTTTTTAGCGCGTGAAATCACCGCCGCAGGCCCTTCCATCGTCGCCAATTCAGTGGCAGTCACCACCACTAGAGGCAAAGATCGACGATCGGAGAAGTCATGAATGGCGCGAGCGATCAAAGATTTTCCCGTACCGCTTTCGCCAGTGATCAGAACAGGTAAATCGGTATTCATCACGCGCGCGACCAAACGGTACAAGGTCTGCATCGCTGGCGTGCGACCAACCAACGGAAGGTCTTCTTGTATCTCACTGGGGGCTTTTGCCGTTGACGGCGCAGGGTTGGCGCGGCGTTTCACTTCCAAAGCTTTGGCGGCGCGCTTCATCAGGTCGGGCAGATCGAAGGGTTTGGGCAGATAGTCAAAGGCTTCGGCCTCGGCTGCCTGAATGGCAGTCATAATAGTATTTTGCGCCGAGATCACGATCACGGGCAGACCGGGGCGTTCTTTGGCGATCTTCGGCAGGGCTTCCAAGCCATTGCCATCGGGCATCATGACATCAGAGATCACCAAATCCCCTTTGCCCTCTTCCACCCAACGCATCAACGTTACCAAAGACGAGGTTGCATGCACTTTACATCCAGCTCGCGTCAAAGCCTGCGTCAGCACCGTGCGAATAGTGCGGTCGTCGTCTGCGACGAGGATTGTTCCGTCCATTTTAAACTCTCCTTAAGTACCCGTATTAGCTTTAACACGGTGCCCGCAGCGCGAGCCTTTTAACTTCAAAATAATCACGATCCTATGACCCCTCTTTGGGGGCCACGGGAAGTGAAATGCGGAACACTGTCTTTCCGGGACTGGAGTCCACTGAAATCCAACCTTCGTGATCCGAGATGATTTTAGACACCAGCGCCAAACCCAATCCCGTGCCGTTTTCACGCCCTGACACAAATGGTTCAAAAATATCGCCAGCAATTTCAGGTGGCAAACCGGGGCCGTCATCTATGATTTCGACTTGCAGCGGTAAAGCCCCGCCAGAACCGTCCTTGCGGCGCAGCCTCAATGACAGATCATAGAACGTCCGAATGCGGATGACCCCGCCGTCCTTTTTGTCCGAGGCCTCAGCCGCGTTTTTAAACAAGTTCAAAAACACCTGCATAAACTGATCACCATCCACGAATGTCGACGGCAAAGAGGGGTCGAATTCTTCAACAAACTTCATCGACGCCGCATAAGAAAGCTTAGCGGATTTGCGTGCGCGGTCGATCAGATCATGCACATTGATGGCACGCCGTGACGGCGGGCGCAGATTGCCGAATTGCTCGACCTGCTCCAAAAGCGCGACGATACGGCGGCTTTCTTCAACGATAAGGTCCGTCAGCTCTTGATCCTCAACAGAGATCCCCATGGACAGCAGCTGCGCCGCCCCAGTGATACCTGCCAGCGGGTTTTTAATCTCATGCGCCAGCATTTCAGCCATGCCAATGGCAGAGCGCGCCGAGGACTTTACCGAATGTGATCGCCCTAAGCGATCGGCAATTTGGCGCGGCTCCATCAGCAGCAGAACCCAACCGGGTTTTCCTGACAAAGGCGCGATCTGAATGTTGCATTGCACAGGCGCCGCATTACCGCCTGAGACATCCACATTGTTGATAAACATCGGCGCATCATCGCGGCGCACCCGTTCGAAAGCTTCTTCCAGAGGCGCATCAATCGCCAGCTTGTCCATCACTGGTACACCGCGCATCGATTTGGCGGACGCGTTGAGAAACCCTTCGGCGGCGGAATTGATTTCGCAGATTTTATCGTCTGCAGACACGATGAGCGATGGCACCGGCAACGAGGGCCATAGTGTTTCAAATGAAGTCACGCTCATGCGGCTCTCCCTTTCTCGGACAAAGCGCTCGGCAAGTGGTCAAACACTTTGCGCGGATCTTTAAGTGTCAAAATTTCTTTGCGCAGCGCCGCTGGCGTTTTGGCCGTATCCATGTACCACCCCAAATGTTTGCGCATCACGCGACCACCAATCTCGATACCGTAAAACGTCAGACCAGACTCAAAATGACCCGCGACCATATCGGCAAATTCATGTCCATCTGGCTCAACAGGGTCAGGCGCGCCCATGATATTCGCCGCGACCTGTGCCAAAAGCCAAGGCCGCCCCTGCGCACCGCGCCCGATCATCACGCCATCTGCCCCCGATTGGTCCAGCGCTTCTTTGGCCTTGTCGATAGACGTAATGTCCCCATTGGCAATCACAGGAATGTTGACAGCATCCTTTACAGCGCTGATAGCGGCCCAATCGGCCGCCCCTTTGTACATCTGACAACGGGTGCGTCCGTGAATGGTGATCATTTGAATGCCTGCTGCTTCAGCACGCAGGGCCAATTCTGGCGCGTTGAGCAATGCATCATCCCAGCCCAGCCGAGTTTTCAGCGTCACAGGTATATCTACAGCCGCCACCACGGCCTCAATCAGTGTTAAAGCGTGATCCAAATCGCGCATCAATGCAGACCCCGAATACCCGCTGACAACTTTCTTCGCGGGACAGCCCATATTAATATCGATGATACGTGCACCGTTGGCTTCAACCATTTTTGCTGCCTCGCCCATCCAGTGGGCCTCGCGACCTGCCAATTGCACAGCCGTGTTTTCAGCACCAAAGCCAAGCTCGGCCTTTTCGCGTGATCCTGGGCGGGCGTTGAGCATATCGTGGCTTGCCACCATTTCGGACACAACGAGCCCTGCGCCGAAAGACGCAACCAGATCGCGGAACGGCAAATCTGTAATCCCCGCCATTGGGGCGAGAAAGATCGGTGGGTCTAGAGTTATATCTGCCAAATGAACGGGCAAGCGATTAATCCTTGTGCACATTGGTAAGGGGTATCCCTGTATCGACAGAGTCGCAAAGGGTAGAGCGCAAAAAAATGGCTCAAAATCGCATTTGCACACTTTTTAATCACACAACGGGATCGAAGCGACCATTGCGTTGAGCCGCACCACATATTATCCACACGACATGACAGTGACAGCTTTGATTGTTGCCGCAGGACGCGGCACCCGTGCGGGCGGCGATATCCCCAAACAATGGCGCCCTCTTGGGCGCGATAGAACATGCCCAAGGGTGATTGATTACACGATCGCTGCGCTTCGCCCTCTCGTGGATCACATCGTCGTGGTGCACCACAAAGATGACACGGAGCTTGTTCGAAGCCTTAGAAATATCACGCCCGTTGTCGGCGGCGCAACTCGCAGCGCTTCTGTCAAAGCAGGCCTAGACGCTCTCAAAGGCTCAGGCACGAAAAAAGTCTTGATTCACGATGCCGCCCGCGCATTGGTGCCGCAATCAGTGATCTACGGCGTCTTGACGGCGCTAGAAACAGGGTCAGCAGCAGCCCCGGCTTTGCAAGTTACTGACGCGCTTTGGCGTGGTGATCTGAGGGTTGACGGCACTCAAGATCGAACAGGTCTATGGCGCGCCCAAACACCACAAGGATTCGACTTTAATAAAATTTCAGACGCCCATAACGCCTTTGAAGGCGAGGCTGCAGACGATGTCGAGGTTGCCCGCGCTGCGGGTATTTCAGTCGCCATCACCCAAGGCGATGAGACAAATTTCAAGATCACACATCCCGATGATTTTGCCCGCGCCGAACAGGTTTTGGTCGCGCGCTTGAGACAAGATCAAGATAAGGACAGACCCCAAATGGATATTCGCCTTGGAAACGGCTATGATGTGCACCGCTTTGGCGTGGGCGACCATGTGTGGCTGTGTGGCATTAAAGTGCCTCATAACAGATGCTTGCAAGGGCATTCTGATGCAGATGTGGGCATGC
Organism: Pacificibacter sp. AS14; assembly: GCF_038899935.1. Lineage (NCBI taxonomy): Bacteria > Pseudomonadati > Pseudomonadota > Alphaproteobacteria > Rhodobacterales > Roseobacteraceae > Pacificibacter > Pacificibacter sp. AS14. Next base: position 546,518 of record NZ_JBBMQI010000001.1, read on the forward strand.
ACGCGCTGACGGATGCGATCTACGGCGCACTGGCCGAAGGCGACATAGGTCATCACTTTCCGCCCTCTGATATGCAATGGAAGGGTGCTGCCAGCCATATATTCTTGCGTCACGCAATCGATCTTGCGCGCACGCGCGGCTATGAAATGTCCAATTGCGACGTGACTTTGGTCTGCGAACAGCCCAAAATCGGTCCACACGCTGATGCAATGCGCGCAGCCCTTGCAGATATCATGTCTGTGGAACTGGGGCGTATTTCAGTAAAAGCCACCACTTCGGAACGCCTTGGGTTTACGGGGCGCGAAGAAGGCATCGCCTCGATCGCAACCGCAACCTTGATAAAACGCTAGGACCTGCCATGAAAGATATTGCTGAAATCATCGCCACCTTTGCTCGCGTTGGCTATTTAAAGCCCGCCCCCGGCACTTGGGGATCAGCTGCGGCCATTCCAGTGTTTTGGGCCATCAATGAGGCCGGCGGATTTGGTCTGATCGTATTTGCCACCATTGTTGTGTTTATTGTGGGCCTTTGGGCGACGCAAGTGATGACCAAAGACGCCACTGAGGGCACCGAAGAACATGATCCTTCCGAGATTGTGATCGACGAAGTGGCCGGGCAATGGATTGCGCTTTGGCCTGTGGCCTTTGGCGCGCAAATGATGGGCGTGGAAAGTGCCCGCCTATGGCCCGGATATTTGGCGGCGTTTTTGCTGTTTCGCCTGTTCGACATCTGGAAACCCAGCCTTGTGGGAAAAGCCGACCGTCGCGGTGACGCGATGGGTGTGATGCTTGATGATGTAATCGCAGGCGTATTTGCCGCAATCTGCGTAGTGATCCTTGCCAGCCTTGCCCATGGATTTTTGATGTGAACGCCGATCTGACAGTTTTGGCCAGTGAAGTCCTTACTTTGGCGCGTGCGCAATCTGTGAAAATCGCCACCGCGGAAAGCTGCACTGGCGGGCTGATCATCGGCGCGCTGACCGAAGTTGCGGGATCGTCAGATGTGGTAGACCGTGGGTTCATAACTTATTCCAATGAGGCCAAGATCGAGATGCTGGGCATTGACCCAAACACGCTCGATACCTATGGGGCTGTGTCAGAAGAGATCGCGCGCCAAATGGCCGATGGCGCGCTTGAGCGCTCGCTTGCAGGACTGTCTGTCTCTGTGACCGGCATCGCAGGCCCAGGAGGGTCCGCCTTCAAACCTGAGGGTCGTGTTTGCTTTGGGCTGGCCCAAACAGGTCAGACAACCCGTGTCAAAACCGTCGAGTTTGGTGCGTTGGGGCGATCGAATGTGCGGATTGCGACAGTCCGAACCGCGCTAGAAATGCTGCACGAGGCACTGTAACGCTGTAAATTCTGCGCAAGATTCAATTTCGATTAATTTTTAACCTATGTCGCATAATTTAGTTTAATTACACATCAACTTTACAATTGCACAATATTTAATCACGCAAAATGCATAAAAGCCCCTTTCCTAATCACGTTTAAGCCGCCCCATGCCCCCTAACGCTTAAAAAATATCCTTAGGAGGGGAAGATGGTCGGAGCTGATACCGCGTGGATCATGATTGCAACCGCACTGGTCCTATTCATGTCGCTGCCAGGCTTGGCATTATTTTACGGCGGGCTGGTGCGTGCGCGCAACGTGCTGAGCGTCTTTATGCATGTCTACGCCATTGCTTGCGTGATGAGCATTCTTTGACTGGCCTTTGGCTATTCCATCGCCTTTGGGGACGGTGGTCCGCTTTGGGGCGGATTGGGCAAGATGTTCCTTTCTGGCGTGGAAGCAAACACAATGTCTGGTACAATCCCCGAAGTGCTGTTTTTTACCTTTCAGATGACATTCGCGATCATCACCCCTGCCCTGATTGTGGGCGCTTATGTTGAGCGGATCAATTTTGGCTTTGTGATCTTGTTCTCATCCTTGTGGATGCTTGTGTGCTACGCGCCTGTCACCCATTGGATCTGGGGCGGCGGTTTCTTGGCAGATGGCGGCATTTTCGGCGACGTCGGCACAATGGATTTCGCAGGCGGCATCGTTGTGCATGAAACAGCTGGCATCGCCGCTTTGATCCTTGCTGTGATGCTGGGACGTCGCAAGGTGGACAACAAGCCACCGCACAACCCAGGTTACGTGATGATCGGCGCCTCCATGCTGTGGGTCGGCTGGTTTGGCTTTAACGGTGGCTCGCAATTGGCAGCAGACGGCGGCGCGGCCATGGCGATCACTGTCACGCATATCTCTGCGGCTTCGGCCTCAATCACTTGGGCAGTTTGGGAAAAAGTCAAATACGGCAAAGCCTCCCTCGTGGGCATTGTCACCGGCACCATCGCGGGTCTTGCCTCAATCACGCCCGCTTCTGGTTTTGTTGGCCCAGTGGAGGCGCTGATCATTGGCGGCATTGCGGGCATCTTATGCCAAGAGATGGTCAACATCATCCGCAACACCTTGAAAATCGACGACACATTGGACGTCTTTGCGGTGCACGGTGTCGGCGGTATTTTCGGCACGATCATGATCATCTTTTTCGCGGACGGCGCAAATGCCATCGCACAATTCGGCGCGCTGGGGATCGTTGGGGTGTTCACCTTTGTTGTGACCGTGGCTTTGATCAAGCTCTGCCAGCTTGTCACGCCTCTGCGCGTTGATGCGGAAACCGAGCAGCAAGGCTTGGACTTGACCCAACACGGCGAAAGCGCCTACGACCACAACTCGTAAGCATTACGCTTTACGGCATAAAACAAGACACTGAGGTGGGCCGAAAGGTCCGCCTCAGTGGGTTTGGGACTGTGGTTGGATCACAGATAGCGGCAGATTTGAATAGTGGCAGATTTGAAATTATACTGCTTCATCCAAGCAATATAATGCGAAGTGATCGTAGTCCGAATCCACAAATCTATATTGAAGATGTATTCCTTCTTCGTGATTTTTCTGATCATCCTAGCCACACTGACGGTACTTCTTGCTTAGACTAAAGTTCGCAAAGATTCCGTCCGCAAACCATCACCTCACCCGTAAAGATCAGCCGCGCGTTTCTCGAAGGCGCTGACGACGCGGCGCATGGCCTCATTAAAGACCACGCCAATCACTGATTGCAGAATCGCGTTTTTGAACTCGAAATCGACGAAAAACTCGACCTCGCAAGTCCCATCCTCAAGATCGCGAAACTGCCACCAGCTTTTCATATATTTGAACGGCCCGTCCAGATATTCGGTGTCGATCTTTTTGTCCGCAGGCCAAAGTACAACTTTGGAGCCGAATTTTTCGCGAAACACTTTGAACGAGATCACCAGATCGGCCAGCATCACTTCGTGATCGCCCATGTCAACGCGCGACCTGATGCGTGCGGCGGCGTTCCATGGCAGGAATTTAGGATAACTTTGTACATCCCCCACCAGATCATACATCTGTTGGGCGGTGTAGGGCATGGTTTTGGTCTCGCGGTGCGTCGGCATAGTCTCTGGTCTAATTATTTCAGGGTGATATGTCTTACCTAAGCGAGCAAAATGCAAGAGGTTACCATGACGCAGCGCCCCTATCACATCGATGTTATGATTTCAGCCAAGGCCATCGCCGCACGGATCGAAGATTTGGCCCTCGCCATTCGCAAAGAATACCCCGACACTGAAAAGCTTGTGGTGATCGGGCTGTTGCGTGGGTCATTCGTGTTTATCGCCGATTTGGTGCGCGAGTTGGACATGAATGTTGAGGTGGACTTTTTGGAGGTGTCATCTTACGGCGACGGGATGGAAAGTTCTCGAAACGTCAAAATTTACAAAGACTTGCGTGGCGATATTGAAGGGCGTGATGTTCTGGTTGTCGAAGATATCGTCGACACAGGCCACACGCTGAAATCTGTGCTGGAGCTCTTGCGCTCGCGCAATCCCCGCAAGCTTGAGACCATCGCCTTGCTCGACAAACCAGTGCGCCGCGAGGTCGAGTTAACAGCTACATGGACTGGCTTCGAGATCCCCGACGCCTTTGTCGTTGGTTACGGCATTGATTTTGCACAGGCCAATCGCAACCTGCCCTATATCGGAACTGTGGTTTTTGACGACGAAGATGGCGTGGACGCAACCACATGAATTTGATGTGGCTCATCCGCGCCAAACGTTGGGCGCACCGCCCCCCAAGCACCAAACGGATCAAACTGGTGTTTGGTGTTGTGCTGGCCTGCTTGGTTTTGGTGGGTGTCGAGAAATTCATTGGCGTCCCTGAGTGGATGCAATTGGACACGTCTAAGCGCAGTGGCCTGCGGCGTTAATTTGATTCACGTACCATCATTGCTGTGCTAGTCTGCGATCAATCGCCTTATACCAGCGCCGGAGACAAAGATGTTAAAGATCGCAACCTATTCTTTTGGAACACTTATTCTTGGCGTCGCTACGGCTTGGGTTTTGACTGAACCGCGTCATGCAGACTTAGAAATGATCTCAAGTTTCACCCCTGACCTTGCGCGTGGGGAATATATCTTTACGGCCGGTGGATGCGCTTCTTGTCATGCGGGGGACGATGGCAATGCTGAGGCCTTGACCGGCGGCATGGCGTTTGCGTCCGCATTTGGCACCTTTTACGCGCCTAATATTTCGTCCGATCCCGATCAGGGCATCGGCACATGGTCGGCGCTCAATTTGGCGGACGCGATGCTGCACGGCACCTCGCCAGAAGGCGAACACCTGTATCCCGCTTTTCCCTATACATCTTATGCCAAAATGGACCCAGCGGATGTGGTGTCTTTGCACGGCTATCTCATGACTCTGCCCGCCTCGACAGTGCCCAGCAAAGCCCATGATGTGGGCTTTCCTTTTAACATTCGGCGTAGTTTAGGCGGATGGAAGCTGTTGTTTGGCACCAGTGCCGGTGATTGGGTGGTGAATGATCCGAACATGACGGAGCAAGATCTGCAGGGCCGATATTTGGTCGAAGCGCTCGCGCATTGCGGTGAATGTCACACGCCGCGCAACGCTTTGGGCGGCATGGAAACGGCAAAATGGCTTGGCGGCGCGCCCAATCCATCAGGCAACGGCACGATCCCCAATATCACCCCTGGCACGTTAACGTGGTCCGAGGAAGATATCGCCTATTACCTTGAAAGCGGCTTCACGCCTGACTTTGATTCCGTGGGCGGACACATGGCGCATGTGGTTGATAATTTTGCGAAACTGGACACCAGTGATCGCGAAGCCGTCGCCAGCTATCTCAAACGCGTGTCCCCCGTTGAATAGCGCCCCACATAGCTTGGTCATAAAGAACATCTTATGATATCTTTGCGCGGTCTAACTATCGTTTTCCTGATTTCAAGCGCCGCACCAGCATTATCGCAAAATCATGCAGGTATGCACCGACATGACATGGACTCGAGCGGAACCTTTATTCATGACGAAGTGAATATGCCGGGACTCATCGGAGAAACCACAACGCCAGACGAGGTGGATGCGCTCAAAGAGCTGTTCATCAATCATAAAGACCTCAAACGCACGGTTGAAAACCTGCCCAATGGCATTCGCACCGTAACGACAACAGGCAATCCGGTTTTGCTTGATGCGCTGGTGAACCATGTAGCATCGATGATTTACCGCGTAGAAGACGGGCTTGATCCGCGTATTCCGATCCAAAGCCCGACATTGGATTTGCTGTTTGAGCAGCCTGAATGGATCACCACGGACATCGAATTTACAGATACGGGCGTGATCGTCGTACAGACATCAGAGGCCCCAGAAATGATCGCGGCCTTGCAAACACATGCTGGTGAAGTGTCTGATTTGGCCGCCCGTGGTATGGTCGCGGTGCATGAAACCATGATGAAGGCGCATCACTGAAGACGCCACCACACCGACCTGCAACGTGATTACTAGCTAGCACAGCACGTCAGTTTGAAACAGTTTCACCTTGAGGCCGCCATGCGCGATGGGGGCTTCTGTTGGCAACCACGGCAGTTTCGTCGCCTCGGCCAATTGCGTGTCAGAGGTGATCATGCCAACCCGCCAGCCTTTGAATTTGGTGCGCATCACATCGCCGAACGATCCATAGAGCGCAAAGAGGTCTTTTTTCTTGCCGATCCGCGCACCATAGGGCGGATTGACGATGACAAGACCCGCAGGGCCATCAGGGCGTTCCAAGCTGGAGACTTGCGTTGGCGTAAAATGACACAAGGCTTCGACCCCTGCCCGCGTGGCATTGTCTTTGGCGAAACCGATCACATTGACGTTGCGATCCGAGCCGTAAAATTGCTGATCGCTGGGTTTGATTTTCCAAGCCTCGCGCATACGCCGCACGGCAACCTCGTCATAACTTGCGAGCTTTTCAAACGCGAAACTGCGCGCGCGCCCTGCCATGAAATTACGCGATATTTCAGCGGCTTCGATCAAGAATGTGCCAGAGCCACACATGGGATCAAGCACAGGTTCATCACCAGTATACCCACAAGCCCGCAGCGCCAAAGCCGCCATGGTTTCGCGCATCGGTGCTTTGCCCATGGCCTGTTTGTGACCGCGTTTGTGCAAGCCTTCACCTGAGGTATCGATGGAAAAATGCAGGTTGTTGTCGTCGATGCGCACTTTGATGACGATATCGGCGTCTTCCAACCCCTCGGCGATTTTCGCGCCGAATTCTTCATGGATTGCACGTTCGATCCGCTCGACAGCGGCACCAGCGTGATAAATTTTGGATTTTTTGTTGGTGTTCACTTCGACCTTGAGGCTTAACTCTTCGTCCAAGATCGCTTGACCCAAGATGTCGCCCCAAGGAAATTTACGCGCCCGCTTGTCAAGCTGCGCCAAATGGAAAGCACGAAATTCGCCAATGCGCGCCAAGACCTTAGAGGGTCCACGCAGCGTCAGGTTCGCCCGCCAAACATCTGACCAATCGCCATGGATCGTCACCCCGCCGCCTGTGGCAACTGGGTTTTGGAACCCTGCCTCGATCACTTCCTCAAGCAAAACATGCTCAAGTCCGGGCACGGTGGACAGGAAGATGTCAAAAGTTGCGTTGGCTGGCGTGGAATTGGTCATGCTGGGCCTCGATGGGATGCGGATCGCGTTGACGGCTTGTGTCACGCGCAGCGCGCCATGATCAAGGCAAAAGAAAACCGGCAGGTTGCCCCACCGGTTCTCAGACCACGTGTAAATGCGGTTTAGACAGTGCCAAACTTTTTAAGGCGCGCCTCACGCAAGCGCGCAAAATCATCGCCCGCATGATAACTTGAACGGGTCAAAGGCGTGGCAGACACCATCAAGAAGCCTTTGTTAAATGCGGTTTTCTCGTAGGTTTTGAACTCTTCAGGCGTCACGAATCGATCCACAGCGTGGTGTTTCGGCGTTGGCTGCAAGTACTGCCCGATGGTCAAGAAATCGATATCGGCGGCGCGCATGTCTTCCATCACTTGAGTGACGGATTGCTTGTCTTCGCCAAGGCCAACCATGATGCCAGACTTGGTGAACATCGTTGGATCAAGCTCTTTCACGCGTTGCAACAGACGCAAAGAGTGGAAATAGCGCGCGCCAGGGCGCACTTCTGGGTAGAGGCCAGGCACAGTTTCCAGATTGTGGTTGAACACATCAGGGCGCGCCTCAACGACGATTTCCAGAACCTTTGGATCACAGCGAATGAAATCAGGTGTGAGAATTTCAATAGTGGTGCTGGGCGATTTTTTGCGGATGGCACGGATGGTCATCGCGAAATGCTCTGCACCGCCGTCTTCAATATCATCGCGGTCCACGGACGTGATCACAACGTGGTTGAGGCCCAGTTTAGCGACAGCGTCAGCCACACGGCCCGGTTCAAACACATCCAAATCTTCAGGCGGTTTGCCTGTGGCGATGTTGCAAAAGGTACAAGCACGGGTACAAACTTCGCCCATAATCATCATCGTGGCGTGACCTTGCGACCAACATTCGCCAACATTAGGACAGCCCGCTTCTTCGCACACGGTCACCAATTTGTTTTCACGCATGATGTCGCGCGTTTGCTTATAGCCATCGGACGTAGGCGCTTTGACACGGATCCAATCGGGCTTTTTCGGCTGCGCATTGTCGGGGCGCTTTTGCTTTTCAGGGTGTCGCTGGGCCGGAATTTTGAGATCGCGCACGGTTTTTCCCCATACTGAAACAGATTTTCTAGGTTATATCTCAGTTAGACCTCGGGGCAAGTGGATACGTGGCATTGCAGCCATGATCCCTGCTCATTGCACAATCGGCATGACCTTTAAGCAATGACTGAAATCTAAAGTTTTGCATCTTTCGTGGATGGTACGCTCGTTTTTGCGCCGAAAACTCTGCGCGCCATAATCTGACCATTTATGTCAGTCGGCGGCAATTGAACCCCAGCTAGAATCGTTCTAGGTTCTGCGCAACGGCATTCGAAATCTGCGAGCCCTTCGCAAAAAGATCCTTAGGAGTGATGATATGCAAGCTGGACACAAACTTCCGAACGTAATGTTCAAAACACGCGTCCGCGACGAATCCATCGGTGGCGACAACCCGTTCCGCTGGCAGGACATGACAACTGACGACTACTTCGCAGGCAAACGCGTTGTGTTGTTTTCGCTTCCAGGTGCTTTCACTCCGACATGTTCCACATACCAATTGCCAGGGTTCGAAAACGGCTTTGCCGATTTCCAAGCGGAAGGCATCGACGCGATCTATTGCATGTCTGTGAACGACAGCTTTGTGATGAACAAATGGGCGCAATCGCAAGATCTGAAAAACGTCAGCGTGATCCCTGACGGCTCTGGCGAATTCACCCGCCGCATGGGCATGCTTGTGAACAAAGACAACCTTGGCTTTGGCGTGCGCTCATGGCGTTATGCCGCGGTGGTCAAAGATGGCGTCGTTGAAGCATGGTTCGAAGAGCCCGGCCTGTGCGACAACCACGGTGAAGACCCATATGCAGTGTCTTCTCCTGAATCTGTTTTGGAGTACCTCAAAACAGCTTCAAAATAAGCTGCGGCTGAGCCATCAGGCCTGCTAAAATTCAAATCAGATCAGCCCGCCTCACATTTGAGCGCGGGCTATTTCTTTGTCAAAACGGTTCAACCGCGCATCCGCGCGTCAAACAACAGCTCGCTGCCAGCCTCGGCCAAAAGCGCTGCAAGGTCCGTAAACCAAGAAATCTCAGGCGTGCTGGCACGGCGCACCAACGCGATGGTCCGCGCGGGCTGCGGGTCCAGAAAACGCATCACCGCCATATCCGGACTGGAAGATTGCTCTACCTTCAGTGCGATTTCGGGGACAAAGGTCAACCCAAACCCCTGCGCCACCAATCCGCACAACGTTGAAAGCGATGAGGCCCCAAGGTCGACAGTCTGCTGTCCGCGTGTCAATCGGCACATATCCAACGCTTGATCCGCAAGACAATGCCCCTCGTCCAGCAACAAAAGCCCGTCTGGTGGCACATCTGTGGGGCGCATCGGCGCAGTATGCTGACTTAAATGAGCAAGGCGCGTCTTAGATCCTGCCAGTAAAAAACAATCGGTAAAAAGCGGCTCTGCAATCAGGCCTCCTAGGTCATAAGGCAAGGCAATGATCGCCGCGTCCAGCCGCCCAGAGGACACATCTTTGAGTAAATCTGCCGTCTGCGCCTCCCGAACGCGCATATCTAAGTTCAACTGTGCTGATTTAATCCGTGTCAATGCGCGCGGCAGCATATAGGGCGCGATTGTGGGGATCACACCCAAGCTCAAGCGCCCTGTCAGGCCGTCTTGCAAGGCCACATCAGATTCCATCTCGCGCGTCATAGCTAAAATGCTTTGAGCCCGCTCAAAGACCACCTGCCCTGCGCGGGTCAGTCGAATATCGCGCGGCAAACGCTCCACGAGTTGCGTATCAAGGCTGAGCTCCATCTCTTTGATTTGCTGCGACAAAGCGGGTTGAGTGACATGCACATGTGCGGCTGCGGCGGAAAAAGACCGCAACTCAACCAGCGCCACAAAGTAGCGCATCTGTTTCAGTGTCAGCATTTTGGCCAACCTTTGCTATCGTTCAGTTAAATATCTATTAGAAATAATAATCCATATTATAGATTTATACAATTTTATTTTATCCAAAGCATCTGCCATGTTTGTGACATCAGCCAACGAAGACAAAAAGAGAGCTTACAATGTCCAAACGTTTGACAACCACTGCCGGCGCGCCGGTTTCGCACAATGACACATCAAAAACGGCAGGCCCGCGCGGACCGGTGATGCTCGATGACTATCAGTTGATTGAAAAGCTGGCTCATCAAAACCGTGAGCGTATTCCTGAGCGTGTCGTGCATGCCAAAGGTTGGGGCGCGCAGGGCACCTTCACTGTCACCCATGATATCTCACAATATACCACGGCAAAGATTTTCTCTAAAGTTGGCAACACTTGTGAAATCCTTTCCCGCTGGTCCACTGTTGCGGGCGAACTTGGCGCCGCGGATGCCGAGCGCGATGTGCGCGGGTTCTCGGTGAAATTCTACACAGAAGAAGGCAACTGGGACGTGGTTGGCAACAACACTCCGATCTTCTTCATCCGTGATGCGTTTAAATTCCCTGACTTCATCCGCACGCAAAAGCGTCACCCGAAAAGCAATTTGCGCTCTCCTGAAGCGATGTTCGACTTCTGGGCTGGGCATCCTGAATCCGTGCACCAAGTGACCATTTTGATGTCTGATCGCGGCATCCCAGTGAACCCAATGCACATGCATGGCTATGGTTCACACACATATTCCATGTGGAATGCAGATGGTTCGCGCGTTTGGGTGAAATTCCACTTCCGCAACCAGCAAGGCATCAAAAACTACATGAATGATGAGGCCGAAAGCCTGATCGCAAAAACCCGCGAGAGCTACCAAGAGGATCTCTTTGGCGCGATTGAAGCTGGCGACTTCCCGAAATGGGAGCTCAACATTCAGGTGATGAACGAAGAAGATGCTGAAAAGCAAGACTTCAACCCGTTTGATCTGACCAAAGTCTGGCCACATGATGAATTCCCATTGATCCCAGTGGGTATGTTGGAGTTCAACAAGAACCCTGACAACTACTTTCAAATGGTTGAAAATGCAGCGTACTCACCGTCAAACAAAATCCCTGGCATCGGCTTTAGCCCAGACAAAATGTTGCAAGCCCGTGTATTTTCATATGCGGATGCGCATCGCTACCGCCTTGGCACGCATTATGAATCCTTGCCCGCCAATGCGCCGAAAGTCCCTGTGCACCACTACCACAAAGATGGCGCGATGAACTTTAACGGGCCAAGCACAGGCCACCCAGAGGCCTACTACGAGCCAAACCAATATGAAGCCAGCGCCAAAGCAGATCCAAGCGTGTCCGAGCCACCGCTGAAAATCTCAGGCGATGCGGATAAATATGTGGTTGAAATGGAGGATGCGGATTACGTGCAGCCGCGCAAACTTTACGCCGAAGTTATTGGTGATGATGAGCGCTCGCGCCTTCACATGACAATGGCCGGTGCAATGGCACCATGCTCCACACCTGTGCGTGAGCGTTGGTTTGAGGTGCTTGGAAAAGTACACCCTGGCTATGAAGCCGGCGTGCGCGGCGCATTGAGCGAAATCGACAACGCTTAATCTGCGCCAAGCCTTAAAAAATAAAAACGCCCCTCGTTTTATGCGACGAGGGGCGTTTTTTCATAGTCAGCCTGAAAGTTCAGGCAAATGTGTTAGCCAATAAGGTTTGAATACCCAGCCTCGTCAAAATGGCGTTTAAGGCGTTGCAGCGCAATCCGCAGCACCACTTTGCCAGAGCGCGCAGACCAACCCATGCGCTTTTCGGCCTGCTCCATGCCTTCCAAATAGCAACAGCAGCGCAGCGCCACATCACCCAGTCCGGGGCCAAGATCCATCAAAGCCGCCGCAACGCGGGCTGTGGCAGCATCGGGGCCAAAACCAGAGGCATCGCCATCAAAAGTGTTGCGCGTGCCTTCAGCCAAAAAACGATCCCAGTTCTTGGTCGCACGCGGGCTCATCTGCGCCAATTCGAAATCTTCGCGCAGACGTTCTGCCGCGGCTACAAGCTCGGGACTTATAAACATCTCACCATCTTTGTCGCGACGCCGCGACAGAGTCATCACAGGACTTTCCGCCGCGTTGTAACGCATGCGTTTTGGCTTATCTGCCTCTGCGCCAGCCATATCCTTGACGGCCCAAACGCTTTGTGAGTCGCCAAAAATGGCTTGCGCTTCTGCGAAACCTGCGCGCGCACTTTCATCCGCTGCGACAAGACGTTTCAGCGCTGCACGTCCAGCCGATGTAATGGTGTAGCGGGTGATTTTCCCCTTAGCCTGCGCTGTTATCCAGTCTTTAAGCGCCATGGCTTGCGCAATCGGGCGGTCCAACACAGCCGTGCGTGTGGTGCGCCCATCGGGCAAATCGCGCACCACGACGGCCTTTTCCATATCCTTGGCCACAGCCAAACAAGCGCCAGGTTCGCTCAAACGGCGCAAAATCCGCCGAGCTTCGCGTTCAATGGTGGCATCATCAGGAGGCGTTGCCGCGTCAGTGTCCGAAAAGTCGGTAAATTTGCTCATGGAAGTTGTGTCCTTCGATCTTGTGGGGGGGCGCACGGGGTCGTTGACAGACATAGGCATCGTTTTGTAGTGGCTGAGCGAACTCAGAGCTTCATCAATCAACGGATCATCTCGCTTCATCTCGATTTTGCGAACTTGGCGCATGATCGTAGAGGGCGCACAGCCACCGGTACGAGCCAAAGCGCGAATTGTTTGACCGTGCTCGGTATGATCCAGATACCGTTTGGCCTCTTGTGGAACCCAATTGGGCAACCTTCCATCCGTTTTGGCTATGCTTTTACCGTAGTTCAACGTTTTCTCCCCCCGCAGGCCACTGATGTATCTGCCTCAGATCGAACAGAGTTCGACTTAAGGTTTCTGATTTGGAGACAATCTAATTTTTTAGATAAGATTGTATCGAATCTAGCAACAACCTTGAGTTGTATTGGTTACCTAAAGGTTAATTGCCATGTCTTGGACTTACTTTCGCCACATTTCATAAACGCAGCAGGAACAGACCGTTCGCAAATTGGAAACAATACGCAACACACGTCTAGGTTGTGCTTATCTCTCTTCACACGGCCGAAATTCAACATGAACGCCGCATTCAACGTTGCGCCCAACGGCACAGCCCAACACATTACGGAGAGACCCATGACAGATATCAACACAGTTCTCGCATCCCTACGCCGCCCCAGCTTGTTGATCCGCGCAGCCCGGTTTGGCTTGACTGACTACAACCGCACACGTGACCTTAAGCGCGTCATGGCCACGTCCCAAGGCCTTTCCCCTGCCCGCATCATTGACGGTTTGATTGAAAAAGAAGCCCACTTTGAAGAGACTCGCAAAAAAGGCGACGCAGCTTATAGCGTTGCACGCCATATCGAAGTCTTGATTGCCTTGATGGCAGAGGCACGCTTGTTGCCGCGCGGACCTCAAGCGGTTTAACACACGCCCGAAAATTCAGAGCAAACATCGTTTAGGTCCCTCAAACGCGACGTTTGGGGGATTTTTCTAAGCTGCGAGCCCCGAAACTGGCGCTTGGGTGTTCAAACCATCTTGCCTCAAAGCGCAACTGGGCCTAAACGCTGACCTATGACCAGCATATCCCATGACCGCCTCCTCATCATCGACTTTGGCTCCCAAGTGACGCAGCTGATTGCGCGTCGTTTGCGTGAACTCAATGTCTATTGCGAAATCCACCCTTATCAGAACGTCACAGACGCATTTTTGGCCGATTTCGCGCCAAAAGCCGTGATCCTGTCCGGTGGCCCAGACAGCGTGACACGTGAAGGCAGCCCCCGCGCGCCGCAAAGCGTGTTCGATATGGGTGTTCCGATTTTGGGCATCTGTTATGGCCAACAAACCATGATGGAACAGCTCGGTGGCAAGGTCGAAAGCGGCCATGGCACAGCTGAATTTGGCCGTGCTTTTGTGACGCCGAATGACCACAAGCTTGACCTTTTGGACGGCTGGTTTGGCAACGACAAAGAACAAGTTTGGATGTCTCACGGTGATCACGTGTCGCAAATCGCGCCCGGTTTTGAGGTCTATGGCACCTCGCCAAACGCGCCCTGTGCGATCATTGCAGACTCCAGCCGTCATTTTTATGCGGTGCAGTTCCACCCTGAGGTGCACCACACGCCCAATGGCGCAAAACTCTATGAAAACTTCGTCAAACTCGCGGGTTTTACCGGCGATTGGACCATGGCGGGTTATAAAGACCAAGCCATCGCGGCCATTCGTGAACAAGTTGGCGACAAGCAAGTCATCTGTGGTCTTTCTGGCGGCGTAGACAGCTCTGTCACAGCGATTTTGCTGCACGAAGCCATTGGCGAGCAGCTCACATGTGTGTTTGTTGACCACGGCCTGTTGCGCCTCAATGAGGCGACAGAAGTCGTGAAAATGTTCCGCGACAATTACAATATCAAACTGATCCATGCGGACGAATCTGATCTGTTCCTTGGCGAACTGGACGGGGTTTCTGACCCTGAAACCAAGCGCAAAATCATCGGTAAGCTGTTCATTGACGTGTTCCAAAAATACGCCAATGGCATCGAGGGCGCTGAGTTCTTGGCCCAAGGCACGCTTTACCCTGATGTGATCGAATCTGTGTCTTTCTCTGGTGGCCCATCTGTGACCATCAAATCGCACCACAATGTCGGCGGCCTGCCCGAAAAAATGGGCCTCAAACTGGTTGAGCCTCTGCGTGAATTGTTCAAAGACGAAGTGCGCGCACTGGGTCTTGAGCTTGGCTTGCCTGCGTCCTTCATCGGGCGTCACCCTTTCCCTGGTCCAGGCCTTGCGATCCGCTGCCCTGGTGAAATCACCCGCGAAAAACTGGCGATTTTGCAGCAAGCCGACGCGGTCTACATCGATCAAATCCGCAAACACGGTTTGTATGACGAAATTTGGCAGGCGTTTGCCGCGATTTTGCCGATGAAAACTGTAGGTGTGATGGGCGATGGTCGCACTTACGATTTTGCAGTGGCCATTCGTGCGGTGACATCCGTTGATGGCATGACCGCTGACACCTACCCGTTCACCCATGAATTCATGGGCGAAACGATGACCCGTATCATCAATGAAGTCAAAGGCGTGAACCGCGTGTTTTACGATTTGACGTCAAAACCACCAGGCACGATTGAGCTTGAGTGATTTGGTTTGATTTAAGAAAGACGTCCCTTTTGGGGCGTCTTTTTTTACTCCCCTGCTTAAATTTTTCACAAGCGGTATGAGCTTTTACGCATATATAGAGATTGCGGGACCCACAGCCCGTCTTTAGCTAGGATGTTATGGGAAAAGTATTGCTAACGGGCACTATGCGCTGCGACGCAGATGAAGTTGAGACCGTTTTGGCGCTCATGGACAAACACGTGCGCTTGTCACAAGCCGAGCCCGGATGTTTGCAGTTTGAGCTGTGGCAAGATGAGCTTGATCCACGCAGTTTCCATGTCAGTGAAGTCTTCCGCTCGGAACGTGATTTTGAAGCCCATCAAGACCGTGTACATTCGTCTGATTGGGGCCGCGTCACACGACATATGCCTCGCGACTTCACCAAAAACGCAGCATGATAGGGCAAGCGAACCCGCTCAAAGCCGCAGCATGGATGATGGGAGCTGTGTTTGGGTTCTCTTTACTTGCCGTGGCGGGTCGTCAACTTGCGCTTGGGCTCGATACCTTTGAAATCATGACCTACCGCTCATTGGTTGGCGTGATAACGGTTACTGGCATCGCTATACTTACAGGGCGCAGAGATCACATCAAAGCCAGCGCGTTGCATTTGCATTTTGCGCGCAACCTTAGTCACTTCGCCGGACAAAACCTGTGGCTTTTTGCTTTGACGCTTATCCCCTTGGCGCAACTGTTCGCCTTGGAATTTGCCTATCCGATACTCGTCGCCATTGGTGCCGTTTTATTTTTGGGCGAATGCGTCAACGGCCTACGGGCGCTGTCGTTTGGCATCGGATTTATAGGGATTTTGATTGTCGCGCGCCCCTTTGGGGCTGGCGGATTATCAATAGGATTGCTCAGCGCCATGGCCTGCGCTTTGGGATTTGCGGGCTCTGCGCTGTTCACGAAAAAGCTCACTCAAACAGCCAATGTCACACTGATATCTATTATGTTTTGGCTGTCCTTGATGCAAATGGGCATGGGGTTGATATGCGCAGGCTTTGATGGCGATGTGGCTTGGCCCTCCGCGCAGAACTGGCCTTGGATTATCGTGATATCCTTGTCGGGACTTGGCGCGCACATGTGCTTGACCCAAGCACTGTCTTTGGCACCTGCCTCAATCGTCACCCCGATCGACTTTCTACGGTTACCGTTGATTGCAGTGATCGGCATGATGTTTTATGGTGAAGAGCTTGACGTCTATGTCTTTGTTGGCGCGGCCATTATCTTTGGGGCCAATTATATGAATATATTAACGGAGTCTCGCAAAAAAAAGGCGGGAAATTCACACTAACTGCATAATTGCTACATTATGACGCGGCGTTAGAATTGTGCGAAATTCTGCCGACGGTTACCCTTAGCTCTATAAGATATAATAGAATCGAGCACTTGACTCGCTGGGGGAAAGTTATGAAGCATACGACATTTTTTATTTTGGGCCTTGTTACGGCCGCGACAGGCGCAAACGCAGGCGGCATGGATCGCACAGGCCAATCTATTGCACCTATTTTCGAAAATGGGACTTATGTCGAACTGAGCTATGGATCCGTCACACCAAGCGTGTCAGGGACACTTGGCGTCGGCTCAGGATCCATGGCACCTTCATACAACCGTATTGCCGGCGCATATAAACGCGATCTATCTGAAACCTTATCTATGGCACTAATCATCGAACAACCCTTCGGTGCCGATGTAGATTACCCAACGGGCACCGGTTACGCCTTGGCTGGGTCAAACGCAAAGGTCACGACGACGGGCGTCACGGCCTTGCTGCGCTATAAACTGAGTGATCGCTTTTCTGTTCATGGCGGGATCAAACATCTGACCACACACGGCGAAGTCGAATTGCCGTTTGCGGGTTACGCCATGTCGACCACCACAGAATCTGATTGGGGATATCTCATTGGGGCGGCTTACGAAATTCCAGATATCGCGTTACGCGCATCGCTGACCTATAGTTCGGGCACAGACATCAAGTTCACGGCCACTGAAACCCTTTCTGGTGTTGGAACTGTGGCCTCGGAACTGGACGTCACATTGCCTCAGTCGGTGAACTTTGATTTTCAAACTGGGATCGCCGCAGACACCCTTTTGATGTTTACCGCGCGCTGGGCTGAATGGACAAGCACCACAATCACCCCCGTTCTGTACACAACCTATGTTGATCCAGGCGAAAACTTGGTGGATCACTCAGATGATACTATATCCTATAGCCTTGGCATAGGGCGCCGGTTCAACGAAAAATTGTCTGGGTCTGTGTCCGTTGGCTATGAGAAAACCTACGGTGGTGTTTCTGGAAACTTGTCACCGACAGATGGGTATACGTCTGTCACAGCTGGCCTCAAATATCAGATCAACACGCAAACAGCCCTATCTGGCGGCGCCTCTTATGTTTGGATCGGCGATACAACGACGAGTATCGCAGGCAACACCACAGATTTCTCGGACAACTCGGCCTTTGGATTTGGCTTTAAGCTTTCTCATACGTTCTAAATCCATCTGAAAACAGTTCCATAAGGCCCTGCTGATGCGGGGCCTTTTTTGTATCTGAAAGACATATTCATCGTTTTTTGTGATGAAGGTTTGCACAATTTCCGGTTTGCCAACACGACAGAGCCGCGTCACTGTCGCTCATCACGCAAAGGACGCACCCATGGCACCGCAAAAAGTAATTTCTCTGACCGCTTGGATCGGACTTGGCCTTATGGGGCTGTTTTGGGGCGGATCCTTTTTGTCGATAGAATTGATGCTGCGCCAAATGCCTTTTGAAACATTGGTCGCGCTGCGCATTTCTGGCGGAGCTGTAGCGCTTTGGGCTTATGTATTGATCCGCGGTTATGACATCCCCCGTGCTCCGCGCATTTGGATCGCCTTTTTGCTCATTGGCTTCATAAACGTGGCGATGCCTTTTGGTCTAATCACCTGGGGGCAGCAATATATCACCTCGGGACTTGCTGGCATCTTGAACGCCTCGACGGCGCTGTTTGGGCCGATTGTGGCGACACTGGTCTTTGCTGATGAACGTCTGGGCCCGCGCAAAGCCATTGGCGTTTTGTTCGGCTTTTTCGGCGTTGCCACTGTGATTGGGCTGAATGCGATCCTCAGTTTTGATCTGACGTCAGCGGGACAACTCGCATTGCTTGGCGCGGGCATTTGCTACGCCATTGGCGCCAGCTCTGTGCGTGTCCACCTAACGGGCATCCCCCTTGAGGTCTCAGCCGCAGGCATGATCGGCGGCGGCGCGGTGTGGATGGTGCCTGTGGCGCTTTATATGCACGGGGTGCCTGAGTTTGCCAGTTTCAACAGCATCACGTTAGGCGCTTGGGCCTATGTGTCGCTTATTTCCACTGGGCTGGCCTATTTGATTTTGTTTTATGTAATCAAATCGGCAGGATCAGGAAACGCCACGCTGGTCACTTTGCTCGCGGCCCCTGTATCGGTGATTTTGGGCGCGGTTGTGTTGGAAGAAACCTTGCATTTTGAGGCCTACATCGGCTTTGCATTGATCGCTTTGGGTCTCTTGATCATTGATGGGCGTCTTATACGACGATTAGGGCTTAAAAATCTGGCTTAAATGCAGCTCGAATAGCCGCCCTCTTGATCCTATGCGCTGTGCGTGGCACTCAAGACAAAACTTAAAGCGTTTTGCGAAGAGGACAGCCGATGATCTATGAAAACAGTGAGGCTTGGTTTGCAAGCCCGCACAAACGTGTGGTATTTTTCGCCATGTCGGGCTTGGGGAAAACCCATATGTCGAGCATGCTGCGCGCCACAGGTCAGTGGTATCACTATTCCATCGATTACCGGATCGGCACGCGCTATTTGAACGAGGCGATTGACGACAATCTCAAACGTCTGGCGATGCACGAACCCTATTTGCGTGAATTGCTGTTATCCGACAGCGTTCGCATCAAAGCCAACCTGAGCTTTGACAATCTGTCACCTGTTTCGGGCTATCTGGGCCAACCGGGGAACGAGACCTTGGGCGGTTTGCCGATTTCCGAGTATCGCCGTCGCCAAGAACAGTTCCGTATTGCTGAAATGGCAGCTTTGATGGACACCGCTGCGTTTTTGGAAAAATCACAAAACCTGTATAACTACCCAAATTTTGTTTGCGATACGGGCGGGTCTATCGTGGAATGGGCGGATCCTGAGAACCCAGATGACCCGATCCTTAAATCTCTGTCTGAGCAGGCTTTACTGGTGTGGATCAAAGGCTCAGATGCGCACACAGACGAATTGATCCGCCGGTTCGACACCTCACCCAAACCAATGGCTTACCGTCCAGAGTTTTTGACAGACTGCTGGGAAGATTTCATCAAAGAGAACGGTATCGAAGAAGACCGCGTAAACCCATACGATTTCATTCGATATTCATACAAACGTTCGATGGTATCGCGTCAACCACGCTATGCCAAAATGGCCCAATGGGGTGTGACCGTTGATGCAGGCGTTATGGGCGCCGCGAAATCCGCTGACGATTTCGCCGCCATCATCGGCGCCGCGCTTGATGAAAAAGCTTTGAACACCTAAATACACAGGCTCACCACTTGCGCCTCAACTGTACAGAAAGCCAATCCAATGCCCATCACCCTGCCAGAAACACTGCCCGCCTTTGATGTCCTGTCAGCTGAGGGTGTTATGGTGATGGGGCTTGGGCGCGCTCAAACACAAGAAATTCGCCCCTTACGCATTGCTTTGCTCAATCTAATGCCGAAAAAAATTCAAACCGAAAACCAGTTTGCCCGTTTGATAGGTGCCACGCCGCTGCAAATTGATTTTCAGCTGATCCGCATGAGTGAACATCAAACCAAAAACACGGCTGCGGAACATATGGCGCAGTTTTATCGCCCTTTTGATGAGGTCAAAGCCTCTGGCGAAAAGTTTGACGGCTTGATCATCACGGGCGCCCCGATAGAACATCTGCCTTTTGACGACGTGACTTATTGGGGTGAACTCAAAGAAGTGTTCGACTGGACCCAGACCCATGTGCATTCCACATTTGGCGTGTGCTGGGGTGGCATGGCGATGATCAACTATTTCCATAGTGTCAAAAAACACATCCTTAAGAACAAGGCTTTTGGCATATTCAAGCAAAACAATCTCGCACCTTCCTCGCCTTATTTGCGTGGATTTTCAGACGAATGCAACATTCCTGTCAGCCGCTGGACCGAAATGCGTATGTCTGAAATTGAAGCTGCACCAGGGTTGGTTCCTCTGCTGGGCTCAGATGAAACTGGCCCTTGTCTTGTGCAAGATACCGATCACCGCGCGCTCTATATTTTCAACCATTTCGAATATGATACTGGCACGCTTCACGAAGAGCTGATGCGCGACAAACAATCGGGCAAACCGATACTTTTGCCGCAAAACTACTATCAAGACGATGACCCAAGCAGGCGTCCCGTGAACAAATGGCGGTCTCACGCGCATCTTCTATATGGCAATTGGGTCAATGAAATCTATCAATCGACCTATTATGATATGGACAAAATTGGTGCTTAGCACGGTCATCATTCTGGCTTTGATCGCGGCCGTGACCTTTGGTCTTGCGCGCGAAAAATTGCGGCGTGCCGAAGATCTTGCACCCATGCGCGGACAATTGGTCACCGGTATTGGCGGTGCAACTGTGCATGTGGAAACCTATGGTCCTGAGCGCGCACAACCGTTGATTATGATCCATGGCATGTCTGGGTCGACCTATGATCTGACCCACTCCTTGCTGCCAGAGCTTGAAGATGAATTTCGCATATATGTCGTTGATCGCCCGGGTTTTGGCTATTCTCCCATGCTTGAATACGGCGAAGACTTGCAATCGCAAGCGCGCGCCATTCGTGAAGCCGTATTTGCCTTAGACAGTCGCAAACCGATTGTGCTCGGCCACTCCTATGGTGGGGCCGTTGCACTTTCGATGGCGCTCGATGCGCCTGAATCTCTGGCTGCATTGGTGCTTTTGTCTTCGCCTTCACAACAATGGCAAGGCGCTCCCGCATTATCCTATCGTCTTTTGACCACACCAGTTATTGGCCCGATTGCCGCGTGGTTGATCGCAGCTTATACGCCAAAATCGTACATTTATACCCAAGTTGAAGATGTCTTTGCGCCGCAATCCGCCCCTTTTGGGTATATGGAGGCCTTCCAACCGGTGATGGCGCTGCGTCCGAGCACCTTTTTGCTCAACGCGCGTCAACGGATCGCGCTCAAAGCGCAATTGGCCGACATGGAACGACACTACCCAACAATAGGTATGCCCGTTGAAAGTGTTCACGGCACAGCTGACCCCATTGTACCGCATCTGATCCACGCCATTCCATTAGACAACCAAATGCAAGTGAACCGCCTGATGGAAATTGGGGGTATTGGCCATATGCCACATCATTGGGCTTTAGAAGATGTGGAGCACGCAGTCTATCGCGCGGCATCGCGCGCAGCACTGGATTAACAGGGGCGCTTTTGACCGTGGCTCATTGCACTGCCTCAGCAAACGCCCCATATTAAGCAAAACACGGCCCAGAACCACACGAGCGAGGCAATCTATGATCGAGTTACCTTTTGATGGCGGCATCTCAAATTTCTACGACACAGAAGCCCCCGCTGATATTCGCGAAGCTGTGGAAAGGGGCGGCAAAAAAGATATTTTATCCCCAAGCTATCCGTATGAAAAATGGATGAAAAAATCCGACTACGAATCTGAAATCAAAGCGCTTCAACGTGAGTTGGTGAAATTCCTAAACGATGTGACCACCACCGGTAAACGCGTCGTTGTGGTTTTTGAAGGCCGCGACGCGGCGGGCAAAGGCGGCACGATAAAGCGATTTCGCGAGAACCTGAACCCGCGCTCGGCACAGGTTGTCGCCTTGTCAAAACCTTCGGACCGCGAACAAGGAGAATGGTATTTTCAACGCTATATCAAACACCTGCCAACAAAAGGTGAAGTGGTTTTGTTTGACCGATCTTGGTACAATCGCGGTGTTGTGGAAAAGGTGTTTGGCTTTTGTAGTGACGCGGAACGTATACACTTTTTCAATCAACTACCGTCTTTTGAACAGATGCTTGTCGATGACGGGATATTGCTGTTCAAAATTTGGTTGAACGTTGGCCGTGCCGAACAATTGCGTCGTTTTTTGGATCGAGAAAAAGACGAATTGAAACAATGGAAACTGTCTAGCATTGACGTCAAGGGCCTGTCCAAATGGAACGCTTATACAGATGCAATCACCGAAACGCTTGCACGCACGCATAGCAAAGCCGCACCATGGACCGTTGTGCGTTCTGATGATAAATATCGCGCACGACTGAACGCCATTCGCGCTGTGCTGAGCCAGATTGACTATCGTGACAAAAACTTGGACGTCGCCCATGCACCCGACGATAAAATCACCGGTGGGCCCGAGATGTTGGACACGGGGCCTGAGACCTAATGGGAAAACGCGGTTATCACCATGGCAATCTGCGACAAGCGCTTGTAGATGCAGCGCTGACCTTGATCGAAGCCAAGGGGCCGACCGGATTCACCCTGTCTGAAGCCGCCAAAACTGCCGGCGTAACGCCAGCCGCAGTCTATCGCCACTTCGAAGGACGCGAAGATTTGATCGCTGAAATTGCGCGTCAAGGCTATGAAATTTTTGCCGACCTGCTTGAATACGCTTATGAAAAGGGTCAACCTTCGGATCGGGCCGCTTTTGAAGCGACGGGGCGCGCCTATTTGGCCTTTGCCCGAAAGTACCCAGGTCATTATGTGGCAATGTTCGAAAGTGGTATTTCGATCCAACGCACCCCAGAACTGTACCAAGTGTCGTCGCGCGCCCTTGGTGTTTTAGAAAAATCGGCGGCCAAATTATCCGAGCACATTCCTGCAGACAGGCGTCCCCCACCGCAGATGTTTTCTGCGCATATTTGGGCGATGAGTCACGGTGTAGTAGAACTTTTTGCCCGCAATTCGCCTGGAACCAAAAGCCCTTTCCCACCCGAAGACTTGCTAGAAACAGGCATTGGAATTTATCTGCGTGGGCTTGGGCTTATTCCGGCAGACGAGTGAGCGACTGTTTCATGCCGTAAAGCATTTGCCTTAGTCTTATGTGATGTTATGTGCACGTGAAAACACAGACATAACGCGGGCGACCATTTTTGGCGTCACACTGCGTAGATTGGCTTCAAAGGCAGGAATATCTTGCGCCCAGGTGGTGACCAGCTCATAGGATGGAAAATAGTCTATCGCACTGTATGTGTTTGATATTTCCCCGGCTGCTGCCCGTAAAGCTGATTTTGAATATGTCGTGGCTGCCAAAACATGATCGTTTGATGCCGTAGCGGTCAACGGCACGGGCGAGACCGTCAAAAGCAGTTTAATATCGGGATTGATCGTTTTGAGGGCGCTATAGATGGCGTCCAAATCTTCCACCAATTCATCAAATGTGAAGTTGCGAAAGCGGTAGCGCGCAGGATCGTAATCACCCGCGATCACACCGGGGGCCAACGCCATGACACGCCCCGCTTGGTCATCCATCCACGCCTCGGTCAACCCGAGGGTAAATACGAAGATATCAGTGTCGATCAGCAGTTGGCGCACACAGGCCAAATGCGTACGACGTTGGTCCATTGCAGCGCTCAGGCTGTCAAAACCGTCAGGTTCAACGCCAGGACGCAGCGCATCGAAAAAGCGGCTTTCCTTTTGCCAAAACAAGTCTGCGTGCACGCAGTCATGCGCCGCATCATTTAGCAATTCACGCAGCTGGCGCGGCGTGTAGATATTGCCGTAGCGCGCGGAATAAATGCCATAGCTGAGGCGTTTTGCATCATCTTCGCTCAGACCCGCAGGCGCAGGTTCGGCATCGAGCACAGTCATGCCCTGCCCTTTAAGCGTGCGGCCGATGTATTGCGCGAAACAACTGCCCGCCGTGGCGATGGCCATCTCTGCGGTGATTGGAAATTTGGGTTTGCACAAATCCAGCCAAAGCGTTTTGTCAGTGTCAACAACACCCGTTCGCCAATAGGCGTCATCGGCCAGATTTGAATAGGGGGATGTCACTTTAAAGATGCTCCGGTTGTCTTAAGCATAAGTATGCAACGCATCATTGGCGAAGCCAAGAGCGCGCTTTTATTTGTAACCCTATCAAACCAAAAGAAAAAGGCCGCCCGAAGGCGACCTTTTGAAACTTGGGATGACCAAGGGCATAACGCCCAAGACCAAAAGCGATTAACGCTTGGAGAACTGGAAGCTCTTACGCGCTTTTGCACGACCGAATTTCTTACGCTCAACAACACGAGAGTCACGTGTGAGGAAGCCAGCTGCTTTCAAGGCGCCGCGCAACTCAGGAGTGTAGAGTTGGAGAGCTTTGGAAATACCGTGCTTAACCGCACCAGCTTGACCAGACAAACCGCCGCCTTTGACTGTTGCGAAGACGTCGAATTCGCCTTCAACACCAGCAACGGTGAATGGCTGACGCAAGATCATTTGCAGCACTGGGCGTGCAAAGTATTTGTCTTGGTCTTTGCCGTTCACGACAACTTTGCCGGAACCCGCTTTGATCCAAACGCGTGCAACCGCATCTTTACGTTTGCCTGTGGCGTAAGCACGACCAAGCGCGTCACGAACGGGCTCTGGAAGGGCTTTCACTTCAACAACTGTCTCACCAGCAACGCCGTTAAGCTCTTCCAATGATTTGATTTCATCAGTCATGATTATGCGCTCCGAGTGTTTTTAGAGTTCATTGACTTAACGTCCAGAACGGTTGGGTTCTGAGCTTCGTGTGGGTGCTCTGTACCAGCGTATACACGCAGGTTCGTCATTTGCTGACGGGACAGTTTACCACCTGGAAGCATACGCTGAACAGCTTTGGTCACAACGCGCTCAGGGTGTTTGCCCTCGAGGATTTGTTCCATAGAACGCTGTTTGATGCCACCTGGGTGACCCGTGTGCCAGTAGAACAATTTGTCGGTGCGTTTTTTACCTGTGAGCTGGATCTTGTCAGCGTTCACGATAATAACGTTATCACCCATGTCCATGGACGGTGTGAAAGATGGCTTGTGTTTGCCACGAAGACGCATAGCGACGATAGACGCAAGACGGCCAAGAACAACGCCTTCAGCGTCGATGATGATCCATTTTTTGTCTATGTCCGCAGGCGTAGCGGAGAAAGTTTTCATAGGACTACCCTTAAAAGGTCGAGAATTCAGATTGGGGTGTTCTATAGGTTTAGCGGATGCAGTCAAGGGTCCGCGAATTGAATTAAACATTGCAAAACAATTACTTACGAAATAGGTATTATTTTACCCCAATAAACCGCCTCTATTTCTATGCAACAGCAGTCTCAAACCACAAAATACCTGTCTTTGCCGACCAAAGACGTCAAAACCATTTCTTCACAATCCTATAATAGCACCGACATGTATAAGTTGCACAAGAGAGTGGCAAACAATCATTAATTTTGGTATACAAAGGTATACACCCTTCACTTCTGATAGAGAACGTTCTACGAATATCTCAAGTGACCTCAGACATTTCAGGAGCCTGTCGATGAAAAAGATCAAGGTAGACAACCCAATCGTAGAGATGGACGGCGACGAGATGACACGGATCATCTGGCAGTTCATTAAAGACAAGCTGATCCTGCCCTATCTTGATCTAGAGCTTCTGTACTACGATCTTGGCATGGAAGAACGCGATCGCACTGACGATCAAATCACCATCGATGCCGCGATGAAAACCAAAGAGGTCGGTGTCGCGGTGAAATGCGCGACGATCACGCCTGATGAGGATCGCGTTAAAGAATTCGGTCTTAAGAAGATGTGGAAATCGCCCAACGGCACCATCCGCAACATCTTGGGCGGCGTTGTCTTTCGCCAACCAATCATCTGTCAAAACGTGCCCCGTCTTGTGCCGGGCTGGTCTGATCCCATCGTGATCGGTCGCCACGCTTTCGGTGACCAATACAAAGCCACCGATTTTCAGTTTCCGGGCGCTGGCAAACTGACGATGAAATTCGAAGGCGAAGACGGCACGATCATCGAACGCGAGGTCTATGACGCGCCCTCCGCTGGCGTTTACCAAGCCATGTACAACCTCGACAGTTCGATCCGCGACTTTGCGCGCGCGTCGCTGAACTATGGCTTGAACCTTGGCTGGCCTGTTTACTTGTCCACCAAAAACACCATCCTCAAAGCCTATGACGGGCGCTTCAAGGATCTATTCCAAGAAATCTATGAAGCCGAATTTGAAGAGAAATTCAAAGAAGCAGGCATTTGGTACGAACACCGCTTGATCGACGACATGGTCGCCTGCTGTATGAAATGGAACGGCAAATTTGTATGGGCCTGTAAGAACTACGACGGCGATGTACAGTCTGACACCGTCGCCCAAGGCTTTGGCTCACTGGGCCTGATGACCTCTCAGCTGATGACCCCTGATGGCAAAATCGTCGAAGCAGAGGCCGCACATGGCACCGTGACGCGTCACTACCGCCAGCACCAAAAGGGCGAAGCGACATCCACCAATTCCATTGCGTCTATTTATGCATGGACAGGTGGTTTGAAGCACCGCGCCAAGCTTGACGACAACGCAGAATTGCTCAACTTCGCTGAGACTCTTGAACGTGTGATCGTCGATACGGTCGAAAGCGGCTTTATGACAAAAGACCTCGCATTGCTGGTTGGCCCTGATCAAAAATGGCTCACAACGATGGGATTCTTAGAAAAAATCGAGGAAAACCTAAACGCAGCTCTCGACGTTTAAGCCTCTAAATAAAACTACAAAAAGGGTCTCAGGTCGTTCTGAGGCCTTTTTATATGCCGAACACCGGCTTGCTCTCACTCATAGTCACAGGATTAAATCAGTTTAAGCGTGCCCCACTTCGGGGCGCTTTGTTTATCTTAGAAAGAGACAGCTACGCCCACTTTCATCATGGCTATTGGCATGGGTTACATGCACCAAGCGCATAGGCTTACCTCTCACGCCCTTGGGGCCCTGTCGGCGCTTGTCGGGCTGTCACTGCTGTTTGGCTAGCACTTGATCGTGAGGGGCGGATATCGTTCAAATTTTCGGAAAAATGTCTGCGAGATCTGCCTTACTTTGACTACAATATTTAGGTTCAATTTTATCTGTTAGCTTGGATTTAAGGCTCCAATACCTATCTTCTGTTCACCACCACGGAAAACAGAAGGTTTCCCGCTATGCAAATCTCCAATGCCTATTCTCAGGCAGCACAAACCGCATCATATCTTGTTGCAAATCGCAGCGACGTCATCAATGGCGAAACAGAACGCGCATCCCCTAAGGCTGCCCAGTCTGATGATGCACCTAAAAAACGCCCATCGGCAGATGCCGTTTTTGCCAAATACGATTTAAACGATATTTCACCACGCGACATCGATACAATGTCCGAAAAATTGCGCGCATCAGATTTCGATGATGTGGGCTTTATTCTTGGATTAGAAACGCGTGGCGAAAAATGGCGGTCCCATATGATGGAATCGCTGAGCAGTGCGGGCTATGAATTTGAGCCCAATTACGACCCGACAGCCTCGACAGATGTGATTGCGTCGATCAAAGAACAGATTGACATGTCCACGCGGTCCGGCAATTCGACAGAGTTTTTGAATGAACAACTGTCGAAAATGGAAGATCGGAACGCAAAAGCGCATCCGCAGACAGCCCCCGAAGGGACGTCCCCCCAAATGGCGCAAACCTTGGTGCTTTTCCAAGCACAGCGTGTCTGGGTCGAATAGCCCACGCCAAATCCGAGTGCGGTTGATCTAAAACGGATCAACTTACCTCACGAGACGCTAGACAGGTCAACATTACTGTCCCATAGTCACACTATGCCAGCACCTCATCCCCTGCCTAAAAACCCGCCCAAACATACCTTGCTTGAAGACATTCAAGGCTTGACCATTGGCTTGATCACCACCGCCATCGGGTTAAGCTTTATCGCGCAGCTTGGGTTCTTGACGGGTCAAACGGCAGGACTGGCTTTGGTGATTTCCTACATGACGCATATGTCGTTTTCATGGGTGTTTTGGTTGATAAACATCCCATTCTACATCTTGGCCTATGTTCGAATGGGCAAAGAGTTCACCATAAAGTCCGCCCTATCGGTCACAGCTCTATCAATATTGATGGCTTATATTCCGCCGCTGATGACATTTCAGACCCTAAACCCGTTTTTTGGAACTATTGCTTTCGGCGTACTAACGGGCTTTGGGTTGCTTGGCGTTTTTCGCCACAAATCCTCGCTTGGTGGCTTGGGCGTTTTGGCGCTGATCGCTCAAGATCATTTTGGCATCCGCGCAGGACTGGTCCAAATTGCTTTTGATGCGATCCTTTTCGCAGTTGCGTTCTTTTTGTTTGATGCGCATGTGGTGATATATTCATTGTTTGGTGCTTTGATCTTGAACGGCGTGATTGCATTTAATCATCGCCGCGACATCTACATCGCCAACTAAGCCTTAAAAACGAGCCATACACTTTATGTCAAAATCCGATGCAAACCCAACCAAGCACTCGAAGTTCGAAGACGCTCAGGCCTTTGTCTATGGGACCGCGATGTGCGCCCTTGCTTTGATGATGCTCAAAACGCTTGGGTTAATCACAGGACAAACAGCTGGATTGGCGCTATTGATATCCTATTTGATTGAGGCGCCTTTTGGCATCGTCTTTTTTGTACTCAACTTGCCATTCTATTGGTTCGGGTACAAACGTATGGGGCTGACGTTCGTGATTAAAACGCTGATCTGCGTTGCGTTAATTTCAGTGTTTACCGAGATTTTTCCGCGATTTATTTCATTCGAGACACTCAACCCCGTTTTTGGCGCCATAATGATCGGGTTTATGACCGCCTCTGGCCTAATGGCGATCATTCGCCATGGTGGCTCTCTGGGCGGGGTCGGTATTATGGCGCTGTATATCCAAGACGCGTCAGGCTTTAAGGCCGGATATGTACAATTGGCCTTTGATGCGGTTTTATTTACCGTCGCGGCCTTTATTTTACCGCTGGATTTGGTGGGATACTCTTTGCTGGGGGCTGTTGTCACCAATGTAGTGCTTGCGATCAATCACCGTCGCGACCGCTACATCGCCACTTAAGAGATACCAGTGAAGGCCAAGCTATTGCTCGGCCGCCAGTTTTTTAATGGTTGTGATCCGGTCGGAATTGGACGGATGGGTGGAGCGCCACTCAGAACCGCCATCGCCGTGCTCACCGGACAGCGTCTCAAAGAACTCGGCCAAGGCGGCCGCATCATATCCCGCAGCATGGGAGGTTTTGACGCCAATGATATCGGCTGAAGCTTCGTGCTCGCGCGAATAGGCCAAGGACGCCAAAGCGCTGCCCTCAAGCAAAACATCCTCAAGAATAGGACCAACATCCCCCGCCATCAGTGCAACGAGCACATAAATAGACATGGACCTGTAAAGCTGGCGCAGGCTGTGTCGCTCTGACACATGCGCCAGTTCGTGCCCGAGAACGCCTGCGATAATGTCAGGATCACTAAATTTTTCAACCAAGGCGTCTGTCACCACGACCGTCCCACCCGGCAAAGCAAAGGCGTTTGGTCCGATTTTATCTGCCTTGCGAAACTCCAGCGTATAGGCACCAAAAGGAGCGCGAGGCGCGTGGGTTTTAATGTTTTCAAACACATCACGCACCATCTCTTGATCGGATTGGGACAGTTCTGTCGGGTCTGCAAATAGCCGATCCATCGCAGCCAAATTGCCTGTGTCCATCGACGAGACCAATACAGCGGGCGTCAACGCGATGGCACCGGCGACCAAAATGCCCAAGCCCCATTTCCAGATAGCCAAGATACCAAGACCGCACATCACGAGAACCGCGATCAGCCGCGGATGCCAAATCTCGAGATTTGACAACCAGTTGTCGTCTGCAGGTCCTAGCAATAGATCAGCACCTTTGACGTCGTCAGTGTCGAATGTCCACATTTCACGGTGGCCTCAACTGGTCGGCGCAACACTTTAATCTTTAGGAAGAGATGGAGTGTTTTAAATGAAGTACCGTACCAG